>JACFMR010000014.1 GCA_019455245.1 Opitutaceae bacterium
GAGGAAAAACGGGCCGCCCACGAGCGCGGTGACGATGCCCAGTCGCAGATTGCCGGCCACGCGGCCGACGAGATCGCAGGCCAGCACGAAGGCCGCCCCGCCCATGATGCTCAACGGCACCAGCCGCCGATGCTCAGGGCCGACCAGCAGACGCAGGCAATGCGGCACCACCAACCCCACGAAGCCCACCACCCCGGCCACCGCCGTGGCGGTCGCCGCCAGCACGGTCGCCAGCGCCAGCAGGCGGCGGCGCAGGCTGCGCACCGGCACGCCCAGGCTCTGCGCCTCGGTTTCACCCAAACTCAGCAGGTCCATCGGTCGGCCGAGTGGCCAGAGCAGCGCCGCCGCAATCACGATCGGCAATGCCGCCGCCACATGCAGCCAGCTGCGGTCTTCCAAACCGCCGAGCAGCCAGAAAAGCAATTGGGCATTGCGCTCCCACAGCGCGACGCCGTGCGACAACTGGTAGCTTGTCACCGCGCCGAGCAGCGCGTTCAGCGCGATGCCGGCCAGCAACAGGCGTTCGCTGCTCGCGCCGCGCCGCGCCAACACCAGCACCGCCATCGTGGCCAACACCGCACCGACCACCGCGGCCAACGGCAGCACCCACAGCGCGAACAACGTCCAGCCGAAGACAATCGCCGACACCGCGCCGGCCGCCGCCCCGGCGCTCACGCCCAGCAGGTCGGGACTCGCCAGGCTGTTGCGAAAATAGGCCTGCATCACGAGCCCGGCGGAGGCGAGTGCCGCGCCGACCAGCATGCCGGTGATCAACCGCGGCAGGCGCAGCTGCCAGATCACGGTCGAGGCCAGTTCATCCTGCCCGCGCAATCCCGCCCAGAGCTGGGCCGCGCCCAGCTTGAGTTCGCCCGACGTCAGCGAGACAAACGACAGCGCCAGCAACACCAGCACCAGCGCGGGCATGACCCACGACTGCAGCTTCCGGTTGGTCACCACGCCACCTCCGGATGCAACTTGCGCGCCAGCAGCTCGTAGCCGTCGATGCGGTGATGCGTGACGCTCGCCATCAACGCGGAGGGCATGACAATCGCACGGTTCCGCTTCACCGCTTCGATGTATTTGTAGGGCAGCAAATCGCGCAGCGGCGCCAACGCCTCGTCCACCGTCATGTCGCCATCCAACACCAGCAGATCGATCGGCCAGGCCAGCATGCGCTCGGTCGGTTCGGGCACGATGCCGGTGAAACCGCCGACCGTGCTCGCCACGTTTTCCGCACCGGCATGATCGCAGAGATCCTGAAACGTCGTGCCGGCCCCGGAGAGCAGGCCGTAGGTTGAGGCGTTGATCACACGCACCGGCTTCACCCCGCGGAGCTTGACCGCCAACGCCGCCATGCGCACCCGCGACGCTGCGATTATGGCTTCCGCGCGGCTCTCGTGCCCCAGTGCCCGGCCCAGGGTGCGCAGGTTCGCATAAACATCCTCCATCGTCGCGTAGCGGTCGAACACGATCACCTGCACCCCGGACTTGCGCACCCGCTCAACCAGCTCCGCGCGGCTGTAATCGGTGAACAGCACCAAGGTCGGCCGGTAGCGCAGAATCGCCTCGCTGTCCCCGGTGGTGATGCGCGGATACGCCGCGGCCTCCGTGGCCGCAGCGCTGAACTGCGCATCGTGCGCGAGGTGGCTCAGCGCGGCGATCTGCTCCGGATCGGCCAGCGCGAGCAACATTTCATCCGTGCCCACGGTCTGGGAAACGACCCGCACCTCCTGCGCCGCTGCCGTCAACGGCAGCAGGCAGAGCGCGAACAGGAGGCGAAGGATCGGACGGAACATCGTTGCGGGCACCATGCCGATTTAGAACCGCCACTCAAGGCCGCCGTATACCGCCACCGGCAGCGCCGGGTAGCCGGCGATTTCCTCGTAGGCCTCGTCGAAGGCGTTTTCCACCCGCAACTGCAGCACGGGTTTGCGGCCACCCAGCGCGTAGCTGGTGTAGAAACGCACCGTCTGGTAGCCGGAAAGGGTGACCGGCCCGCTGTCGAGCCGGTCTGACACCAGGTGCATGCCGGCGCCGAGCAGCCATGCCTGGGTCACCTGCACGTTGGCGTCGAAGTTGAATGTGTGCCGGGGCCGGCGGATCAGGCGGTCACCCGTCGTTTTGTCCTCGGTGTCGAGGTAGGTGTAGGTCAACCGGGTGTTGAGCCGCTCATGCGGACGCGCCGCGAGGGCAAATTCCGCCCCCGAGGTCGAGGCCCGGTCGATATTCACGATCTGCCCGGTGTAGAACGTCCAGTCCACCACCTGCCATGAGAATTTGTCGCGGTAGCGGCTGTGAAAATAGGTCAGGCTGACGCTGCCCTTGCCGCCGGCCAGCTCCTGGTCGATGCCAATGTCCCAACCGCGCGATTTCTCCGGCAGCAGCCCGGGGTTCGGCAACTGCCCCCACGACGGCACGCCGAAATAATCCTCGGCGCTCGGCGCGGTGAACGCCGTGCCATACGAGGTGCGCAGCTTCGTGTCCGGCAACACGCGCCAGGCCGCCGCGGCGCGCCAGGTGTTGGCATGACCCACGGTGTCGTAATCGTCGCGCCGCACGCCCAGCGTGAAGGTGACCGGCTCCACCGGCCGCATGACGGCCGACAGATAACCCGCCAGGAGGGAATCGTCATAGTCAACGTCGCTGCCGGTGAACTTGCCGTCCTCGTAATTCACCCCGGCCACGAGTTCAACGCGCGCGGTGGCCGCCCAGGTGTTCTGCCAGTCGAGGATCTCACGGCGGTTCTCCGAGGGCGAGGTTCCCCAGCTCGATGCATAGGTGTAATCGCGATTGTGCCGGGCCACGGTCAACCGGCTGTGCCACTGCTCCGCCGGACGAAATTCGCCAAAGACCGTCACCAGATGGTTCTTGAAATTCACCAGACCCGGCGACGGGAAAGTCGTCGAACCCGGCTCCTCATAATCGCCCACCTGCCCGCGATAGGTGACGCCGATGCTGGCGCGGTCCGACACCGCGTAATCCCCGCGCGCCGTGTAGCTCCATTGATCGTAGGCATTGTTCGGCCGGTCGTTGTCCGTCTCGGTATAACCCGCCGATGCGGTGTAACCGAACGCGCCGCGCGCCCCGGTCACCGCCAGCGATGCACCCAGCGTGTCAAACGAACCCGCCGTCGTACGCAGGCGCGCCTGCGACGCGCCCTGTCCGCGTGCGGTCTCGACCAAAATCACCCCGCCCATCGCCGAACTGCCGTAGAGCGTGCTTTGCGGACCGCGCAGCACCTCGATGCGCTCCACGCCGGTGAGATCGGCCCCGCCGAGATAGCTGGAATAGAGGGCGGAACGGTCGTTCATGCGCACGCCATCGACAAAAAACGTGGTCTGGTGCGATTCCGCGCCGCGCAAGAACAGCGAGCTGACCGCTCCGGTCGCGCCGGAGGTCACGATGTTCACCCCGGCTTGCTCCGCCAGGGCGGCCCGCAGGTCGAAAACCTGCGCCGTGTCCAGGTCGGCCAACGGCAGCACGGTCACCGCCACGGGCGTATGTTTGGGATCCTGCGGACTGCGGGTCGCCGAGATGACGACCTCGTCGAGGACGGACAATTCGGCCGCGTCTTCCGCGGAAGTTGAGAGGGGCGCGGCCGCGAGGACGCACGCCATGAGGAAGCATCCCGCCGGCGGGATGCACGTTTGGTTTTTCATTTTCTTCGGGTCGAGGCAAGAGGGCGCCGACCCCCGATCCGGCTGGGCCGGAAAGGGCAGGACCACTCTCACGCTTCATTTTTGCGATGAAGTTTTCGCGGTTCAGGGTGCGCAAATTTCGCCCTGACCGCGTGAGCATTTCGGAACTGGATATTCGGACTCCGCCTGTGCGCTCCACCACCCCGCAGGATTGGGAGCACCGCATCAACCGCCTTCACCGGCGTGACCGCCGACTGGCTTTTTCCCGGTTGAACCGGGACGGTGACTTGGAATTACAGACGTTACCGCAGCGCAACTGTGGCCGATTTTCACGGCCTTCCCCAGTGCCCGGAACGTTGTCTGCGAAAGAACTGCTCCGGTCATGCTGCGACGACCAACGGCTCAGGCAATGCCCAAGTCTGCGCAAATCTTGTGAAAGTAGATTCGTTTGCCGCGCTCATGCCGCCGGCTAATGCCCGGCGCAAAATCCGCGGCACATTCGCTTTTATTTTTTTATCATCAACATATCAGTATTCCTAGATATGTTTCTTGCAACACGCCCCATCGTCCGCTGTAATCCACCCGATCCCTTTCGTAACCGACATGTCTGATTCCAACGCACCCGCCTCCTCCGCCTCCGCCCTCCAGCGTCTCTTCGAGCAGCGCATCGCCATCCTCGACGGCGCGATGGGCACCATGATCCAGAACCGCAAATTGACCGAGGCGGACTTTCGCGGCGAACGGTTGCAGCAGCACCCGCAGGATCTGCAGGGCAACAACGATCTGCTCTGTCTCACCCGCCCCGATGTCATCGAGGACATTCATTTCACCTACTTCGAGGCGGGCGCGGATCTTGTCACCACCAACACCTTCAGCAGCACCACCATTGCCCAGGCCGACTACGGACTTGAATCGCTCGTGCCCGAAATCAATCGCGCCGCCGCCGAAATTGCCCGGCGCGCCGCGCAACGCGCCGAGGCCGCCACGCCCGGCCGCCGCTGCTTCGTGGTGGGCGGGCTCGGCCCGACCAACCGCACCGCGTCGATGTCGCCCGACGTCAACCGGCCCGATTTCCGTGCCGTCACCTTCGACCAGCTGGTCGCCGCCTACCGTGAGCAGGCCGCCGCGCTGGTAGCGGGTGGAGTCGACGCGCTGATGGTCGAGACCATCTTCGACACCCTCAACGCCAAGGCCGCACTCTTCGCCTTGGAGGACCTCTTCGACGAAATCGGCCGGCGCCTGCCGGTCATGATTTCGGTGACGATCACCGACGCCTCCGGCCGCACGCTCTCCGGCCAGACCATCGGCGCCTTTTACAACAGCATCCGGCACGCCCGGCCGTTTTCCGTCGGCGTCAACTGCGCGCTCGGCGGCAAACAGATGCGGCCCTACATCGAGGAACTCTCCGAAATCGCCGAGTGCTTCGTCACCTGCCACCCCAACGCCGGCCTGCCCAACGCCTTTGGCGGTTACGATGAGACCCCGGCCGACATGGCCGGCGTGCTCGGCGAGTTTGCCCGCGCCGGTTTCGTCAATCTCGTCGGCGGCTGCTGCGGCTCCACGCCCGATCACATCCGCGCCATCGCCGCCGCCGTGCGCGATCTGCCGCCCCGCCAACCGCAGCCCCGCTCCACCACCCTTCGCCTCAGCGGCCTGGAACCCTTGGTAATCGCATGACCCAATCCGCCTCCCAATTCATCGTCATCGGCGAACGCACCAACATCACCGGCTCGCCCAAATTCGCCAAGGCCCTCAAGGCCGGCGATTGGGACGCCTGTCTCGCCATCGCCAAACAGCAGGTCGAGAACGGCGCCAACATCATCGACATCAATGTCGACGAGGCGCTGATCGACGGCGAGGCCACCATCGTCAAGTTCCTCAATCTCATCGCCGCCGAACCTGACATCGCGCGTGTGCCCGTGATGCTCGACTCGTCGAAATGGACCGTGCTCGAAGCCGGCCTGCGCTGCCTGCAGGGCAAGGGCATCGTCAACTCCATCTCGCTAAAGGACGGCGAGGAGGAGTTTCTGCGCCGCGCCAAGCTGTTGCACCGTTACGGCGCCACCGCCGTGGTCATGGCCTTCGACGAGCAGGGTCAGGCCGCCAGCCGCGACGAAAAGGTGAGCATCTGCACCCGCTCCTACCGGCTGCTGACCGACAAACTCGGCTTTGCCCCCGAGGACATCATTTTCGACCCCAACATCCTGACCGTCGCCACCGGCATCGAGGAGCACAACAACTACGCCCGCGATTTCTTCGAGGCCACCGCGCTCATCAAAAAGACGCTGCCCGGCGCCAAGGTTTCCGGCGGCGTTTCCAACGTCTCCTTTTCCTTCCGGGGCAACAACCCCGTGCGTGAGGCCATGCACACGGCCTTCCTCTACCATGCCATCAAGGCCGGCCTCGACATGGCCATCGTCAACGCCGGCATGCTCGGCGTCTACGATGAGATCGAACCCGCTCTGCGCGAACTCGTGGACGACGTCCTGCTCAACCGCCGTGCCGACGCCACCGAGCGGCTGATCGAACACGCGGAAAAATTGAAAGCCGAGGCCGATGCCGCCAAGGCCGGGGGCGTGACGGCCGAAAAACCCGCCGCGGCGGCGTGGCGCGAGCTCCCGGTCGAGGAACGCATGAGTCATGCGCTCGTCAAGGGCATCGACACGTTCATCGAGGCCGACACCGAGGAGTGCCGCGCCAAACTCGCCCGGCCGCTTGACGTGATCGAGGGTCCGCTGATGGACGGCATGCGCGTCGTCGGCGATCTGTTCGGGGCCGGCAAAATGTTTCTCCCGCAGGTCGTCAAATCCGCGCGCGTGATGAAGAAGGCCGTGGCCTACCTCACGCCGTTCATGGAGGAGGAGAAAAAGCAGCTCGTGGCTGCCGGCGGCACCGCCAAGCCGCAGGGCCGTGTTGTCCTCGCCACGGTCAAGGGCGACGTGCACGACATCGGCAAGAACATCGTCGGCGTCGTGCTCGCCTGCAACAATTACGAGGTCGTCGACCTCGGCGTCATGGTGCCCGCCGAAAAAATCCTCGCCACCGCCCGCGAAAAAAATGCCGACATCATCGGCCTCTCCGGCCTCATCACGCCTTCGCTCGACGAGATGGTGCACGTGGCCAAGGAAATGACGCGGGAAAAGTTCGACGTGCCCCTGCTGATCGGTGGCGCCACCACCTCCGCCGCACATACCGCCGTCAAGATCGCCCCGGCCTACGTGCCCGGGGTCGTCCACGTCCTCGACGCCTCGCGCGTGGTGAATGTCGTCAGCGCGCTCCTCAGCGACACCCAGAAGCCAAAGTTCCTCGCCGAGATCGCGGCGAAACAGCAACAGCAGCGCGAAAACTTTGAATCCCGGCGCAACCGCAAGCCGCTGCTCCCGCTCGAAAAGGCCCGCGCCAACCGGCCGACCTTTGATTGGGCCAAGGTGGATATCGCTGAACCCGATTTCTTGGGGACGAAGGTATTTTCCACGGAAGCCGCAGGTAAGGCGGGACTGCCAGGCCCGCCGTCTACATCCGCAGAGCAAACCGGCGCGCCCAGCGGTCACGCCCTACCCCTAACGCTCGATGAAATCTCCGATTTCATTGACTGGGGTCCGTTCTTCTCCGCGTGGGAACTGCACGGCCGATTCCCCGAAATCCTGCAGGACGAGAAGGTCGGCACCGAGGCGACCAAGCTCTTCCACGACGCGCAAAAGCTGCTCAAGCGCATCATTGACGAAAAGCTGTTCACCGCCAGGGCCGTCATCGGCTTCTGGCCGGCCAACAGCACGGGCGACTCGGTGGAGGTCTATGCCGACGCCGGACGCGCCAAGGTGCTGCACACGTTCCACTTTTTACGGCAGCAACTCGAAAAACCGGCCGACCAGCACAACCACTGTCTGGCCGACTACCTCGCGCCCAAGGACTCGGGCCGCATCGATTACCTCGGCGGCTTTGCCGTCACCGCGGGCCACGGCGTGGAAAAACTCACCGCCGCCTTCAAGGCCGAGCACGACGATTATCACGCCATCATCGCCCAGGCGCTGGGTGACCGGCTTGCCGAAGCGCTCGCCGAACTGATGCACAAAAAAGCGCGGGATCTCTGCGGCTACGGCAAGGTGGAGAATCTGGAGATGAAGGATCTCATCCGCGAAAAATACCGCGGCATCCGCCCTGCCCCGGGCTACCCGGCTTGTCCGGACCACACCCAGAAACCGCCGTTGTTCGCCCTGCTCAATGCCACCGAAGCCACCGGCATTGCGCTCACCGAAAGCAACGCCATGAACCCCGCGAGTTCGGTCTCCGGTTTCTACCTGAACCATCCGGCATCGAAATATTTTGCCGTCGACAAACTGGCGAAGGATCAGGTGGAAGACTACGCGGAGCGCAAAGCCATCAGCGTGACCGAGGCCGAACGCTGGCTCGGGCCGTATCTCGAGTACTGAATCGGGGAAGCCCTTGCTTGTTGTTGCAACATGCAAATACTTTTAGTCCCGTGTCTCACCAAAGCGCATTGAGTTCCGCCCAAATGTCGGCGACGGGGCACCGATGACTTTGGACAATAATGGACGCGAATGACGAACATGAGCGACTTCCCCGGCTATTCTCTACCAACGTTCAGCCCTGAAGCACGATCTGACACGCTATTCCACTACACGACAGCTAGCGGGCTGATTGGGATAACCGCCATCCGGGCAAAGAAACCTGCCTCTTCTTCCTTCAGTGCATCCGCCACCAACTTGTCGAGCACCCGGTCGAACGCTTTCCGGGGCGGCAGGTAGAACACCCAGTCGTAGGGCTTGAACAGGTCGCCCGCCAGATCCGGCGTCCGCAGAGCGCGCAACCGGCCCTCAACCCTGACATCGTCGAACCCCTCGGCCCAGGCCAACTGATAGAGCTGCGCGCCCAAGCCCTCGAGTGCCAGCGGCAGCGCGGTCATGATCTGTTCAAACTCAAGGTCGTCGTCGGGCGAATCCGCGGTTCCGTCCTCCGTGATGGTCGCCTCCCAGCGATCGAGGGCGGCGACGAGTTCCGGCGCGCGGGCCGCCACCGCCGTATCGAGTTGCCCGGCCTCCGCCATCGCCAGGAATCGTCTGAAAACATGGATGGGGTGCGGTTCACCCTTCTGACCGATGATCACGAGTCCCCGCCCCGTTTCGGGTGTCACGGCCTCGCAAACCACCGCCACCACCTCCTCGGCAAAGCCCACCGCGTAACGCCGGTCGCCGCCCGAACGGGCATGAACCGAGATCGACAGTTGCCGTCCGTTCACGACGAACGGCGCCAATTTGACGAGAGACCCGAAATCTTCCTTGCCGGACGCGGCTCCCGCCGCCACTGCGTCCGGCAAGAACAGGAGGACCGCCGTCAGCAGAATCGTGGTCCGGCGAAACCATCCGCGTTGAAGTAAAGGAGTCTGGGGCAAGAATGGGATTCGCATCGGGTGCCATCTCAACACACGGCATTCCCTCCGCAAGTTGCAGGAAAGTCAGCAACCCGTAAGATCTGTGCAGCCAAGACCATGATGGGGTTTTTGGTCTGATGGACGGAATTGCTCATTGCGCCCCTCGCGTCAGTTCTTGCGTGCGAACTGCTAGACCATCAGCCGGCAACGAAAACCCCGGCCGCTGTAGTAGGAGTCCGCGCCGTTGTGGTAGATGAACACCCGGCCAAAACGGCGGTCGCCGAAAATCGCCCCGCCCAGGTTGCGGATCTCCGGCGGCGTCAGCAACCAGCTCGACGTCTTGGTGTCGAATTCGCCCAGTTGCTGCAGCTCGCCATATTGCGCCTCGTTCAGCAACTCCGCACCCATGGCCGCCGCCAACTCCGTGGCGCAACCCTTGGGCGGAAACTTTTTGCGCCCGTCCAACGCCTCCCGGTCGTAGCACAGGCTCTGGCGGCCGACCGGACTCTGCGGCGAACAATCGACAAAGAAGATTTCGCCCGTCTTCCGATCGTGGCCGACGACATCCGGTTCGCCGCCGGTGCGCTCCAGCTCGGACAAGGCCCACAATTTCTCGGGCTTGGCCTGCAGCCGGACCGCCACCTTGGTCCAGGTGATCCCTGGGTGGCGGTGAGCGCTCTGCGCAAAACGTGCCTCCAGGGTGGCCAGCAGAATTTCAACCTCACCGTCCGACAGATGCTTTCCTTTCTTGGCGCTGCTCATGGTTTTACCTTCGGGAATATCCGCCTTTTGACGAGTCGGAACTCCCCGCAGGGGCCGATCATCACCATCCTTGATCGTCCGCCCGGACTCGCAGGTCGGGGAAATATCCGGCCTGTCGTTTAGATCTTGCTTAATTAAGCTATTACTTAATCTTTTCGCTCATGCAAAGTCTGAGCGCCCTCGCCGACCCGACCCGACGTCGCATCGTTGAACTGTTGGCCGCAGGTGACCGCACCTCGGGCGAACTGGCGGAAAAATTCGACATGAGCGCCCCCGCCATCTCCCAGCATCTCAATGTGCTGCGCGCCGCCGGCCTCGTCACCACGCGGGTCGCCGGCCAATCGCGCATCCAATCGCTCAACCCCGCCGGCCTGAATGAACTCGACGCCTGGCTGCGCCGCACCCGGGAATTCTGGAGCCACCGGCTTGATGCCCTGGAACGTGAACTGCGGGCCGACGAAGTCAGAAAGCCCAGGAAAAAATCTTCATGAAACCCAACGACCAACCCGCCCAATTCACCGCCCCCGGTGAAGTCCGTCTCATCCGTCTGCTCCCCGGCCCCATCGAACGCGTGTGGGATTTTCTGACCGACCCCGCCAAGCGTGCCCGCTGGCTGGCCGGTGGCCTCCTCGAACCACGTGCCGGCGGCAAGATCGTGTTCAACATGCACCACAAGAACCTCGTGCCCGACGAGACTCCGCCGGACGAATACAAGCACGTGCACGATCCCGGCGTGACCTTTGACGGGGTGGTCCTGCGCTGCGAACCGCCGCACCTGCTCGTGCACACCTTTGGCGGATCGGACTCCGAGGTCACTTTCGAGCTCACACCGCAGGGCGATCAGGTGCAATTGGTGCTCACCCACCGGGCCAAAGGCGAAGACCTGCCCGACCTGCACAATTTCGCCTCCGGCTGGCATATTCATGTCGGCTTTCTTATCGCGCTGCTCGAAGGCGGACCACGGCCGCCCTTCTGGCCCTGGCACCGCCAACTCAAGGCCGATTACGCCAAACGCCTGGCCCAATCCTGACTGGTTCTGCCGTCGACCCGTTGTTACACTCCTCTCCCGCTCAAACCTCACCCCAACCCCCAATCCCCATGCCCCGCTACATCGACGGATTCGTCATTCCCATCAATAAGCGCAAACTCACCGCCTACCGCAAACTCGCCACCAAGGCCGGCCGGATCTGGAAAGAATACGGCGCCCTCGCCTACGTCGAATGTGTCGGCGATGACCTGAACATCCCGGACATGACCACCACCTTTCCCAAACTCGCCCAGATCAAATCCGACGAGACGGTGCTCTTCTCCTACATCGTTTACAAATCACGCCGACACCGCGATGCCGTGAACAAAAAGGTCATGGCCGATTCGCGACTCCTCGACATGTGCAATCCCAAGAACTCGCCCTTCGATTTCAAACGCATGGCCTACGGCGGCTTTCAGGTGCTGGTGGATCTGTAAGCCCCGGCGGGCAACGGTTGTGGCGAACGCGTGGGACCGCGCAACCGCCACCAACCGGTCGGCGCATCGCGCTCCAACCGGTCGATGCACACCACCCGGTCGGCCGAGGGCTGCTGCGCATCGGCATGCGCGTGATAGACCATGAAGCGCTCCGTGCCGTCGGGTGACAACACCACGGAATTGTGCCCCGGGCCGGAGACGCCGGCCACCGGTTCGGTACGCACCAGCGGATTGGCGGGATCTTTCTCCCACGGACCGAGCGGATGCCGGGCGCGCGCCAGTCCGATGCCATAGCCGGGATACATGTAGTGATTGGCCGAATAGGTCATCACGTAGTGCTCGCCGTCGTGCCACACGGCCGAACCCTCGTTGCAGCGGTTCCAGTCGCGGATTTCCATTTCCCAAGGCTGATCGGCCTCCAACAATTTCACCGGCTCGCCCTGCGGTTCCAACAGGTCGTCGCTCAGGCGCACGCCATAAATCACGCCGTAGTCATAACCGTCCTGCCGGCCGTTGCGGCTGAAATAGAGCCAGGGCGTTTCGTCGCGATCGATGAACAGGTGGCCGTCGATCGTGGAATAACCGGGATCGAACCATGGTGTGCGCAGATCGCGATACGGTCCCTCGGGGCGGTCGCTCACCGCCAGGCCCATCAACATGCGCATCGGGGTGACCCCGCGCAGCGCGCCGCTGTAGGTGAGGTAAAACCGTCCGCGATACGCGCACACCTCCGGCGCCCACAACCGCTCGTCCACCCAGCACGACGCCCCCTTGCGCCACAACCAGCCGCCTTCGGTCCAATCGGCCAGATCGGGCGAATGATACCAGCGAAAGCCCTCCTCCGGATCCGTCGTGCCCGTGAGGTAATAGCGCCCGGCGTGCCACCAGGCGAAAGGATCGCCCAGGTGGACCGGCCGGGCCCCGACCGGATTGAGGTAGGTGCCGGCGGCAGCCATCGCCGGCTCAGCCTTCCGCGCGCTGTTTGGCGTCGGCCTCGATCAGTTGGATGAGCCGGTCGAGCAGCTGTTTCGTCTCCGTTTTCACCGCGGGCAGAGTCGCGGCGTCGGCGACCTGGGCGTGGGCGAAGAGATAAAACTTCATCTTCGGCTCGGTGCCGCTGCCGCGGGCCGCGAAGGTGCAACCGTTGTCGAGGGTCACGAGATACAGATCCTGTTTCGGGATCAGCTCGCCGTCGGCATCATAGATGTCCTGCCGGCCGAAATCCTCGAACTTCGCCACCTTCACGTCACCAAAACGCTGCGGCGGATTCGCGCGGTAGGACTCGAGGATGCGCTTGATCTTCGCGCTGCCCGTCGCGCCCTCGTAGTAGAGGTTGATCACGCCCTCGAGGTAGAAGCCGTAGCGGAGGTAAAGCTCATCGAGATATTCCGGCACGGTGAGACCGCGGGCTTTCAACGACGCGCACAATTCGGCGAACATCAGGCAGGCGGAGTTGCCGTCCTTGTCGCGCACGCCGTCGTTGGGCAGGTAACCGTAGCTTTCCTCGGTGCCGAAGGCGTAGAACGTCGCGTGTTCCTGCAACAACCGCGCACGCTCGCGCATCGGCAGCGCATCGTAATCGCATTCCGGTCCGATCGCCGCGCGCAACTGCTCCTCGTAACGGCGGATACGGGCGGCGATCCATTTGAAACCGGTGAGCGTGTTGATCACCTTGACGCCGTGGCCGGCGCCGATCGCGTCCTGCAGCCGCGTGGTGACAAAGGTCTTGATGATACAAACGCGGTCGGAGCCCGCGGCGGGGATCCAGCCGAGCTCCTTGAATTTCGCGAGCCGGTATTCCGCCAGCAGCGCGCCGATCTGGTTGCCGGTGAGCAGTTGCAGCCCGCCCGCCTTCGTGCGCACCGCCACGCCCATCCGGTCGGCGTCGGGATCGGTTGCCATCACGACATCGGCGCCGAGTTTGTCCGCCAGCGCCATGCCTTGGGCGAGCGCCTCCGCGTTCTCGGGATTGGGCGATTTCACCGTCGGGAAATTCGCATCCGGCTCCAGCTGCGAAGAAACCGGATGCACATCGCAACCGGCATGGATCAACAGCGGCAGCGAATGCACCGCGCCCGTGCCGTGGATGTTGGTGAAAACCACCTTGAGCTTGGCGCGCTTGAACACGCCGGGGTCGAGCACCGCGGCGGACGCCATCGCCAGGTAATCGTCATCGGCGTCGCGGTTGAGCGTGGTCACGCCCTGCAAGTCCGCGTGCAAATATCCGGACAACTCCGCCAGCGGCACGGCGTTGACCTCGTCTACGATGCCCTTGTCATGCGGCGGCACCACCTGTGCACCGTCGTCGAAGTAAGCCTTGAAGCCGTTGTCGTGCGGCGGATTGTGACTGGCGGTGATGACCACGCCGGTGTGCGCCTTGAGCTGGCGCACTGCAAAACTCAGCTGCGGCGTCGGCCGCGGCCCGTCAAAGATGCAGGCCTCGCCGCCCAAATGGGTCCAGGTCGAGGCGGCCAGCTCGCAAAAATGCCGCGAGAAATGCCGCACGTCGTGAGCGATCACGATGCGCGCCTTGGCCGGGATGCCACGCGAGTCCAGGTGCTTCCGCGTGTAGCGATACAGACCGATGACCGCGCGGATCAGCGTGAAATCGTTGAGCACATTGGTGCCGATGGCGGCGTGCGCGGGCGTCTGGCCGGGCGCGGCGTCGCCGGTTTCGGCCGCGGTCGCGATCCGGCCAATGGTGCGCCCGCGCATGCCGCCCGTGCCGAACTCGAGGTAGCGATAAAACCGGTCGTTCAGTTCCGCCCAGGCCTCGCGCTCCACCAACTCGCCAATGCTGGCGCCGGCCCAGGCGGGCAGGTTCGCCTCAAGAAAGGCTCGCAGGTTTTCCACGGTCGCGGGCAGCAGTCGGCCATCGCGGCCGGCGTTTTCGATTTTTTCAACAAGGGTCATGAAAGGAAATACGGAGGTGAATTCTGGTTCGGTTACTCCAGACAAAGCCCTTCCGCAATCGGCGGGGGCGGTGAGAGTTTTCGCCAGGAGGCGGCAAATGTATCCTCATCGTAACCGAAGAGCGGCGAAACCTCGATCGTGCAGGCCGGCAGCCCGGTGGCATCAACCGGCACCTCCGCGCCATGCGCGCGCAGCCAGCGGGCGAATTGCCGTTGCTGGTCCGCCCGGCAGGTGGCGGGCGAATCGACGCCCTCGGCGTTTTTGACCGGCGAAAAATCATCGGCGCGCAGCGTCTCGATGACAACGGGATTGCGCGCAAAGGGCAGCGCGTCGAACACGAACATCTCGAACTTCACGCCGTTGGGTTTCTCCGGTTTGACGGGCTGCCCCGCCGCATCGACGGTCGGGATTTTCTTGTCGGCCCGGTGAAACGGCAGCGTGGCCTCACCCGCGCCGGCGGGACACGCCATGCGGCGCACAAATTCACGGTCGAGCACGTGGATGGCGATGCTGCCCGCGAGGTAGCGCAATCCGCCGGCGGCATCGGTTTCCTCCTGCATGGCCTGGGGCAGGTCGGAGTATTCAACCACCACCAGCTTGCCGCGCTGCTGGCAAAAATGTCCGACCTTCTCCCCTGCGTAAGCCTTCGGCACCATCTTGCTGCTCATTTCGGAACCACGCAGCAGATGCCAGCCGATGAACGCCGGATCGATGCAACGCACCAGCGGGTTGTCCACTTGGAAGTAGCTCAGCGTGTCGATGCCCTCGCGCGCCATCAGGTCCAAAGCCCCGCTGCGTTCCAGCGCACGCAACGAGCCGCCGTGACCGTCCGGACTCATCGCGATATGCCCGGGCGATTCCAACAGGATGCGGCCGTCGAAATCCACCGCCGGCATGCGGCCCTGGCGGAAGAAATGCACGCGTTCGGCTGCGAGTCCAAAGAAACCGTTCTCCTTGAAAAACGCCTCCGTCGCCGCGTGGTTCTGATGACTGGTCATGATGAACCAGTGCAGCGGCCGGCCGTAATGGCGGCCCGCCGCGAGTATCTTCTCCGCAAAGACCTGAAACAGCGTCTTCCCGCGGACCGGCGTAACCGGGAATGTGCCCTTCGGTCCGTCGTAGCCAAGCCGGGTGCCCTGCCCGCCCGCGACCGTAAACGCCGCCACGCGTCCGGCGCGCAACGCCGCCTCGCCCTCCGCCTTGGCGCGCGCCCAGGCCGCGGCCTCGCCGCCGTGCTCGGGCCGTTTTTCATACGGGGCCGGGCTCAGCTCGCTCAGGTCAACCTGGGCCGCCGCACCACCGAGCAGCATGCGCGTGAGCCGGGCAATTTCGGCCAGGTCGATCTCCGCGGCCTCGGCCAGCAGCGTATCGCGGGCGGCGGGGTCGAGTAAATTCCAGTGCGCAAACACCTGGCCTTGGCCGGCGGCGGTGAATTGTTCGATCAACGGATGGTCAGACATGGGCAAATCGGGTACAGTTATTCTTCGAGCCGAAAAAGATATTCGTCGGGCCGGGCGTAGCCAAGCCGCTGGCGGATGACTTTTTCGACATATTCGGGATCGGTGCGCAGGCGGTGCAGGACCTTCTCCTGTTCGCGCAGGCGCTGCTCGGCCTCGGCCAGCCGCCGGCGGCTTTCCGCCTCCATTGCGCGCAGCCGGTCATACTCCTGCCGGGCCTGCCAGAAAAACACGCCGGACGTCACCGCCACGCCCAAGAACAGGGCGAGATACAGGACGACAATCAGGCGGCGGAGGTGCATGGAGGCATGAGATAGAATTGGCAGTTTTCTGTAAATTGTCTCCGTAAACTTTTTGCCCCTTGGTTTTTGCGTGCCTTTTGGCCGCGCGTTCCCAATCTCTCGGTTTTCATGTATCAGGCGTTTTACGGGTTCCAGGAGATGCCTTTCAACATCACCCCGGACCCGCGGTTCCTCTATCTCAGCCCCACCCATCACGACGCCCTGCAGCACCTGAAATACGGCGTGCAAGAGCGCAAGGGCTTCATCGTGCTGGTTGGCGAGGTGGGCTGCGGGAAGACCACGCTTTGCCGGCGCTTCCTCAACGAAATCGACACCGAGCGCTTTGACACCGCCCTGATTCTCAACCCGCGCGTCACCGAGACGCAGATGCTCAAGGCCATTTTGACCGAGTTGGGCGAGACCAAGCTGGCCCGCAGCCAGGTCGATCTTGTGGCGCAGATGAACCGCGTGCTGTTGGAACGCATCCACCGCGGCCGCGACATCGTGCTCATCATCGACGAGGCGCAAAACCTCTCCTTCGCGGTCCTCGAGCAGATCCGCCTGCTCTCCAACCTGGAAACCGATCAGCAAAAGCTCCTGCAGATCGTGCTCATGGGCCAGCCCGAGTTGAAGGAGGTGCTCGCCCGCGAGGAGCTCCGCCAGCTGCGCCAACGCATCCTCGTGCACTACGAACTCCACCCGCTTTCCCTGGAAGACACGCGGCACTACATCCACCACCGCCTCACGCTGGCCGGCGGTATGGGCCGGCCGGGCTTCACCCCGTGGGCGTTGCGCGCCATCCACAAGGGCAGCAAGGGCATCCCGCGCATCGTGAACAATCTCTGCGACAAGGCCATGCTGTCGGCCTTCATCCGCGAGTCCGATGAGGTCAACTACTGGGACGTCCGCCGCGCCATCCGCGATTGGCAACGGCTCACGGACTAAAGCGGTGCGATGAACCGACGCGCGCCCACCTTGACGTGTTGCCGGGCGCGGGTTGAATCGGCCCACCCCCTCCTTTCATCCGCCGCTCTTCCTTCCCTTTTCCCGGTCTGATTATATCGTCCTGCCCTTCGCATGAGCCTGATCAATGAAGCGCTGAAAAAAGTCCAACGGCAACGCACGGCGGTCGAGCCGGCGCCGCCGCTGCCCGGCGGGAACGGCGGACCGGCCCCCCGCAAGCGCGGCCGCGCGCTGCCCACGCAGACGCTGTTACTGATCGTCGCCGGCGCGGCGGTCCTGATCGTCGTCTCGGTGGTGCTGACCATTTTCCTCGTGCGATCGGAACCCGGCACAACCGAACCCACCGCACCGGTGACGGCCAAGGCCGACGCACCTGCCGACGCACCGGCCGCAACCGCACCCGCACCCGTGATCACGTTGCCGAAAATCGAAGTCCCGGTGATCACGCCCGAGCCCGAACCGGTGGTGGCCGCACCGGAACCGGCCGTCGAAACCAAGCCCGCCCCCGAGGCCAAAACCGTCGGCCCGACTCCGCCGGTTTACGACGAACGCGTTTATGCCTTCATCGATCGCCTGCAGGTCATGGGCATCCGCTCCTCGGGCAGCGACAGCAAGGTGCTGATGAACGACCGGGTTTACCGGGTGAACGACATCGTGGAACGCAGCCTCGGCCTGAAACTCATGGAAGTGACCTCGGACTCGCTGATTTTCATCGATCCCAGCGGCGCCACTTACACGAAGAATTTCTAAGGAACCGCGCCTTGCTCACCCGGCCGCAAGTCTATCGCACGCGCCTGCTCCAACTTTCCGACGGTCTGCTGTGCGCCTTTGCTGTGGCCCTGGCCTACGCCCTGCGCGCGCAATTCCCCTGGCTCGATCTGCCGGAGTTGGAGGAGTTCTCCGACTATGTCTGGCTGTTGTTCCTGGGCGGCTTGCTCGGGCCGGTGATGCTGAGCCAGCAGGGGCTTTACGACCCCGCCCATCTGACCACGCGCGTGGCCACCATTTTCCAGATCATGCGCGGCTGCACCTACACCGTGCTGGCGTTGGTGCTCTTCCTTTTCATCGTGCGCGTGCAATACGCCCGGTCGGTGATCATCTTCGGCGGCGTGCTGGCGGCCTTCTTCGTTTACGGTCGCCATGAACTGACGCAATCGCTGGCGTTGCGCCGCGCGCAAAGCGGGGAACCTTTGCGCCGCCGTGTGCTCTGGGTCGGCCGGCCGGATCTGCTCACCCGGCTGCGGCAGGCGTTGAGTCCAACCGAGCTCGCGCTGATCGATACCGTCGCCGAAATCGATCCGTCCGCCACCGCCAACATCACGGAGTTGCTGCATCAACACGCGGTCAACGTGGTCATCCTTCACCTCGGCGAACTGCCGGGCACCGCCGTCGCCGCGGCATTTCAGGCCTGCGAACGCGAAGGCGTTGAGATCATCATCCATCCCGGCCTCGGGTTCGCCTCGCCGTTCCGGCTGACGGTGGACCAGCTCGCCGGTGAACCGGTCATGTATTACCGCGCGCAGTCCGCGCGGCCGGTGGACCTGGCCGTGAAACAGGCCGTCGATTATCTCGGCGCGGTTGTGCTGCTGGTGATCCTGTCCCCGCTCTTCCTGCTCAGCGCCCTGCTCGTGCGCTTGAGTTCTCCCGGGCCGGTGATTTTCCGGCAGGAACGCGCGGGACTCAACGGCCGGCCGTTCGTCATGCTCAAGTTCCGCTCGATGCGCGCGGGGGCCGAAAACGAGCGCGCGGAACTCGCCTCGTACAACGAAATGAGCGGGCCGGTCTTCAAGATGCGCGACGATCCGCGCACCACGGCCGTCGGCCGCTTCCTGCGCCGCCACAGCCTGGACGAACTGCCGCAGCTCTGGAACGTGTTGCGCGGCGAAATGAGCCTGGTGGGGCCGCGCCCGCTGCCCCTGGATGAGGTCAGCCGCTTTGCCGATCCCGCGCAGCGCCGGCGTTTGAGCGTCAAACCCGGACTCACCTGCCTGTGGCAGATTCGCGGCCGCAACGACATTTCCAGCTTCGAGGAATGGGTGCGGCTCGACCTCGAATACATCGACCAGTGGTCGCTCTGGCTCGACCTGAAAATCCTCTTCGCCACCGTGCCCGTCGCCCTCTTCGGCCGCGGCGGCCGGTGAGCCTGCAATCCGAGACGGTAATTGTATCGGAGCCTGCTTGCAGGCGATACCGCTTCGGCGTTTGTTCGCCACTCTCGGGCAGTGCCGGGCGCCGCCCGTCCGTAGGCTCAGATTATCCCTGTAGCCGGGGTCGCCGACCCCGGTCCGGCCTCAACGAGGCCGGCTACAGCAATCCGACATTATGCGGAATCATCGCCTGCCAACAGTCTCCTCCCAACTCATCAATTACCGCCCCGACAGCACGTAGGGCTCGATCGGCCGATAACCCGCCAACTGGCACAGCGCATCGCGATCCGCGGTGCTGGCGCAGAGATAGAGTGCATAACCGCCAAACCCGCCGCCGCAGTATTTCCACGCCAACGGTTTGATCGGTAGCGACACGCCCGGCGCATCGCCCGGCAGCGCATCCATCCCTTCATCACGCTGCACGGCATGCGACTGTCGCACCGCGGCGGCCAGACCTTCGATACTGGAAGCCCAGACCGCATCGCGCGCGGTGCGGCCGGCCTGCTCGATCGCGTCGAAATCCCGCGCCCGGCCGACCACACCCGGCGTGTCGTGCGACAGCCCCGTCCAATACAAGGCCATGCGTCCGCGGAGAAATCCGGCGTCGTGTTTGATCTCCAATTCCGGCCGCGCCCCGCTGCGCCATACGCACAGCCCCGTCTCCGCAATCACCGCCGGATCCTGCCAGCCCACGCCCAGATCGAGTTCGGCGTCCACGGCGCTCTTGCCGTTGAGCAACGCCCAAGCGCCGCTGCCGCCGAGCCCGGCGTTGCGTTCATACGGCCACTCGCGCAGCGACACGGTCGGCGAGATCGCGCAGTTCACCACGTAGGCCCCGGCGCGCGCAAAACGCGGCACATCGAGCCAGCCGCCCGCGAAATCCACGCGCAACGGCGCCTCCTGCGGCGCGCGGATGTAGCGCACGATCTCCGTGGTAGAAATCGGCGGGAATTCCGGCGGCGTCTTCGGCAGCACCACGTATTCGGCGCCGACCTCCGCGCACAGCGCGCGTTTGAGCGCGGCGTATTTGTCGTCCTCCGTCACCACCAGCACCTGCGGCCGGATGCGCAGAAAATGCGCCCGAAAATCAATCCCCTCCTCCAGCCCCTCGCCCACCACCACCTCGTCCACCATGCGCAGGTTGGCCAGCAGCGCGCGCTTGTGTTCGTCGGGCAGCGAGCTCTTGCGGCGCTTGTGCTTCCACAGCACCTCGGCCGACGCGAAGCACACGGTCAAAAAATCCCCGAGCGCCCGCGCCTCGCGGAAAAACTGGATGTGGCCGGCATGGATGATGTCGTAGCAGCCGGAGACGAAGATTTTGCGCATGGGTGGAAGCGATAAACAACAAAGCCGCAGCGGGAAGCCAAAAGGTGACGTCCGCTATTTGCGCTCGGCGAACCAGCGCCGCACTCCCGCCAAGTCGCGGCAGTTGAGCACGGATTCCTTGGTCAGCCAGCCTTTCCGGGCGGAATTCACTCCCGCCGCCACATGACGCAACCCGTCGGTCTCGTGCGCGTCGGGATTGATCGCGCACATCAGGCCCTTGTCCGCGGCTTTGCTCCACAGCCGCCAGTCCATGTCGAGCCGCCACGGGCTCGCGTTGAGCTCGATGATCACGCGGTTGGCGATCGCCGCCTCGATCACCTTGGCGGCGTTGACCGCATATGCCTCGCGCCGCAGCAACAGCCGGCCGGTCAGGTGACCGAGCATGGTGACATGCGGATGCTCGATCGCCCGGATGATGCGCTTGGTCATCGTCGCCTCGTCCTGTGTCATCGCATTGTGCACCGAGACTACCACGTAATCGAGTGAAGCCAGCACGTCGTCGGCATAATCCAGCCGGCCGTCGCTCAGGATGTCGCACTCCACGCCGGTAAAAACGTGTGTCCTGAACTTCCGCGCGGCGTTGTATTTTTGGATGGCGGCGACCTGCGCCGCGAGCCGTTCCTCGCTGAGACCGTTGGCCTGGAAACTCGATTTGGAGTGATCGGCGATGCCGAGAAACTCCCAACCCAGCTCGTCCGCCGCCGCGGTCATTTCCACCAGCGTGTTGCGGCCGTCGGACGCGTTCGTGTGGTTGTGAAACGCGCCGCGCAGATCCGACAACCTCACGAGTTCGGGCAGCGCGCCCTGTTCCGCCGCCTCGATATCGCCGAGGTTCTCGCGGAGTTCGGGCGGGATAAAATGCAGGCCCAGCGCCTTGAACAGGTCCGCCTCGGTCTCCGCCGGCGTGCGCAACGCCTTGTTTTCCGCCTTCTCCTTGGCCGTGCCCTCGCCCTCGGCCGGGACCAGTCCCCATTCGCTCAGGCTCAGGCCGCGCGCCAGAGCACGCTGCCGCATGGCGACATTGTGATCCTTCGAACCGGTGAAATGATGCAGCGCAAACACGAACTGGTCGGCGGGCACAATGCGCAGGTCGGCCTGCAATCCGCCCGTGAAACGCACGCTCGCCTTCGTTTCGCCCTGAGCGGTGACCTCATGCACGCCGGGCTGCGTCACAAACCATTCGACCACCGGCGCGTGTTCCGCGGCGGCGACGAGAAAATCCAAATCGCCGATCGTCTCCATGCCGCGCCGCAGGCTGCCCGCGGCCTCGGCCCGCTCCACCTGCGGCAAGCCGCGCAATCCCGCCAGTATCGGTTGCGCGACCTCGTTGGCCTCCCACCAAAGGTGGCGTTTGCCGTAGGCCTCGCGGTGCTTGATGCCGGCGAGGATTTTTTCCTGTGACTTCGCACCAAACCCGTCGAGCTCCGCCACGCGGTTTTCCTCACAGGCCTTGGTCAGGCCGGCGATGTCGGTCACCCCGAGCTTGTCGTGCAACGCGCGCACTTTCTTCGGTCCCATGCCGGGAATGTCGAGCAGCTCAACCAAGCCCGGTTCGATCGAGGCGCGCAGCTTTTCCAGAAACTCCAGTTTTCCGGTGGTGTGCAGCTCGGTGATCTTTTGCGCCAGCGCGGCGCCGATGCCCTTCACGCTGTCGAGTTCCTCCGCGGCGATCAGCCGGGCGAGCTCATCCTCCTCCATCGCCTCCAACGCCCGCGCGCCGCTTTGGTAGGCCCGGATCTTGAACGGGTTTTCACCTTTCAACTCCAGCAGCACCCCGATCTCGTTGAGGCGGTCGGCGATCTCGTTCTTGGTCATGGGCACAGCACTAGTTGATCGGCCGTGGACCGTAAGCCAAAAAGTGGCGGCCAGAGGTTTTAGGCACGGAGTGGGCTCACGCAGAGCCGCAAAGCCCGGAGAATTCTGTGTCAACGAGTGCCCGGAGGTACACGTTGATGTTGTCCGCCCTGCGACTCTGCGTGTGCCCAAGCCAAGATCCGATTTGTATTCTCGCCCATCACCCCATTAGCCGCAGATTACCCGCATGCCTTACACCTACACGCGCACGATCCGATTGGCCGACACCGATGCGGCGGGCATCGTCTTTTTTGCCAATTACCTCGGGCTGTGCCACGAGGCTTACGAGGCCGCCCTGACCGCCGCGGGTCTGCCGGTGCAGTCCTTCATCACAGGTGGCGACGTCATCGTACCGATCGCCAAAAGCTCGGTCGACTACCTGCGCCCCCTGCAATGCGGTGACCGCGTTTCCATCGCGCTGACCACCAGTCTGCTGTCCGAAAACAGTTTTGCCATCGACTACGTGATCACCCGCCTGGGCCCGCCCGACAAAGTTGCCGCCCGCGTCCGGACCGAACATGTCTGCACCTCGCGCAGCCGGCGCGAGCGCACCGCCCTGCCCGATGCCCTAGCCGCTTGGGTGCAAGCGGGCTGAAACCGCCGCCTGCAGCGTCGCACGGTTGAGCTTGCCCTGGGCGTTGCGCGGCCAGTCCGCCGCGGCGAAGGCCAGCCGGTGCTTGGGCCGCTGATGTCGAGACAGCAGCCGATTGATTTCGGCCTCCGGCCAAGCTGCGCCGGACAGCGGCACGTAACAGGCCACCAATATCTCGCCCCATTCTTCGCTCGGCACCGCCAACACCGCCACGTCCGCGAAACAATTCTGCTCGCGCAAAACCGCCTCGACCTCGCGCAGGTTGATTTTCTCCCCGCCCGAAATGATCACCTCGTCGCGCCGGCCGAAAACCTGCAGCCGCCCGGTGTCATCGATTGCGCCGAGATCGGGCGTGACAAATTCTCCGGTCAAATCCGGTTCGCCCAGATACCCGCGCATCAGCGAGGCGCCTCCAATGCGGATGGCCCCTTCCGGACCAACCGTGATCCGCGCATGCGGCAACCCGCATCCACTGCTGCGATCGCCCCCGGTGAAATCGCCCGGTCGTTGCGCCGCGACCATCGCCGCGGTCTCGGTCATGCCGTAACTCAGGCTGAGCGGCAACGTCGCGTTCCGAGCCGCCTCCATGAGCGCCGGCCAGACGGGACCGCCGCCGATGAAGATCAGATGCAGCCGGCGCAACCAGTCGCACGCGGCCGGATTTGCCAGCAACCGCTGCAACTGGGTCGGCACGAGCGAAATCAACCAACGCCCGGCCGCCTCAATCTCAGGAAAATCCCCCTGCTCCAATTGCTTCCAAGCCCACGGCAGATGCCGGCCGTCCGTCGCCGCGCAGCGCACGCGCGCCATCAATCCGCTCACATGCCACGGGGGCAGCACGTCAATCGCGTTGACCCGGTTCACCCCAAGATGCGCGCAAAACCCCGCCACCGCCGCCGTCAGCGTAACCTCGTCGTGCCGGGCAAATTTCAAACCGCCGCTTGAGCCGCCGGTGGGAATGCACAACCAACCCGATTCCATTTTCGATTTCCGATTTTCGAGTTTCGATTGAACCGCTGCAAACATCGCGCGTTGCGCCGCCGACCAATGCGGATCGCGCAGGAAGATCAGGCCGCCGTGGGCCTCGGTGACACCCGTGGCGCGCACGAGATTTTCTAGCTCAGCGCGTTCCATGCGGCCTCCGGATCCAGCGCGGTCACATCCTGCCAACGGATGAACGGGGTCGCCGTCGGACCGTTCAGCGCCGCCTCGGCGAACAACGGCCACACCCCGAATCCGAGCGCATGAATTTCGCCGTCCCATGCAAACGCCCGGTGCAAGGCCGACCGGGCGCCCACGGCCGTTTCCAACGCGCTCGAAAACACCACCCGCGCCCCGACCTTGCGCAGGGCCGCGAGACCGCCCGTCATGTCGCCCATCAAGCCGGGTTTCAGCACATAAAACCCCGGCCAGCCGGCGGCCAGCCAACGTGCGAGATCACGGTCGCTTTGCACCGATTCGTCCAACGCCACCGGCGTCGGATAATCGCCTGCCAGCCCCAGCAACATGTCCTCAACCTTCTGCTGCGCAGTCGCGCCCTCCGAGGCCGCGGCAAAACAGGGTTGCTCGACAAACTCCACCGGCCGCTCGGCGCAACGGTCAAGCCAGCGCTCCGCGGTCCGGCGATCCCAGGCACCATTGGCATCCAGGCGCAACTTGCCGCCCGTCGGCAGCCGGGCACACAACTCGTCCAGCCAGCCCAGTTCCTCCTGCACCTCGCCCACGCCGACCTTCCATTTGAACACGCGAAAACCCGCCTCGGCCTTCGGACCCAGCAAGGGCAATGCGGCCCGCCCCGCCGGCAGCAGGGCCGCCACCGGGCGGGCAGACGTTGCCTGCACTTCAGGCAATTGTCCGCCGGCTGTTTGCAGCGCCAAGCGCAGGCAGCCCAGCTCCGCCGGCACGGCGGCCAGCATCGCCGGATCCACCTCCTCGCCCAACCTCCGGCAGGCGGCTTCGATCGCATCAACGGTCTCCCCGGCCGCCCAAGGCAACGGTGCGGCCTCGCCATAACCCACGTCCCCGCCAGGTGTTTCCAAGCGCACCAGCACCCCCTCGCGCACCGGCCAAATCCCGTGCGCTGTGCGCACGGGCACGCGAAACTCAAGGGCGTAACGGCGATAACTCAGGCGATGGGTCACGCGACCAGCAGTAGTCAGGAAAACGCCCGTGTAAATCTCCCCGCACGACGTCCGCGCCAAAGTTTCCGGTTGCAGTCCGGCCAAACCGCCTTATTCCGTTCACGGCAACCCATGACCAAGGTTGCACAAAATTCCCACTCGTCGGACGCCGATTTCTATCTTCCGGCCGACGCGTTTTTCCGCACCAATCTGCCCGTCGGTCTGACCTACGACGACGTTTCGCTGGCCACACTCTACTCGGAGATCCTGCCCCGCGATGCCGACACCGCCACGAGCCTCTCCGAAGGTGTGCGTCTGCAGATCCCGATCCTGTCGTCCGACATGGACACCGTGACCGAGTCGCGCATGGCCATCGCCATGGCGCTCAACGGCGGCCTCGGCCTCATCCACTACAACATGCCGGCCAAGGAGCAGGTCAAGGAGGTCGCCCGCGTCAAACGCCACATCCACGGCCTCATTCAGGATCCCATCACCGTGAGCCCGGACGCGCTCATCGGCGACGTGCTGGCCATGATCGACCAGCGCCGTTTCACCTTCAGTACCTTCCCGGTCATCGACGCCGACGGCAAACTCGCCGGCCTGCTCTCCGGCAACGTGGTCAAGGACCGCTATCGCACCAAAAAGGTCGCCGAGGTGATGACCCCGCGCGCGGAGCTCATCACCGAAATTGAGAGCGCCGTGGCCCAAGACCCGATCGCCGCCGCCGACAAGTTCTTTTCCACCCACATCGGCATCAACAAGATGCTCGTGGTCAACGCCCGCGATGAGTTGCGCGGCATGGTCACCAGCTCCGATGTCGAGAAAATCAACAGCGAGAGCAAGGCCCGCCGCAAACCCGCCCGCGACGCCCTGTTCCGCCTCATCGTCGGCGCCGCCCTCTCCCCCGTGCGCAAGGCCGACGGCAAGCTCGACCGCGACAAAATCCTCACCCACGTCGGGCATCTGGTGGAGGAGAACATCGACGTCGTGGCCGTTTCCACCGCCCACGGCCACACCCAGGGCGTCGGCGACATGGTCAAACTGGTGCGCGACGCGTTCCCCGACCTCACCATCATCGCCGGCAATGTCACCAGCGGCGCCGGCGTCGAATACCTCGCCGGGTGCGGTGCCAACGCGATCAAGATCGGCCAGGGCCCCGGCTCCATCTGCACCACCCGTATCGTGGCCGGCGTGGGCATCCCGCAGCTCACCGCCCTGCACGTCGCCGGCCAGGCCGCCCGCAAACTCGGCGTCCGTCTCATCGCCGACGGCGGCATCACCAAATCGGGCGACATCGTGAAAGCGCTGACCCTGTCCGACGCCGTCATTCTCGGCGGACTGCTCGCCGGTTGCCGCGAGGCCCCGGGCGAGATCATGGAAATCAGCGGCAAGGTTTACAAATCCTACCGCGGCATGGGTTCGCTGGCCGCCATGCAGGCCGGCAGCGCGGCCCGTTACGGACACGACAAGAACGACACCGTTCGCAAGGTCACCGCCGAGGGCATCGAGGCGCTGAAGGAAGTTTCCGGTTCCGTCGACGATGTGCTGGGCAACCTGATCGGCGGGCTGCAGAGCGGCATGGGCTACCTCGGCGCCCGGACGCTGGGCGAACTCCGCGCCAAGGCCCGCTTCATCCGCGTCAGCCCCGCCGGCCAGAAGGAAGCCGCCCCGCACGACGTCATCGAGGTTTCCACGCGCAAGAATTGACGCCGGATTGATCGCGCATGACACGACCGGCCGCCGCCCGCGGCCGGTTTTTGTTTGCGCTCACCCCCGGTCTCGCCTTTGCCCTTAACGGCAACAGGGGTATCTGCCTTCCGGTTGCCGCGCCAACCATGACTTCCTCCCCTTTCTCCAGCCAACTGATCGCCGACGTGGGCATTTCCCTCGGCGATGAAGGCAAGGGCCGTCTCATCCCCGAGGTGGCCGACGAACTCCGCGGCACGCCGGCCGCGCTCTCCGTGGTCCTCAAAGTCAACGGCGGCGCCAACTCCGGCCACACCGCCGGCGGCATCAAACTGAACCTGCTGCCGGCCGGCGTCGTGGTGCCCGATGTCGCGCATCTGTGCATGGGCAGCGGCGTGGTGGCCGATCCCCGCAAAATCTGGTGGGAAGCGCGTCCGCTGGAGAAAAAAGGCTACGCCGTGCTTTCGCGGCTGCTGATCGACGAACGCACGCTGGTGTCCGACCTCACCCACCGCCTGCTCGATCTCGCCACCGAACACTATCGCACACACGTCCTGCAGGAGGAGCCACGCGGCTCCACCGGCCGCGGCATCACTCCGGCTTACTATGAGGAGGTCGGCCAGTGGCAGATCACCTACGCGGACTTTCTCGCCGGGCCCAACTACTTCGCCCGCAAGCTCGCCCAACGCGCCGACCGCGCCCTGCGCATGATCCGGCACGTTTACCAGTGCGACGAACAGGTATTCGCCGGGTTCTTCGACACGCTCACCGCCGCGGAGCTGCGGGCCAACGCCGAGGGTTTGGAAATGGGCGTGTTCGACCGCAGCGAGTTTGACTTCACGCGTTTCCGCGGCGCCGAGCCGTTTACGCTGAACCTGAAGCTGCTGACCGACATCTACTGGCAGGCCGGCACTGCGCTGGCCAAGAATATCGGCGAGGTGCGCAGCCTCATCCTGCGCGAAAAGGCCGCCGGGCGTACCATCTTGGGCGAATTCGGCCAGGCCTACTGGCTCGACAAGCGCCACGGTTTCTCGCCCAACGTCACCGCCTCGCACACCTACACCCCGGAGTTTTTTCAAAGCGCCGGCATCCCCCTCCAGCCCGTGCACACCATCGGCGTGGCCAAGGCCTACGACACGAAGGTCGGCACCCACACCTTCCTCACGCAGATGGACGACGCGCAGCCGCTCACCGTCCGTCTCAAGAAAATCGAGTTCGGCACCAGCACCGGCCGCCAGCGCATGGTCGGCTGGTATGATGCCGTCGAAAAAGGTGACGCCCTGCGCTACGGCGGATTCCAGGATCTGATGATCAACAAGATTGATGCGCTCAC
Organism: Opitutaceae bacterium; assembly: GCA_019455245.1. Taxonomy (GTDB): domain Bacteria; phylum Verrucomicrobiota; class Verrucomicrobiia; order Opitutales; family Opitutaceae; genus Cephaloticoccus. Next base: position 27,926 of record JACFMR010000014.1, read on the forward strand.
CGGCGCCAACGAGTTGCTCATCTGCACCGCCTACGAGGACGCCTCCGGCCAACGCCACGCCCACGTGCCCCGCAACGAAGCCGTGCGCAAAACACTCAGGCCCGTTTACTCGCGCCACGCGGGCTGGACCGAGGACATTTCCCAGGTGCGCCGCTTCGCCGACCTGCCCGTTCAGGCGCAGCGCTACACCGCGGCGATGATGAAGTCCCTGCTCGACGTGGCTTACGAAGGCCTCCCTTCACCCGAGCCATCCGCCTTGCCGCGGCTCCGCTACCTCGGCGTCGGTCCCGAACCTTCTCAGATCATCAAGGATGTGCCCGCAACGGCCGAGCTGATCAAGCTGGCCTGAATCCGCTCAACGCAAAGGCTCCGGCAGCACGGTCTTCGCCCGGCTGCGCACCGGCAACACCAGTTTGCGGCGAAACATCGCGGCCAGCAGCACCGGCAGGATGAACACCGCCGCGACCAGCAAGGCGGACAACTTGGGTGCCCCGGGCAGGAGACCGAGCGCCAGGCTGGTCGCCCCTCCCCCCAGAAAAAAGGCGTCGAAATACCTGATGGCGCCAAGCGCCACGATGCTGATCACCGCCACCTGCAGCGCGGTGATCGGCGGCAGCAATACAACCAGGGTGGCGATGGCATAGCCGACCGGCGCATACATCGCACCATCCTTTCGGCGCGTCACCATCTGCAGCATGAGTCCCGGCAACAGCAGCGCGCCCAGAATGACGGTTGCCCATGCGTCATCGGTGGCGAGGCCGGGTGAAAGTGCAAATCGGACCGCCCCTACGGCCAGAGCAATCCGCCCCGCGTCAGCCCAAAGAGCCGGCTGCCAGCGCCACCAAAAACGCCGGTGCCCCGCGACCGGATCATTGAGTTGCAGATAAGAGCGCAACTTCGCCCCCGTCGGCATAATCCGCTCCGCCGGATAATACAGCAGCACCACCGCAGGCACGAGCATCGTCCACATTATATCCATGCGCCAAAACTGATCTTATAATTCTCGCCGGGCGCCTATCCAACGCAAGATATAATGTTGCAATCTTTATATATACAATTAATTGCGTTTATATCGCAAACCGTCGGCACATATGCTTCACCCATCACGCCTGCGTCGTTCCATTGCGGCGGCGTGTGCAGTCAGCCCGCCAGACCACGCAACCTGCACCGCCCAAGCCGGGCCTGCCGCGGGCCAACCCCTGGGTGCCAACCCGGACCGGATCAGCTGCTCCTGTGCCGGGACCAACTCGCGCCGCCATTATCACCGCCTCATGCTCCTGCCCCCGGGTAGGGGAACAATCCGGATCAAAAATCCTGCAAACGGCCTTCGCCCTCACCGCCGGCAGGGGCGAGCCGGGCCATGACCTCGCCCACCAGGTAAATCGAGCCCGTCAACACCACCACGTCGTCCGCACCGCCCGCGGTGCAGGTATGCGCGTCGGGAAACAATCCGGCCACGGTCGCGCGGTGTACGGGACCGGCAAAGTCCGTTTTCACCAGTGCCGCCAGATCGTCATGCGTGCACGCACGGGACTGGGCGGGCACCACCAGATGAATCTCCTTGGCATACTCCGCGATCACCTCGATCAGCGGCCGCGCCCGCGCCACCCCGAGCACCCCGGTGATGACCACGGGCTTGCGTCCGGTCTCGGCGATCAGGTGCTGCAGATTGTTGGCCAGAACCTGCGCACCCTCCGGATTGTGCGAGGCGTCGAGAATGAGCAGGCGTGCCCCCAGCCGCACCCGCTGCCAGCGGCCCGGCCAGTCCACGTGCAGCAAACCACGGGTGACGACCTCGTCGTTGATCCGCCAGCGGTCGCCCAACACCCGGGCCGCAAGTGTCGCGGTCGCGGCGTTCCAACGTTGATAATCGCCCTCCAGATTGGTGTGGGGATACGTCTCGATATCGTGACCGAAGACCTCGGCGACCGAGTGCAAAGGCGCCTGACGTTCGGCGGCGATGCGGCGGATGACCGCCTCCGCCTCGGGCGGCATCAGGCCCATGACCACCGGGCGGCCGGGCTTGATGATGCCGGCCTTTTCCGCAGCGATCGCGGCGTAGGTGTCGCCCAGCATGTCACAATGGTCCATGCCGATGGACGTGATGATGCTGAGCAGGGGCTCGACGACGTTGGTCGCATCGAGCCGCCCGCCCAGGCCGACCTCAACCAGGCCGATGTCGCAGCGCCGGCGCGCAAACTGCAAAAACGCCATCGCCGTCATGAACTCGAAAAAGCTCGGATGATCCTCCGGCTGCCCGCCGGACAGTTCCGCCGCAATCGGCCGCAGTTCCTGCGTGTAGGCGGTGATTTCCTCCGGCGTGAGCGGCCGGCGGTCCACCTGCACGCGCTCGCCGAGTTTGACCAGATGCGGCGAGGTATACATGCCGGTGCGCCAGCCGGCGGCATGCAGGATGGCGTCGAGCATCGCGACGACCGATCCCTTGCCGTTGGTGCCGGCCACATGCACGAGATCCACCTGTTTTTCGGGATGGCCGAGGGCGGCGGAAAACTGGCGCATGCGGTCGATGCCGAATTTGACGCCGTGCGCCGATTTCAGGCTGAACAGATACGCAGTCACCGCCGCGTAGTCGGTGGAGACGGTCGGGCTCATCGCAGCACGTTACTGGGACTTCGTCGCGGCGGGCTTCTTTTTCACGTGCAGGGCCAGCAGGATGTCCCGCAAACGGTCGCGCATCGCGGTGCGCGGTACGATTTGGTCAACCAAGCCGTGTTGGAGCAGAAATTCGGAGGTTTGGAAACCGGGCGGCAGGGTTTGCTTGGTCGTGTCCTTGATCACACGGGCGCCGGCGAAGCCAATCAGGGCGCCGGGTTCGGCAATGATCACATCACCCAAGGTCGCGTAGCTGGCGGACACGCCGCCGGTCGTCGGGTTGGTGAGCACCGAAATGAACGGCAGTTTGGCCGCGGCCAACCGGCCGAGCGCAGCGCTGGTCTTGGCCATCTGCATCAGCGAGAGGATGCCCTCCTGCATCCGGGCGCCACCCGAGGTGCTGAAAATGATGCACGGCACCTTGTCGGCCAGGGCCCGTTCGATCAGGCGCGTGATTTTTTCGCCGGTCGCCGAACCCAAGGTGCCGCCGCAGAAACGGAAATCCATCACCGCCACCGCCACGCCGATGCCATGGATGTCGCCGGTGCCGCAGATCACCGACTCCGGCAAACCGCTGCTCTTTTCATAGCGTTTGAGCCGCGAGACATAGGGCACGGAATCCTTGAAGCCGAGCGGATCGGCCGACTTCACGCCCGCGTCCGTCTCCTTGAACGAGCCCTGGTCCAGCAGGTGGGCGATCCGCTCGCGGGCGCCAATCGGGAAGTGATAACCACTGGCGGGGACGACCATCTGGTTGTCCTCAACGTCCTTGGTAAAAAGGATCTCCCCTGAAACCGGATCCTTGGTGTAAAGGCCGTGCGGAATGTCCTTTTTACGGGTCTTCCGCACCGTGTAGGTGGGTTTGTCGAAATGCATACAGACTTGGATTCAGCCGTGGCCGAAGGTGACAACGTCGAGGTTCAGGCAGCCCGCGCGGCGAAGCACGAGGGCGCAACTGTTGAGCGTGGAACCGGTGGTGAATACGTCATCAATCAGAATGTGGTGGTGGCCGGGAGTTATGCCGGCTCCGGGAGCCAGTGCAAAGGCATTTTTCAGGTTCTCCAGCCGCGTTTTCCGGTCATGGTGCGTCTGGGAAACCGTGTCGACCGTGCGGCGCAACAATGGCTCCACGCGGGTCGCCCCGCCGGCCGTCTGCGCCAGGCATTCCGCCAGCAGGAGACTCTGATTGTAGCCGCGCTCGCGTTCCTTCCGCGGGTGCAGCGGCACCGGTACGAGCACCGCATCTCGCACCCAGTCCAGCAGTTCGGGCACGGTGCCGAACAGGGTCCCCATGTCCGTCAACACGTGCAGGCCCCGATGATATTTCAATTCGTGCACCAACGCCCGCGCGGCGGCCTTCAGCAACACCGTGGTCCGCCCTTCGCGAAAGGCCGGGGCCAGCCCCACGCAATGCGGACACAACCGCTCGCCCTCCACCTCGCCGTAAAACGGGTGCCCGCAGGTCGAACAATGCGGCGCCTGCACCGTTTCGATGTGCCGTGCACATTGGGCGCAAACATGGCGCAGCGGGCTCTCCTCCACGACTTTCCGACAATGCACGCAGACCGGCGGGAAAACCACGTCGGCCAATCCGCGCCGCAACGCCCGCCAATCCGTTTTCATCGATAATAAACCCGGTCAAGAAACAGCCCCTGCGGCGGGGCCGTCTGCACCAAGGCCGTGCGGCGCCGCGCGGCGAGAATCTCCGTCACCTGCGCCGGTGTGAGCCTGCCCTCCCCGACCGAGACCAACACGCCCACGAGACTGCGGACCATTTTGTAGAGAAACCCGTCGGCCTCCGCCACGATGCGGATATGCCGCCCCCGGCCAATCACCTCCAGCCGGCGCAGGTCACGCACCGTGTCCTCCTTTTCCGGACCGTTCAACGCGGTGAACGACCGGAAATCGTGCCGACCGCACAACCGCTGCGCCGCCTGCCGCATGGCGGCGAGATCGAGCGGACGAAAATTCATCCAGCAATAAGGCCGCGTGAACGGGTCCGCATCCCCGAGATGCAGATGATAGGTGTAACGTTTCCCCTTGGCCTGAAACCGGGCGTGAAAATCCGGTCGGACCAGCTTGGCGGATTTGATCTGCACCGCGGCCGGCAGGCCGATGCGCAACGCCGCCAGCAACCGCGCCTCGCCGTGCGGCCAGGCGGCGTCAAAATGAAACACCTGCCCGCGGGCATGTACCCCGGCGTCGGTGCGGCCGCTGCCACTGATGCGCAGGTTTTTTTTCAGGATTTCCGCCAATCGCGCCTCGATCACATCCTGGATCGCGGTGCCGCCGGCCTGGCTCTGCCAACCGGCAAACGCGGTGCCATCGTAGGCGCAAACGCACTTCCAGCGCGCGGATGGCGTTTTCATGCCCCGTTTTCCTCCGGCATGACGGGCGGCACCTTTTGATCCAAAAAATCCTGCAGGATGATCGTGGCGGCACGGGAATCCACCACCCCGCTGGCGCGCACCTCGCGCCGCCGCGCCTTGGCGATCGTCGCCTCGGCCTCGTGGCTGGTCAGCCGTTCATCAACCAAATGTACCGGCAACCCGAATTCCGCCCGCAGCCGTGCGGCAAACGCATCGACTTCCTTCGCCTTGAAGCCCGCGCTACCGTCCATGTTGTAGGGATAGCCCAGCACCAGATCCGAGATGCGCCGCTGCTGCACCACCACCCCCAGGGCGAGCCAACGTTGCTCCGGCGCCGGTTGCACCAGCGCGGGCAAGGGTGTGGCCACGCCGAGGTCATCGCCGTAACTGAGCCCGATGCGACGGGTGCCGTAATCAATGCCGAGACAACGCATGCCCCGATTGGGCACCGCCGGCGCAACCGGCGCAATTTCATTTGCGCCGCCGCGGCTTCGGCCTCTTTTAAGCCCCGATGTCCGATTCGTCCGCCCTGACCACCGCCGCCCTCCGCCGTTACAGCCGGCAGATTTTGCTGCCGGAGATCGGGGTGGCCGGCCAAGCCAAACTGGCCGCGGCCCGGGTCCTGGTCATCGGGGCCGGCGGCCTCGGCAGTCCCGTGGCGCTCTATCTGGCCGCGGCGGGCGTCGGCACCTTGGGCATCGCCGATCTCGATGTGGTGGAGGAGCACAATCTCCACCGCCAGCTGTTGCACGGCGATGCCGACGTGGGGCAGCCCAAGGTGACCTCCGCCACCGATCGCCTGCGTGCGCTCAATCCGCAGATTGTGGTGCGCCCCCACCCCGGGGGCATCACGGCGCAAAACGCCGTCGGTCTGTTTGGCGAATACGACATCGTCGTGGACGGCACCGACAATTTTGCCGCCCGTTACCTGAACAACGACGCGGCCTTTTTCGCCCGCCGGCCCTTGGTTCATGGCAGCATTTTCAAATTCGAAGGCCAGGTCAGCGTTTTCGACCCCGCCGCCGGCGCTCCCTGCTATCGCTGCCTGTTCCCCGAGCCACCCGCGCCGGGTTCAGTGCCGGCCTGCGGCGAGGCCGGGGTGCTGGGTCCTCTGTGCGGTGTGATCGGGAGCATCCAGGCCATGGAGGCCATCAAATTGATCACCGGTTTCGCCGCCCCGCTGCACGGTCGCCTGCTGACCTATCACGCGCTGAATCACACCACGCAAATCCTGACCGTACCCCGCAACCCGGACTGCCCGCTCTGTGGGGAACACCCTTCCCTCACCTCGATCGACGCCGGCAGCCACGGTTCGACCTGCATTTCCACCCCATCACCACAGACCGCACCCATGAACGAATCCGACTTCCCCTTGGAAATCTCCGTACAAACCGCCCGAGATTTGTTGGCGCGGGACGCAGACCGGACCTTGCTGCTCGACGTGCGCGACCCCTTCGAATTGGAAATCTGCCGGATCGACCGCGCCAGCCATGTGCCGATGCGTCGGATTCCGGAAGCTTTGGCCGAACTGCCCCGGGACCGCCATCTGCTCGTGCTTTGCCATCACGGCGGCCGCAGCCGCCGTGTGACGGAATATCTGCGCGCACAGGGCTTCACCGCCGTGAGCAACGTCAGCGGCGGCATCGATGCCTGGGCCGGGGAAATCGACCCCGGAATGGCGCGCTACTGATCCAGCCGCAGTTCCGGATGTCGCCGCCCGTGCTCGTGGGCGAAGTCCGCAAAGGCGGATTTGAGCCGCCTCGTCACCGTCGAGGCATCCACCCGAAAACGGTGCCCGTCAATCGCCGCCACCGGGGCCAGATCACGCGTGGTTGAAAGCATGCACGCCTCTTCCATGCCCGCCAGGTCGTCAGGGGTCAGCGAAGTTTCCCTCATGGCAAAACCGGCCCGCGGCGCGATTTCCTCCATCAACAGCGCACGCGTGACGCCGCCCAGAATGCCCGCCGACAACGGCGGGGTGTGAATGCTGCCGTCGCGGACAAACGCAATGTTGGACGTGGAGGCCTCCGTGATCTCGCCTTGCAGGTTGAGCATCAGCACCTCGTCCGCCCCCCGGGCCCGCGCCGCGCGCAAACCGAGCACGTTGTTGAGATAGTTGCCGGTCTTCCACGCCGGGTTCAACGCATCCGGCGGGTTGCGACGCAGCGCGTGCTCAACCGACAGCACATACCCGTGTTCCAGTTTTTCCGGCGGCAGGCCGCGGTTGGGTTGCACGAGCAGGACATAATCCGGCTGGTCGGCCAGCCCGGGATCCAAGCCGATCGGTCCGCCGCCGCGCGTGACCTGCAAGCGCACATACAGTTCAACCGCCTGTCCGGTTTGCCGCCGCCAAGCGAACGCGGTGCGCTTGATCTCCGTGAGCATGAAATCCGCGGACCAGGGCAGGGCCAGATGCAACGCCGCCGCCGAGCGCTGCAGCCGTTGCCAATGCTTCTCCCAGGCAAACAGTACCAGGTCATACGTACGCCACACTTCATAAATGGCGTCACCATACAGATAACCGCGGTTCAACGGGGAAACCGCGGCTTCACGCGCATCATGCAACCGGCCGTTGCTGTTGGCCTGAATGTAATCGGACGACATCGGGCCATCACGAATCAGCCCGGACGGAAAACGCCATAAAAAAAGCCCCCCGTCGCGAAACGGGGGGCTGGATAGAAGGAAATATGCGCCGGATTATTTGCGCGCCTTGGTCAGGCCCAGTTCCTTTTTGATGTTCTGCACGCTGGGCACCGAAATGCCGACCGCTGCCGCGATTTCCGCGCCGGTCTTGCCCGCCTCGGTGAGCGCCTTGACCTTCGCCTTGGTCTCCGCGGTGATCACCGCACGCTTGCGGCGGCCGCCCTTGGCTTTGCCTTTGGCGGCTTTGCGGCCAGGGCCGCTTCCGCCGGTCGCAGCTTTCACGGCCTTGAGAAAGGCCGCCACGCTGTCGAAACCATATTTGCTTGGAAGCGTGGCCAATTCCTTGGCCCGCTCAGCGGCAATCGCCTCTTCCAATTTGGAAATTTTGGCGCGGGCCGCTTCGAGTTCTTTGATTTTATTGGTAACCATGGTGGTGGTGATTCGTGTTCATATTGCCACAATTATCGCCCAATGCAAGATTTGTTGTCGCTCAGAATATAATCGATATCATGCCGCTCTGTGCTGACCGGTTTCAAACAATCAATGGGTCTATTTGGACCTATTTGCTATTGCCACGCCGAAAGGTCGCCGGACCACAACCGGCATAATTCCTGAATACGCGGCTGAAATGATATCGGTTGCTAAAGCCAAGATCATCGGCAATGCGCTCTATCGAATCATCACCATAGGCCAGCCGACGACAGGCCTCCCGCACCCGCCATTCCGCCACAAAGACCGCCGGCGTGCGACCGGTGCGGGTCTTGAACCACCGGATGAAGGGCTCGACCGACATGCCGCACTGGGCGGCGAGTTCGACATTGGTGATTTTTCCGCCGACGTTGTGTTCCACCCACGCCAACAACCGGCGCAGCCGGCGTTCCGGCAGATCGAACAGCCCGGCGGCCGGCCCCGCCAGGGTCACATGCAGCAAGGCGGAACCGAGATGTCCGGCCGGTTCCGCCTCCGCCCGGTCGACCGCGCCGCGCAAGGCATGCGCCACGGCCCGAAACGCCTCGTCCACCCGCAGGGCGATGATCGCCGCCGGCTGTACGGGCAGCGCCATTTGCGGAGAAAAATGCAGCCACAGGTGATCGGTGCCGGCACGGCTGCCGCAATCAAAGGTCACCCCGCCCGGCAGGATGACCACGCCATCCGGATGCAGCTCGTGCCGCCGCCCTGCGCAACTCACCCAAGCTCCCGGTCCGAAATCATAAAACAGCCGCCAAAACGGACTGCACACCCCCTGGTGCTGCCATTGGTCCGACAGCATCATATGGCCGGCTTCGTGCAACTGCCAGACGTTGCCGCCCGTGCTGCGCGGCAGGCGCAGGCCGTGCTCGGTAAACGGATTCAACCAAGGGGCATGGTCAATTTTGGACACAATTTAACCATTCGCAGGCATAGGCGGCACACAAGGAAATTGCTACGTTACCGATCATGCCCCCTGCCACTTTGGATACACCACCCCCGCCCCGCCAGGTTCTGATCGCCCCGGACTCGCGCCAGAAACCGCGCACCGTCGACCTGCTCAACGATTGGCAATATGTGGAGCGATCCATCCACCGGCTGATTTGTGCCTGGGGTAGGGATGTCGCGGATTGGGACGACAAGAGCGCGATCCACCGCCATGTGTGGGACCAGGCGGAATGCGTCCGCCGGTTGCGCGAACGCATCGAACAGTTTCCCGGCGGCAAGGCCGACGCCCCGGTTTCGGATGAACTGGAACAGCTCGCGAACACCGTGCTCCTCGCGCCTGCGCTGGACGACGCGCTGGACGGCATCTATCTGCATTTGATCAAGGGACTCGTCACCGTTTACGGCGAATATTGCACCCATGTGCACCCCGTGCACGACGCCCCGACCATCTGCCTGCTGCACGAGATCAACCAGATCAAAAGCCAGCAGTGGCTCTGGTATCGCGACTACCGCCGCCGCCATCCGCACACCACGGATGCAACCTATCGCACCCGGGTGGAGGCCGCGCTCGAGTGCTGCAACCAGTTGCGCGAAGCCCGGCCCGTGCTACCGGACCGCGCCGCCCGCCCCGCCGGGGTTGCCACCGATTTCCGGCTGAGCCGTTTCAGCGTGCGCCACGAGCCGCTGCGACCCAAGCAGCCGTTCATGGACTATGTGCGCGCGGATTTCGCCACCAATATCGAGACCCGCCGGCTTTTCTGGGCCTACGGCTACATGCTCGAGAAAAACCTGCCCGACGACCAGCTCGCCTGGCTCTACTACGGCCACTACATGCCATGGCAATGGCAGCACGACGTCTCGCGGCACCTCTGGGATGAGTCGCGCCATGGCGACTCCGGTTATTCCCGGCTGCGCGACTTTGGCATCTCCCTGGATGAAGTCGGCTTCCCGGGCTACGATCAGGCCGACCGCGACAAGGTGCTGCGCGAAATCGCCACCGCCCGCGGCATCACCCTGGACGAAGCCTACACCCGGCAGGCCGAACTGCTCGCACCCTGCAAGCTGGACCCGCTGGACAAGGCCCAGCTTTACCAGAACGTTTTCATGATCGGCATGGTGGCCGAGACCGGACATTTCGTGGTCAAGAACGAGGGCTATGTGGACTTCAAGGAAGGGCAGGATCTGGAATCCGCGGAAATGATGCTGTTCGACATCATCGATGAGACCGCCCACGTGCAATACGCCCACCGCTGGCTGCCACTGCTCGCGGAGCATGCCGGGATCGACAACACCGATTATCGCGAGCGCGCCGCCAAGATCCGCGAGGAGTCCCAGCAGCGGGCTCTGCAGGAAGCCGGCCGCCTGCAGCAGGAACTATCCCGCACCCCGGGCGATCCCGGCTTTGATTTCTACCAGAGCCTGTTGCAACGCATCCGCGCCGCCCACCCCCTGACCAACGCCACCACCTGCCCGCCCCGGTCGCCCAAGCCGATGTGAGGCGGCTGCGGCCGGTTTTGCATGGCATTCCGCTTGCACGCGGACTGCTGCACTGCATTAGTGAATCTTCATGGCCCGCATCCCGATAGAGGACAACTTCGACGACGTCATCAACAAGGCCCAGCGTGGTTTGAAGATCAGCGATGACGATCTGGCGGCGCGCGCCGGGGTCACGCCGGAAGATCTGAGTGCCGTCAAGTCGGGCAAACCGCTGACCGCCGTCATCCGCCGCGTGGCGCGGCACCTGCACCTGGGTCCCGATGCCTTGGAAGCACTGACGCTGAAGGAATGGTATCCCGTGCAACCCAATTTTCCGCGGGGCTTCGCCATGTTCAACACCGCATACAGGGACATGGCGGTGAACAGTTATCTGGTCTGGGACAGCCGCACCAAGCAAGCCGCCGCGTTCGACAGCGGAGCCGATTGCGAGGGCATGATCGACACGATCTCGGCCGAGAAACTGAACGTGCGGGATATCTTCATCACCCACACCCACGAGGACCACGTGGCCGATCTTGGGCGCCTGGTCGCCGCCACCAAGGCGGATGTCTGGGTCAGCGAGCAGGAGCCGTGCGATTTCCCCGGCGCCAAGACTTTCGGTGAAAACGCCCATTTTCATCTCGGGGAGCTTTCCATCAAAACCCTGCTCACGTGGGGCCACTCCCCGGGCATGACCACCTTTTACGTCACCGGTCTCAGCTGGCCGCTGGCGATCTGCGGCGACGCGATCTTCGCGGCTTCCATGGGCGGCAGCCCCACCCACTTTGCGGAGCAATTCCGCAACAACCGCGAAAAAATCCTGCCCCTGCCCAAGGACACCGTCATCGCCCCGGGCCACGGCCCCCTCACCACCGTGGCGCAGGAGAAAAAACACAATCCCTTCTTCGCCCGCTGAAGCGGGTGTCGATTTTTACCACCAACCCACAAACCCATCCTGTAATATCATGTCTGAAAAAATCGCCTTCGTTGGAGTCGGCCGCATGGGCGGCAACATGGCCCGCCGTCTCAAGGACTGCGGCTACAATGTCACCGCCGTTTACGACAACTACGCTCCCGCCGCCGCGGAGCTCGCCAAGGAAATCGGCGCCAAGCACGCCAAGTCCCTCGCCGCCGTCACCGCCGCGGCCGATGTGATCTTCACCGTCGTCACCGACGACGCCGCGCAGCTCGGCGTCTTCGCCGAAACCGGCGACTCGCTGCTCGTCAAGGCCAAGGGCAAGGTCTTCGTCAACTGCGCCACGATCACCCCGAAGACCCACGTCGAGGTCGAGCGCCGCGCGAAAAAGGCCGGCGCCGTCACCCTCGAAGGCTGCATGGCCTCGTCCATCCCGCAGGCCCGCAACGGCACGCTCTATCTCATGTGCGGGGGCAGCAAGAAGACCTTCACCCAGGTGAAGCCCATCCTCGAAAAGCTCTCCACCGCCCTGCGCTACGTCGGCAAGACCGGCCAGGCCGCGCAGGTGAAGGCGCTCGTGAACATGGTCATGAACATCAACACCGCCGGCCTCGCCGAGGGTCTCGGTCTCGGCCATGCGCTCGGGCTCGACCTCAACATGCTGCGGGAGGTTTTCGCCCAGACCGGCGCCAATTCGCAGGTGCTCAAGACCGACGGCGAGGACATGCAAAACCGCGACCACGCCTGCTTCTTCTCCGCCGCGCACGCCGCCAAGGACAGCACCATCGCCTGGGTGCTCGGCGCCGAGGCCGGCATCAACCTGCCCCTCGCCGGCGCCACCAAGCAGCAGTTCGACAAGCTGGTCGCGCTCGGACTCGGCGGCCTCGATAAATCCGGCGTCGCCGAACTCACCTTCAAAGGCCGCCACGCCTGAATTTATTGCGGAGTTTCGATTTCGGATTGCGGATTCCATGCGCGATCCGGTCCGAAATCGAATCCCTGCACATTCCCCTCCTCCAGTCCGCACTCCCCAATCCGCACTCCCAACATGCCCAAGATCGTCCACATCTGCAATCTCTGGTCCCTCGTCGGCCACCCTTCGCCCAAGAAGGAATGGTCCCTTGAACGGAAAATCGCCGCCGTCGCCGAAGCCGGCTTCGACGGCATCACCACCGCCCTCACGCCCGAGCACACCCGCCTCGCGCAAAAGCACGGGCTGAAGCACCTGCTCGGCTTCATCTCCAACAACTCCGGCAAGGCCGCGGAATACGCCAAGGCCATCCAGGCCCAGAAGGACGCCGGCGCCGTCCAAATCAACGTCCAGCTTGACGACGAGGACACCAAGCCCGAGGTCGCCACCCGCAACTGGATCAAGATGATGAAGGAGGCCGACAAGATCGGCGGCGTCGTGATGTCGCTCGAGGTCCACCGCGACACCTGCACGGAGACACCGGAGAAGACCTACGAGATCGCCCGGCTCTACAAGAAGGCCACCGGGCAGATGATCAAAATCAACTTCGACTTCTCGCACTTCGCCGTCGTGAAGCACATCCACCCCGGCAACTACAGCTCCTACCTGCTCAAGGAGGCCAAGCTCGTGCAGAACTCCGAGCAGGCGCACTGCCGCCCCTTCAACGGCCACCACTGCCAGGTGCCCGTCACGCACAACGGCAAACTCACCGACGAGGTGAAGAGCTACCTCGCGTTCACCGACGACCTCTTCAAACTCTGGAAGAGCGCGAAGCAGAACGCCGACCGCACGCTCTACGTCTGCCCCGAACTCGGGCCGTATCATGCGGGTGGCGCCGGCTACAACATCACCGGCCTCTCCCCGGCGTGGCCCGACGCGGCCGTGCTCCGCAAGGAACTCGCCAAGTCCTGGAACCGCGCGAAGTAAGCCGCGCCCGGTTTCACCAAAGCAGCAAGCCGGCTCCCTTGAGCCGGCTTTTTTATGCCGGGCGGGATCGCCTGAACCCGCCCGGCATGGCGCCGATGTCTGAAGCATTATCTGAAATTGCGTAGCCGCGCTTGAAGGGCGCAGCCCGAAAGCGTGGTGCCGGACTCAGCCACGTTGTCGCGTCGTTCCAACGCGGCCACACTTCAACTTAAACTGCGTTAGCTGTATTTCACCTTGAGCGCGCGCCCCTGCTGCGCGCTCTGCCCCGCGAGATCAAGGATGTGGATCGGCCGGCGCGCCCACTCGGGCGTGATGGCCAGCGGTTCGCCCTTGGTCAGGTGCGCCGCGACATTCGCATAGTATTGCTCCCACTGCGCGGGCGGGTTCTTGTCCTTCGTCACCACCGTGCGGTTGCCCTCGCGCACGATGATCTCGTGCGTGTCGTATTCGGCCACATACGAACCTTTCGTGCCGGTGATTTCGAGCATGCCGCGCTTGGGGTTCGCATCCAGATGCGTGATGCAAAGCGTCACCCACACCCCGTTGCCAAAACGCACCACGGCCTGCGCCTCGTCCTCCACGGTGTCGGCGCGCCATTTGGTTTGCGGCGCCCAGTAACCGTTTTTCGCAAAACCGGCGACCTCGACGATGTCGGCCTCCACCAGTTGCAACGCATACTCCAGCAGATGCACGCCCCAGTCGTAGAGGATGCCGCCGGAGATGGACTTGCTGCCCCGCCACCAGTCGCCCGGCTGACTGCGCTGCCCCATGTGGCACTCCACCCGCACCAGTTCGCCGATCGTGCCCGCCCGCAGGAATTCGCGCGCCTTGAGCACCAGTCCGTCCCAGTGCCGGTTGTGGTAGGTGGACAACATGACCCTGGCCTTGCGCGCCGCCGCGATCATCGCATCGCACTCCTTGGTCGTGATGGCGAACGGCTTCTCCACCACCACGTGACGCCCGGCCTTCAGGCACTGCAACGCCAGCGGCGCGTGCGTGTTGTGCGGTGTGATGAGCACGACGAGGTTGACGTCGGACTGCTTCAACATGGCCGCGACGCTCGGGTACGTTTCGATGCCGGGAAATTCCTGCGCGGCCACCGCGAGGCGGGCCGCGTCGGGTTCCACCACCGCATGCGGAGTCATGCCCGCCTGCCGCATGTCCTGCAGGTGCATGCGGCCCATGTTGAAGGCGCCGCCGTAGCCGACGACACCGACCTTGATTTCAGCCGCCGTCCGAAAATGAGGTTTCATGGGCGTCGGATTCAGCGCGCCGCCCACTCCATCCCGCGCAGCGTGATTTCCAACTGCTCGGGATAATCGGTGAACTCATGGCACTGGTGCCCGCAGGCCGAGTAGAACACGCGGCCGGCGCCATGAACTTTTTTCCACACGAAAGGCATCTCCACGCCATTGGTCCAAGGGGCGCTCACACTCTGGTGGGTCGTCACCGCGAGCACCTCGTTGCGCGGGTCCACCAGCATGTAGTATTGCTCGCTGCGCACCTTGAAATCCGGAATGCCGCGCGTGATCGGATCGTCATGGTTCACGATCCGGATGGTGTAGTCCTTGATGCCGTCGGGATGACAGAGGAACTGGCCGCCGGTCATCCACTGGTAATTGATCGCGCCGCGGAAGGCATCGCCCATGCCGCCATGGAAGCCCGCGACCCCCACGCCGCCGATCACGGTTTCGACCAGGTTTTGCTCCTGTTGCGGACTGATGGTGCCCATGGTCCACAACGGCACGATCAGATCGAAAGTTTTGAGCCGTTCTGCATCATCGAGCACCGCCAGCCGGTCCGCCACTTCCACGACGAACCCCCGCTCGCCCAGCTTGCCGGCAAAGAGCTCGGCGCATTCCACCGGCTGGTGGCCGTCCCAGCCGCCTTGAAAAATCAGAACCTTGCGTTTGTTGGATGACATAAAATCGGGTGCCGCAACTTGCGTTCAGAAAAAGGGTTGGAGTCTCGCTCTGGTAAACGCGCCGCCCGCCCGGTTCAAAGCAATTCGCGCCACCGCGGGCGGTGGGTTTTGGTTAGACATTGGCGCCACGATCTCCAGTCTAGGGTTCCCACCCCATAAATGGATTCTGCCCAACGTAAAACCATTCTGATTCTGGCGCTGGCTCTCTCCTTGGTTGTGGCCCTGCTCGCTTTGGTCGCTCAGGAGGAACTGCGGGAGCGGCTGGGGCCCGCCTTTTATGTCGTCGGGCTCGCGATGATCGGCTGTATATTGCTGGTGCTCGCCGGCTACGTGTGGGACCGCACCATGCACGAACGCCTGCGGGCTCTGCGGCAAACTGCCCACGCCGCCGCCCGCGAGGAGGAAGCCGCCGCCGATGACACCGACACCGACGAAATCATCGGCCTCGCCCGCAAGATCGAGCGCATGGCCAAATCATTGCAAAAGGTGGAAGCCAGCTACCGCGGCATCGTCGAGGATCAGGTCGATCTCATCTGCCGCTACCGCCCGGATGGACGGCTGACCTTTGTCAACAGCGCCTACGCCCGAGCCTTCGGCCGCAAGCGCAACGAACTGCTGGGCGAACTCATCCCTTTCCTCGACGCCGGCCAGATCGCCTCGGAGGAAAACCTCAGCAAGGAATACGACCTGACCTTCGCCGACGGTCGCACCGCCTGCATCCAATGGACCCAGCGGCCGATTCGTGACGAAAACAACGAACTGCTGGAATTCCAGGCCGTCGGCCATGACATCACCGAACGCAAGGCCGCCGAGGCCGCGCTGCTGCGGGCCAAGGAGGCCGCCGAGGCCGCCGATCAGGCCAAGGGCGAATTCCTCGCCGTCGTCAGCCATGAGATCCGCACCCCGATCAACGGCATCATCGGGTTCGCCGACATTCTCGAGGACAGCCCGCTCAGCGCCGAACAACGCGAGCACGTGCGCATGATCCGGAGCAGCGGCGAGAACCTGGCCAAGCTCATCGGCGACATCCTCGACCTCTCCAAAATCGAGGCCGGCAAGATCGAGATCGAGCACGCGCCCTTCGGCCTGCACAAGTGCGTCGAGGACATCTGCGGCTTCTTCGCCCAACAGGCCCGCAAGACCGGCATCCGGCTTGATTACCACATCGACCCGGCCGTCCCGGTCATCGCCAGCGGCGACGAGATGCGCCTGCGCCAGGTGCTGAACAACCTGCTCGGCAACGCGCTCAAGTTCACCGACAAGGGCCAGGTCACCCTGAATCTTTCCTGCAGCAAAAGCCCGCAGCCCGGCAGCAGCACGCATGCGGTGCGGTTGTTTTTCAGCATCAGCGACACCGGGGTCGGCATCGCCGAGGAAAAACTGGCGGAATTGTTCCGCCCCTTCAGCCAGGTGGACAACTCCCTGCAGCGCCGGCGTAGCGGCACCGGCCTCGGGCTGGCGATCTCCAAGCGCCTTTGCGAATTGATGGGCGGCTCCATCTCGGTCGAAAGCCGGGCCGGCGAAGGCAGCACCTTCCGCTTCACCGTGCAGCTGGAATACGAAAAAGGGGACACCAATCCCCCGCTCGGCCAACCCGACGGCACGCCACAGCCCGCCTGAAACAGCCTGCGCCCGGGCTTGGGTCGGGCAAAACTCATTTCAGGTCTTGCGGCGCGATTTCTTTTCCTGCAAGTTGCGCCCCCTTGATTTCAAGGCGCGGTAGCCAAGTGGTAAGGCCGAGCTCTGCAAAAGCTCTATGCGCCGGTTCGATTCCGGCCCGCGCCTCCAAGTTTTTCCCGGGAAAGTTGGTTGTGAACGGCGATTACGGATTGCCAACGCCATGCCCGGTCGCACGGTAACCGTCACCTGTCTCTCCACCCTCACGTCATGCCGTCCGCGCCGCCGCCCCAAGCCCGTTTCCCCGCGACCAAGCCCTTCGTCGCGCGGCCCCGTGCCCCCCGCCGATGAAAGCATTGCGCGTTTGGTTTGGCCGCTTTTTTTCACCCGGCGCCTTGGTGATCGTGTTGATCGCCCTCACCACCAGTACCATTGTCGCGCTGCTGCCCACCAGGCAGATCGAGGGCATCCCCTTTTGGCTCACAGCCAAGCCCCATTTCGAGGCTTACACTCCGCTCCTCGAGGAGTGGAACCGGGAAAAACCCGACCAGAAAATCGCCATGATGCTGTTGCACGGCGGCGCCTTGGAGCGGCGCATGCTCGCCGGGTTTCTGTCCGGCACCCCCGTGGCGGATGTGATGGAGGCCCATCTGGGCATCGCCGCCAAGGCCTTCCTCGGGCCCGTGGAAAACGTCGGCTTTGTCGACCTGACCGAACGGCTGCATACGGAAGGCATCTACGCGCAGATCAACACGCCCTCGTTCGCGCCCTACACCTCGCGCGGCCACATCTTTGGCGTGCCGCACGATGTGCATCCCGTGCTGCTGGCCTACCGGGCCGACCTCGTCGAGGCCGCCGGCATCGATGTTTCGCAGATCGAAACCTGGGAGGATTATTTCCGGGTGATGCGCCCCTTGATGAAGGACGAGGACGGCGACGGCCGGCCCGACCGCTACCTGCTCAGCGCCTGGGATTCTCGGGCCGACACCACCACGATGCTCATCCTCCAGGCCGGCGGCGATTTTTTCGACGAACAGGACAACCCCACCATCAACTCCGAGATCAACGCCGAGGTTCTGGCCCGGCTGGTTACATGGTTCACCGGGCCCAACCGCGTCTGCATTGATGTTGATGCCTTCACCGCCTCCGGTCACCGCCAGCGGCTCGACGGTCTCGTGATCGGCACCATGTGCCCGGACTGGATGGCCGGCTCCTGGAAGATGGAAAACCCCCTGCTCGGCGGTAAAATCAAGCTGATGCCGCTGCCCGCGTGGGAGAAAGGCGGCCGCCGCACGAGTGTCGCCGGCGGCACCATGATCGGCATCACCAAGACCAGCGAGAACATCGAAACCTGCTGGGAATTGATCCAGCACCTCTACCTTTCCCCGCAACTGGCCGAGCATACCTTCCGCAACACCACCATCATCTCCCCGGTCAAAACCCTCTGGAGCGAATCCTTCTACGACGAGCCCGATCCGTTCTTCAGCGGTCAGCCCGTCGGCCGCATGTATATCGAACAGGCCCCCGATGTACCGCGGCGTTCCTCCTCCCCTTACGTCAATGATGCCGCCATTCGCGTGACCACCGCGTTGCTCGACCTGCGCTCCTACGCCGACCGCCATGGCATCTACGACGAGGCCGCCCTCAAGGTCGAGGCCCGGCGACTGCTGGACCACGCCCAAAAATCGCTCACCCAGCTGATCGAGCGCAACGCGTTCCTGAAACACGAAGCACCATGAACCGTCGTTTCAGCCTCGCCCCCTGGCTTTTCCTGGCCCCGTTCATCGGGCTGTTTTCCACCTTCACCATCTGGCCGTTGATCCAGTCGCTGGTGCTCGCCATGCAGCAGACCTACGGCCCGGGCACGGCCCAGTGGGTGGGCCTGCAGAACTTCAAGTTTCTGCTCACCGACCCCTTGTTCTGGAAGGCCACCGGCAACACCCTGCGGTTCACCCTCGGGTCCCTCTTCATCCAGCTGCCGGTCGCCCTCATGCTGGCCCTGCTCCTCAACCACCCCAAGCTGAAGGGCCGCGGATTTTTTCGCCTGATCTTTTTTGCGCCGTCGCTCGTCGGCCTGCCCTTCGTGGCCATGTTGTTCGCGCCGATCTTCGAAAAGCGCACCGGCCTGCTCAACGTCATCCTGCACAACCTCTACTCGGGTTGGGATCCCGAGTTTGCCTGGACCCAGAACTACATCATGAGCGCGCTCATCATCGCCGCACTCTGGATGTATGCGGGCTTCAACATGGTGTATTTCCTCGCCGCCCTGCAAAACGTGTCGCGGGATCTGCTGGAGGCCGCGGAAATCGACGGCGCCAATGTCTGGCAGCGCTTCGTCCACGTCACCCTGCCGGAGATCATGCCGATCGCTGGCTTCATCACCCTGCTCTCGGTCATCGGCAGTTTCCAGATCTTTGAGCTCAGCTTCATCATGCTCAACAACGGCCCCGGACCGGACAACCGCGGGCTCACCATCGTGATGTATCTCTACCAAACCGGCTTCCAGACCGGCGATCTGGGTTACGCCAGCGCCATCGGCTGGGTGCTGGCCATCATGCTCATCACCATCGCGCTGATCCAGCGGCGCCTGATGAAACGCCACGAGGAGCGCTGACCATGCACGTCAAAAAAATCGGCCTGGCCGTCGTTTACGTCATGCTCGTGACCTTTGCGGTCATCACGCTGATCCCCTTCGCCCACATGATCGCCGGCGCGTTGAAGGACCGCTTTGACTACGCCGCCACGCTCTTTCTGCCCGCCGGCGACGGCTTCCTTGGCATCGGCTGGGATCGCATCACCCTCGAAAACTTCCGCCGGCTGTTCTTCGACCTCGAGTTGCCGCGGGCCATGCTCAACTCGCTGTTTCTGGCCTCGGTCCACGCCAGCTTGACCGCGCTCTTCTGCGCTATGGGCGGCTATGCCTTGGCCAAGTTGGAATTCCGCGGCCGCGGCGCGGTGACGACGTTGGTGCTCACCGCCCTCATCATCCCCGGCCCGCTGCTCCTCGCCCCCGGCTTCCAACTGCTCTACCAGTTCGGCCTGCTCAACACCTACACCGGCCTCATTCTGCCCGGTCTCACCCCGGCCTTCGGTATATTTCTCTTCCGCCAGGCCATGCTCAACGGCGTGCCCAGTGAGCTGCTCGAAGCCGCCCGCATCGACGGCGCCAGCGAAGCCCGCATCTTCTTCGAACTCGTGCTCCCGCTCGTCCGCCCGATGCTCGGCGCGTTCCTCATGATCAGCTTCATGGGCACCTGGAACAATTTCATCAGCCCGCAGATCATCCTGCAGTCCCCCGAACTGCAGCCGCTGTCCGTCGCCCTCAACAACCTCAAGGGCATCTACGGCACCGACTACGGACTGATCATGGCCGGCACCATCGTCTCCATTTCGCCCGTGATGTGCCTCTTCCTGCTGTTGCAGCGCGAATTCATCGCCGGGCTCACCGGCGGCGCCGTCAAAGGCTGATTTGCGGCCGGACGTAATTTTTCGTACATTTTCCGGAAAGAAAATGAACGCCGCCCCACGGCGTTGCCCCTATCCTTCGCGGCCGTTTCACCCCCCTCACCTCTCCCCTATGAAAACTCCCGATGACCACGGCGGCACCGCCGCTGACAAGTCCACCATCACCGCCCGCAGCCTCGCCGAACAGCGGGCCGCCGCCCAGGCCCGCCGCGCCCAATATCCCTACCGGTTCCCGGTCGACCGCCGGCAGCTCGGCGGCAAGTTCACCGTCAAGGAGAACAGCCGTCGCCTGCTGCGCTTCTTCTACTTCGAACGCCGCCTGATGCAGGCCCTCGGTTCGTGGACCCTCGCCATCCCGGAATACGAGGTCAAACTCGAGACCGGCCGGCACATCTTCTACCACGCCGACGCCGCCCGCCTGCTGCGCGAACGCCTCACCGAGCAGGAATTCCGGCCACATGTCATCGATGCGTTCCGCGATGCCGAGATCGACCGCTTCATCGACGAAATGTTGAGCGCGGAAAATTCCGCCGAGCTGCTCGTCGGCGTGCATCAGGTCGTCGGCCGCGCCATCGCCACCACCTACCGGCATCACATCGATGACACCGACCAGGTGACCGACGTGCCGACCATCCGCTGCCTTAAGCGCATCCTCACCGACTATGAGCCCATGCTCGAATGGGCCGATGCTGCGGTCGATGCCTACATCGCCGGCGGCGTTGAGGAGGCTCCGCTCGCCACCTGGCGCTGGCACCTCACCCGGCTGCTCGCCTCCATCGGCGGCATCTCCGGCGCCGACGTTCGCGGCGAGGCCCCCACCCCGCTGCGCATCGACACCAAGCCCTACGAGCGTGGCACCGTGCCCATGCGCGACGTGCGGTTCGACACCTTCAAACACACCGGCGACTACGACGCCGCCGACAACACCCAGCGCTTCGACAAGGATTCCTACGAGGCCATCCGCCTGCGCTTCATCCGCACCCAGCGCGACGAAGTCGACGCCATCGAGGCCTTCGGTACCTTCGTCTGGGACATCCGTTTCAAGGATTTCAACGCGGAGTACGACCTTGCCCGCATCACCTGGGACGAGGCCCGCCACACCGAGATCGGTCACCGCGCCATGCTGGCTTCGGGTTACGATCCCTACGAGCTGCGCAACCGTCTCACCAGTTCCACCTGCCGCGGCCCGATGGAACCCGCCTACGCCATGGCCGAGATCAACCTCTTCGGCGAGGTCGGCGTGCTCAAGACCATCAACGATCTCATCGACACCGCGGAGGCCCGCAACGACGAGTTGCTCCGCCACATCTCCGACTTCATCCGCGCCGACGAGCGCACGCACGTGCGCAAAGGCACGCGCATTCTTGAGGTCATGAGCAACCTCGAACTCAAGGCGCTGGAACTGCGCACCCGCGAGCTCTTCACCGAGTGCCTCGTGAGCCTCGGCGCCATCAAGAAGGAAATCGACATGCAGACCCTCACCCGCGAGGAGATCGAGCACCTCGTCGGCGAGTAAGTCTTCACGCGCGATTTAAGCTCCTCAGGGCGGCCCGTTGCGGCCGCCCTTTTTGTGCGCCGCGATGAACCGCCCCGCCCCGGCACGCGACCTCACCGTCCCGTTTCGCGGCCTGATCCGGCTTGATCCGGCACGATCACATTGTTGTCCGCCGGATCCAACGTCTCCGGCGGAATCAGGGCCCCGGTGGGCGAAGTGGCGGCGAGATCGAAGCCGGTCTTTTCATCCGCCCGCGGAGATGCGCGCACCCACAGGCGCCCCAGGACAAACAACGCCAGCGCACCTTGCGCCGCCGCCGTGAAGATAAACAGGACCTCAGGTTTGGTGGCCTCAATCAGCACGGCGGCGACGAATGGCCCGACAATCGACCCGATCCCGGTGGCCAACAACACCCCGGCGGCGGTCTCCACATAATCCTCCCGCGCGGCATGATCATAGGCATGCGCCGCCGCCACCGCATAGGTCGGCATCGTCATTGCGCCGAACAGAAAAACCAGCAGCAACCTCACCGCGTCCGACACCGGCAGCAGGGCCAGCAGCAGGCCGGTCACCACCGCGCCCAGCAACAGCCCGATCAACACCAGACGGCGGTCCACAAAATCGGACAGGCGCCCGACCGGCCATTGCGCCAGCGCACCGCCCACCGTCGCCAGTCCGGTGAAAACCGCCGCCTCGCGGTTGTCCATGCCTGTCCCGAGGGCATAGACCACGGCAAACGACCAAAACGCGCCGCTGGTCACGCCGATCATGGTGACTCCGACGATGCCGACCGGAGAGGCCCGGTAGAGCGCCTTGGGCCGGAACCGCACCAGCGTGAGCGGCGCCGGTTGCGCCGCCTTCGTCAGCACCACCGGGATGACCGCGACGGTGATCAGCATCGTGGCCATGGCGAACAGCAGCACCTCGGTGGGCGACGCCAGAGACACGGCAAACTGCCCGGCCGTGATCGCCGCGAAACTCACCACCACATAGGCGGACATGATGTGCCCGCGGGTCGTGTTGGTCGCCTGGTCGTTGAGCCAGCTTTCGACCACCATGTAGAGCCCGGCAAAGCAGATGCCCATGACAAATCGAAAAACGGCCCAGGGCACCACCGCCACCCAGAGAAACTGCGCCAAGGTTATGACGGCTGCCATGGCCACGAACGCCGCAAACGCCCGGATGTGTCCCGACCGCAGGATGACATGGGGCGCGGCCAGGCAGCCGAGCACCAGCCCCACGAAGTAAGCCGAACCGACCAAGCCAATCGCAAACGGGGTCCAATCATCCACCGCCGCCCGCAGCGGAATCAGCGTCAGCTGGATGCCGTGACCGGCAATCAGCAGGAAGACGCCCAGCAGCAGGGCCAGAATCGGGCCGATGGTAGCGCGCATGTGTGCCGCTCATCGAAAGACAGACGCCGGCCGCAGGTCGAGGCCCAACACGTTCAACTTCCCGTAATCGCGGGTTTGCGGTGACGACGTGCTCCTGCTTCACTTTCAGCAGTGGCGTTCCGGATCTGGCCAACTCCAGTTTCAAATCCTTGGCGCACCTTCATCCCCCATGAACTTACCCAACCGGTCGGCCATCCGTGAGGTGATCCAAGATCCTTTCGCCAGCAACCCGGGCAACACGCCTTTGCACGCGCGACTGACCGGCATCCACGGGGTTTTCATCCTACCGGAATGGGCCACCGACATCGGCAAACATTACGATCCCGCCAGACTCATTGCTGCGCTGGCCGCAGCCCCGACCTCAGTGGTCGAGTTTTGCATCAAACCAGCGCTCGGCCACCCGTTGTTTCCGCTTGGTGACCGCCCTTGTCCCAAAGACTGGGCCGGTGAGACCCGCCGGCTCGCCGCCGAGGCCGGGCTGCGCTTCGTGGCCTACTACAACGTCGGCCTCGACAACTGGATGGCCGGTCAACATCCCGACTGGGTCAGCCGCAATGCCGATGGCACCCCGTGGCGGTTCGATGACACCTTTTCGTGGCTGTGCGTGCGGTCACCATGGCGCGACCGTGTTCTGCAGGAACTCGCGGAGATGGTGTGCGGGCTGCAACCCGACGGGGTTTTCCTCGATATTGCCGGCATGCCCAATGCCTATGGTCCGGGCCACATGGACCCGGCGCGGGCCTGCCATTGTGCACACTGCCAAACCGCTTTCCGGGCGCAGCACGGCGTTGATCTGCCGCGGCAAACGGACGATCCCGTCCTGCGGGAAAAGGTGTATCGCTTCGGTCACGCCGGCCGGGTGGCCATGCTGGCAGATGCCTTCTCCCTCCTGCGCCAGATCAACCCCGGCCTGATCATCGGTTCCAATGGCTCGGGATTCTACGACCGGCTGATCGGCACGCCTGCCGGGTTGAATGAATTCGCCACCTACTACTCATCCGAGGCCAAGTCGCCTCTGCTGCAGAGCTTCAAGGGCAAGCTCATGTGGTCCCTGGACAAACCGTTCCAGATGCACACTTACGGCAGCTTCCAGACCATGCAGCCGGGCAATGCCATCGGCACTTGGGTGGATTGGAACCTGATTCCCGCCCGCTACATGGAGCTTTCAGCCGCAATGCTGAGCGCGCATTCCGGACGCCTCGTCATCGGCATCAACGCCATCCCCGACGGCACGTTGCCCGACGGTCAATTCGAGGCCATGCGGCCGGCTCTGGCCGCGGTCCGCGCTCGTGAACCTTGGCTGGCGGGACTGAAAAGTGTGCCCAACCTGGCGGTGGTTTATGACGCCGCCTCCGAGCACGTGCTCCGCGTGCGCAACCAAAGCGACGACTTGATCATCCATGCCGAGGCGCGCGGTTTGCACGACGCACTCTTCGACGGAGGGTTCCACTTCGATGTGGTCAATGCCGTCGATCCCCGCACCTCCGGTCATCGGGCGCTGCTTTACGCCGACGCCGTGTGTGCCGACGAAAGTGCGATGCCCGCGCTGCGCGAATTCGTGGCCGGAGGTGGCGTGCTGATCGTCACGCACGAAACTTCCTTGCGCGATCAGCAGGGTCGTGAACTTCCGGACTTCGCCTGGGCTGAACTGCTGGGGCTGCGCTTTGAAGGCCATTCACCTTTCCGCGAGGCAAATTACGGCAAGCTGGGAGATGAGCTCCGCGGTCCTCTTTTGGACTACCCGGTCCTGTTCACCAGCGGCGCACTGCATGTGGCGTGCACCACCGCGCAACCGTTGGCGGAACTGATTTATCCGGCCGCGCCGCGCACCGGGGACACCTATCTTTGGGAGACCGCCTACAACCCGTTCCGGTCGCAGGGCACGGGCCGGCCGCTGATCACGCTCAACCGGATCGGACGCGGCGCGGTCATCTACATCGCCGCTCCGATCGGCCGGCAGATTCTCCAGCGCGGCGACCCCAACCTGAAAGCGGTGCTGTCCCGGATCGTGCGTCACTACACCACCGATCCTGCGCTCTCGATCAAGGCGCCCGCCGGCATCGCCGTGGTCTTTGGTCGCCGCGAGGCGGGTCCGCTGGGGCCGGCGCTCCATGCCATATCGCTGGTCAACACCTATGCTTCGCTGGTGCTGAACTCACCGGACGATCCGATTCCTCAGGTTGGGCCGGTCAGCTTGCGCGTTCCTCTCCGTGTGCTGGGGCATGCGCCGCAACGGATCGAAAGCATCGACGCCAACGGCCTGACCTGGACGTTGCTTGACGATGAATTGCGCATCGAGGTGGAGCGCATCAACCTCCATGCCGTCATCTCGATCCAATAACCCCGTCGCCATCCCCTCCTCCCGCCCCCCGTGGTCATGTCCCCTGTCGCCGCACTGCCATGAATTCGGCCCTTTCTGTCCCCGACCCGTCGTGCATGGACTTTTACGATGTAAAATCGCAGCTCGCGCGGTTCATCCAATCGCGTTCTGAAGAGGCGTTTGCCCGCGGGGAGGCGGCCCGCGCCGCATTGCAAACCGTGACGGAGTTGGCGTCATATCAAGCCCGGGTGCGCGAGCGTTTCCTGACGTCGGTTGGCGGACTGCCTGCCTCCGCCCCGTCATTGAATGCCCGCATCACGGGCCGCTGGTCCGGCGATGGCTACCACGGCGAAAACCTGCTCTTCACCTCGCGTCCCGGGGTCCACGTGACCGCCAATCTCTATCTGCCCACAGGCCATCAGGGCCCGGGCGGAGCCGTTTTGTTCCTTTGCGGTCACGCCCCGGAGGGCAAACACCACCCCGACTATCTCAATGCCTGCCTGCATCTGGTCGGCGCCGGGCTCGTGGTTCTCGCGATGGATCCACCCGGGCAAGGTGAACGGCTCAGCTTCACCGAAACCGGCACTCAGGTTCCCGCCAGCGCTCATCCGGTTTGGGAACACAGTTATGTCGGGTGCCGGTGCCTGCTGCTCGGGCAGTCCTACGCCCGGTATTTCCTGCACGATGCGCTGCGCGCCCTCGATTACCTCAGCACCCGGCCCGAGGTTGATCCCGCACGCATCGGTGTGACCGGCAGTTCGGGCGGCGGGACACAGACCTGCCTGCTGATGCTCACCGAGCCACGCATAGCGGCCGCCGCGCCGGTCAATTTCCTCACCAGCCGGCGGGCCTACCTCTATGCCGGCGGGGCGCAGGACGCGGAACAGATCTGGCCCGGATTCACCGCCGATGGTTTCGATCACGAAAACTTCCTCATCGCCATGGCGCCACGGCCGGTGCTGGTCTGCGCCACCGATTCGGATTTCTTTCCCATTGAAGGCACCCGGGAAACGGTCTCCCGCTGTCGACGCTTCTGGCAAATCCATGGGGCCGAAGACCGGTTGCAGCTCTTTGTCGATCAAGCCCCGCATCGCTTCACCACGGCCCTGGCCCGACAGGTCGCGACTTTCTTCGTCCGACATCTTCAAGGCGAAACGCAAGAATCAGACCGCAGGCCACCGCGACCACCGCCAGTCGCAACCATGCAGGTCACCGCCACCGGGCAGGTGATGACCGCGGTGGTGGAGGCCCGGGATGCCCTTGATGACATCAGTTCCAATCTCGACGCACTGGCTGCCCGACGTGCGGCGATGAACGATGCCACACGGCGGCAACACGCGCTGGCTTGGTTGCGTCAGGTCGTCACCTCGCCGCGTGAACCCTGTGATGCCAATCCGCGCCGCTTTGCCACGGAAAAGTGCGCGGACCTGTCCGTGTCCCGCTACCTCTGGTGGTCGCAACCCGGCCTCATGAATGGCGCCATGTGCTTTCTGCCCGACCAGCGACCAATTCCGGCGGGAGGCTGGCCGGTCACCCTCGCGGTGTGGTGCGACGGCACCGCCGCGATCGCCCGACACCTGGACTGGATTCGCGCGACCTGTGCCCGGGATCGCAGTGTCTGGGTGCTGGATGTCAGTGGCATGGGCGGACTGGAACCGCATCCCATCAATGCGCGCCCCCTGCACGGGATGTTCGGCACCCTGTATCGGCTGGCTGACGATTTGCTTTGGCTGAACGACAGTCTGGCCGCCATGCGCGTCCACGATGTCTTGCGGGCATTGTCCGTGATCACCCGGTTGGATGGATGCGCAACCGGCGACATCCATCTTCATGCCCACGGCCCGCAGGGAACATATGCCCGGTTGGCTGCGTGCTTGGATGATCGCGTGCAACAGGTGACAAACGTGAACGGGCTGGAGAGTTTCGATGCCTGGGTTCGCCCGCGTCACTACGATGATCAGTCAGCGCAGGCACTCATCCTGCCGCATGCGCTGGAGTATTTCGACCTGCCTGACCTCGATCGCTGGTTGAAGGCACGATGAACCGGCCGGCTGCCACCACCATGTCCCCGATGCACCGTTAAGCATCCAGCAATCATCAAGCATCATGAACCTTGCCACCGGACACTTTGCCCTGGCCGCAACGCAGGTGACTCCGGACGATCTTTCGATCGTCTTTGCCGGTGATTTTTGTCCCGTGGGTCGGACCGATGCCGCCATCATCGCAGGTGGGGCCCATGCCATGGCCGCGCCGTTGCATGAAGTGCTGGCCGCCAAAGATCTGACGATTGTAAATCTCGAAGCGCCGCTGACAACCATTGCGAGCCCCATCGCCAAAACCGGGCCAAACTTGAAGGGCGATCCCCGCGCCGTGGAGTTTTTGCATGCCGCCGGGTTTGATGTCGCCAACCTGGCCAACAATCACATCCGTGACCACGGCGATGCCGCCATCCGCAGCACCTTGGACGCCTTGGCGCAGGGCCGGGTGGCGCACGTGGGCGCCGGGTTGGATGCGACCCAGGCCGCACGCCCGCTTTTCATCCAACGCAAGGGCCGCCGCATTGGCATCGTCGCCTTCGCGGAAAACGAATTCAGCATCGCCGGACCGCGGCAGGCCGGCGCCGCACCGCTCGACCCGTTGGTCAACATTGAACAGATCCGGGCCGTCGCCGCCGAGGCCGACATCACGCTCGTACTGGTGCATGGGGGCAATGAATACTGTCCGATGCCCAATCCACGCACGCTGGTCAACTACCGCGCCTTCGCCCGCGCGGGGGCCTCGGCCGTGATTGCCACGCACACGCATTGCCCGCAAGGCATCGAGATCGTGGACGGCGTGCCCATTGCTTACAGTCTGGGCAACTTCCTTTTCGACACACCGTTTCCCGATCGACCCTACCGGGCTGACGACCTGTGGTGGCAGGGCTTGGTGTTGCAGCTCGATTTCTGCGACAATGCGGTCGCCCGCCTCAAGATCACACCGGTCGATTCCGGTCCCGACGGCACTGTCGCCCGACCGTTGATCGGTTCGGCCCGCACGGCAGCCCTCGGCTATCTCGATCACCTTTCCGGACTGCTCACGGACGACGCGGCCCGGTCGGAGTTGTGGCGGGCGTGGTGTGCCGAGCAGGGGCCGTGGTGGCACGATTATTTCCGCGGCATCGGCACACCGGAGGCGCTGCTCAAGCGGAGCGATCCCGCCAACCTGATGGTGTTGCGCAACGGCTTCACCTGCGAGGCGCACTATGAAGTGCTGAAAACCTACTTCGCCATGATGTGGGACGGCGTCCCTGCACCCACGCCTGCGGTGCGCGATCGTCTGCATCGCCTGCAAAACGGCCGGATTGCCTGATCCAACCGGAAAATGTGGTCCGGCAGATTTGATACAGCCGCCACCCCGCACCGAATATTATCCTGGGCACCGGGCAAGGCTTGCACCAACGCCGGTGGGAGCGTTCTCATCAGGAAGGTCATTCCCGACCGAACAGCCGATGAAATCCCCTGCCCTGCAATCCTTGGCCCTGTTTCTCGCCATGAGCTCATGCGCCATCGCCGGTCCGCTGCCACGCAGTACGCCCGAGGCCCAGGGCATTTCCTCCGGGGCCATTCTCGGTTTTGTCGAAGCGGCCGAGAAGGAGATCGATGCGCTCCACAGCGTGATGATCATGAGGCACGGCCACGTGGTGGCCGAGGGCTGGTGGGCGCCCTATGGCGCCGAATCGCCGCACATGCTTTTTTCGCTGAGCAAAAGTTTCACCGCGACCGCGATCGGCATGTTGGTGGCCGAGGGCAAGCTCCAGCTTGCCGATCCGGTGCTCTCATTCTTCCCCGAGTTTGCCCCGGCCGAGCCAAGCGACAACCTCAAGGCCATGCGCATACATGACCTGCTCATCATGTGCACCGGCCACGAAAAAGAGCCTGACATTTGGAAAGATGATGAACCTTGGGCCAAGGCGTTCCTTGAGCAGCCCGTCCCCCACAAGCCCGGCACACACTTTCTCTACAACACACCGGGCTCTTACATGCTTTCAGCCATCGTCCAGCGGGTGACCGGTCAGACCATGCTCGACTATCTGCGGCCAAGGCTGTTTACACCGCTCGGAATCGGGCAGCCCATGTGGCAGACCAACGACGAAGGCATCAGCACCGGCGGATGGGGCCTGAGCCTTCGCACCGAGGATCTCGCAAAGTTCGGCCAGCTTTATCTGCAAAAGGGCCGCTGGGGCACCCGGCAGTTGCTTCCGGCGGCATGGGTGGAGGAAGCAACCTCGCGCCGGACCTCCAACGGCAGTGATCCGACCAGCGACTGGGATCAGGGCTACGGCTATCAATTCTGGCGCTGCCGTCCCCTCCATGTCTATCGCGGCGACGGCGCCTTCGGCCAATATTGCATTGTCATGCCTGATCAGGACGCCGTCATCGCCATCACCAGCGGCGTGCGCGACATGCAGGCGGTCATGAATCTGGTGTGGCAGCATCTCCTGCCGGCCATGCAACCGACGGCCCTGCCCGCCGCCCCCGTGGTGCATGCGCAACTCGCGGCCAGACTCACCGGCCTGAAGCTGCCGGCGCAGACCGGAGTCTCGACCTCGCCACGGGCCGGGGAATTCGCCGGGCGGCGCTATGTATTTTCCCCCAACGAGCATAAACTCGACTCCTTCACGCTCGCATCAGGCAGCGATGGAGAGACCACCCTGCTGATCGGCCACCACGACAGGGAGCAAGCAATTGTCTGCCGCCCCGGCATTTGGCAAAAGACCCGCTTCGCCGACCACGGAGACCCCGGGCGGCCCGTCGCCGTGAGCGGCGCCTGGACCGCCGATGACACCTTCACGATTAAAATCTGCGCCTACGAGACTCCCTTCATCACCACGGTGCGACTGCGGTTCAGCGGTGACGAACTCCATTACCAAGTCGTGGACAATGTCGGTTTCGGCGAGCTCCAGCGGCCTGAGCTTGTCGGACGGGCTACCGGAGTCTCCACGGAATAGTTACGCCGGGCCGAACACGGCCTCGGCCAAAGGTTGAAATGCGGGAGCAAGGCGACAGAATCATTGCATGGTCAGAACGTCGGTCATCCTCCTGATTTTGGCTTGGAGCGCGTCGATGGGCGGAGGCTGCGGCACGGAAGAGGATGCGGAGGAAGATCCCTACGCCACGGCCCGCGAGCGCATGGTCAGGGAACAGTTGCGGTCCTACGATCGCGATATCCGCGACCAACGCGTGCTCGACGCCATGCGCACGGTGCCAAGGCATGAATTGGTGCCCGAGGAATTGCGCGCCATGGCTTACGATGACCGGCCCTTGCCGATCGGCTACGGTCAAACCATCTCCCAGCCTTACATCGTCGCGTTCATGACCGAACAGCTGCGACCGCAACCGACCGACCGGGTTTTGGAAATCGGCACGGGGTCGGGCTATCAAGCCGCCGTGTTGTCGCACCTTGTGGCCGAGGTTAACACCATCGAAATCGTGGCGCCACTGGCCGAACGCGCCACACGTGACCTCCAACGTCTCGGCTGCGTCAATGTGCAGGTGCGCGCCGGCGACGGCTACCTCGGCTGGCCCGAAGCCGCACCGTTCGACTCCATCATTGTGACCTGCGCACCGGAGGACGTGCCGCGGCCCTTGGTTGAACAACTCAAGGAAGGCGGCTGCATGATCATCCCGGTGGGTCCGTCCGGCGGCGCGCAGACGCTGGTGCGGCTGCAGAAAATCAAAGGCAAACTCAAGCGCACCGATGTGCTCGCCGTGCGCTTCGTGCCGATGACCGGGCAGGCCGCGCCGACCGAGTAAACCCCTGCGAGGGTTTGCTCAAACGCCGGCCTGATGGCCCGGCAATTCCGCCATCAACCGTGTTGCCGCCGCAGTCGGCAGGATGTCCGCATGCGCCAGTCGTTCCGCCACCGCCGAAAATACCTGGTCCGCGGCCTGCGGCCATGGCGTGATCCACTCCTGCAGCGGCGACAGCAAAGCGGGATGCGTGAACTCCCACTCGAAGCCCGTGTTCTTCTCGCCGGAAAACACGTAGCGATGCACCCGCCACCAGCGGACCAGCGCCCGGACGGCCTCATACAGCGAATCCGCGGCTTGTTCGGCATCGGTCGGTCTGGCGGCGCAGGCCTCGAGCACCGTCATCCGCGTCTGTACAAACTCCGCAAGGATGCCCAAATAATTGCGCGCGCCGCCGGGCAGGAGTTCGGCGTTGTCGGAGCGCAGTTCCAGTTGCCGCAATCGCTCGGGCAAATCCGCGGGCAGTGCTTCCAATCCCAAATCCAGACAGCGCCAGGCCGGCAGCAACACCGCCGGATCGCCGCCGAGAAAATCGGCCAGCTCGCGCAGGATGCATTCGTCGTCACGATCCAAATAGGCGGTGTCCTTGGTCGCGCGGGCGAAGAAATACAGGTTTGGCAGCGCGAGGATCGGCTGCTGCGCGTTGCCCATCACCCCGCGCGCCTTGGCCAGCAATGGCGCCTCCTGCCGCAACACCCGCCGGATATCATCGAACTGCAGCACGACGGCCGGGGGCGTGGGCTCGTATTCAATGATCTCGTAACACAACAGTACGGCCCGTTCCGTGAGCCCGGCTTCCTCGGTCAGCGCCAACATCGTGCGACCGTTGCCCCTGCCTTCACGGATGTGCCGGCCGGGCAGCAACGTCCATGGCTCCGGCAGGTCTTGCAACGCCGCCAGCTGCGGCCGGGCCAGCGGCTCGATCGGCTCACCCCACACCCCGTGTTTGCCCCAGTCGGCGCCCCAGCCCATCCACACCCACGGCACCACCTGCTGGCGCGCGGGTTGCGTGCCCACACGGTCTAGCACGGCACGGTCATGTTTGAAAACCTCGGCAAAATGTTGCGGTTGAGCGCCGGGATAATTGCCGGGATCGCCGTCGATCGTCACATAGGCATCGGCGTTGTTGAGCACGCCGAAGAGTTCCGCCCGATGCGCAAAATACGCGGCCTTCGCCGCCGGCTCGTCGAGCCGCACATCGACCCGATACGGATAAAGATGCCTCTCCCTGAACGACTTCGCCGCGATCTCCGGCCGCGCGGTCGCATTGGCGCAAAACGTGAGCCAGCACTCCAGCCCGCGGTCATGCGCCACCTCAATCCGCTTGCGCATGCGTTCCAGCTCCCGGCGGTCCTCCGGCAACAACGGCGCGGGCATGGCCTCGGTCAACGGCCAGATCATCACCAGATTGAAATCCAGCCGCGCCATCAGCGTGAAGAAGCGCGCAAAATCCTCCTCCTGCCAGCTCCGCACCGCGAACGGATACGCATACTCCCACGACGTGTGCAGGTAAAAGCCGCGCTTGAAATTTCCCTGCCGGCGGGGACTCACGGGATCGGCCATGACGTCCAGCATGCGCCACGGCCCAGGCACCTGCCAATCCCGAAGCCGCGTTCCGGCCGGCATTCGCGCGGCGCTGGTTTTCCGTCCTGCTACCCGCGGCAAGTCATGCACAGGATTTGCCAAGGCCTGCGCAGGCACAAAACCTCACGGGGTGTATCCTTGGCACATGAACTCCCCCGTTCACATCGACCTCGGTCAATATCCGGCCCGCGTCCGTTGGTTCATGGGGATCATCTGGGCGTTGATTCTCGCGAAATGTGTCGTGCTCTGGTGGGCCATGGTTCACTGGAGCGTGCCGATGCATCCGCTTTGGATCATCGCCCCGACCCTCGTGTTCGCCGCGCTCGCCACGGTTATCTGGATGACCCATCACCGGCCGGAATGATTCCCGGGCCGCCCGTCGCACTGATCCGCCATCCTTCCCGGCTGGCTGACCGACCGGCTGTCGGCATCAGTGCAGGGTGACCAGCGCCAACCGCGCCGCCAGCACCAGCAGCAGCACGCCCATCACGCGTTCAAACCAGTGCCCCGTCCGCAGGAAGGCCCGGCGCACCGACTCCCGCGTGAAGACCAGCGACACCAGGGTGAACCACGCCATCGTGGCCATGGACATCCAGCCGCCATAGACCGCCTGCACCACCCGCGGGGTCTGCGGGCTGATGACCACGGAAAACAGGGCGATGAAAAACAACGCCGCCTTCGGGTTGAGCACGTTGACGAGAAAGCCGGTGACAAACGCCCCGTGCCGGCCGGGCGTCGCCGTGGGCGTCGGCATGACGCCGTCGCCTGCGGCCGGCTTGGTGCGCAACGCCACCACCCCGATCCAGGCGAGATAAACCGCCCCGGCGTATTTCAGCGCATTGAACCAGAGTTCCGAACCCTTGAGCAACAGCCCGAGCCCGAGCAGCGAGTAACTCACATGGACCAAAATGCCCGTGCCGATGCCGATGCTCGTCCACACCGCGGTGCGGCGGCCGTGGGTGATGCTTTGTCGCAGTATCAGCGCGAAATCGGGTCCCGGACTGGCCACGGCCACCAAGTGCGCGCCGGCCACCAACAGGAACTCGGGCCAGTAATTCATCGGAGCGTGTGCGGCACGGTTCGCATCATGCGCCCCTCCGCTCAGATCGCCATGGCCTTGAATCCGGGGTCGGCCATCATGCGGTCCAGCGTCGCTTCATCAAACCCTTGGATCTCCTCGTCCTTGGGGTGCGCCTTGCGCACCTTGCGCAGCAGGGCGTGCGCATCATCTGTGCGTCCGAGCAGCGCGTAGGCATACACCTGCCGCAACACCGGACTGGGATCGGCGGCGTTGGTTTTGTAAGCCGCGGCATAGGCCTTGGCCGCCTGCTCGTAACTCTTTTTGGCCTCCGCGGTCTTGTTCAGCCGTTTGCTGGTGGTGCCCAACTGCAGCCAGTAGCTGCCGTTGTCGGGACACAGCTCCGTCGCCTCATGAAACAGTCCTTCGGCCCGCGCAAAATCCCGCAGGGCGACGGCAAACTCCGCCTCGCTCACCAAGGCGGCGGCCTGCTTGCGCTGCAGGTCGGTGACCGCCGGTTGCTTGGGTCCACAACCGGCGGCCAGCAGGAAAACCAGGGCGAGGAACAGGGGGGTGATGCGTTGCATACGACACCAGCTGTAGCAGCCGGCCGGCGCCAATCAATCCCGCTGATTTGTCCCCGTGGGTGCGCTCACAGGTCCGGCGGGACGGTGGCGATCGCCTCCTCCATCGTGGTCAGACCGTCCTTCACCTTGAGCAAACTGTCCTGGTGCAGCGTCTTCATGCCGCCGCGCATGGCGATTTTCTTCAGCTCCGCCGTTTCCAGCTCCTTGTTGATGCCCGAGATCAGCTCGTCGTTGGTGATCATGAGCTCATGGATGCCCACGCGGCCCTTGTAACCGCTGCCGCCGCATTTGGGACACCCCTTGGGGTTGTGCCGGAAGATCTGCCCGCTCCAGCCGATCGCCTTCTCCAGCACCTCCTTTTCGCGCCCCTCCGGTTCGTAGGCGACGCGACAGGTTTTGCACACCCGGCGCATGAGCCGCTGGGCGCAGACGCACAACAGGGAGGAGGAAATCATGAACGGCTCCACCCCCATGTCGGTGAGCCGCGCCACCGTGCCAGGCGCATCGTTGGTGTGCAGGGTCGAAATCAACAGGTGGCCGGTGAGCGCGGCCTCCACGGCGATGTTGGCGGTTTCCTTGTCGCGAATCTCGCCCACCAGGATGATGTCCGGATCCTGGCGCAGGAAGGCGCGCAGCGCGGCGGCAAAGGTCAGCCCGATTTGCCGGTGCATCTGCATCTGGTTGATGCCGGGCAGGGTGTACTCGATGGGATCCTCGGCGGTGCGGATGACGAGGTCGGGCGAATTGATCTCGTTGAGGGCGGAATAGAGCGTCATCGACTTGCCCGAGCCGGTGGGACCGCAGTGCAGGATCATGCCGTAGGGCTGGCGGATGACCTCGCGGTACTTCGCCAAGTTCTCCGCGGTGAAGCCGAGGGCCGGCAGCGGCAGCGTGGACTTCTGCTTGTCCAGGATACGCATCACCACGCCCTCGCCGTGGTTGAGCGGGGCGGTCGATACGCGCAGGTCGATGTCGAGGTTCTTCTTCGTGTATTGCTTGAAGACGATGCGGCCGTCCTGCGGCAGGCGGCGCTCGGCAATGTCGAGATTGCACATGATCTTCAGGCGCGCCACCAGCGCCGGGCCGACCTTGGCGGGCAGCCGCAGTTTTTCGTGGCAGATGCCGTCCACCCGGTAGCGCACCACCATGTCGTGCTCCTGCGGCTCGATATGGATGTCGCTCGTGCCGACATAATAGGCCTCCTCGATGACGCGGTTGGCCAGCTCGATGATCGGACCCGACTCCTCATCGGTCAGCTCCTCCTCGCTGGCGTCCGTGACCACGCCGAACTCGGCGCCGATCTGCGCGACCACATCGTGGAAACCCTCGGCCTGGGGCTCGTTGCTCTTGGCAAACTTCTCGCGGATGTCCTTTTCGGGCGCCAGCAGGCGGACGATCTTCAACCCGGTCTGCTCCTGGATCTTGGCCGGCAGCGAAACATCAAAGGGGTTGGCAAACGCCACCAGCAGCAGCTCGCCGAGCTGGCCGACCGGCAACACGAGGTTCTTCTCGCAAAACTCCTGGGACAACCGCTCGAAGGTTTCCGGCGTCACCCGATGCCGGGCCACGTGGCACG
Organism: Opitutaceae bacterium; assembly: GCA_019455245.1. Taxonomy (GTDB): domain Bacteria; phylum Verrucomicrobiota; class Verrucomicrobiia; order Opitutales; family Opitutaceae; genus Cephaloticoccus. The sequence continues at coordinate 64,028 of JACFMR010000014.1, forward strand.
GGGCGAAGCCAAAGGCGCGGGCCTTGGCCACCAGCAGGGCGAACGGCGTGACCTTGTGCTCATCCTGCAGGAGCTTGTCCAACTCCTCGCCCGTCGGCTCCTCGGGCATGGCCAGGATGGACGACACCTGCTCCGGGGTGAGCCGCCCGAGCTCACCCAGCCGGTTGATGATGGCGGTTTGGATTTTTCCGAGGGGCATGGTCAGGCGGTCACGGCGGTTTCGGCCGCGTCCAGTTTCTCCAGGAAATCCGCCACTCCGTCCAACGTGGTGGCAAACCACAGAACCGGGCCTTCCAACTGTTTCTCCCAGTGGCTGCGGACCGCCGGGCTGAGGTAGTAGGCCGTGGCCACGAAGGTGAACCCTTCCTCCCGGTCAAACGGCACCGACCACGTTGCCCAGCACGCACCCGTGTCCTGCCCCTTGCGAAATTCCTCCGGCACATCGTAGTGCCGCAGATCCACCACGCCCACGCCCTCGTGATCGACGAGATGCTGCAGGATGTCCTCCTCGCGCACCGCCTTCAGCTCGTAGGCCAGCACGCCCAGCAGCGTGCTCTGGCGCGGCTGCCCGCCGGCGATGATCTCCAACAACCGCTCGTTGGCCTGCTCGAGCTGCTCCATCTGCAGAAGATTGGCCTCCACCAAGGCCGCGCCCAACAGGCGGTTGGCGCGCATCAAAAGCGGGCGGTGCTGCTTCGACATGGCGCCCAACCTAGGTTCAACCCTGCGCCGGAGGCGACACCTTTTCGCTCCGCCGGAACGCCTTCACCCGTTTTAACAATTCTTTCTTAAGCTTCTCCAGCCCGTCGCCGTTGAGGCAGGACAACTCCACCACGTCGTCCTTGTGGCGGCGTTTGAACTTGGCCAGCCACTCCTTCGCCGCGGGCACATCCATCTTGTTGGCCGCGATCAAACGCGGCTTCTTCAACAGCGCCGGATCGTAAAGCTTCAGCTCGTTCAGCAGGTGCTTGTAGTCATCCCGCGGGTCGCGCCCGTCGGTGCCGGCCATGTCGATGATGAAAAGCAGCAGTGCGCAACGCTCGATGTGCCGCAGAAAACGGTGGCCCAGACCGCGGTTGTCGCTCGCGCCCTCGATCAGGCCGGGCACGTCGGCCAGCAGGAGCCGCCGCCGGCCCTTGGCATCGTCGGGGTAAACGATCACGCCGATCTGCGGATGCAGCGTGGTGAAGGGATATGCCGCGGTCTTCGGCCGGGCCTGCGTGATGGCGTTGGTCAGCGAGGATTTGCCGGCGTTGGGAAAACCCACCAAGCCGACGTCGGCGATGCTCTTGAGAATGAGCCGGAAGGTGCCGTTTTCGCCGGGCTGACCGGGATTCGCCCGCTTGGGCGCGCGGTTGACCGAGGTCTTGAAATGGATGTTGCCCCACCCGCCGTTGCCGCCCTTGCACAGAACGATGCGCTGGCCGTCCGCTATGAGCTCGGCCACGACCTTGCCGGTGGCTTCGTCGATGACCACCGTGCCCAGCGGCAGACGCAGGATGCAGGGTTTGCCGTCCCGACCGTGTTGGTCCGAGCCCAGGCCGTGCTCCCCGCGCTCCGCCCGGCGGTGCGGCGTGTATTTGTAATCGACCAGGTTGTTCGTGTCGTCGTCCCCGAGCAGCACGACGTCGCCCCCGCGGCCGCCATCGCCGCCATTGGGCCCGCCCCACGGCTCGTATTTCTCGCGGCGGAAGCTGATACAGCCCCTGCCGCCGTCACCGGCCGCCACTTTGATCACGCACTCGTCGACAAACATGCCGCCTACGATGCAGAAGCGCCCGCCTTTGCCAAGGGGGACTATGACCGAGGTTTATGCCCCCCGCCAGGGCCGGCCGTTGACGGTGATGCGGGGCGGCTGACCGGCGGTCCCGGTGCGGATGGCCAGCTTGAGCTTGCGACCGCGCACGCGCAGTTCGGCATCGGCGCGCTTCAGCCCCTTGGGCAGATGCGGCCGGATTTCCAAGCCGTTCACCCCGGGGCGCACCCCGAGCAGATGCTGAACGTAGAGCACGACGAGTTCAGCCCAGTTCCACACCACGATGCCCACCTGTGGAAACGGGGGCGCGAGGCGTTGCCCATAAAATTCAAACCACGTGCCCGCCCGCGCCCCGGGCAATGCATCCAGCCAGCGCAACACGCGCCATACTTTGGCGTCCTGCCCGGCCTCGGCCGCCGCGCGGGCCACAAACAGCGCGGCGAACGGCCAGCCGCCCGGTGAATCCGGTTCGGAACTCACGTGATAACGGCCGTAGCCGCCGTTCTTCCAGTCCTGGTTCCAGAGTGTCTCCACCGTCTTCAACGTGCGCCGCGCCAGGTCGGAACGCGGCGGGATCAGCCCAAACGCGATGGGCAGCACGTTGGACGTGTCCGGATTGAGGTAATGCGGACCGGCCGCGCCCAGCGGCACGCCGGCGGGCAGTTGCACCGCCGCCTGCGGCTCGACCGTCTCCTGTACGCTGCCGTCCGGCGCGCGGCGCTTGATGAAGCCGCGTTCGTCGTGCAGGCGAAACTTCGGATCCTCCAGCATCGCGGTCTTGAGCCGCCGGCTTTCCGCGTCCCAGCGCTGTGCCTCGGCCTCATGCCCGGTTAGACGCGCCAGCTCCGCCCCGGCCTGCAACCCGAGCACCACGCAGGTCTGGTAAATCTGTTCCATGCCCGGTTCGATGCCGTGCCCGGCATGACGCTCCCAAAATTCGCGCGTGTTGCACAGCAGGCCGCTCGCGGGATGCCGGAACACCTCCTGCAACGGGTACTCCGCCACCGCTTTGATTTTGCGCCAGTGCCGCCGCACCAGGGTCGGGTCGCCGGTCCAGCTCACGTGATCCCGCAGCGTCATCAGCAGCAGGCCGTTCTGGTCGAGCTCCACCTCGGCCGGGTTGCGCTTTTCGCTGGAGTCGAGCGTGTCACCGTCCGGCGTCACAAACTTCCGCAGCAGCCGGTCGAAGACCGTCGTGGCCGGGCCGGTGGCGCCGATCATGGTGAACGCCAGCGCCACCATCGCCTGGTCGCGCATCCACTCCAGGTTGTATTGCCAGATGCTGCCGTCCATGCAGCCGCGGCGCGACACCGTCACCGGCAGCTGCCGGCACGAGGCCCGGAAAAAGTGATCCAGTCGCGCGTTGCCCAAACGCACGCGTGCCAAGCCCGACCAGAATCGCCGGCACTCCGCGTCAACCGGTTGCCGCGTCAACCACGCCACGTCCACCCGGTCGCGCGCCGGCTGCAGGGTGTAACCAATCCGCAGCGTCTTCCGGCCGCGGGCCGGCAGCGTCACGGTCCGCGTGAGTCGGCGCGCACCCACGCCGGTCGTGACTGCACAGGCCAGGCGTTTTCCGCCCGCGTTGTGCAACGTCACCTCGCGGCAAAGCACGGGCGTGTTCCAGGTCGGACAGGAAAACCGCTCCTCCACCTTCAGGCCCGGCCCCCGCCAACGCACGCTGACGGTGGGCACGATCGCCTGCTCATCCCACGCCGCCGTCACCTTCCCAGCCGTGGCAACCTGACTCCGCCCGGCGATCTCCACGGTGATTTGCGTCGGCGCGAGGCCCAGTTCCGCATCCATCGTCAGCGCCTCGCGCTTTTTGCGCAGCCGGTCCGGGTTCATCACCAGCAGGCCGATCGGCGTGCCCTCGCCGGCCGGGGCCCATTGCACGGCGGCCTGCATCAGGCCGTTGCCCAGAAAAAAATACTCCACGTCACGCAAACGCGTGCGCACATCCGCCGGGCCCACGTTGGGATCGTCGTGGTAAAAGTGTTCGCTGGCTTCAATCATAAGCGGAAGGTGAAGCGGGCGCGCGGCGCGCGCGGGCTTCAAAGGGTGATCCGGATGCCCTTGCGCAGGTAGGTCGGCACGTCCAGATCCTGGCCGTCGTAGAGATTGCGGTCGGTCTTTTCAAAATGACCGCGGCTCTCGATCTCGCCGAAACCGAATTCATCCTGCGCCGCCGTGGCCGCCGCCGTGGCCGCGGCCTGGGCGGCGGTGGGCTGGCTGGTGGCAGCGGTCGGAGCGGACACGACCGGGGTGCGCTCCTCATCCCCGCGTTCCAGCGGTGAACGGCCGCCCCGCAGGGTCGCCGGCAGGCGGCGGCTGCCCAGCCCGCGGCCGCCCATGTCGCTCATGCCGATCACGCAGACCTCGACCCGTTGGTGCATGTCCTCGTCGATGACCGCGCCCATGCTGATGTGCGAATCACGCCCGAACTGGTCCGTGATCGCGCTCATGAGCTCGTTCACCTTGGGCAGGGTGAGATCGGGTCCGCCGATGATGTTGACGAGCAGCCGGTCGGCCTTGCGCGAAAACTCGGGCGTGTGCAGCAGCGGGCACAGCTTGAGGCTCGCGATCGCATCGGCCACGGCGTTTTCGCCGGCGCCCTCGCCGAGGCCGAAAAGCGTCTTGCCGCCGCGCTGCAGGAAGACCTGCCGCAGCGTCGCAAAATCCAGATTGATGAGCCCGGTCTTGAACAGCATCGACCAGATCGACTTCACCCCGCGGCCGATCCATTCGTCGGCCCGCGCAAACGAGTCGAGCACCGTGGCGTCGTCGGCGCCTTCCTGCAGCAGGATGTCGTTGGGCAGCGGGATGACCGCGTCGCACACCCGGCGCAGCGCCTGCAAGCCGTCCTCGGCCTGCTTCAGCCGGCGGCCGCCCTCGAAGCTGAACGGCATGGTGACAAACGCGATCACCAGCGCGCCGGACTCGGCGGCCATCTCCGCCACCACCGGCAGGGCGCCGCTGCCCGTGCCGCCCCCCATGCCGGCGATCAGGAACACCATGTCGCAATCCTTCACGACCGTCGTGATTTTTTCCCGGTCCGCCTCGGCCGCCTCCCGGCCGAGCTCCGGGTCGCCGCCGGCGCCCAGCCCGCGCGTGACCCCCATGCCGATCACCACCTTGTCCTGCACCGGTGAACTGGCGAGCGCCTGGTAATCCGTGTTGATGACGGCGAGCTGCAGCCGCTCGAGGTTTTCCATTTTCAGGCGGTCGACGGCGTTGGAGCCGGCGCCGCCGACGCCGACCAGCTTGATTGCGATGTTGCGGTCGGCGAGGAGTTCGTGCTCGAGGGGCAGTTCGTTCACGTTCATGGGGTCAGGCATTGGCGAAAAGACGGGAGATTTTGGACATGAAACCGCGGCGGCGACCGCCCGCGCCCATGCGCTCGGCCTGGGCCTGCACGCCGTAATAGAGCAGCCCGAGGGCGGTGTGGTAACCGGGATCGCGCAGGTTTTCCGCCACCCAGCCCGGGGTCTCGCCCAAATGCACCGGCAGGTTGAAAACCCGGGCCGCGGCCTCGGCCATGCCCGGCAGTTTCGCCGTGCCGCCGGTGAGCACCACGCCCGAACTGCAGGTCTCGGGCGTGAGCGCGCCGCGCAGTTTGTTTTTGACCACCTCAAGGATTTCCCAGGCGCGCGCGGAGGTGATCTGCTCGATGGATTGCTTTGAGAACTGCCGGTCCCCGATCGAATAGGTGCCGTCGAGCCAGACCTTTTCGGACTTGTCGCGGGTCTGCACCACGGCGCGACCGTAACGCAGCTTAAGCTTGTCGGCCTGCCCCTCGGTCAACCGCAGGCCGATGCTGAGATCGTTGGTCAGATGGGCCCCGCCCACGGCCACGACGCCGGTGGTGTGCGGCACGCCGTCGCGGTAAAGGGCGTAGTCGGTGGTGCCCGCGCCGATGTCGATCGTGAGCACGCCGTTTTGCCGCTCCTCCGGGGTGGTCACCATATGACCGGCGGCCAGGCTGGAGAGCACCAGTTCCTTCACCTCGAGATTGAAGCCGCTGATCACATGGATCATGTCGGCCAGTTTGTTTTCCTGGCCGTGCACCGTCCAGTAGCCGACCTCGAGCCGCTGCCCCATCAGATGCTCGGGCGAGGTGGGAATGATGCGGCCGTCCACCCGGAACGGCCGGCGGATGTGGTGCACCACCATGCGTCCCGCCGGCAGCTCCTTGGCCCGGGCGAGTTCGCACACCGTGCGGATGTCCTCGGCCGCGATCATGTTGTCCGCCGCCTTCACATTCACCGCCGCCTGGTTGTAAAAACCTTCCAGGTGCCCGCCGGTCTGGGCGAGAAACACCGTGTCGATGCGTTCGCCGGCCTCGCGCTCGGCATGCTCCAGCGCGCTGTGCGTGCATTCGCTCGCCGCCTTGTAATCGACCACCGCACCCTTGATGACCCCGCGCGACTGGCATTCGCCGCGGCCGATGATGGCCAGTTCGCGGCCGGTGTATTCGCCGATGAGGACGGTGATCTTGGCCGTGCCGATTTCCACGGCGCCGATGAATTGGGTTCTAGAGCTCACGTTCGGTCTGGCGGTAGGTTTTGAAGAATGTGGGTGAAATCGCGGGTGCCGGCGCCGGCATGACCGCCGCGGGATCGAGCGGCGCATCAAAGGTCACCGGCACCTGGATGCGGCCGTCCGTCATGCGCCCCACGGCCAGGTTGATTTCCTGGATCGGCTGGTCGGTGCGGGCGCGCGTGGTGTCGATCAGCAGGTCGAGCTGCGCCAGCTGGCGCAAAAAGTCATCCTGGGAACGGGTGGAAAACACGATGCGCTCCACATTGCCGGACCGCACCTCGATCTCGCCGTCGCGCTCGAGCCGCGCGAGCGAGACCACCCGCCACTCCTGATAGAGATGCGGCGCCTCGTTTCGGGCCGTGGCGAGCAGGTCCGCCACGGTCTCCATGCCTGCCAGCGGCAGGAACCGGTCGCCGGACCGCACCAGCTTGATGCCGTCGAGGAACGGCAGCTCCTGCAGAATGCGCGGATCATGGCCGTTGCCGGCATACACCACCCCGTCGCGCGCGACCAGCAGCGGACGCGGCGCCGCGTTTCCGATCCGGGCGTTCACCAGGGCGATCGGGGCGCGCTCCGCAATGGTCACCTCCAACGTGTCGGGGAACTTGCGCGTGAGCGTTGCGGTGCGCACCTGGGGATCCGCCAGCACACGCCCGCGCAATTGCATCAGGTCGATGTCCATCAGCGTCGCCGATGCCGGCAAGGCCAGCGTGCGCTGCAGCCAGGCCTGGTCCAGCACACCGTCGGTGCGCAGGACCGGCGGGCGCAGCGGCACCGCGTTGACCGCCGAGGCAATACGCTGCGGTTTGTCGCGAAACACCCCGGTGAAAACGAAGATGCCACCGCCCAGCAGACCGATGACCAGCACCGCGCCCAGCGTGCGCCCCAGCGTCAGCCACAAACGCCGGCGCCCGCCGCGCGACATGGCGCGCGGACGCACCTGATGCGGGATGTCGCGCCAGGTGCGGGCTTGGGGCAAAGTTCGGACGGAGGACTTCACGGTTTGAGGGAGGATGGCGTGCCTTGAAAACGCTGCACCGCGGGCAGAACAAGTTCCCGAACCAATGCCGTGAAATCCAGCCCCGCGTTGCGCGCACTCATCGGCAGCAAACTGGTTTCCTTCATGCCGGGCAGCGGATTGATTTCGAGCAAATAAAGCCCGCCGGACGCAGAAAGCATGAAATCAACGCGCGCATAATCGCGGCAGCCGCAGGCCGCGAACGCGGTGGCCGCCGCCGCCCGCACTTGCGCGGTCGTCGCGCCATCGATGGGCGCGGGGCAAAAATACTCCGTCGCACCCTTCGTGTATTTGCTGGTGAAATCATACACGCCGGATTTCGGCCGGATCTCCACCACACCCATCGCGCGTCCGCCCAGCACCCCGACGGATAGTTCGCGGCCCATGATGCGCTCCTCGACCAGCCACGTGCCGCGGGTGATGCGCCCGAGCGCCGCCGTCAGCTCCGCCTTGGAATTGACGACGCTCAAACCCACGCTGCTGCCCTCGTCGTTCGGCTTCACCACCAATGCCGGCCCCAGTTTGGCGATGACCTCGTCCGCCGACGGCACCGCCGGCGCCCGGAACAGGATCTCCCGCGGCACGGTGAGGCCGCGGGCCGACGCGACGGCCTTGGTGCGCGACTTGTCCATGGTCAACGCGCTGCTTTCGGCATCACAGCCCGCGTAGTGGATGCCGGCGGCATCCAGCAGCCGCTGCATGCCGCCATCCTCGCCGAACGTGCCGTGCAGGGTGGAAAACACCACGTCCCTGGTTGCGTCCAATCCGGCCGGCACCGCCTCGGCGTTGACCTCGACCAGCCGGGTCGGAAACGAATGGCTCAACGCCAGCGCACAGGCGCGGCCCGAGCCGAGCGAAACTTCGCGCTCGGCCGAAACGCCCCCGGCCAGCACCGCGATCACCGGTATTTTCATAAGACTTCCCTCCAATCTTTGCCGTAAAGCATCACCTCGGGCTGCAGGTCCACGCCCTGTTGCTCCCGCACGCGCGCCCGGATGCGCCGGACCAGCCCGAGCACGTCGCCCGCCGTGGCCCGGCCGCGGTTGATGATGAAATTGGCGTGCACCGCCGAGACCTCCGCATCCCCCACCCGCTCGCCCTTGAGCCCGCTGGCATCGATCAGCCGGCCGGCGGAGTCGCCCGGGGGATTTTTGAAAATGCAGCCCGCGCTCGGTTCGCGCGGCTGGCTTTCGTGGCGCTTGCGCCGGTAAACATCGATCTGCCGGTTGACCGCCTCGGCCGCCGCCGCCGCCGCCGGTCGCAGCAAAGCGCCCAACGCAATCGCCGTCTCCAACTCCGCGCAATGCCGGTAGTCCACGTGCATCGCCGTCTTCGGCAAAGTGTGCACCTCGCCATCACGGGTCATCAACCGCACTTCCTCGACCACGTCGAACATCCATCCGCCCATCGCCCCGGCGTTCATGCGCAAGGCCCCGCCCACGCAACCGGGGATGCCTTCCAGAAATTCGAAACCCGTGAGCCCCGTCTTCGCCGCCAGTCCGCAGAGATTTTTCAACCGCAACCCCGCGCCCGCCCAGACCCGGCCGTCCGCCCGGAGCTCAAACGCCGCCCAGTTCGCGTGCGCCAGCGACACAACCAAACCCTCCACGCCTTCGTCGGGCACAATCAGATTCGAGCCGCGGCCCAGCATGAAAACCTCCACGCCCAGCTCGCGCGCTCCGCGGAGCAGTGCCTGCAGATCCGCCTCCGTGGCCGGCTCGGCATAAAGCCGCGCCGCGCCCCCGACCCGCATGGTGGTCTTGGCCGCGAGCGATTCCTCCACCAACAGCTTCGTTTCGGGCCCGAGGCGTTGGCGCAGCGCCACGGCGCACGCCGCCCAATCGTCGGGCTGGCGTTGCAGGCGGGCCTTGAGCCAGCGCCGCGCGAGACGGTCGATGTCCCCCGCGCCGACAAACGCCACCCAGTCGCCCGCCTGCACCGCCGCGTCCAGTTCCCGGCCAAGTGCCGCCGCATCGGCCGGCAAGGTCACCGGCAACGCCGGTGCGTGCTGCCGGCATTCGGCCAAAATATCCTGCGCCGATCCTCCCGGCACCGGATTTTCGCCGGCCGCATAGACTTCGTGCAGAAAAACGCGGTCCGCCGTGGCCAGTGCCTGCGCAAAGTCCGCCTTGAACCGGGCGGTGCGGCTGTACCGGTGCGGCTGAAACACGACCAACAACCGGCCCGCGCCCGCCATGCGCCCGCGCAAGCCCGTGAGCAGGGCCCGGACTTCCGCCGGATGATGCGCGTAATCCTCCAGCACCGTCAGCCCGGCCGTCGCATGCAGGACCGCCTGCCGCCGCCGCACGCCGGGAAAATCTCCGAGCAAGGCGGGGTTCGGCGTTGCGCCCATCAGCGTCGCCGCGGCCAGGGCCGCCGTCGCGTTCAACGCGTTGAAGTCGCCAAACGCATTCACGCGCGCCGTCTTGAGCCCGAACTTTCCACCCAGGGTCAGCGCCAAACCGGTCTCCGTTTGGTTGCTCTGCTCCAACGCAAAATCCCCGCCCGGCCCGAAGGTCAGCGCGCGCGGCGCCAGGACCCGCGAACGCGCGCACGTCGCGTTCACGAGCACCGGCCCGCTCGTGCGGGCGCACAAGGCGGCGAACGTCCGCTCCAGTTCGTCCGGATCGCGGTAAAAATCCGGGTGATCCCAGTCGAAATTCACCAGCACGGTGATCTCCGGCGCGAAGCCGCCGATCGTGCCGTCGCTTTCGTCAATCTCGGCCACCACCCAATCGTTGGTTCCCGGCCGGGCCGGCGGCATCGTGGCGTCGGCAAACAGGCCGCCCAGCACGTAACCGGCCGGAAAATCCGCCTGCTGCAAGGCATGCGCCAACATCGCGGTCGTGGTGGTCTTGCCGTGCGAACCGCAGACCGCCACCACGCGGCGTCCCCGCAATGTCTCCGCCAGCATTTCCCCGCGCCGCACCACCTGCAAACCCCGCCCCGCGGCGGCCTGGCGCGTCGGATGCCCCGCGCCGACCGCCGATGAGCACACCACGATTTCGGCCGTGTCGGGCAGCGCGGCCAAACGCACGCCGCCCGCGGTCAATACGCGCCGCACCTCCTCGGTCAGCGCGGCATCCTCGCCGGTAACCGTGCAGCCGGATTGCGCCAGATAAATGGCCAGCGGCGCCATGCCCATGCCGCCGACCCCCACGCAGTGCAGGTGGCGGATGATGCGGCCGAAGAACTCGCGCGGTTTGCCGGTCGTCATCATGCCAGGGCGGGGCGCCGGTTCGGTCGCGCCCGGTCATCCGGTTCGGTCGTGATGGCTTCCAAATCAACCAGCATCTCGTGGAGCGGGTTGGCCCGGTCCATGCGTTGCAAATTGCTGCGCAGCCGGCCCAGCAGCCAATCGTTGAAAATCGTGTCGAACACCTCCGCCCGCAGCGCCTGCAGCCGCGTCTGCTCCACCACCAGCCCGCCGCCCTGCTTCTCAAAGAACGCCGCGTTCGCGCGCTGATGATCATCCTTCGCCTGCGGATACGGCACGAGGATCGCCGGCGCCTCACAACGGATGAGCTCGGCGATGGTGCCGGCGCCGGCGCGGGACACCACCAGGTCGGCCGCGGACAACAGCTCGGCCACGCGGTCGCAGAACGGCACGAAATGGCAGCGCACGGTCGAACCGTCGTTGGCCAAAAATTCCATCCTCTCCGCCTCGCCCTTGCCCGGACCGGTCACCGCGTAAACCTGGATGCCCTCGCCCGCCAGCGAACGCAGGTGCGCGCGCACCCAGTCGTTCAACGGCCCGGCGCCCTGGCTGCCGCCGAAAACCACCAGCACACGGTGCTTGTCGTCGAGCCCCATCGCCGCCCGGGCCTCGGCCACCGGCAGCCGGTGGATTTCCTGCCGCACCGGCATCCCGACAAAGCGGATGTGGCGCGACCGCACGCTCGGCAGCCGCACCCCGCCCGGGAGATAAACCCGCCGCGCCAGCCCGCCCAGCATCCGGATCGCCAGTCCGGGCACCCGGTTTGATTCATGCAACGCCACGGGCACCTGGCAAAGCCAGCCGCTCAAAGTCACCCCGGCCGAGGTGAAGCCGCCGAAGGCCACGATCGCCGCCGGCCGCTCCCGCCGCACCAGTTGCAGGCAGAACAGAAAGCCGCGCAGCTGGGTGTGGATGCAGCGCACCAAGGTCACCGGGTTCCAACCAAAACCGGTGCCCGGCACGCGCAGAAAGGTGAACTGCGGGTATTTCTCGATCAACCGCGCGTCGATCTTCTTGTGGCTGATCAGCAGGATCACGCGATGACCGCGCGCCGTGAGCCCCTCGGCCAGCGCGATGCCCGGCGCCAGATGGCCGCCGGTGCCGCCACAGGAGATGAGAAATTTATTCATGACCGGCGGCCTCCGGTTGAAAATCACAAATGCCAAAGGCCAAACCCCAAGTGAGTCCGGCGCGCGGGATACGCGCCATGGGAGTGGCAGGATAAGTAAACGCGGTCATCTGCGAAATTTCGATTTTAGGATTTGGGCAATCTGGATTGGGGCTTTTCGGGGCCTTGGATTTCTTTGGTCTTTGGTGCTTTGACCATTGGGATTTGCCTGCAATCGGCTGCGCCGATTTCAGGCCAGCACCTCCCGCATCGCCCGGTCCCGGCGCGGCAGGGCCGCCCGCGGCCACGAGCGCTGCGTGTTGACAATGATGCCGATGAGCAGCCCCATCAGCAACAGGTTGGAAAGACCGGCGCTGATGAAGGGCAACGACATGCCCTTGGTCGGCAGCACGCCCGTGACCACGCCGAGATTGATGATGGCCTGCAGGCAGATCGTGAGCAGGCAGCCCGCCACCAGCAGAAACTGGAAAAGATTGGGCGCCCGCCGCAGGTGGAGCAGCCCGGCGATGAAGATGATGGTGAACACCGCCACGATCCCCATCGTGAACCAGAGCCCCATCTCCTCGGCCACGACGGCGAGGATGAAATCGGTGTGCGCCTCGGGCAGGTAGTTGAGCTGCTGCCGGCCCTGCCCCAACCCCACCCCGTCGGTGCCGCCGGCGGCAAACGCGGCCAGCGCCTGATAGAGCTGGTAGGTGCCCGCCTGCTTGTTGCCCTCGACATCCAGGAAGGCCACAAACCGCCGCAGCCGGTTGGGATTGTACATCACCAGCACGGTGAAGGCCGCCAACAACAACCCGAGCGTGGGCACGATGTAGCGCCACTTCGCCCCGGCCAGGAACAGCATCAGCATGCCCACCGCGATCACCAGCGCCGCGGTGCCAAAGTCCGGCTCCAGCACGATCAGCCCCGCAAAAGCCAGAATGATGCCGATCGGCATCACGTAACCGCGCTTGAACTCCCCGATGCGGGTCTGGTTGACCGCCAGATAGTGCGCGAGGCAGAAGACCATCGCCAGCTTGGCAATTTCCGACACCTGCAACCGCACGGGCCCCAACCCCAGCCAGCGCTGGCTGCCCTTGACCGAAATGCCCACGCCCGGGATCAGCACCAACACCAGCAGCACCAGCGCCGCCGCCGCCACAAAAATCACGTAGCGGCGGGCGTAGTCGAGATTGACGCGGCTGACCACAAAACCGGCCACCGTCGCAATCGCCACGCCGAGGAGCTGCTTGCTCAGGTAGAAATACGGTCCCTGCTTGAATGAGGCGCTCGCACTGAACAGCACCGTCAATCCCAGGATCGTCAGCCCGATGGCGCAGACGACAATGATCGCCGCCGGCGTGAGCGCAAACCGCGAGTGGGCCGTGTCGGCCGAATGCTGGCGCCCCATGTGAGCTCAGTTTTCCTCGGGGGTGTTGCTTTCCTCGACGATGATGACCGGCGCCTCGCCGACCGTGGGGATAAACCCTTCGTCCAGCGGTTGATCGGCGGACGGCGGGATGAAGATGATCGGGCTGTCCGGATTGATCACCGGCGGAGTGTCTGCCGGCGGAGTGGTTGTCCGCGCGGTGGCCGGCGCGGGCGCAGGTGTGGTCGCAGGCGTGGTCGCGGCCGGCTTCGGCGTCGGGGCCTTCCAACCCGGGATGACCAGTTCCTGCCCCGGGCGGATCTTCGCGGGATCCGCGATGTTGTTGGCGGTCGCGATCTCGCCGACCGTCACCTGATATTTGCGGGCGATCGCACCGAGCGTCTCACCGGACTTCACCTCGTGCTTGACCGCCGGGCCGTTGGTTTTCGGCACGGCCGCCACGGGCGCGGTGACCGCGGCCGTCTCGGCGGCCTGCAGCGCACCGGCGCCGGTGTTGCGGCCGGGCACGATCAGCTTCTGCCCGATCTGGAGCATCGCGCTCGCACGCAGGTTGTTGGCGGCGGCCAGATCGGCCACCGAGATGTTGTTCTGCTTGGCGATCGACCAGAGGCTGTCGCCGCGCACCACGGTGTAGGTGGAGACCGGCACCACCTCCGGCTCGGGTTCGGGCTGCAAGGCGCCGGCCACCGCGGTGTTGGGTCGGGTCGGGCTGTAGCGGCCCGCCGAGGCGACCGCCGGGGCGTCGGGATTGAACGCGATGGGCGTCGCGGCCGCCGGCGCCGGATCACCGTAAGCGTTCATCTGCGTGGAAGCCGCGTCGGCTGACGCCGATTCCTGTGCCAGGTAAGGCACGCTGACCACGGGGCCGGTTTCGGTGTGGATGACCGTGTCGGCCGGGCTGGAGCGCCGCTGCGTGGACGAGCTGCAACCCGGGTTGGCAAAGATAAGAATCAAGGCAAAGGCGTGGATGCCCGCCACGATGCCGAAGATTTTGAGAAGTTTCATGGATGGGTGTGGGTTGGATGTCAGTGAGGATGCTATCGAAAATTGGTCGCGACGCCCAGCTCTTCCACGAGCTGTTCAAACCGGTCGCCGCGGGCCTGATAATTGCGAAAAAGATCAAAGCTAGCGAAGCCGGGGCTCAGCACCACGTGGTCGCCCGACCGGGCGGCGGCCGCGGCGCCCCGGACCGCCTCCTCAAGCCCCGCGCAGGACGTGCAGGGCACCCCGTGCGTGCGGCACGCGGCGGCGAGCTGCGGGGCGGTTTCGCCGATCAGCCAGGCGTGCGCGATGCGCGGCGCGATGCGCGGCACAAAGGCCGCCACGTCGCCGCCCTTGCCCCGCCCGCCCGCAAGCCAGTGCACCGGCCGGTCGAAGCGGCCCAGCGCCGCCTCGACCGCGTGGAAATTCGTCGCCTTGGAATCGTTCCAGAACACCACCCCGTCACGTTCGCCCACCCGCGCCAGCCGGTGCCGGCCCGGTTGGTACTCGTGCGCGGCGGCGTACAGCCCCGCGGGCTCCCGGCCCGACGCCTGCCACCACGCCGCCGCCAGGACAAAATTCTCGCGCTGCGGGTAATCCGCGAACGCCGTGCCCAGCAACTGCGGATCGGGCGGCAGCCCCTCGGTGGTCACACAGACCGTCGCGGGCAGATGGCGGTTCAACGCGCGGGCCGCACGGCAGACCGACGAGCCCACGTGCAAACCCTCCGCCGCGGTGCGCACGACCAGGTTCCACTTCGCGCTGAAATACGCCTCCATGCCCGGATGCCGCTCGAGGTGGTCCTCCGCAAAATTCGTCCACAAGGTCGCCTCGGCGCGCAGGTGCTGCAGCGTCTCGGCCTGGAACGAACTGATCTCGCACACCGCGATGTCGTCCGCGCCGCCGCCCGCCGTTTCGGCCGCCAGTTGGCTGAACGGCAAACCGATGTTACCCACCGCATGCGCGGTCTCGCCCGCGCACGTCAACGCCAGCGTCAGAAACTCGGTCAGCGACGTCTTGCCGTTCGTGCCGGTCACGGCCACCACCCGGCCGCGCCAGCAGCACGCCGCAAAATCAACCTCGCCCAGGCACTCCAGGCCGGCCGTGCACGCCGCCAGCAGCCACGGGTGATTCGGCGCAAATCCGGGCGAAAAGGCCACCAGTCCGTGACGGGACGCGCATTCCTTCGTGAAGGGCGTGCCGTCGCGATCGTAAACCACGCCTTCCGCCCCGAGCTGCCGTAGTAACGCCTGCACGCCCTGCCCGCTCACCCCGGCGCCAAAAACGGCGACCGGACGGGCGAGCGCAGCGCGCAGGAATTCCGGGATGGTCAGGGGCATGTCAGCGGATCTTCAACGTGGCGAGGCCGGCCAGGGCGAAGCCGAGGGACAGGATCCAAAAGCGGAGCACGACCTTCGACTCGGGCCAGCCGAGTTTTTGAAAATGATGATGGATCGGCGCCATCAGGAACACACGCCGCCCCACGCCGGAGCGGTATTTCGTGAGCTTGAAACCGCCGACCTGGATGATCACCGAGAGCGCCTCCATCACGAAGACGCCGCCGACGATCACGAGCGTGATGGGCTGATGGATCATGAACGCCATCACGCCGATCAGCCCGCCCAGCGCCAGCGAACCGGTGTCGCCCATGAACACCTCGGCCGGGTGCGAGTTGTACCACAGAAACGCCATGCAGGCGCCGATCAGCGCGCCGCAGACCACCGTGAGCTCGCCCACGCCCGGCACATAGCTGATGAGCAGGTAATCCGAGATCCGGATGTTGCCCGCCGCGTAGGCCATGATCGCAAACACGAGCGCAACCGTGATCGTGCAACCGGTGGCGAGACCGTCGAGCCCGTCGGTCAGGTTGATCGCATTGCTGAAGCCCACGATCCAGAGATAAATCAGGACGAGCAGCAGCCACCACGGCATGTGCGTGATCAACGCGGTCTTGAAAAACGGCACCCAGAGCTCGCGGATCTTTTCCGCGCTCACCGGATGCAGCAGCAGCACGCCCAGCGCGACCAGCGTCGCCAGCGACTGCCAGCCGATTTTCTCCCACGACGAGATGCCGTCGCGGTTGCCATGCACGACCTTCAGGTAGTCGTCGCGCCAGCCGGCGATCGTCAGCACCGTGTAAACAAACAGCGCCACGAACACCCACACGTTCGGCGTCGCCCACAGCACCGTGCCCAGAAACACCGAGATGAAGATGATGAGCCCGCCCATCGTCGGCGTGTTCTTCTTGTCGAAACGCCGCGCCAGGTCGCCGGTGCGGTCATCGTCGTAGTGCTGGCCGAACTTCAGCGCGCGAAACCGCGCGATCAGCCACGGGCCGATGAGAAAACCGATGCATAACGAGGTGCCCGCCCCCAGCACGGTGCGCACGGAAATGTAACGCAGCAGGCGCAGCGGTCCGAAATAATGTTCGTAGTCGGCGAGCAGACTAAGCATGGGCGGTGACCGGTTGCGCCGGCTCCAGCAGGGTTTCGAGTTGGTAACGCCGGCTGCCCTTCAGGAACACCGACCCCGTGAAATTGGCCAAAACCGCGCGCACCGGTTCGATCGCGTTCACCGCCTGCACCTGGCCCGCGGGCCGGCCGGCTTCGGTCGCACCCGCGCAGACCGCCGCCGCGTGGTCGCCGATCACAAACGCCCGGTCCTGCGGCCGCAGCCGCAACGCCCGGCCCAGCGCGTGGTGAAACATCGCGGCCTCCGCCCCGAGCTCCTCCATGCAGCCCAGCACGTAAAGCCTTGGGCGGTCTTCGCCAACCATCTCATTGAAGGCGTCGATCGCGTCGCTCATCGAGGCCGGATTCGCGTTGTAGAAATCGCAATAGACCGTCGCCGCCCCGCTTTGGCGCAGCTCACCGCGCCACTTGGAGGGCGTCCACCGTTCGAGTCGCGCCTGCAAGGTCGCGTCGTCCACACCGAGTTCGGACGCGAGCGCGAGCGCCAGCGCGGTGTTTTGCGCCATGCCGCCGGAAACGCGGCGCAAGTTGAACGTGCGCCGGCCGTCGAGTTTCAACTCGGTGCGCTCGGGGCGTTGCACAACGCCAAATTTCACCGTGCGACCGGTGACGCACACCTCGTCCTCCTGCTCCGGCACGAGGATAAGCGGGTTCGCCAGCAGCTGGAACTCCTCGAACGCCCAGCACGAAACCGGGAAAACCTGCAGTCCGCCGCGCCGGGTGAACGCCGGCAGCGTGGCCTTTTCGGCCGCGACGTTTTCGATCGCGCCCAATTTCTCCAGGTGTGCCGGTGCGACGAGCGTCACCACCGCATGGTCGGGTTCGATCATGGCGGCCAGCGTCGCCATTTCCCCGGGAGCATTGATGCCGGCCTCGATCACCGCCGCGCGGTGCACGGCCGGATCGAGCCGCGTCAACGTGAGCGGCACGCCGATGTGATTGTTGAGGTTGCCCTCGGTCGCGAGCACGCCGGGCGCACCGCCCAGCAGCACGGTCAGCAGATCCTTGGTCGAAGTCTTGCCGACACTGCCGGTCACGCCCACGACGGTGCCGTGAAACTCACTCCGGTGCTCGCGCGCGATCGTCTGGAAGGCCGCCAGCGGATCCGTTACCACCAGCTGCGGCAGCGCCAGCGCCGGGTTGGCCGACGCCACCAACGCCGCACCCGCGCCGGCCGCGGCCGCCTGCGGGAGAAAATCATGGCCGTCGCGCTTCGCCGTGCGCAGGGCCACAAACACCTGCCCGGGGCGCAGCTGCCGGGAGTCCATGGTGAAACCCGTAAGCGGCTGGACCGGGGGCGCTGTCCAGCGGCCTCCGGTCCAGGTGACAAGTTGACTGGAGCTGAATGCGGTCATCCGGATTTGAGCGCCTTGATGCCGATGAGTTCCCTGACGACCTGGCGATCGTCGAAAGGAATCACCGTGTCGGCGAATTCCTGGTAGCTTTCATGCCCCTTGCCCGCGATCAGCAGGCAATCCCCGGGCTTGCAGGCGTCGAGCGCGAGGCTGATGGCGCGGCGGCGGTCGTCGATCCAGGTGATGCG
The DNA here is from genome assembly GCA_019455245.1 of Opitutaceae bacterium. Classification (GTDB taxonomy): domain Bacteria; phylum Verrucomicrobiota; class Verrucomicrobiia; order Opitutales; family Opitutaceae; genus Cephaloticoccus. The sequence goes on from JACFMR010000014.1 coordinate 82,057, forward strand.
GGCGGGGGCCGTCACGCCCGTCTGCATGTCGGCGAAAATCTGCGCCAGCGCCTCGCCGCGCGGGTTGTCCGCGGTGGCAAAGGCGAAGTCCGCGTGCTCCTGCACCGCCTCGGTCATGAGCGGGCGCTTCGAGCGGTCGCGGTTGCCGCCGCAGCCGAAGACCACGAGCAACCGGCCGGGCGTGATCGCCCGCAGGGTCGAGAGCGCGTTGCGCAGGGCGTCGTCGGTGTGCGCATAATCCACCAGCACGTTGTAATCCTGCCCCTCCTCGATGCGTTCGAGGCGGCCCGCAACCCCCTTGAACCCGGCCAGCCGGGCGAGAAAGTCGCGCGGATCGCGGCCGAGGCCCCACGCCGTGGCGATGGCCGCCAGCAGGTTGCTCACGTTGTAGCGGCCGATGAGCGGCGACTCGACCTGCATCTCGCCCTGCGGCCAGATCAACGTGAACGTCGAGTTCTTGTAATTCAGCACCACGTTCTCCGCGCGCACCAAAGCCGCCGGGTTTTCCCCGAAGGTCACCGCTTTGACGCCCGCCGGGACCATCCCCGCGAGTTTCACGCCGTGCGGATCGTCCAGGTTCACCACCGCCACCTTGGGCGCCTGCCCGGTGCTGCCGTCGAAGAGCCGCGTCTTAACGCCGAAATACTCCTCCATCGTGCGATGGTAATCGAGATGGTCGCGCGTGAGGTTGGTGAACACCGCCGCGCCGAACTGCAGGCCCAGCACACGGTGCTGGTCGATGCCGTGCGAACTGACCTCCATGACCGCCTGTTTGCAGCCGGCGTCGCGCATCTGCGCCATCATGCCGTAGATGTCCACCGCCTCGGGCGTGGTGCGAAACGACGGCACCGTGCGGACCCCGAGATCGTAGTTGATCGTGCCGATCAGGCCCACGCGTTGGCCGTCGCCGAGAAAATGCCGGACCAGATGCGCCACCGTGGTCTTGCCGTTCGTGCCGGTCACCCCCACGACGTTCATGTCGCGGTCGGGGAACTTGTAATAACGCTGCGCCACGCGCGCCAGCGTCGCCCGCGGGTCCGCCACCTGCACAAAGGTGACCTTCGCCGGCGCCATCGCCGGCAGCTTGTTCACCACCACCGCCACCGCGCCGCGCGCGACCGCCTCGTCCACATACGAAGCTCCGTCGGTGCGCCGGCCCGGCAGGGCGAAAAACACGGTGCCGGGCACGACCCGGCGGCTGTCCATCACCAGGCCCGAAATCGGGCGGTCAACATCGCCCTTGACCGCGATGATCTCGTCGGCGGGCAGAAAATCGGAAAGTTTGGGTGCCATTTTGAAAACGCGGCTGCGCAGTTTGGCTTCCTGCCGGGTGCGTTGCACCGGCCGGGAGGTGAAAGCGTGGATCAACGGGTGGTTTTGCGTGAGATAACCGATCACCGGACGTCTCCTTTCGCGACGAGCAACGGGCGGCCGGTGTCGTAGGGTGGCTTGATGTCGAGATGGTGGATCAGCTGTTCGCCGATGCGCTTGAACGACGGGGCGCCGACCAGCCGACCGTAGGCCGAGCCGCCCGACACCTTGGCGTCGTCCACGATCACGGAGATGACGACCTGCGGATTGCTGGCGGGAAAAAATCCGACGAACGAACCGATGTGGCGGCGGTTGTTGTAGCGGCCGTCGATCAGTTTCTGCGCCGTGCCGGTCTTGCCGGCGACCTCGTAGCCGGGAATCGCCGCCTCGACCGCGGTGCCGCCCGGGCGCACGACGCCCTGCAGCATGCGCGCCATGTGCGCGGCCACCTGCTCGCTGATCACGCGGCGGCGCACCACGGTGTCGTAGCGGTAAACGATCTCGCCCGAGGCGTCGCGGATCTGGCGGATGATCTGCGGCCGCAGCAGTTCGCCGCCGCTGGCGATCACGCCCATCGCGTAGTGGATCTGCAGCGGCGTGGCCGAGATGCTGTAGCCGGCGGGGATGCGCGTGATGTCGATGGCGCTCCAGCGGTTCACGGGGTTGAGCAGGCCGGAAATCTCACCGCCGAAGGGGAACCCGGACTTTTCGCCGAAACCGAAGGCGCGCGCATACTCGTAGAGGCGCTGTTCGCCGAGCATCATGCCGATCTGCCCGGCGCCCACGTTGCTCGATTTGCTGATGATCTCGGCCACCGTCAGCGGGTGGTCGTAGCGGTGGTCATCGCTCATGAGCTGGCGCAGCTTGCCGCGGTGCTGCACGGCGGTCAGCATGCAGTCGAAGCGCGTGGTCGGCGTGATCAGCCGGTCGTTCAGCGCGCCGGCCACGGGCACGATCTTGAAGGTCGAGCCGGGGTCGAGCTGGTCGGTGATGGCGAAGTTGCGCTGCACCTCCAGCGGCGCGGTGTTGTAGTGGTTGAGATCGAAGCGGGGATAATTGCCCATCGCCAGGATGAAGCCGGTGCGCGCGTCGCTCACGATGATCGTGGCCTTGGCGGGATTGAACTTTTTGACCAGCGCCGCGAGTTCCTCCTCCACCATGTGCTGCACGATGATGTCGATTGAGAGCATCACGTCGAAACCGTCCACGGGATTGACCTCGCGCGTGCGGAACTGCGCCAGCTCGCGCCGCAGGCCGTCGCGCTCGCCCTCCCGCCAGCCGTCCTGCCCGCGCAGGTAGAAATCCGCATAGCTCTCCACGCCCGCCGCCGCCTCGCCGGCCTTGTTCACATAGCCGACCAGATGCGCCGCGAGATCGTTGTGCGGATAGATGCGACGGAAGATCCGGTTGCCGTACACGCCCTTGATCTTGAGCGCCATGATGCGCTCGTAAGTCTCCTCGTCGGCGTCCTCCTTGAGCTTGGCCCAGCGAATCGGCCGGCGGCCGGTCGCATCGGGCTCGTCGACCTCCACCACGCGGTCGTCGGACGCTTCCGTCGCGGCGGCGGGCTGCGCCGGCGGGGTGAGATTGAAGACCAGTCCCGTCGCCGGCGTCTCCGCGGCCGGGCGCGGCGCGACCGCGCGCGTTTTGGTCGTCATGATGCGTTCGAGTTCCGCGAGGGGCATCCCGAGCAGCGCGGCCAATTGCGGCCAGGCCGCCGCCTCCTCGGGCCGCAGGACCTGCGGATCGACGCCGATGTTATAGACGGCGTGGTTGGTCGCCAGCAGGTGGCGGTGGGTGTCGTAGATCGAACCGCGGCGCGCCGGCTCGAGGATGATCTGGCGGCGCACCTGCTCGATGTAGCCGAGCAGTTTGCCGCGATCGATCACATGCAGATAGACCAGCCGCGTGCCGATGCCGCCGAAACACGCGAACACCACGGCCGAGAGCAGCAGGATGCGATAATTGGAGGCAAAGCCCTTGGACATCGGTTCAGCGGCGCAGCGATGCCAGTTGGAAGGAAACGGTCGCGGGCGCACCGTCGTTGTTGAAGAGATCGCGGTTGTGCTTGGCCGCCAGCAGCATCACGGGGTCGCCGTTGAGGTAGGCGATCTGCTGCGGCGCGGGCTGCACGAGCCCGAGGTTCCACTGGTCGTTCAGCACCTTCAGCATCGCGGGATCCTGCGCCCGCTCGACCGCGGCGCGCATCTGGTTGATCTGGCGCTCGATCTCGTTGCAACGGCTGTCGATGACCTTGGCCGAGTTGGCCGTGGCGGAAATTTGGTGGCGCATCCACACGGTGCCGAGACCGATGGAGCCGCTGAAACAGATCATGACCAGGGTGTAGACCAGCAGCTGGTTCACGAAGGCGTGGTTGTCGTGCTTGTGCATGGCGGGGTGGTCAGAGTTTGCGCAGTGCGCGGAGCTTGGCCGAACGGCTGCGGGGATTGGCGGCGAGTTCCTCCTCGCCCGGGGTCACGGGTTTGCGGCTCAGCGGCTCGGCGAGCTTCACGCGCAGATCCTGCGGCGTGGCATCGCGGGCGCTCACCGGCTGGCCGCAGAGGTGGCGGAAAAACTGTTTCACCGGCCGGTCCTCAAGGGAATGGAAGCTGATCACCGCCAGCACGCCGCCGGGCGCGAGCCGGGCAAAGGCCGCGGGCAACGCGCGCTCGATCGCGCCGATCTCGTCGTTCACCGCGATGCGGATGCCCTGGAACGCCCGCGTGGCCGGATTGATCTTCATCGTGCGCCGGTCGCGCGCAGGTATCGCATCCGCGATCACCGCCGCCAGCGAGGTCGTGCGGGCCAGTTGGCCGGTGCCGCGGGCGGCGAGCAACGCCCGCACCACGCGGCGCCAGTGCGTTTCCTCGCCCCAGTCGCGCACCGCGCGCACCAGCATGGCCTCGCTCGCCGTCTCCAGCCAGCGCGCCGCCGGCACGCCGCTGCGCGGGTCCATGCGCATGTCGGCCGGGGCGTCCTCGCGGAACGAAAAACCGCGTTCCTTCTCGTCGAGTTGGAACGACGAAACGCCGAGGTCGAACAGGATGCCGTCAAAGCCCTCGATCGGGATCTGTTCCAGCCGCCCGAAGTCGGAATCGATCAGCACAAACTGCCCGTCGAATTCCTCGCGAAAAATTTCCGCGCGCGCCTGGGCCGCCGGATCGCGGTCCAGCGCCACGACGTTGATCTCCGGCGCCGTTTCCAAGATCGCGCGGGTGTGCCCGCCGGCGCCGAAGGTGCAGTCGAGATAGCGCCCGCCCGCCCGCGGCGCGAGAAACGCCAGCACCTCGTCGAGCAGCACGGGTTGATGACCGGGATTCATCGCCACAGGGGATTCAGCGCACTCCGTCCGCATGACTCCGGCTCCGGTTGAACTTATTCGCAGACGGCACCGCCATCGGCGCCGCCGGTCGGACGGCGGCAAACGCCACCGCGTCGCCCGCGGCGTCCTGCCACGCCGGCCAACGGCGGGCGGGGCCCGACGGGCCGGGCGCCTTCCGGCGGGCTGATCGCGAAGGGAAAATGTCGGCGGAGAGTTGCATCGCGATCAGATGCCCAGCCGGCGCATGAGGTCGCCGAAGTTCTCACCGGCGGTGCGCGCCTCGACCTTCGCCCAGCGCTCCGGCGTGTAGATGTTGAACTTGGTCAGACCGCCCACGAGCACGGCCTCCTTCGTCACGCCCGCATGCTGCAGCAGCTCGGGGCTGAGGTTCATGCGGCCGGCCTTGTCGAACCAAAGCGAATGAGTCTGCGCGAAGAAACGCGCCACGAAGTCCTGCCCCGCCCCGTCGCTCAACGCCATGCCCGCGATCTTCGCGCGCAGCTTCTCCACCTCGGCCGGCGGCAACACCGCGATGTAACCGTCCGGATGCGGCGTGGCCAGAAACGTGTCGTTCTCTCCGTGCGCAAAGCGCCACGCCGACGGAATCGTGAGCCGATTCTTGTCGTCCAACGAATGCCTGAAAAGGCCCGTATAGAGCGGTGGTTGCGACTGGGACATGGGGGAACGGGGCTTAGGTGCCCCAAAGTGCCCCATTTCAACCCATTTTTACCCACTTTCGTCAAGCCAAGATGCGTCAAATTTGCACTTTGTTATTCACAAGAAATTCCCAGCCCAACTGTAAGAAACCACAACCCACCCCTACGGGCCTGAGTCAGGCCGACAGAATTTTCGGCAAAGGGCGCTCTACCCTCTCAGCGCCACTCGGATGCATTGGAATCAGCACCATCTCGACCCGACGACATGGCTCGTGCCACAGCTCTCGAACTTACCCCCATCCAAGTCCAAGGTAAATTCTCCCCGTAAAGCGGCCATTATTCGCCACCAGTCGTAACAACGCAGAGTGTGGGCAGGGTCAGAAAGTCGCAAGTTCTGGAACCGAAGACGACGAACGCGCCAAGTGACGCCAATAGTGTCTCACCGCTCTGATCCGACGACGCGGGCTCGCGACCGCACCTGGCGGTTTATCGCGGAGCGCATCCGGCCGCTTTCGTCTGACGGTCGACTTGCGCCAGGGGAGCGCGGGTGTATTTCTCTCCCCATGCAAATCGGTTCATTGGTCGCCTGCGTTGATGACGTCTTCCCGGAATGGGCCAAGCAGGCCTATTCCGCCCTGCCGGTGAAGGGCGAGGTCTACACCATCCGCGAAATGTGCCCCGGTCGCGGGGTGCCTCTCGTAATCAAGGACGGCAAGCCGGTCCAGAACGGCGGCGGGGACAAGGCGCCCGAGATCCAGGTGCTCTTGGTGGAACTGAAGAACCCGCCGGATCCCTTCTGCGCCGGTCGCGAGCTCGGGTTCAAGGCCGAGCGATTCGCCCCGATCGAGTTCAACACGTCAGAGGCTACCGTGGAAGACGAGGTTCAAGCCGGCGGTTCCATGGAGTAGCGTTAATCTCCGGAGCGAAAACACGACTGCCCAGACATCCACCACGGCCGTGGAATTTGCTGTAAACCTGTCGTCATGAGTTTTCACAGGTCGCTGTAAAAGCGCAGGCATGAGACCGACCACTCGTCGGCACGAGTGCATCGAGATGCCTGTAAATCCGGCTCAATGGTCGGGATGACCGGCGATTTCTTCCAGTCAGCATCTTGGCCAAACCGTTGTCCGCGAATGGCACCGTGTCTTCGACCCGCCATCGGCCGCCGGCGCTTCCCGCCGGTTACCACCAATCCCGCACGCCCCATAATGTCCCAGTCCGGAAAGCCGGTGGCGCGCGTTGCCCCCAACGCGCGATCAGGTCAACACGCGTTGCCCCCAACCCGCGTCCACTCCGCCGGGATAACTCGGCTCCTACGCCGAGGCTCCGGGCGGGCGGCCGGATGCGCCGGTGATGACGCGCGCGCCGCGCTTGTAGGTCAGGTAGGAGTAGATCCAGTTGAGCAGCACCGCGAGTTTGTTGCGGAACCCCACCAGGAAAATCAGATGCAAGCAGAGCCAGGCCAGCCACGCCAACGTGCCGCGAAGCTGCCACCGGCCCAGCTGCGCCACCGCGGCGGAGCGCCCGATCGTCGCCATCGTCCCCTTGTCGCGGTAAACAAACGGCTCGCGCGGTCCGGGCGCGGTCGCTCCGGCGGCGAGCTCACGCCGGATGATCCTGGCCGCATGGGCGCCCATTTGCATGGCGGCGGGCGCCACGCCCGGCACCGCCACGCCGTTGGGATCCACCAGCGCGGCCATGTCGCCACACACGAAAACTTCCGGGTGGTCGGGCAGACTCAGGTCAGGCCGGACCTTCACCCGTCCGCCCCGGTCCACCTCGGCGCCCAAACTGCGCCCCAAGGGGCTGGCCGCAACGCCGGCCGCCCAGATGATCGTTTCCGCGCGGATGACCTCCCCTGCCACGGTGAGCCGGCCGGCGGCGATGTCCTCCACACTCACGCCGGTGCGCACCTCCACGCCAAGGCGTTCCAACTGCCGGCGGGCGCTGGCCGACAGCGCGGGGTCAAAGGCTCGCAACAGACGGTCCGATCCCTCGATCAACATCACCCTGGCGCGGGTCGGATCGATGTGATCGAAGTCGCGTTTCAAAATCTTGCGCGCCAGTTCCGCGATCGCCCCGGCCATTTCCACCCCGGTTGGTCCGCCGCCGACAATGATCAGGGTCATCAACGCGGCGCGCTCCGCGGGATCGGTTGCGGTCTCCGCTTTTTCAAAGGCGGAAAGAATCTGCCGGCGGATGTGCAGGGCGTCGTCCAGCGACTTGAGCCCGGGCGCGTACCGCGCCCAGTCGTCCCGGCCAAAATAACCCGTCACCCCGCCCAACCCGACCACGAGGTAGTCGTATGCCACCTCGCCCCGCGAATGCCTGACGCGGCGGTTGGCCAAATCCACGGCCGTGACCTCGGCCATGATCACCGCGAAGCGGGGCCGGCCGGCAAACAGCCCGCGGATCGGCTGCGCGATGTCGACCGCCGACAGACCCGCCGACGCCACCTGATAAAGCAGCGGCTGAAACACGTGGTGATTCTCGCGATCGATCAGCGTGATGCGCGCCACGTCCGGCGGCAGGGACCGGCAGAACTGCAAACCGGCAAAACCACCGCCCAGCACCACGATGTGCGGCAGTTGGTCGGCGGTCCGGGCGGTCATGGGCACAAGGTGCCGCCGCCGTGACCGATGGCAAATTTCCCGCGGAAAAATTTGCTGTCCATCCCGCGCCACATGCTTTGTTCATAAACCCTCCCTGCGCGTGAAAACTCCCGTCAACATCCAACTCATCGGCACCGAAGTCGCCATCGTCTGGTCCGACGGCGGCGAAAGCTACATCGACGGCGCCAAGCTGCGCGCGGCCTCGCCCAGCGCCGAGACCGCCGGCGAACGCGACATCTTCGGCACGCAATACGGCGGCCATCCCCCGCGCGATTTCAGCGGCGTCACCGTCACCGGCTGGGAGCGCATCGGCAACTACGCCATCCGCTTCGATTTCAGCGACGGCCACCGCACCGGCCTCTACGGCTACGATTATCTCGCCAAGGTCACCGCCGATAATTCCTGAACCCACCATGAGCCAACACGTCTTCCCCGCCCGCACCACCGGCGCCGAGATCGAACTCGGCACCACCCTGCAGCCCAAGTTCGGCCCCGACGGCCTCATTCCCTGCATCACCACCGATCACGTGACCAACGAGGTGCTCATGTTCGCGTTCATGAACGCCGAATCGTTCGCGCACACCCTGCGCACCGGCAAGGCCACCTACTGGAGCCGCTCGCGCAACAAGCTTTGGACCAAGGGCGAGGAGTCCGGCAACGTGCAGCTCGTCAAGGCCGTGCTCACCGACTGCGACCAGGATGTGATTTTGCTGAAGGTGGAAAACATCGGCGGAGTCGCCTGCCACAACGGCTACAAGTCCTGTTTCTACCGCCAGCTCGCCGCCGGCGCCAATCCGGACGACGCCGCCAGCCTGAAGCTCGAATTCGCCGCCCGCCGCGTCGTCGATCCCGCCGCGCTCTACAAAAAGAAATAGAGCATTTCAAATCAGGCCGTGGCCTTTGCCCCCTGTTGTCATTCTGAGGCAAAGCCGAAGAATCCAGCATTTTCCCCGAAGCGGTGGGTGCACTGGATTCTTCGCTACGCTCAGAATGACAATCCCGATGGCCACAGTTTATTTTGAAAACGCTCTGACCGCGCTGCATTCGCGGTCGCGTGGTTTGTTGTAGGAGCCTGCTCGCAGGCGATCCAGACCTGTAGCCGGGGTCGCTGACCCCGGAAGATACCGGCCTCACCGAGGCCGGCTACAGTTTGATGCCATCGCCTGCCAGAGCAGCTTATGTTGATTCGTAGCCGCTTTGGCCGTGCCCTTCGTAGGCTTGGCGAAGTAGGGAGCGCAGCGATTCTGCTGGCCAGCAGAATGGACTCCCAGCGGTCACGCTTGGCTGAATCTCACTCCGTTCGAATCGCCCTTGGCTCAGGCGCGCACACCTTTCAAAACGCTGTAGCCGGCCTCGGTGAGGCCGGTCTTTCACCCGTGGCCACGAGCGTGAGTGAGTGGACGGCCTTCGAACCACTGCGCTCGCGCTCACACGCTCGCGTTGATATTATGACATCAAAATCTCCGCGCTCAACTGCGCCGCTCCCTGCGGATGATTTGCATCTACGCATGGATGCGTATGGGGAGATTCCCACGGGCATGGTAGGTTCATTCCGCCATGTTTACCAACCACCTTTGGACACCCTTTCGCTCCCTCATTCCGCTGACCGCGGTCCTCTTCCTCGCCGGCTGCGGCGGTGATGGCGACGACACCGTCAGCAACGCCCCCGGACCGGCCGTTTACACGGCCTTCTCCGGCGTCACCATCGACATCAATCCCACGCTCAGCTTCCTCAACAACGGGCAGCTGACCTACCTGAACGCCGCCGCCGGCAGCGCGTTTCCCACCGCCGCCACCGCCCTCAACGGCACCTACACCTACACGCCCGCAGCCGATTATCTTTCGGGCAATCTCGTCGTCACCCTGCCCGGCCTCGGTCAGGTGCTCAACATGACCTTCCAATCGTTCACCACCCAGGGCGGCAAGGTCACCGGCTTCAACACCGTTTACAACGGCCAGTCCTACAGCAGCAAGGTCACCAGCGGCACGCTCACCCCCGCGGCCGTGCAGGGCGGCACCGCCAGCACCGGCGGCTCGGGCAACACCGGCGGTTCCACCGGTGGCACCACACCCACGACTCCGTCAACCGGTGGCTCCACCATCACCACGCCGGTCGGCGCCAACGAGGCGCTCGCGCCCGACATCCCCGCCACCATGCAGGGCACGCACAACCTGACCTTCACCTACGTGCAAACCGGTTCACCCATCACCGAGGGCACGCAAAAGACCTTTGTCATCGGCGCCAAGACCCTCGCGTTCGACAGCAAGACGCTCTCCGGCCCGGTGCATCGCAACCAGAATCCCTACGAGTGGATCTTCAAGGACGGCGACCTCGAATACGCCGCCTCCATCCGCACCGACAACACGCTGAACGAAATCAACGTCAACAAGACCGGCGGCACCCCGTGGTACGGCCAGTACCGCAACCTCGGCGGCTCGGGCTCGTCCGGCTCCAACAGCGGCAGCGGCTCGAACAACAACAGCGGCGGCTCCAACTCCGGCACCGTATCGGCCACCAATACCATCGGCGCCAGCACGCTCTATTATCATCCCAACACCGCTGTCTCGGTCAGCCAGCCTTACAGTGCCAATCAAGCGGTTGCATTCACCTTCACCGAGTATGCCGACGCCACCCTCAACTCCCTGAGCTTCGCCGGCAAGACACTCACCAAGCCCACCACCAAAGCTCCCACACCGCCATACACAACCAGTGTTTTCACCGATGCCGCAGCAGGGCTCACCTACGAGGTCATCATTAATAACAACACCTCGTTCGCGGAGATAATCGTCTCCAACAGCAGCACATGGATCGGCCAGTTCTCCGGGGTCAACAGCTCCGGCTCGAACACCGGCGGTTCCACTTCCGGCACCGGCTCGGGCGGCACCACCGGCGGCAACGGCACCGCCAGCTTCGGTAGCAACGGCAACTTCGTCGCCGGCACCACCTTCACCCACAAGGTACTTTCCTACACCATCACCCCCGCCGGCGCCGCCGCCATCTCCGGGTTCCCCTCCTTCACCGTGGATGAGTCCGTCACCTTCACCGTCGGCTCCGACGGCGCGCTGACGTTCAAGAACACCACGCTCCCGTTCTTCGCTCGCGAGGGGAATTTCAACATCTACCAGAAGACGACCTCCGCCGGCGGCGCCACCGACACCTTCACCGCCACGGTCGCGTTGCAGCCCAATGTCGAACCCGCGCGCATCACGCTCAACTTCGGCCGCGCCACCATCGCGCTGCCGCCGTCCATCACCACCTTCACCTACGCGCTGGACTGACACCTGACACCAACACCGGGCCCCGGCGCGTGTGAAGCGCGCCGGGGCTTCGCCGTGTTTTGACGCTCATGTTCCAAAATCGAAGCGCCGGTTGCAGAAGCCTGCTGGCAGGCGATGCGTCCCTACGCCGTCGCATTTATGCCATCGCACAGGCTTTTTGGGTAGGGCGGGACCGCTGGGCCCGCCGCGCCACGCCATCTGCAATACCGCCAAACCCGGCGCGCCCGGCGGTCGCGCCCTGCCTTGGCGATCAGGCACGCCGCCGTTCAGCTGTAGCCGGCCTCGCCGAGGCCGGTCCGGGATCGCCCTCCATTTGCAGAAGCCTGCTGGCAGGCGATGCCTCCCGCCGCGGATTGACGATGTTCATCAGCCGAATTTTCCGCCCACCAACCTGCCTTGAAGGTGGGGCGCGTTGGGACAACGCGCCGGTTGGAGCCGTCACTCACCGGAAACGGCTGATTGGGGACAATCCGCCCTGCCCTGAAAAACCCCATCGTCACGCCGCCGTTTGGCGCGGTCGCGCCGGTAGGGCCCGACCGCCGGGCGGGCCGCCATCAACCGCAAGGTGGACGCGCCGTTCCCTCTGCGCGTCAGCCCTTGCCCTGCTGCTGTTCACCACCGGCTGCCGTTCGCTGCCCCACGAACTGCACCAACGCGAAACCGAGGTCACCGCCTCCATCGCGGCCCAGGCCGCCGCGCTCGCTGACCGCCCCGCACGCACCGTGGTCTGGGCCGATGCGGTTGCGCTCATGCACGCGCACAACCTCGCGCTGCGCCAGGCCCGCGATGCCGTCACCACCGGCCGCGAACGCCTGCGCCAGGTCAACCGCGATCTCCTGCCCGGCGCCGCCATCACCGGCAACCTGAACCAGGCCCTCTCGCAGCTCGGCGATCTCAACGGCGACGATGCCGCGCTTTCCGTTTACGGCTTCTTCAACGTCCCCGGCCTCATCCAGTGGCGCATGCGCCGCTACGCTAGCGAACTCGAACTTCTCCGCGCCGGGTGGGCGCTCGAACTCAAGACCCGCGAACTCACCATCCAACTCCGCGAACTCTTCGTGCGGTCCGAACTCCTCGACCAGCGCCGCCGTCAACTCGCCCTCGCCCAACGCTGGCCGCAACCCGGTCCGCTCGCGCTCAGCCTCGACGCCAATCCGCAGAAACTCGAACACGAAACCCTGCTCTGGAGCCTGCGCCGCGAGGCGGAGGCGCTGCAGGACGCCGCGGCCGAGCTCCTCGGCGACGCCGCCATCGCGTGGACCCTCGATCCCGCCGGCCGGCCGCGTTTCGACTACGCCACCGCCGGCCCCGACCTCCACGACCTCGCGCGCTTCGGCGGGCTGCATCGCCGCCTGCAGGCCGCCGAGCTCGAGGGCGCGCGCCTGCGCCAGCGCGGCGTCAAACTCCAATACTGGCCCGACCTCTCCATCAACCTCAGCAGCCCGCCGTTTTATCAGACCAACGGTTCCTCCTGGTCCGCCGACGCGATTTTCCTGAATCTCGGCGCCTCCGTGCCGCTCGACCTCCGTGGCAACATCGCGCAACAACTGCGCGAAACCCAACGCGACTTCGAGCGGCTCGAACTCGAGTTGCGCGAACAGAACGCGCGCACCCTCACCGGCCTCGACCGCGCGCGCGCCTCGCTGCAGCTCAACGCCCGGCGGCTCCGCCTCACTGAGGCGCGGCTCGACGCCCTGCGCGCGCTGCCCGTCGCCCAAAGCCCCGCGCGCACGCGCGACAACCTCGAGCGCCTGCTCGCCCTCGACCAGCAGCGCACCTCGCTCCTGCTCGAACAAACCCAGCTCGAAGCCCTCTTCTGGCTGCTCGACGAATCCCGCTGGCCCGCCCCCGCCCAACCATGAACGCCACTTACCTCATCCTTGTAGGCGGGACGCCCCCGTCCCGCGCCCATCTGACGCTCATGGCCCCAACGCCAAACCACCCCCGCGCATGAACCTCTCGCGCCTCTTCCTCCTCTTCCTCTGCACCGCACTTTCGCTCGCCGCGCTCGACCTGCGCCGCTACCCGCTGGCCGACGAAATCATCCTCGGCACGCTCAACGCCGAGATCCGCCCCGCGCGTCACCTGCAGCTCAAGGCGCCCGCCACCGGCCAGCTCTATCTGCGGCTGCCGCCCGCGGGCAGACCGCTCGCCAAGGGCGCCGTCTGGGCCGAGCTCGATCCCGCCCGCCTCGACCTCGAACGCCGCGCCGTGGCCCTCGCGCGCGCCCTACTCACCGCCAAGGAGGAACCCGCCCTGCGGCTCGAGCAGGCACGCAACCGCGCCGATCTCACCGAGCGGCTCGACGAACTCGAACGCCAGGCCGCCATGCTCCGCCAACTCATTAAGGAACCGGAACTCGGCGAACTCTACCTCGCCGATCAGGACCTCGACGGCGGCGCGGCCAAGGTGCACACCATGCTCGCCCAGCTCGACCGCCAGGCCAGACTGCTGCGCGAGGTGCTCGAATTTGTCGGCACGCCCCGGCAGGAGGGATTGGAACTGCAGGCCCTGCGACTGAAACTGGAACAGCAGGAAATCGAACTTACGCGCCGCGAGCGCGACAGCCGGCTCGTCATGCCCTTCGACGGCGAGATCACCCTCGTGCCGCCCGCCCCGCCCGCCGGCGAACCGCTGTTCATCGAGAGCGGCATGGACCTCGCCCGGCTGCAGGACTTTTCGCGGATCGACGCCCGGGCTGTCATCCGGCGCACCGAGTGGCGGCTGCTCGATCCCGCTCAGGTCAAGTTGCGCGTCGTCGCCGGCACCGGCGTGCTGCGCGCGGATTTTTTCCGCGGCCTCGCCGAGGAGATTTTCGGCCGCGAGGAGCTCGTCTATTACTTCACGTTTCCGCCCGCGCAGAAAGCCGCCGCCCGCGCGCTCGTCGGCGGCCGCATCAGCGCGCAACTGCTCGCCGTCCTCCCGCAAGCCGCGCGGCTCGTCCCCAAGCTCGATCTCGCCCTCGCCGATCCGGAGTTGCTGCGCACCGCCGGCTGGGACGACACCGTGGCACAGCTCATCCCCGGCGCGCGCGTCCTCCTTCACGGCGACACCCACCTCGCCATCGCCGAACCATGAGCGCCATCGCACAGGCAATCCAGGTAGGGCGGGACCGCTGGGCTCGCCGCAAAACGCCACCTCCGTTACGGCCATACCCGGCGCGCCCGGCGGTCGCGCCCTACCTTGGGGGACAAGCACGCCGTTCCGCTGTAGCCGGCCTCGTTGAGGCCGGTCCGGGGTCACCCTCCTTCGCCGGGCCTACGGAGGGCAAGCCGACCCCGGCTACAGGTTCACATCGCTTGCAAGCAAGCTCCTACATTTCGCCCTCTCCCTCATCCCGTAGCCACGAGCGTGAGCGAGTGGACCGCCCTCGACTCGCTGATTCCCGTCACCCCCCCGCATGACCGCCATCACCTGCGAAAATCTCGGCTTCGCCTACGGTCGCACGCCCGTGCTCGACGCGTTCGACGCCACCTTCCGCCCCGGCCTCACGCTGATCAAAGGCTTCTCCGGCTGCGGCAAAAGCACGCTGCTCAAACTCGTCGCCGGCTACCTGCGGCCCACCGCCGGCCGCATTGTGCTGCCCGGCGACACGCGCCACGGCGCGGCCTTTCAACGCCGCGACCTCGGTTTCGTTTTTCAACAGCTCAACCTCCTCCCGCTCGCCAGCGTGCGGCGCAATCTCGCGCTCGTCGGCGCCCTCGCCGGGCTGCCGGCCGCCACCACCGACGCCCGCATCGACAAATACCTCGCGCTGCTCGGGCTCGAGGCCTTCGCCGATCGCGATCCCGGCTCGCTCTCCGGCGGCCAACAACAGCGCGCCGCCATTGCCCGCGCCCTCATCAAGGAGCCCGCGGTGTTTCTGCTCGACGAACCCACCTCGGGTTTGGACGACCTCAACTGCCGCGTCATCATGAACCTGCTCGGCGCGCACCTGCCCGCCGGCTGCATCTGCCTGGTCGCCACGCACGACTGGCGCCTGAACGCCCTGCCGCATGAAAGCCTGGATTTTAACCGCTTTCTACCTGTGGAAAGACATCTGGTCGCGCTGGCTTGAGACACCCGGTGCGGTGCTCGCCCGGCTCGCGGTCGGCGCCCTCCTCGCCGGTCTCATGCTGCTCGCACAGGCCGCGCTGCTGCTCGCGGAACGCTCGCTGGAGATCCGCGTCGCGCGCCTCGGCGCGCAGGTGCTCGCCGTCACCGAAACCGTCACCGGCGATCCCCACGCCCGCCCTGCGCTCGGGCAATTGCTCGACCCCGCAGCCGAACACGCCGATCTCATCGCGCTGCGCCAGGTGGCGGTGCCGGCGGAGGACGAGTTCGGCCGCGATCTGCTCGTGCTGGTTTACGGCGACGAATCCCTGCCCGCGCTCGCCCCGCTGCTCGCCGCCGCGCCCGCGGCCGCCGTGCATGTCATCAACCCGCGGCTGCCCGTCGGCCTGCCGCTGCGCGTGACGCTGGACGGTCGCGATTATGCCTCCGCCGTGCTGCCCGCGCCCGCCTGGCTCCAACGCCACGGCGCCAACCAGCCGCTCGTGCTCGTGCCCGCGACCATCGGCGCTGATTGGTTCAGCACCGGCTGGTTCGAGACCGCGCTGCTCATCAACCGCACCGGCGATCTGCCCGCCCTCGCCGCGGCCGTCCGCGCGATTCTGCAGTGGGAAAACCGCACCCACGCGCAGGTGCAGAGCCCCGAGGCGCTGCTCAACGAACTCGCCGACCTGCGCCGACTGCAGCACCGCGCCCAAACCGGTGCGGGCCTCCTCGGCGGCCTCGTGGTCGCGCTCGTCTTCGGTTCCATCGCCGTGCTCGAATACCGACAGAACCGCTTCGTCGCCGCGCTGCTGCGCAGCTTCGGCGCGCCCGCCCCGCTGATCATAATCCGCTACAGCGTGGAGGCCCTCCTGCTCACCACCGCCGCCGTGCTGCTCGCCCTGTGGTTGTTGGTCAGTCTGCACGGCTGGCTCTTCGGCTGGGCCGGCTTTGAATCCGCGCTGCTGCAGCGCACGACATTCGATCCCTACACCCCCGCGCTCGTCTGGCACCAAGCGCGCTGGCTCGTCCTCGGCGCCCTCCTCAGTCTCATCCCCGTCGCCGTCGGCCTCCGCCAACCCGTCGGCCACGTGCTGCAATAAACCAGGTCGCCCGCCTCGTAGGGCCGGACCTTGGTCCGCGCCACCGACTTCAAACCGTGAACCACAGATTTCACAGATGAACACAGATTGAAAATGGCTGGCGTTGTGAATACGGCCCCGACCACGCCGCCCTCCGCTTGCCGCGCCGTAGTTGAACGAAGGCGGGCCGTCCGCCCTCGGCTTTCCAAACTCCGATCTCCGATCTCCAAACTCCGAAACAACTCCCCCATCCAACAGCCTGCATCGTTTGTCCGGCTGCACGCTTTGCAGAATTGCACGCTGTCAGGTTATTAATATACAGCAATTTACAACATAACTTGCAAATCTGCTATCTCATAGCATAAATACATACATGATCCGGCGACGTCTCTTTCCCCAGTTATTGAAGAGCCTCGACCGCAATCCAGCCGTAGCCCTGTTGGGACCGCGTCAGGTCGGCAAAACCACGCTCGCGCTGCAAGTCGGCGCCACGCGTCCGTCCATTTACCTCGATCTCGAAGACACGGCGGATCGCGCAAAGTTGACCGACGCCAAAGGCTATCTGCAGCAACATACGGACAAGCTCGTGATCATCGACGAGGTGCACCGCGCCCCCGAGATTTTCCAAACGCTGCGCGGCCTGATCGACCATGCGCGCCGCGAAGGCAAGACCACCGCGCAGTTCCTGCTGCTTGGCTCGGCCTCGGTCGATCTGCTCAAACAATCCGGCGAGTCGTTGGCCGGTCGGATCTCCTATCTGGAATTGAGCCTTTTCGACGTATTGGAAACGGCAACCGCCACCGCAGATCGTCTCTGGGTGCGCGGTGGTTTCCCTTCCAGCTTTCTGGCCGCAGACGACGCGGACAGCGTAGCGTGGCGCGAAGATTTCATTCGCACCTATCTCGAACGGGACGTGCCACAATTCGGTTCGCGGATTCCGGCCGAGACCTTGCGTCGCTTCTGGACCATGCTGGCGCACCGACAGGCCGGTTTGTTTAACGCTGCCGCCTTGGCCGAAGGCTTGGGTGTTGAGGGCAAAAGCACGGCCCGCTACCTGGACCTGCTCGTTGACCTCCTGCTCGTGCGCCGCCTGCCCGCCTGGCACCGCAACGCGGGCAAGCGTCTCGTCAAATCGCCCAAGGTATTCATTCGGGACAGCGGGTTGGCGCATGCGCTGCTGCGCATCGGCGACCAAGAGCAGCTGCTCGGGCATCCGGTGGTCGGTGCCAGTTGGGAAGCCTTCGTGATCGAAACTCTCATCGCCGCCGCTCCGCGTGGCACGGAGGCACATTTTTACCGGACCGCCACCGGCAATGAGATCGACCTCGTCCTCACCTTGCCGGGCGGGAAACTGTGGGCGGTGGAAATCAAGCGCAGCTCAGCGCCCAAAGTGGAACGCGGCTTTCATCTGGCCTGCGCCGATTTGGAGCCGGCGCAACGATTCGTCGTTTATCCGGGCAATGAGCGTTACCCATTGGGCGATGACGTTCACGCCATCAGTCTGCCCGGTCTGGCCGGCATGCTCGCGGCCTGACGACCCCAAACGCCGCAAAACCGGCACCCGTCGCCGTCGGCCTCCGCCAACCCGTCGGCCGCGTGCTGCAATAAACCTGCCGGCTCCGCCTACGTTGTAGGCCCGGCCGATGGCCGGGCACCTGCTTCATCTCACGCAGAGGCGCGGAGTTGCCGCCTGATCAGGTAGGGCGAGACGCCTACCCTCCTTCTTGGTCGTCGTAGCCCAAAGGGCGAAGTCGGAAGGCTTGGCGAAGGAGGGTCCCCACCGAGCCGCGCTGGTGATTGCACCCTCGACCCATCCGGAGGTCTGCAACGCGTAAAGTGCGGTTTCCGCAAAAGCCATGTTCGCAACATGGGTTTATGGGAAACTGACAGAATCCCATAAAGCCATATTCAGCCGAGATCCACTACCCCACCATTTCCCTATAAAACTGATTTACAGGCAGTTAGTTTTTAGCCATATAAAGCCCATCGGCAATGAACTCCTCCTACAAAGCCATACTGAGTATGGGCTAATAACACTGATCGCCGGAAGAAAGATGATCACCGACCTAAACATCGCGTTGCATGCGTCGGGTGATGAGTATCAGCCGAGCAAGCTCGATGCCGTGTTCACGAATGCGAACGATCCCCAAGAGATAGCGACCTTTGGCATCCATAAAGGCCGGCCGTGGGGATTTGGATACTCTGCACTGGTGATTCCTGCTTCGGTGCCGCTGAAAGACAAGATCCCAACCCTTTGCCGTGCCGCGCTTCCTCTCATCCCCAAGATGAAGGAAGCCGGCGCCAGCGATATCTACGTTAAAGCCGCCTTCGTGTGCACTGATTCTTGCGACGTTTTTCTGGAGGCTGAAGAGCTTAGATTGTTGGCGACCTTAGGCTGTTACTTTTCAGCATCGTGCGAAATCATGACGCTCGAAGAAGAGGGCGATCCAGTCGGCACGAGCCAATCAGAAGACGTCAGGTCTTGACTATTGACACGACTCGCGCGTTCAGACGCCAGAGGCACTCGAAGTGAGCGTACAAAGGATCTGGCTTTGCCATTTACCTGTTCTGTTCTTGGCGCCGGGCATTTCCATGCCCAGACGGCTGAGTGGGATTCCCTCGCTCAGTAGCCCTGCTGTAGCCTCGTATCACTCTTTCGGGTAATCGCGGTCCTGTCGTTGCGGTGGATTGCCAACCGGTCCGTTTGCGGGCATGGAGAAACCACCCCGCCCACCGCCATGACCTCCCGCGAACGCGTTCTCGCCGCCATTGCCCACCGCGAACCCGACCGGGTGCCGGTCGATCTCGGGTCCACGCCCAGCTCCGGCATCTCCGCCATCGCCTACGGCCATTTAAAACGCCACCTCGGTCTCACCGCCGGAAGCACCCGCGTCTATGACGTGGTGCAGCAGCTCGCCCAGCCGGAGGACGCGATCCTCGACCGCTGCGGCATCGACGTGGTGGACATCGGCCGCACCTTCAACCGCAACGACGACGCGTGGTACGACATCCGCCTCGGCGACGGCCAGCCGGCGCAATATCCCGCGTGGTTTCACCCCGTGCGTCAGCCCGACGGCTCGTGGCTCGCCCGCCTGCCCGACGGCACCGCCATCGCGCACATGCCGGTCGGCGGCACATTTTTCGACCAGACCTGCTTCCCCTACCTCGACGGTTATCCAGCGGACTTCGCCGGACTCGACGCCGCGATGGGCCGGGTGCTCTGGTCGGCGCTCGTGCACAGCCCGTGGGACCACGCGCGCGACCCGGGTTTTTGGGAGACCCTGCGCGCCAACGCCCTCGCCCTCCGGCAGTCCACCGACCGCGCGCTGATGA
>JACFMR010000015.1:0-42557 GCA_019455245.1 Opitutaceae bacterium
CGACAGGTTGGCCGCTCTAGGGCCGCCTGTCGGCTTCATGTCATCTACAAAGCCGTACTGACTCGCCATGTGCACCCGTGCATCGCGGATTACATGCATGATCTCTGATCAGCAACGGGACTCCAGGTTGACGCGTACTCTATGGGCCGGAAGAGGGACTTGCCGGCCCGCCCTCCATCCTGACCAAGCCGAAGTCCGTTTCCTGGCGAAATCCGATATCAGTAGATCAGTTGCCGGAAGTTGGCGATGCGGTGAAAGGTGATCAGGTTGGTGTCGTGCGGACTGCGGCCGTTGCGGTCGCCGGAGCGTGACAGCACCACGAGGTCGTCGCCATCGATCGCCATGCTCGCGTAGTGCCGCGAGCAGTTCTCGGTTTCGCCGATGGCCACGATGCCGGCGAAGACCCAGTCGACCATGTTGGTGGAGAAATGCAGCTGCAGGCGGGCGCGCTGGTTGTCCGGCATGCCGTAGCGGTCGGCCGGCAGCGAGTCCACCCGCCGCATGCTGTCGGTGGATTGCGAACCCAGCAGCCAGTAGGTCTTGGTCGGCGCGTCGAAGAGCACGTGGAACTTCATGTGCCCGCCGGGCACGGGCAGGTAGTAAAGCGGCACACCCGAGGGCGCGTGGACGAAGCCGAACTCCATCGCGCCCTCGCCGGGCCGCGGCCCTTGCTCGACCACCTGCGCGATCATGCCGTAGTTGGTGAGGCCGGTGTGGGCGCGCATCCACAGATGAAAGGTGCGGCCGGTGGGATCGTGCCACACATGGTGCGGATCGGTGAGCTGCACGACGTTGGTTTCCAACCAGCCCATCGGCGCCGCACCGCGCAGGCCGTCCGCCGCCATCCACACTTCGGGATACCGCGCCGGATAAAACGGCAGCCCAAACCCGTCGAAACCGCGGTCGCTGATGGCTTCGCAAAACGCAGGGGAGGTGGAAAAGGTCCAAGCGTCGCGTGCGGTCAGGTCGTCGGTCACCCGGGCGCGCATCAAAATGGGCTGCATTTCACTGACATACCAGCCCTCGACTTGGTGAGCTGCGCGCCGCTCCATCACGAGGTAAACACAGCCGTGCGCGTGCCAGACATTGGCCGGCGCCTGATGCCAGAACTCGCCGTGGGAGAGCAGGCTGACCTCCGACCAGGTTTCGCCGCGGTCGGTGGAGCGGGCGATGCGCAGATCGCCGCGATGGCCAAGGATGTAAAGGCTGTCGCCGGCGGCAAAGGGCCGCGCATGATACAGGTCGAGGTCGGCGCGCGTGGTCCAGGTGACGCCGCGATCATCGGAAGTCATCACGCGACAGTTCAGGCCCTCGTAGGCGGGCTTGGGTTTGCCATCGGGCGCCGGGTCTTCGTTTTGACGCAGACTGCCGAGATCCATGGTCGCGATCAACCGTCCGTTGTCGCAACGCCAGATGCCCGGACTGTAGGCGCAGATGCGCTGCGGATCGGGCGATTGAAAAAGCGCGGTGTACGGTTGGGCGAGCGGGGTCATGTGAGCGATGAAACCGCCAGCATGGTGATTGCGTTCACCGCGGCCAATCCGGATCTTCCTTGAACGGCCGGTGCGGCATGCCGCGGGTTACATCCGCGATCACCGGCTTTTGTTGCAGGTGCAGCGCGTGGCGGTCGAGTTCGCGTGCGGTGACTTTGCCGGCCGGGAAGAAGCGCAGAAAGAACACGTGCTCGCCCTGGTCCACCCACGCGTAATGCTCGAGCTTGGCGGGCAGTACTTTCGGATCGTGATGCGCGAACGGACAGGAACGCAGCAGCGTGAGGTGGACTTCCCTTTCATCGCCACTCACGGCGAACACCTCGGGCGCCACGATGCCGGCCCGTTGGCCATTGGCGAGCTTGAGCAGGGTGCGGTCGCGCAGGGGCAGTTCGCGGCCGTCGCTTGCGCGCGGCAGGCCGCCGCCGCTGATGCCGTCTTCGCGTGACGTGATGGCGGCGCCGGGCGACCACGAGAGACGCAGCAGCCGGTGGTGCTCGTGCCAGTTCACGCGCAGGCGCAGCTCGTAGAATTCGCCCCCGCGATAGCGCCGCCAGTCGGCGCAGAGGCGGCTGTCGCCGATGCGACCGGTCACGCGCCAAAGGTGGCGGAGCGGACCGGTTTCGACCAGTTCGGGTTCGTCCCAGTGGGCGTGATCGCGTTGCGGGCCGGCGAAGCGGTCGATGCCGTGCGACCACGTGTCGGAATGGTCCTCGATGAGCCGGAGCTCCGGGAGCGGACAGGAATCGCCCCGGCCGGCGGTCAGCGTGCCGGCGCCGGCGGCGTGCAGCGCGAGGGCGAAGTTCGGCGTGGCGCCTTTGAGCGGCGCGGATTTGCCCGTGAGGTTGCGCGCGATACGCACGGTGCGGAGCCGGCCCGGGGCGAGGTCGAGGGGGAACAGCACGCGCGTGGTGTCGGGCATGAGCGTCTCGGGCTCGATGATCTGGTGGGGCACGGGCCGGTTGCGCTCGTCGAGCAGACACCAGTCGGGTTTCCACTGCGTCCATTCGAGCCAGGGCTCGTGTTCGACGAAGTCGCCGAATTTTTCCACGGTGTAATTGGCGATGACCATGCGCTGGCGCGGATCAAGCGGTTGGGCGTGCGCCCGCCGGCGGAAACTTTCGCTGAGCAAGGTTTCGGCGGCTGCTTTGACGCCGGCGAGCTGGTCGTCCGCGGCGCGCGCGGCGCTGGGCGTGCAGGAACCGCCGAGCGTGTCGTGAAAGGAATTGAAGCAGAGGCTTTCCCACGCGGCGGCGAGCGTGGGCGCGGCGGCCTTGCGCTCGGCGGGCCGGGCGGCGGCGAGGGCGGCTTCGGCCTGGGCGAGCAGGTTCTCAGCGCGGCGCACACCGAGCTTCACCGGGCGGTGCGCGGTGTAGCAGCCGATGGCGTGCATCTGCAGTTCGCCCGTGACGAGCGGAAGGTGCTTCACCTGCGGGGCAAGGGCGCGGAAGAATTTTTCCGGCGAGGAAAACACGAGGCGTGCGCCGGGGATGGCGTCCTGATTTTCGCGTACCCATTGGATGATGGGCTCGTTGGGTCCGCCGCCGTGGTCACCCACGCCGAGAAAGCACATGGTGTGCGTGACGCCGGCAGGCAAGTCGGCGAGCGAACCTTCGACGTGTTCGAGCGTCGGCGGGGTGACGGTGCAGTAACCGTGCGCGATGCGGAACGTGTTGACGATTTTGCCGCCCGGCCGACCACGCCAGCGGAAGACGCGTGCCGGCAGGTCGGCCTCGTGCGCCATCGGGCGCATGAACACGTAGCTGTCCTGTCCGTGCGCGGCCATGATATCGGGCAGCGCCGCGCTGTGGCCGAAGGAGTCGACGTTGTAGCCGATGCGCGGAAAGAGCCCGAGGCGCCGTTTGAACCAGGCCCGGCCGAGCGCGATCTGGCGGCGGAAGTTTTCCGCGCCGGGCAGGTTGCAGTCGGGCTGGATCCACCAGCCGCCGACGACGGACCAGCGGCCGGCCCGGATGTGTTTGACGATGCGTTTGAAGAGCGCGGGGTCGTGGCGGCGCACCTGTTCGTAAACCCAGGCCTCGCCGCGCGTGAAGATGATGTCGGGATGGCGGTCGAGCGTGTTGCACATGGTGTAACACGTGTTGAGGCATTCATCGACGCCGGCGGTCCAGGGCCAGAGCCAGACCGGATCGAGATGGGCGTTGAGGACGATGTGGACGGTGCGCATGGATAAAAATCGTTCTCTTGATCGTAATCTTAATCTTTCTCCCGCGAAACAAGGATCGGATGTTCGGGCGGGATTACGAGAATGAGAACGAAATGGAGCCGCGAAGTCCCGCTGAAACGCTTACGATTGGTTGGCGAGGCCGCGGTTGATGCGGTGGTTCCAGCCACGCAGGCAGAGGCGGGCGTTGGGGTGGCCGTTGCCGGGCTCGATCTCGTCGTCGCCGGCGTGCATCTGCACGAGCACGGTTTTGCGCAGGCGGCGCGAGCGGTTGTGCTTCGAGCCGTGGAGCGTGAAGTAGTGGAAGAACACGACGTCGCCGGGCTCGGCCTCAACCGGCGTGGCGCCTTCCAGCGGGTATTGGTCGAGAAATTCGCACGGTTCCTGTCCGCCGGTGTGCGGCACGCGGCCCAGTTGGTGCGAGCCGGGATAGACGCGCAGGCAGCCCATCCGGTCGGTGGCGGGCGACACGTGGATGACCGCGGCGATCATCGTGTCCTTGACCGAGGGGAAATACGACCAGTCCTGGTGCATGGTGAAGGGCATGCCGTTTTCGGTCGGCTTTTGGAAAAGCTTGGTGTGGTGCAGGACGATATCGGGTCCAAGAATGGCCTCCGAGATATCGAGCAGCTTTTTGTCCTGAATCGCGCGCAGCCACTCGTGCGAATAGTTCTGCACGTTGTGGGTGTGCGTGATCCGGCTGGTCCCGCCGCCGTCCTTTTGCTGGCGTTCGCCGCCCCACTGGGCGGAGTTGAGGTCGCCGGTGCGCGTGAGTTGGCGCACGATGCGGTCGAACTCGCGCTCGAGCACCTTGATGCGGGCGGGGGCGAAGACACCGCGGGCGTGGTAGTAGCCGTGGGCGGAAAAGAAGGCGCGGATTTGTTGCGGGGTGGGCATAGGGTGGCCGAGCCAACGGCGGGAGCCGGCGCGGGAGAAGAAAATGCTGTTGTCGAAATCCAGCGTTTGTTGTCCTGATTCAATACATGAGCTCCCGTGCCGCCTTCCTGTCCTGGCCGGTGGCCGGCCGGCCGGCGATCCTGACCTGCGGCCATTTTCCCATGGTGGCACACAACGCCACCCTGGAGTATTGCACACCGCAATCGACGGCCCTGCACTTGCACCAATACGCGGGGGTGCTGTGGCTGGGCGGCCGCCGCATCCGCCTGCGGCCGGGCGATCTGACCCTCACGCCCGCCGGGATGCCCTCGCGCTACGACCTGCCGCGGCCGGGTCTGCATTTTTGTGTGCACTTCCAGGCGGAGGCGGCGTCCGGGGCGGTCGCGCGGCTGCCGCTGCACTGGCGGCCCGGCGCGCACGGGCGCTGGTTAAGCGAACGGCTGGAGGAAGTGACCGCGTTGCAGCGGCAGGGCGAGATGGCCGGGGCGGCACTGGCGCGCGCGGCGGCGGGCACGCTGCTGCAGGGCCTGCTGCTTTGGCTGGCGGTGCAAACGCGGCCGGCCGGCGGCAAGGGGGGCGGCCGGGTTTCGCGGGTGGATGCGGATTTGGAGCCGGTGCGGTCGTATCTGGATGCGCACCAGCGTGAACCGGTGTCGCTGCCGGCGCTGGCGAAGCGGTTTGGCATCAGCCAAAATTATCTCGCGCGGCGGTTCCGGCAGCGGCACGGGATGACGATCCAGCGTTATCTGCTCAGCCGGCGGATTGATCATGCCCGGCATCTGCTGGTGGCGACGGATCTGCCGCTGAAGGCGGTGGCGATCGAGGCCGGATTCGGCAATCCGCAGTATTTTCACCGCCAGTTCGTGCGCATGGTCGGCCACAACCCCAGCCGGGAACGCCTGCTGCGGATGCGGTGACAGCAACAGCGAGAATGGATGCAGTTCTTACATGCCCTTCTTTTGGAGGGCGCTGCTGAGCTGCTGCATGAAGGCCTGGGCGTCGGCGGGGTTCGGGCGGTAGCCGGGCTGGGAAATCTCGGTGAAGCCGGGGCGGCCGTAGTTGTCGATCACCCACTTGCCGGTGACGCCGTCGCTGAAGGTCACGGTGCCGCTGGCCATGGCGCCGGGCATGAGCGTGACGTCGTCAACCGAAACGCGGACGTTGCCGCCGCCGGAGGGGGGGAGGTCCTCGGGTTCGTCTTCACCCAGGTCGGCGGCGTTCGGATCATCGGCCGCAGCCGGGGCGGCGGCGTCCGGGGCGGCCTTGCTGACGTCGTTCACGTCGGCCTTGGGGGCGGCGTCCTTGATGGTCAGTTCCAAGTCGTCGACGAGGAAGCGGACGTCCATGTAGGTCATGGAGAGGCCGAATTCATCGTGCAGTTTTTTCTGCACCGCGGAGAGGTTGTCGCCGGCGGCGACCCAGGTGGAGACGCTTTGCTTTTGTTCAGGGGAGAGATTCATGGCGGAGGGTGGAAAATCCACGGGCGCCAGCCTAGCACAGTTGCCGCGGACTGCCAACCCGGGCGGGGGCGAGTTCAGCGCGACAGCTGGGCTTTGAGGAATTCGATGCTGCCGCGGGTGGCGGTGTCCTGCTCCATCATGTTGTCCACGGCCTTGCAGGCGTGGATGACCGTGCCGTGGTCGCGACCGCCGAAGGCGTCGCCGATCTCCTGCAGTGAGTGCTTGGTCAGCGTGCGGGTGAGATACATCGCGATCTGGCGGGGGATGGCGATGTTGTTGGGCCGGCGCTTGCTGGTCATGTCGCTGTGGCGGATCTGGAAGTGGTCAGCCACGCGTTTCTGGATGGTCTCGATGGTAAGGAGGTTCTGCGCCTGCTCCATCAGCACGTCCTGCAGGAGCATCTCGGTGGAGGCGAGGTCGAGGGGCTTGCCGGTGAGGGCGGAGTAGCTGCTGACCTTGATGAGCGCGCCCTCGAGGCGGCGGATGTTCTTGGAGATGTTCTGGGCAATGAAGGTGATGACATCGTCGGGGATGGCGACCTTCAGGCTGGCGGCCTTGGAGCGGAGGATGGCGATGCGGGTCTCGAAATCGGGCGCCTGGATGTCGGCGGGGAGGCCCCACTCGAAGCGGGAGACGAGGCGGGACTCGAGCTTTTGGATTTCGCTGGCGCGGCGGTCGCTGGAGAGGACGATCTGGCGGCCGGATTCGAAGAGGTCGTTGAAGGTGTGGAAGAACTCCTCCTGGATGCGCTCCTTGCCGGCGAGGAACTGCACGTCGTCGATCAGGAGGATGTCGGCGTGGCGGTAGCGCTGGCGGAACTTGGTCAGGCTGTTCTCCTGCAGGGCCTGGATGAACTCGTTGGTGAATTTCTCGGTGGAGAGGTAGCAGACGCGGGCGTCCGGGTTGTGGCGGACGATGGCGTGCCCGATGGCGTGCATCAGGTGGGTCTTGCCGAGGCCGGTATCGCCGTAGAGGAAGAGCGGGTTGTAGGCCTGCGCGGGGGCCTGGGCGACCGCGAGGGCGGCGGCGTGGGCCATCTGGTTGTTGGAGCCGACCACAAAGGTCTCGAAGGTGTTGCGCGGGTTGAGCGAGCCATTGAGGGCGTTGCGCTCGTCGTGGCGGCCGTTGCGGCGGGCGGCGGCGGCACGGTTGCGGGCGGTGGTGGCGGAGGGCTCGGCGGCCGCGGGGGTAGCGACGCGGTTGGTGGGCGCGGTGGCGGCGTCGATCTTCCGCAGGGTTACATTGACCATGCGGCCGGCATTGAGGCGCAGGCGCTGGGTGATCAGGTCCAGGTAGTTGTCATGGATCCAGATGGTGGCGAAGTCGGTGGGCACGCCGAGGGTCATGCTGTCCTCGGTGGTTTCGAGGCACACCATGGGCTCGAACCACATCTGAAAGACATCCTCGGGAAACAGCTCCTTGAAATCGCATTTTACGGTTTCCCAAAGGCTGGAGGAGAGGGACAAAGAAGGCATGTTGCTGGCGAAAGGTCGGTTTTATTCACATTGGGCTCAGGAGGTTCCCCGGGGCACGTCGGTGGCTCCGATTCCGTGACGACTCGCAGCAGAAAATGGGCGACCAATCATCGCTCGGGGGTGCGACGGGGCGGATGTTGCGCAAGTCGCTGATGACTGGAGATTAGCAGTGAAGGCTGCTGCAAGGCGGAAAGGGAGTCAGAATCGACGTGGGAAAGAACGGCCTGAGGGGCTGAGACAACTGGCTGGGCGGTCAGTAACTGTGAACCGGAAAATCATTTCAAGGTCAACTTTCTGACAAGTTGTTCACACTGATTTTGAGCATAACTTTTTCCATTTTTTGTTTGCCTCGGTTTGGGCCGGAAACGCGGCCCGGTGACACGCGGGCGGTGTAGTTTGAACGGAATTACACCCGGTCTTCCCGTCGTATCATAGGTTACGGTTTGGTCACACTCCGGTGACAACGTGACAATTTGGATACAACCGCACCGCCCGGGGTCAGGCGACCGCGGGATCGGTCCATTTGCCGTGGGCCTTGATCAGGGCGATCAGGCGGTCGTCGGCCTCGGCCTGCGGGATGTTGTATTGGACGCATTCCTTGCCGACGTAGAGGTTGATCTTGCCGGGCGCGCCGCCCACGTAGCCGAAGTCGGCGTCGGCCATCTCGCCGGGGCCGTTGACGATGCAGCCCATGATGGCGAGTTTCACGCCCTTGAGGTGGCCGGTTTTCTCGCGGATGCGTTGCGTGGTGGTTTGCAGGTCGAAGAGGGTGCGGCCGCAACTGGGGCAGGCGACGAACTCGGTC
Organism: Opitutaceae bacterium; assembly: GCA_019455245.1. Classification (GTDB taxonomy): domain Bacteria; phylum Verrucomicrobiota; class Verrucomicrobiia; order Opitutales; family Opitutaceae; genus Cephaloticoccus. The sequence goes on from JACFMR010000015.1 coordinate 8,313, forward strand.
TTCGAACTGCGGGCGCCGGCGCCCTGCAGGACATTGTAGGCGAGCTTCACCGCGCGCACGGGATCGGATTCGGTCTCGATGCTGACGAGGTCGCCGATGCCGTCGCAGAGCAGCCCGCCGCTGAGAAAGGAAGCTTCGAGCAGCCGGGAGAGAAACGACGGGTCAGGCTGGACGGCGGTGGCGGCGGTATTGCGGATCCAGATCGGGGCGCGCGAGCCCAGCCGGTGGAGTTGCTCGGTCAACTGCCGGTAGCCGCCAAGGGCGTGCGTGCAGCCGGGCGGGATGGCGGCCAGCGTGAACAGGAGGTTGGCGTCGCCCAGTTTGCGCAGTTGGTCGCCCAGTGCGGCCACGGTTGCCGGCAGCGCGTTGATCGCGAGCGTGAGACGGTGTTCGCGGACGAAACCGACCAGCGCGGTCAGGGTGGCGGCTTCGGTGGCGTCAAACGCCCGCAACAACACGGCCCGCGCCGGCAGTTGGGCGGCCGGGAGCGCGTCGGGTGGGATGGTCGGGGCCAACTCCAGAATGGGAAACGCCCCGGGCAGGTCCTGCAATTGCGCGAGGTCGTCCGGCTGTGCGATCGGCACGAGCGCGCCCTCGACCGGCGTGTCGGTCAGGCGCGCGGTGCTGAAGGCCTGCCGGGCGGCGGGCACGGCCGCGACCGACGGCAGGCGCACAATGACGGTGGGCGGCTGTTCGGGGCCGACGGTTACCGTAGAGGCGAGTTGCAGGCGGTTGGTCTCGCGGCGGTTGAAATGATAGGGGTCGATGGAATCGCTTCGCGATTCGGAGCCGGGAGTCCGGAGCTCGGAGGCGGGGGTGTTTGGGATTTGGGGTTTGGCGTTTGGGATTCCCCAAAGCGACATCGCTTTGGCCGCGATGGCCTGCGCGACGGGGATCTCGTAAACGGAATCCTCGGTCAGCGACACGCGGATGGTGTCGCCGAGGCCGTCGAGCAGCAGCGAGCCGATGCCGATCGCGCTCTTGATGCGACCGTCCTCGCCATCGCCGGCTTCGGTCACGCCGAGGTGCAGCGGGTAGTGCATGTCCTCCTGCGCCATGCGCGACACGAGCAGGCGGTAGGCCTGGATCATGACCTTCGGATTAGAGGCCTTCATCGAGAGGATGGTCTGCTTGAACCCGTGCGACTCGGCGATGCGGAGAAACTCCAGGGCGCTCTCGACCATGCCGAGCGGGGTGTCGCCGTAGCGGTTCATGATGCGGTCGGAGAGCGAGCCGTGGTTGGTGCCGATGCGCAGGGCACGGCCGAGGGCCCTGGCGCGGAGCACGAGCGGGGTGAACGCCTCGTAAAGGCGCTGCAGTTCGCGCTCGTAGTCGGCGTCGGTGTATTCCTTGACCGCGAATTTCTTTTTGTCGGCGTAGTTGCCGGGGTTGACGCGGACCTTCTCGACGTGCTCGACGGCCTCCATTGCGGCGGAGGGCAGGAAATGGATGTCGGCGACGAGCGGCACGGCGCCGAAGCCGGCCGCGGTGAATTGTTCGCGGATGTCCCGCAGGCATTGGGCGGCGACGACGTTGGGGGCGGTCACGCGCACGATCTCGCAACCGACCTCGGCGAGGGCGATGCACTGTTGGACGGTGGCGGCGACATCCTGGGTGTCGCTCGTGGTCATCGACTGGATGCGCAGCGGATTGCTCCCGCCCACACCCACGCCGCCGACGAGAACCTCATGGGTGGGGCGGCGGACGGTTTGATAACGCGAGGCGCAGTAGGACATGGCGCCAAACTAACAGGCAGTCCCCGGGCGGTGGCAAGTGCCGGAACGTGGATGTAGGGCAGGGATCGCTGAACCGGCCAAAGCGAAACTGTAACGATAATCGAGGCGGGATCAGCGATCCCGCCCTACAAGTCATTCGCCCGCGTCAGCCGGGGCGGCGGGGGCGCTTTCCGCCCGGTCGGCCTGCACATCGCGCACGACCCGGCGCACATCGAAGAAGCTCACGTAAAGAATCATGGTGAACAGCAGCACGACGAAGGCGCTTTGCGTGGCCATGATGAAGTTGGCGGGCAGGGTGCGGCCGCGGAGTTTGCCGATGGTGGCGAAGAGCATCTGGCCGCCGTCGAGGACGGGGATGGGCAGCAGATTGAAGATGGCGAGGTTCACATTGACGAGGATGGTGAACATCAGCACCGCGTGGATGCCGGCCTCGGCGGCGCTGTGGAAAATGCGGACGATGCCCACCGGGCCCGCGACCTTGTCGAGCCCGATGTCGGAGCGCGGGTTGATGAGGCTCACGAGGGTGCGGAAGGTCATGACCGTGTGGTCGATGATCTGCGCGAACGGCGAGGGGTGGGTGAACTTGAAGCCGGTGGTGAGCGCCAGGCCGATCCGGGAGTCGGCCTCGGCCGCGGGGCGGGCGGGAATGGTCAAGGTGACGGTGGCGTCGCCGCGCCGGACGGTGGCGGCGACGGGGGAGTCGGCCGCGGCGCCGAGGATCTCGTGATAGGTGTTGGCATTGATGACGAGCTGGCCGTTGAGGGTCAGCAATTCGTCACCGGCCTGAAAACCCGCCCGGGCCGCGAGGCTGTCGGCGGCCACCTCGTGCACCAGCAGTTCGTAACCTGAATCGATGCCCACGCGGCGGAATTTCTCGTCACCGGACAGGCGCGGATAGACGGAGACTTCCTGCTGTTGCCCGTCGCGTTCGATGGTGAAAACCGTCTTGGGCGATCCGGTGGCGGTGCGGCCCGAGCCGGTGACGATGGTCTGCACCACGCCCATCCAGTCGGCGACCTTCTGGCCGTCGATGGCGACGATGCGATCGCCCACCTGCAGGCCGGCTTCGCTGGCGGGGGACGGCACCTGGGTGCCGTCGGGCAGGGCGAGCACAGGGGCGACGTAGCCGATGCGGGTGGTGGCGAGCTGGCTGTTGGTCGGCTGGCCGATGAACCAGATGATGCAGGCGAGGGCGAAGGCGAACAGAATGTTGAACGCCGCGCCCGCCACGAACACCAGCATGCGCGTGCTGTAGCTGATGGGCGGCAGTTTTTCGACATCGACACTGCTCTCGCCCTCGACTCCGCGCAGGTCGGCCAGTTGCGGCAGGGCCACGTAACCGCCCAGCGGCAGCCACGAAATGCGGTACTCGACGCCGTCCTTGCCCCGCCACGACCAAATGGCGGGACCGAAACCGATCGAAAACCGCTCCACGTGCACGCCGCGTCGACGGGCGGCGAGGAAGTGGCCGAGCTCGTGCACGAAGATCGAGCCGCCGAAAAACAGCACGACGAGAAAGATGGACCAGACGTTGCCGAGAAGGGTTTGGAGCAGCTCGAAGGACACGGTTTAAATTTTCGATTTACGGCTTACGATTTGAGCTTGGGCGATCACGCGGGCTTCCGCGTCCAGAGCGAGGACCTCGTGCAGCCGGGAAGGTTCATGGTTTTTGATGGCGGCGAGAGTTTGCTCCACAACCGTCGGAATCGCAAGGAAGGGGATGCGACGGTCGAGGAACGCCGCGACGGCGACCTCGTTGGCGGCGTTGTAAACGGCGGGGGCGCCACCGCCGGCCACCATGACTTCGCGGGCCAGCCGCAGCATGGGAAAACGGACCTCGTCCACCGGGCGGAAGTCCAACGCCAGCGGCCGGGTGAAATCCAGGGGCGGCTCCACGCCAGGCGCCCGGTCGGGATAGAGCAACGCGTGCTGGATGGCGAAGGTCATCGAGGGCGGGCAAAGCTGCGAGAGCATGGCACCGTCGCGAAACTCGACCAGGCAGTGCACGATGCTCTGGGGATGCAGCAGGGCCTGGCATTGCTCCGGCCGCAGCCCGAAGAGGCACTGCGCCTCGATCAGCTCGAGGCCCTTGTTGGCGAGCGTGGCGGAGTCGACCGTGATCTTCGGCCCCATGGCCCAGTTGGGATGCTTCAGCGCGTCGGCGGGCGTGACATCGGCGAGCTTTTCCACCGGCCAATCGCGAAACGCCCCGCCGCTGGCGGTGAGCAGAATACGCCGCACGCCGGCCGCCGGGTGACCCTCGATGCACTGGAAAACGGCGTTGTGCTCGCTGTCCACCGGCAGGAGCCGCACGCCGTGTTCCGCGGCCGCGGCCATGACGAATTTGCCGGCGAGCACGAGGATTTCCTTGGAAGCGAGGGCGACGGTCTTGCGCGCGGCGATGGCGGCGAGCGTCGGTTCGAGTGCCGTGGTGCCGACGACGGCCACCAAAACCAAGTCCGCCTCCGCGAGCCGGGCCAGTTCGACCAAGCCGGCGAGACCGCAGTGAAACGTCGTGCCCGGTGCAAAGCGACCCGAGGCTTGGGCGGCGGCGCAGGCCGCGTCGTCATACAGGCCCACATGGGCGACGCGGTGTTGCGCGGCGATGGCGGCGAGTTTTTCCCAGCCCGCGCGGGCGGCGACGCCGACGAGTTCGAGCTTGTCGGGATGCGCGGCGATGACCCGCAGGGCGTTGTCACCGATCGAACCGGTGGCACCGAGCAGGACGACGCGCTGGCGGAAAACTGGAGAGGATGTGGCCAAGGAAGGCGGACATTGCCGTAAACGGCCGCGGTTGGGCAAGCGAAGAGGCGAAATGGGACGGGTGGTGTTTGTAGGAGCCTGCTGGCAGGCGATTGGCTCGCCATCCGTTTCTGTCGCCGGCCTCGGGGAGGCCGGCGCCTTCCGGGGTCATCGACCCCGGCTACAGGTTGCTTATCGCCTGCCAGCAGGCTCCTGCAAAATCAGCGCACCAGGCTGAACAGCACGTAGCCGAGCGGGGCGGTGAGGATCAGGGAATCGCTCACGTCGAACATGCCGCCGATGCCGGGGATGATGCCGCCGGAGTCCTTGATGGCGGCGCGGCGTTTGATGATGGACTCGATCAGGTCGGAAACGATGGCCACCAACGCAATCGGCGCGGCGATCAGTGCGGCGATCAACGGCGTGAAACCGGCGGGCAGCACCTCGCGTCCGAGCCACGCCACCAAAGCGCCGATGCCCATGGAGATGACCACGCCGCCGGCCGCGCCTTCCCAGGTTTTCTTGGGACTGATTTCCGGCGACATGCGGTGGCGACCGCAGGCCAGGCCGGTGAGCAGGGCGCCGACGTCGCAAAACTTGGCCACGGCCACGAGCCAGAGAAAGAGCACCAGACCTTGGGCGGGCTGTGCGGGGTTGCCGATGATGATGCGCACGAAATACTGCAGCATCAGCGCCACATAAACGAGGCCGAAGAGGGTGCCGGCGAGCGCTTCGACGCGGTTGTGCGGATTGCGTTCGCCGAGGATGCGCACGGAAAACACGATCACGCACAGCGGCAGCAGGTGGGCGGTGGAAAGGCCGAAGCGTTGTTCAAGCCACGGGGCAAGCGTGATGAGCCCGCCGAGGACGGTGCCGAGCCTGTCGAAGGGCGCGAGGCCGGCGCCGGCCAGCAGCCGGTAAAATTCCACGAGCGTCAGCACCGAGATCAGCGTGACGAGGACGGCCGCGCCGGTGGTGCGGAAATACCACAGGGCGCCGCCGACGATGGCCCAGAGCAGGACGGTGCTGAGAATGCGTTTGGCCATGATTAGCGTCCCTGACAGGTTAAAAAATTAACGGTTTTGCGAAGGTTGTCTGTGGTCCGGGAAATCCCATGTGCCAAAGTTCCAAAGGCCAAAAAACACCTGCGCCCGAGGCGCACCATCTTTTTGAGGTTTGGCATTTGGGAGGTTGAGGTTTCCCGCGTTGCGGGATCAGGCGGGGGTGGCGGTTTGGAGTTGCTCGCTGGTGAGGCCGTAGCGGCGCTCGCGTTTGCCGTATTCGGCGATGGCGGCGGCGAGGTCGTCCTTGCTGAAATCCGGCCAGAGGACAGGGGTGAAAACAAACTCCGCGTAGGCGCCCTGCATGAGCAGAAAATTGCTCAGCCGCGTTTCGCCCGAGGTGCGGATGATGAGGTCAGGGTCGGGCAGATCCGCGGTGTAAAGGTAGCGGCGGAAACGCTCCCACGAGGCCTCGCCGGGTTGTTCCTTGCCGGCGGCCACGGCCTCGCCGTAGGCGCGCGCGGCGTCGCCGATCTCGGTGCGCGCGCCGTAGTTGAGCGCGAGCACGAGCGTGTAGTCGGTGAACTCTCGGGTGGCCGCGATCGTGTGGTTGAGATGTTTTTGCACGCCCGCCGGCAGGTCTTCGGTGCGGCCGATGGTGCGCAGGCGGATGCGGTTTTTGACGAAGGTGTTGAGCTCCTTCTTGAGGTAATACTCCAGCAGGCCCATGAGCGCGCCGACCTCATCCTGTGGGCGGTTCCAGTTTTCGACGGAGAAGGCGTAGAGCGTGAGGGTGCGCAGGCCGAGTTCACGACCGGCGTCGGTCACGGTGCGCACCGTCTCGACCCCGCGCCGGTGCCCCTCGATCCGCGGCAGACCGCGCTGGCGGGCCCAACGGCCGTTGCCGTCCATGATGATGGCGACATGGCCGGGAATCCTGCTGCTGGCGGGTGACGTCATGAGTGGTCCGGTCAGTTAGGTTGGCGGCACGGGGTTTGACAAGGTGTAAGGACGGGCAAGGTTGTGCCCATGAGCAAGGTTCTGAACCCCACGGAAATCGAGCAGGCGCTCGCCGGGCTGCCCGGTTGGGCGCGCGAGTCGGATGCGTTGGTCAAGACCTACGAATTCGCGAGCTTTCGCGAGGCGATGTCTTTCATGGTGCGCGCGGGTTTTGAGGCCGAGGCCATGAACCATCACCCGGAGTGGACGAATGTCTATGACACCGTCGCGGTGCGGCTGACCACGCACCACGCGGGCAACAAGATCACCGCCAGCGACGTGGAACTGGCGCAGCGGTTGCAGAAGATCAGCTGGGTGGGCTGAGCGGCGCGACGGGGAGGTCTTGATCGCGGCGGCCGGTTGCGGCCGTGATCAGAGACCCAGGACGGCGCGCAGGCGGGTCGGCTGTCGGATCAAATCGGCCAGCGTGTAGCCATCCAGCACGGCGAAAAATGCCGCCGCCGCTTCATCCAGGGCGACCTTCAACCGGCAGGAGGGCAGGAGGCGGCAGGCACAACCCGCCTTGTCGAGGCAATCGATCACGGTTTCCGACTCCTCACCCAGCCGCACGATCTCGCCGAGTCCGATCTGCTCCGCCGGGGTGGCCAGGGTAAAACCGCCGCCGGCGCCTTGACGCGTGGCGAGATAGCCCTGCTTGGCGAGGTCATGCACCACCTTGACCAGATGATGCCGCGATATGCCGTAGGTGGAGGCGACCTCGTCCACCGTCACCCTGCCGGGCTGGCGCAGGGCGGCCTGCATGAGCACACGGACGGAGTAATCGGAGTAGGTGCTGAGCCGCATGGGGGACAGGTTGGGCCGCAATAATTTCAACGCAACCGCAAAGATGTATTTGAAATACAAGATAAAGTTTCTACCTTGCCCGAACCGCAACCCGTCCAAGCGACACCAGCCGGATCCCGCCGGCGGGGGCGCGCCGCCGACACAACCACTTCCTCTCATGCAAAACATCACACCAGAATCCACCGTTGGGGACATCGTGCGGGCGGCGCCCGCCCGCGCGCGCATCTTCGAAGCCCTGGGCATCGACTACTGCTGCGGCGGCAAGAAGTCGCTCGCCGAGGCGGCGCGCGCGAGAAACTACGATCCGGCCACCGTGATCGCCCTGCTCGCGGCCCAGACGCAGGAACCGGGGCTGGGTACGGCCGATCCCGACCGCATGGGGCTGGCCGAGCTCTGCGATCACATTGAAAGCGTGCACCACGCCTATCTGCGCGAGGAGCTGCCCCGGTTGGATTTCATGACGCGCAAGGTGGCCGCGGTGCATGGTGATCACGAGCCGCGCCTGTTGGAGGTGCGCCAGGTTTTTGCGGCCTTCAACGCCGAGGTGTCGGCGCACACACAGGAGGAGGAAGCCGCGATTTTCCCGGTTATCCGCCGGCTGGAAGCGGCCACGGCGGACAAGGCGGCGGTGGCGGGCGGCCTGAAGGCGGCCCTGGACCAGCTGGAAACGGAGCACGACAGTGCCGGGGCGGCCTTGGTGCGGCTGAAGGACCTGACGGACAACTACACTCCGCCGGAATGGGCCTGCAACACCTTCCGCGCGCTTTACCACGGACTCGCCCAGCTGGAGGCGCGCATGCACCAGCATGTGCATCAGGAAAACAATGTGCTCTTCCCCAAGGTGCTGGCCGCCGCCTGATTTGCCATGGGCGGAGTGACCGACACGCGACCCTTGGTCTATGCCTGCTCCGGTGCGTCGAGCGCCGCGCAGATGGCCAATCACATCGCCGTACGGCTGGATCGCCTGCAGGTGGCCGAGATGTCCTGCATCGCCGGCGTGGGCGGCGATGTGAAGCCCCTGGTCCGCACCGCCAAATCCGGCCGGCCGATCATCGCGCTGGACGGCTGTCCGCTTCATTGTGCCGCGCACATTCTCAAACGCCACGGACTCAAGGCGGACAAACACTATGATCTGAGCAAACTGGGCGTGAAAAAACGTTACCATGAGGATTTCGATCCCGCACAGGCCGCCGAGCTGCTCCGCCGCATCGGGGAGGAAGCCGGTCCGGCCCAATTCCCGGCCGCGGAGTCCAACCCCGCCCCCGCCACCCCATCATGCGCCGAACCCGCGCGATGACCTTTTCCCCATGAAACAAACCCCCGGAGCAACCGCCGGCGCAACGTCATCAGGCCTCGCGTGCGAAACCTGCGGCCGGCCGGACGCAGTTAAAATGGACGACCGTTGGCTTTGCCCGGACTGCGTCGCCATCGCCGGATCCTGCTGTCCGGAATTCGGCGCGTGGGACCTGTGGTCCACCCCGGCCCCAACGGAGGAGTCGCCGTCATGAAAGACCATGGCTTTTCCACCCGGTGCATCCACGCGGGGACCCACCACGACGAACAGAACGGCGGGGCGTGCAGCCCGGTCTTCACCTCCACGGCCTATGCGTTTCCCAATCCGGCGGGCCTGAACATCTATCCGCGCTACTTCAACACGCCCAACCAACGCGTGATCAACCGCAAGGTGGCGGCGTTGGAGGGCGGCGAGGCGGCGGTGACCTTTGGCTCGGGCATGGCGGCGATCTCGACCCTGCTCATGGCGCACCTGAAGCCCGGCGACCACGCGGTTTTTCAACAAGGTCTTTACGGCGGCACCGCCCAGTTCATCACCCACGAACTGAGCCGGCTGAGGGTGGAATATTCCTGGGGGGACAGCGTCGCCGGCTTGGCCGAAGCGATCCGTCCCGCCACGAAACTGATCTACATCGAGTCGCCGTCGAATCCGTTGCTGCGCTGCCTGGACCTCGCCGCCGTGGCCGCGCTGGGCAAGCGGCACGGGGTGCTCACCGTCATCGACAACACCTTTGCCACCCCGATCAACCAGAACCCCCTGGCGCAGGGCATGGATGTGGTGGTCCACAGCGCCACCAAGTATCTCAACGGCCACAGCGACGTGAACGCGGGCATCGTGGTGGCCTCCGCGGCGATCATCACCCGGGTGGCGGCGTGTGCGGTCAACTTTGGCGGCATGCTTGACGCCCACGCCTGCGCCCAGTTGGAGCGCGGGCTGAAGACCTTGGCCCTGCGCATGGAGCGGCACAACCGCAACGCCGCCGCCCTGGCGGATTTCCTGCTCAATCACCCCGCGGTGGCCCGCGTCAATTATCCCGGGCTGCCGGGGCATCCTGATCATGCCGTCGCCGCGGCGCAGATGCGTGGCTTCGGCGGCATGCTGTCCTTCGAGTTGCGCGATCCGGAGCGCGTCGATCACCTGTTGCAGCGGTTGCGGGTGGTATTGCCGGCCCTGAGCCTCGGCGGCGTGGAAAGTTTGATCTGCGTGCCCAGCCGGACCTCGCACCGCACGATGCCCCGCGAGGAGCGACTGCGCGCCGGGATCACCGACGGTTTGGTGCGGCTGTCCGTGGGCATCGAAGACTTGGCCGACCTGCAGGCCGACCTGACCCAGGCCCTGACGTGAAACCTGGCGCGCAGACGGGCAGCCTGCGCCCGTGCTGTTGGGCGGTGTCAGCGTGGCTACTGGTTGCTCCGCCGGCCGGGAAAAGGCCTGAACGCCGGGGTAAATCCGGGCAGACTCCGGCATCATGGCTGCATTGTCCGACCAGGCACATCCGAGGGTGAACCGCTGCCGGGCGACACTGGCCTGCCAGCCGGTGGACCGCGCGCCGCTCTACACCCCGGCGATTTCCTGCGTCGTGGCGTCGGAAATTCTCGGCCGGCCGGCGCACACGGGCACGGGCTCGCTGCATTATGCGGAGGTGGCGGCGTGGGCGGACGGCGCGGCGGCGCACGCGGATTTCGAGGGGCGGTTTTACGAGGACCTGGTGGCGGTGCACCGGGCGCTCGATCTGGATGTGCTGCGCATGCCGTGGCGGATGAATGTGCGGCCGGAGGCGCGGATCGATGAGTTCACCTTTCGCATCGGCCCGGAGGACGGGGAACATGCGATCTGGCAGTTTCAGCCGGCGACGGGCGATTTCAGTCCGTGTTATCTTTCGCCGCGGCATGATCCCCCGGAGTGCCGTTTGCGGAGGGAAATCGAACGGCTGGAAGCGACAGATCTGGCGGCTTTCGCCCAGGTCGAGATCGCGCCGACAGTGGACCTGTGGCGGCGGTATGGCGCGGAGTTTTTCGTCATTGGCGCAAGCCAGCACATCGGGGTGGGGCTGGACCCGGACGAGATCGAGGTGATGGTGACCGCCCCGGAGCTGGTGCGACGGCGCTGTCTGGTGCAGGCGGAGCGGGTGATCGCGGTGGGCCGGGCGTTGCTGGCCGCGGGGTGTCCGCCGGTGATTTTCGGCGGCGGCGATCTGGCGGGCAACCACGGGCCGTTTTACTCGCCGCGGATGTTTCGCGACCTGGTGCTGCCCGGTTACCTCAGGGCGCTGCCGGTGTTGAACGCGCTGGGCGTGCATCATTTCTTCCGCAGCGACGGCAACCTGTGGTCGTTGATGGACATGATTTTTGGCGAGGCGGCCTGCCCGGGCTATGGTGAAACCGACCGGGACGCCACGATGACCGTCGCGGCGGTGCGGGCACAGTTTCCGCAGCTGGTGATCTGGGGCAACGTGTCCTCGTCACTGCTGGCGCGCGGCACGGCGGCGGAGGTGCGCGCGCAGGCGGAGGCGACGCTCGCCGAGTCGGGTCGGCGCGGTTATTTCCAGGGTTGTTCGAACGCGCTCATCCAGGGCACGCCGTTGGCCAACATCCGGGCCATGTTTGCGGCGCGGTGAACCGGCCCGCGTCTGATTTGCCCAAGGTCCGAGGGCTTTTTTTTAGGCCCGCGGGGAGATTGGGTGGACCGGCACGTCCCTGTGGCGGTCAGAGCTGGTGACGCGCAGAGGGACCTGCGCGTCCACCCAAAAACCGTAACAAATGCTTCCTGCGCCCGCTTTACGGATGCGTCACGGTCACGTTGCTGAGTGACAGGTTTTTCACCGCCCGGCCCTCGTCGGCGACCACGGCGGACAGGCCGGTGGCCGTGAGGTTGGCGACGGAAAGCGTGTCCACGCGGGCGAGATCGCCGGATGTCTCGACGAGTTTCACGGGGCCGCGCGGATTGGTGAGCAATACCTCGCTGTTGCGAATGGCGAGGTGGCGGACGCGACCCTCGATGCCGATGTAGGGTTGGGTCTGCCGGCAATCGTCATCCTGAATGTGCAGGCCGTCGATCACGAGTGACGCCACGTCGGCCGGGGTGTCGCCCATGTCAGGCACGTCGGTGCGGCCCTCGATCCAAATCAAACGGCGGTCGTCGCCGGGATTGTGACAGCTGATGTTTTTCAGACTCAGCGCGCGATGGCGGCCGGAAATGCGGAAGAGGAAGGGCTGCGTGTAGTCGTAGATGTGGCCGCTCGAACGCAGGTCCACGTTTTCGATGAAGATGCTGCCGAAATCGCCCTGCAGGCCCTGCTTTTGATAATCCCAGGCGCTGAGGTAGAAGCCGAAGCTTTTGTAGATGCCGGTGACGTTGCGGATGGTGATGCGGTCCTGGGCATGATCGCGGGAGAGAATGCGCACGACCTGCGCGGCTTCCTCGACGACGAGCGTGTCCACCAAAATGTCGCTCATCGGACCGACGCTGGCGGCCGGGTGAAACCAGCTCGTCCGGCCGTTGTGCTCCTCGTCGCCGTTGAGCGCGATAAAATCGTCGCTGGTTTTGCCCGTGATGTTGCGGAGGATGAGAAAGCGGCCGGGCCCCTGCACGTGGATGCCGTCCTGGTTGGCCCGCGGGAGGAAGGTGGGCAGGTCGAGCCGGATGTTTTCCATCGTGACGTGCTGCCAGTTGGACATCAGCACGGCGAAGGTGCGGAAGTCGCGGAGGGTGACGTCGCGGACGAGCACGTTTTCCACGCCGAGGAGGCGCAGACCGACGACAAACTCCCGGGCCTCGCTGTAGTGCACGTCCTCCGGCACGTGATGCGCCTGATGGGCGCAGTTCTGATTGTAGGTGCCGCCGAGCAGGGTGATGGTGTGGTCGAGCCGGTCGGTGGCGGAGGGGTTGGCGTTGGCGAGGACCGGGCAGTTGGCGTGGTCGGCCAGAAAGAAACCGCAGTTCTTGTCACGGCATTCGATGGTGGTGTTGGCGTGGATGCGCAGGCCCGTGATCAGTGCCGCGCCGTCCATGATGAGGTGCACGCCGCCGTGCGTGACCGCCGAATCGAGCGCGGCCTGAATCGGAGCTGTGTCGTCGTCACCGCCGCCGGTGTTGACGTTGCTGTTGAGTTTCGCGCCGGTGGCGCTGGCCAGGATGGTTTTACGGGTGGACATGAGGGCAAAGGAACCACCATGAAGGGCCGATCGCGCCGAGGCGATTCGAATAGCACGGCAGGTCGGTCAGGCTGTCTCCATCGGGCGCAAGGTTGTCCCGGGGCGGTTTTACGCCAGCCCCGGATACTGTTCATGAAACCGCACCCAGGTGTCGGCGGTGACCTCGGGCGCGTTGCAACGGACGATGTTCAGGGTGACCTGCAATTCCACCAGCGCCTTGGCGAAGGCGTGGCGCTGCGTCCTGTCCCCCTTCAACACGGCCTGGCGCAGCGCGGGCGTGGTCATCGGCTCTATGCGCACCTGTTCGAATAGCTTGCGGGCGAGCGGGCTGCAGGCGGTGAGCGGCCGGTGGTGTTGCGGATAATGCACCTTGCGCAGGTGCTCCACGGTCATCAGCACGGCTTTGCCGCGCGCATCCTTGCCGTAGAAAATCTCGTCGGGATAATCGGCGGGCAGCTGGTTTTTCCACGTCCACACCGCGCCAATCCTTTGCCCCCAACCGGACTCGCCGGGTTGCCGTTCGGGCAGATCCACGGCGTCCCAGAGGCTGGGCAGCGGGGAGCGTCGGTCGGCGAACACAAGGCAGAGGCCGCACCGGCGCACAAAATCCCGCGCCTGCCGGAGCGTGCGGATGCGGGGTTGCGGTTTCATCACCGGCAGCGGCCGGGCTACAACCCGAGCATGAAGTTGAACGTGAGGTCGGGTTCGCCGGGCAGGCCTTCGTGGCCGTAGTCGGGATAGATCACGACGTGCTTTTTGGCCGTGATCTTGTTGTAGGCGGCGAACTGCGATGACGGCGGGCAGATCGTGTCCATCAACCCGGTGTACATCTGCACCTCGGCCTTGATGCGCGGCGCGAGATACTGGCAGTCGATGTAGCCGAGGCGGGTGAAGATTTCATCCTCCCGTTCATGCCGGGGGTCGAACATGCGGAAAAAGTACCGCAGCTCGTCGTAGGCGTCCTTGGCGAGATCCATCTCCCACACGCGACGGTAATCGCAGAGGAAGGGGTAGAGGGGCGCGGCGCGCTTGATGCGGGGTTCCAGCGCGGCGCAGGCGAGGGTGAGGCCGCCGCCCTGCGAGCCGCCCATGGCGCCGACGCGCGTGGCGTCGACTTCGGGGAAACTCATCACCACGCGGGCCAGTTGTGCGGTGTCGAGGTAGATCTGGCGGTAAAGCAGCTTGTGCGGATCGGGATCGTCGAGGCCGCGGATGATCTGGCCGCGCAGCGTGGTGCCCTGCACGCCGCCGGTATCCTCGGAGCGGCCGCCCTGGCCGCGGGCGTCGAGCGCCGCCACACAGAATCCCTCGCCCGACCAGGCCAGACGGCTGACGAAATCGCCGCTGTGGCCGGAGTAGCCGTGAAACTGCAGCACGGCGGGCCGGGCGCCGTCGGGTTTTTTGGGCCGCACGTATTTGGCGTAGACGCGGGCGCCGCCCACGCCGGTGAACCACAGGTCGAACGCCTCGCTGTGCTTGGGCGTGACCGCCGCGGAGGGCACGAGTTCGGGCTTGGGGTCGGTGGCGTCGAGTTCGCGCAGGGCCTGGTCCCAGTAATCGTCGAAATCGGCCGGGCGCGGGTTGAGGCCCAGATAGTGTTGGAGTTCGGACAGCGGTTTGTCGATGAGGGGCATAAGGGACGGGGTGTGAAACTCGGGGACGAGCGATTCGCAGGAAATCAGAAAATACGCAAGAAGGAGCGCGGTCCGACGTCAAATGCCGCCGGGCTGTCGGGCTGCGGTTCCGTCAGTTCGCGCCGCAGGTGGCCGTCCGCATCCAGCACGACCAGCCGGTGATCCGGGAGTTGCACGTAGAATTCACGCGCGGCGGAATCGTAGGCCAACACGGCAGGTTGGATGACGAAGGTCAGCGCGATGGTGCGCTGCAGTTGGCCGGTGCGGTCGTAAACCTGCAGGGCGCGGCCGTCGGGTGCGGTCACATAAATCAATTCACGGGCCTGGTCGTAGGCGATGCCGCCGGGCGGGGCGGATCGTTGTGCGAGAGGAATGGGGCGCACCGGCTGGCCGTGAAGCGTGATCTCGTAGATGGCCGCGTCGGTGGGATGGCCGAGAAACAGATGCCGGTCGCGGGAGCGGATGGCGAGATCGCCGCCGCCGGTTTCGGGCACCGCCGGGGCCGTGAATTCGCGTTTGATGCTGCGGTCGGGTCGGTCGACCACGCGGAACCGGTTGCCGGGTGCGAGCCGCAAGAACAGGTGATCGGTGAACGGATCGTAGGCGAGACCGAGCAGCGTTTCGTCATCGCCCAGAAATGACGGCACCTCGTTGATCTCGTTGCCGGCGGTGGCGTGATCGGCAATGATTTCCGGATTGTCCGGCGCCAGCACGTAAAGGTGATTGGGTCCCGGGGTGGCGCAACCGGCGAGGACCAGGGTCGCACCGCCCAAGGCCAGCCGGCAGAGCCGGCGCCAAGGGCGAGTCCCATCGACCGAAGCTTTGGAACTTCTGCATGGAATGGTCTGAGGTAGGGCGCGACCGCCGGGCGCGCCGTCGCACCACTCGCGGGCGGCCCGGCGGTCCGCCCCTACCGGCGCTGCCGCGCCAAAGTACAATCGTTTGAGACCTCCGGTATGAGACCGCTTGGTGGTGGCAGGATGGGGATGGAGAGGCGACGGAGGCATCGGGGCAAAGGAAGCGCCGTGAACTTGCCGACTATCCTGCCGACAGCCAAGCGCGCAGCAGCTGCAATCTTTAAGCTGGAGCGCCGGACAGTTCCCGCGGGCAATCCGCCGCTGTAGCCGCCTTGGAGCCTGGCGACAAGGTGGCCGGAGAAGCGGTTGGCGGCGGCCACGCTTTTGGGCTGCGCCCTCAAGCGCAGCTACGATGAGCCTACACGATCGCTGCGATGAGACGCACCGGTTTGAGCCTAACCGGCGGACGCTTCCGCTCAGGGTTTGGCGCGCATGACTTCGTCCCAATCGTAGACGCCGTCGATGGCGGAGGCGGGCGGGACACGCAGGTATTCCTTGGGGTCCCATTCGCCGTTGAGGAGATTTTGGATGAGCCGGATGTCGCCCGGCAGCTCGACGGGTTGCTTGCCGGCGGCGGCGGCCTTGGTGCGAAACTCCTTGGCGTAACCGAGGTGGGAGGTTTGGGGCAGGTCGATGAACACGGCCTTGTCGTCGCCGTGGTCGGGATGCATCTCGGCCCAGATGTACTTGGCATCTTCCTCGCCGTATTTTTCGACGAGGGCCTGATAGCTGTCGCCGTACTCCACCGCGGAGTTGCCGTCGTCGCCGGTGCGGAGGAAATAGCTGCCGCGCTCGATGTAGCCGGCGGAGGAGAACGGCGTGCTGGGGGCGGCGCCGAAATGTTCGGTGAACTTCGCTTTGGAACCGAGCAGGATGGTGCAGCAGTCGTGGGCGCGGGGAATGACGAGCGGGGTACGGCGGGCCTGGATGCCGACGGTGGCGTTGCCGCAGAGGCCGAAGAGCAGGAGGATGGCGTCGTAGTGTTTGCCGGAGGCCTCGGTGGCGTCGATGCGCGACTGGATGAGCTGGCGCAGGCCGTTGCTGCGGGCGTGCTCACCGAGTTCGGTGTATTCGACGTCGATGACGTGCGGGGTGCGCGCGAGGCACCACGAGGTCTCACGCTGGAAGACATTGCAGGAAATCAGTTTCAGGTGCATGGAAAAATTGGGCGGGAGTATGCCGGGAGAACAGCCCGATGTCGCCGCATATTTTGCCGGAATGCAACCATGGGCTGAGGCCGGCGTCACTGCGTTTTGGTGCCGGGGGTGAACTTGCATTCTGCCGGTCGGCAGCACGCTGCGCGCCCCTACGCAAGGGCGACGTTTGGCCGGCAGGTCCCGCTGCCGGCCATACTTGCCCGACGCGCAGAGGGACCTGCGCGTCCACCGGTGGTGCGAAGCAAAGGCCGTTGGTAGCAATCAGGCCGGGTCGGTGGTGGCGGGGCCGGGGCGGTGGACGGAGCCCGCGCGGGCCAGCGCGGCGGCGAGCTCGGTGTTCTTGATCGGTTTGCCCAGGTAATCGTCCATGCCGGCCTGCAGGCAGAGTTCGCGATCGCCCTCCATGGCGTTGGCGGTGAGGGCGATGATCCACGGGGCGCGGCCCGGGGGCAGGGTTTCCTTGATCAGGCGCGTGGCCTCGAGACCGTCCATCTCCGGCATCTGCACATCCATGAGCACGATGTCGTAGTGGCGTTCACGCACGGCCTGCACGGCCTCCTGACCGTTGGCCACGGGGTCGGCCCGGTAGCCGAGCCGGGCCAGCATGTGCAGGGCGACCTTTTGGTTCACGGTGTTGTCCTCGGCGAGCAGGATGCGCTCGGGCCGGATTTCACCCGCGGGAACCGCGGGTGCCGGGGTGACCGGAGTGGTGGCGGCGAACGGCGGGCGGGTGCCGAAGACCTTGGTCAACGCGTCGTAGAGTGGCGAAGGTTTGATCGGCTTGGTCAGCACCTGGATGAAAAGTCCGGCGGCCTCGGCCGTGAGTTCGCGGCCTACGGAGGAGATCAGGATCAGCGGCAGTTCACGGCGGTCGGGCAGGGTGCGGATGGCCTGCGCCAGCATCACGCCATCCATGCCCGGCATCTGCATGTCGAGCAGGGCCACATCGCAGGGGGCGCCGGCGCGCAGGTGATCGAGCGCTTCCTGGCCGCTTGGCACCACCACGGCGGTCAGACCCCATTTCTCCGCGAGCGCGGCGAGAATCCGCCGGCTGGTGGCGTTGTCGTCGACTGCGAGCAGATGCCGGCCCTGCAGGCGGACGGTTTGTTCGGCGCCGGTGTATTTTCTGGCGCCGGTGGGCATCCATTCCACGCGCACGGTGAAATGGAACGTCGAGCCACGCCCGGGTTCACTTTCCACCCACATGCGGCCGCCCATCAGTTCGGCGAGCCGTTTGCTGATGGCGAGCCCGAGGCCGGTGCCGCCGTATTTGCGCGTGGTTGAGGCGTCAACCTGGGTGAAGGAATTGAACAGCCGGCCCTGGGCTTCCGCGGGGATGCCGATGCCGGTGTCGCGCACCGCAAACTGCAGCTCGGTGACCCCGTCGACGGCCTTGACGGGATGGACCGAGAGCTCGACCTCGCCGGTCTCGGTGAACTTGAGCGCGTTGCCGAGGAGGTTGACGAGAATCTGGCGCAGGCGGGTGATGTCGCCGCGGATTTCCGCCGGTGCGCCTTCGCCGACCTCGTAAAGCAGGTCGATGCCCTTTTGCGCGGCCCGGTGGGCGAAGAGGTCGAGGGCGCTCTCGAGGCAGTCGCGCAGGCCGAAGACCTCGTTTTCCAGGTCGAGCCGGCCTGACTCGATCTTGGAGAAATCGAGGATGTCGTTGATCAGGGTCAGCAGGCTCTCGCCGCTGGAGCGCACGATCTCGACGAACTCGCGCTGCTGCGGGGTCAGGGGGGTGTCGAGCAGCAGCGAGGTCATGCCGATGACGCCGTTCATGGGCGTGCGGATCTCGTGGCTCATGGTGGCGAGGAATTGGCTCTTGGCGCGGTTGGCCTGTTCGGCGCGCACCCTGGCCTCTTCGGCGGCGAAGCGCGCGTCCTGCAGCTCGGTGATGTTGCTGAGCACGCCGTACCAGATCTTGGTGCCGTCCGGTTGCCGGTTGGTGGTGGAGCGGGCGTCGATCCAGATCACGGTGTCGTCGCCCCGGACGATGCGGAAGGTGTCGGTCCAGGGAATGTGCCGGCTGACGGCGCGCTGCAGGCTGAGCATGACCCCGCGGCGGTCGGCGGGGTGCACAAAGTTGAACAACAGCGCGGGCCGGGCCATGACCGCCGCCGGATCGTCGCCGAACATGACCCGGTAGCCGTCGCTCATGAAACTGAACCGGCGCGCGTCCGCCGCTGACACCTCGAACTGGAAAATGACCCCGGGCACGGCGCGGGTCAGGTCCATGAGCCGCTTTTCATTGGCGACCAGTTTTTCCTCGGCGATCTTGCGTTTGTTGATGTCGCTTTCGATCCCCATGAAACCGGTGAGATTGCCCCGGGGGTCGCGCAGGGGCTGCACCTCGATGGCCACCCAGTAGGGCCGGCCGCTTTTGTGGTAATTGATGGCCTCGACCTTGAAGCCCTCGCCCTGGGCCAGCCCGGTGTGCATGGCGGCCACAACGGCGGGATCGGTCAGCGGACCCTGCAGCAGATCACCCGGCTTGCGGCCGCGGACTTCGTCCAGGGTGTAACCGGTGAGGCGGGTGAAACCGTCGTTGATCCACTCGATCAGGCCGTCCACGCCGCTGATGACCACGCCGTTGCTGGTGCGGCTGGCGACCATGGCGAGCCGGCGGGCCTCGGTCTCGCTGGCGCGGAGGCTTTCGGTCATCCTCTGGGCCAGCTGCAGAGCGCGACTGCGGCTCTGGCCCAGCGCAAACACCATGCCGGCAAGCAGCACGCTCACCAAGGTGCCGCCCAGGCCGATCAGCACGGGCACCTTTCTTTCCCGCGCCGCCTCGAATTTCGGGGTGGAGGTGAATATCAGCGTCCAGCGCCGGCCGCCGATTTCGAGCACGGTGGTCTTCTGAAATTTACGTCCGCCATAGGCCGGATCACCCGGCGCGGCCGGCTGGGTGACAAAAACGCCGTCTGCATCCAGCAGCAGATTGTTGCGCGTGGCGGTGATGCCGTCGAACACCTCCACGTCGATCATGTCCTCCGTGCCCTGCATGACCCGTTCGAAGACGAGGTCGATGATGATCGGGGCGTAGAGCAGGCCGACGAGCGCTTGTTCGCGTGCCTCCGGGGTGGCCGGGGTGACCCCTTTGGCATAGACAGGAATCAGATAAAGGAAGCCAGCCCGCTTTTGTTGGTCCTGCAGCAGGGAGATGGGGGCGGTGAGGGTCGGCCGGCCGGTGCGGATCGCCAGTTCGATCGCGTGGCGTCGCTTGGTTTCACTGCCCAAGTCGAAGCCCCACGCGGCGCGGTTGGCGGCCAAGGGCTCGATGAACTTGATGATGTAGAGTTCGGGCGCGTCGCCGGAAGTGGTGACTTGAAAATCCGGGGCCTCGTCGGCGCGCTCCCGGGCCACAAAAGCATCGAGGTCTGCGCGGGCCACGCGTTCGACGAAGGCGAACCCGATGGCGCCGGGAAATTCCCGGGGCAGGTCGCGCGAATCCACGTAGGCGCGGAATTCGGCGCGTTCGACGGATTTGCTGGCGGCATAGATGCCGCGGGCACCGTTGAGGCCGTAGATCGGCTGGTGCATGCGGCGCTGGACCTCGTTACCCAGGCGCTCGGCCATGCGTTCGAATTCCAACCAGGCCTTGTCGTGGTAATACCGCCACGACTGGTAGGTGCCGAAGGCGGCGAGCACCAGACCGCCGAGCAGGGTCAGGGCAACCCAAAGGGAATTGTACCGCCCGAAGGCGACGCGTGCCAAACCGGAGTTGCCCTGGGTCGAACCGGAGTCTCGCATGAACGCAGCCCATCATGGTTCCGCCCCGGCGCACGGCAATCCCGGAATGGCCGCGGGGGGCAGGCGTTCACGGTGCGGGGCGCAGCGTGGGGCCGTCGATCCAACGGCCGCTGATCATGACCGTGCGCGGATCGGCGGGCAGGCCGCGTTCGTTGCGATGAATCTGCGCGGCCAGGGTTTCGACCGCGACCTCGCCGTGCAGCTCGGGCCGCAGGTCCAGGCCGGCGCAGGGCAGGGTGCGCTCGTGCCAGTTCAGGTTGAAATAGCCCAGCCGGCCGGGCACGGGAACCCCGGCTGCCTCGAACCACCGGGTGGCCTGGTCGACGTGACCGATGATGAGGTCGGGCTTGTGCTGGTCATACCACGCCAGCAGGTCCGGCCGGGCGATGGTTTCGCGCATGAAGACCGGCACGCGGCCGATGCCGCCCTGGTGCATCTGGAAGGAGCGGAAGGCGGCGGACCATTTGTGCACCAGGCGCTCGTCCTTGTGTTTGGTGATGAACAGGCCCGCCCGGCGGTAGCCCAGATCACGGAGGCGATGCAGCGCCGCGGTCAGGGTGAAGTGGTGATCCAGGGACACCGTGTGGTGCCGCAGTTCGGGGGAGTTGTAGTCGATGTGCAGCGAGGCGAAGTGCTCCCAGGGAAACCGGTCGGTAGAGCGGTTGGAATTGGGCTGGAGGAAAATCACGCCGAGGACCCCGCGGGCGCGCAGCATCCGCCCCATGGCCTCGGGCCCGGCGCCATCCTTGCCCAGTTGCAGCACATCCAGGTGAAAACCCAGGTCGGCCGCCCGCGAGGTCGCGCCCCGGATGATCTCCTGCTGCATGGGCAGGAGGTCGGGCTGGTGCGGCGACGGGATGTGCAGGATGGTCAGATTGCCGATGAACGGCCGCGAGCGGTCCTTGCGTACATGCGCCATCAGGTTGCTGACGAGCTGGTTCCGGCTGTAGCCGTGCCGGTGCGCCGCCTCGAGGATGCGCGTGCGCAATGCGCCGCGCACATTGGGGTGCCCGGACAGGGCGCGGGAGACGGTGGCCGAGGAAACCCCGCAGAGGTCGGCCAGGGATCGGAGGGTTGGTTTCATGCCGCTTTGCAACGCTTGCAACAGAGAAGGGGCGACAACGCCGCGCAAGCGCCTTTTGTCAAAAACGGCTTTTATTACCACCCTATATAACGGACATAAAGAGACGTCGCACTACCCAACCCCCCCCTGATGTAGCGCCCAGCCTGAAGTTTTTCGCAAAGGTATGGAGCTTGAGGACTTTAGCCACTGCTTTGTCTATTTTTATATCTCGATATAAATCCGCCCCGCGCGGGTTTATTCACCCCCCTTTCGGCTGCGGTTCCAATCCGGGACCGGGCCTGAAAACCGACCCAAGAACCATGAAACAAACACCCACCCACCCCATGCACAGCGCCAGGCGTCTCCTGGCGGTCTGTTTTGCGGTGTTGTTCGCAGCGACCGCCACGATTGGCGCGGCTGCGGATGACAATCTGAGCAAACTCCAACAGGAAAACGAGGCGCTGCGGCAGCAGAACGCCGAGTTGCAACGCCGGTTTGCCGAACTGGAAGCCCGTCTGAGCGGGGCGGCGCAACCCGCGCCGGCTCCGGCGGCCTCCGCCGACGAACCCGCCGCCCCCGCGTCCGGCGCTGCGGCCTCGCGTCTGGCCCCCGCTCCGGAAGATCCCGGCGTCGTCATGTTGTCCGCCTTCTCGGTCACGGGCGAAAAGGACTACGGCTACCTCAAGACCAATGCCGCCACCGCCACGCGCATCGGCATGGAGATCCAGCAGGTGCCGATGAACATCTCGGTCGTCTCGCGCGAATTCCTCGACGACACGAACACGCGTTCGTTGATGGACATCCTGCGCTACACCGCGGCGGCCTCGGGCGACAACCGCTACGCCATGCGCCGCCCCGGCAACGAATCCACCCCGCAGGGTGCGTTCACCATGCGCGGTTTTGCGGTCAACACCCTGATGCGCAACGGCGTCTTCCGCTACATCTCCTACAACCTCGACAACATCGAGCGTGTGGAGGTCGTGAAAGGTCCCGCGGCCGTGTTCTTCGGCCAGGGTTACCCGGGCGGCGTGGTCAATTACGTGACCAAGCAGCCGGCCTTCACGAAGACCCCCAGCACCTTCAAGTATTCGATCAACGACAACAGCGGGCACAAGGTCGTCGCCGACATCAACCTGCTCCTGAACAAGAAGGCCGCCTTCCGCATGGTCGGCGCCTGGGACGACACCCAGGGCGAGCGCCGCTTCGAGTTCCGTCGCAACGTCAACCTGACGCCCAGCCTCACGGTCATCCCCTTCGACAGCGGCAAGCTGAAGGTCAACCTCGAGCTGGAATACCTCGACGAGAGCTTCAACCAGAACGACTACGACTGGATCTGGTCTGATTTCGACGGCTGGAAAGCCGCCGCGCTCGCCAACCCCGGCCGCGTGGCCAATTCGGGCGGCCAAACGCCGAGCCTGAGCTACGCCGCCTACATCAACAGCCGGCGCGCCGCCACCGGCGACTACACGCTGCCGGCCTACACCAGCGTGGAGCGCGGTGCGTATTACACCGACGCCAGTGGCAAGTTCATCCACGACGAGGCCTTCAACTACACCAGCCGTGGCGCGCGCACGATGAACGAGGTCAAGGTCTTCACGACCACGGTGGACTTCGCCCCGTTTGACTGGCTCGAGGGCCGTTACGTCCTCCAGCGGGACAACAGCCGCTTCAACAGCATCGAGGGCATCACCACCCCGTATGGCGACGGCATCCACTGGAACGTCGGCGCCAGCGCCACCGCCGGTTACTACCGCGACACGACGGCGCATCAGGTCGACCTGATCTTCAAATTCGAGACCGGCGACATCAAACACAAGCTGCTCACCGGCTTCAATCACTCGAAGTACTACCAGAACTTCTACTCGCACGACATCCGGCTCAATCCCTTCTACGGGCACGTCCCCGGTGCGACCAACCCGATCGCCAATCCCGGCTATGGCACCACCGGCGGCACGCAGGTGCCGGACAATCTGGTGGGCGAGGGCCGCGGCCACGACACGGGCGTCCCGACGACCAACGCCGTGGTGCGCGATCGCGACGGCAACATCAAGCTCGTGAAGGCCGTTTACAGCAACTTCGATCCCGGCTTCGAGGTTTACCCGACCATCGACAAGCTGTTCCCGAACGGCCGCGCCTGGCTCGACGGTTACAAGCCCATCAACATCGCGGCCTACCTGAACTATCAGGCGGCGCTCTTTGACGACCGGCTCAACATCATCGCGGGCTTCCGCCGGCAGTCGCTGGAGGAGAAGGGCCAGTATCTGATGTCCAACTACCCGTGGTACATCGTCCCGGTCGACGCGTGGAAAGATCCCGTCAAGTACCCGGCCAACGAGTGGGGCTACGGCGCCAACTACATCAAGACCCTCCGCGTGTACAAGAAGGAAGCCGATGCCTGGATGGGCGGCGCCTCCTTTGCGATCAACAAGGAGCTCAGCGTCTACGCCTCCGTGTCCAAGACCTTCCAGTTCAACGTGGGCAACGTGGGCGGCGTGTTTGTCGGCAACGAGATTCCGATCGTGCAGAGCGCGCTCGACCAGAACGGCGGCTCGTTCCAATACCTCGGCCAGACCATCACCTCCACCAGCCAGTTCGTGGACATCATGACCGCCCGCGGCGGCTACAACCCGCTCAAGGACGAGACCGGCATGAACTGGGAGTTCGGCGCCAAGCTGAGCACGGAGGACAGCAAGATCGTCGGCACGATCTCGTTCTTCCGCGGCGAGCGCACCAACCAGATGTTGGATGATCCCGCCGCCCAGTCGAACCTCGAGGAGCCGCTCAACTACAACACGACGCTCTTCGCCCCCGGCACGCTGGGTTACAACACCCGCGTCTTCCGCTGGCGCACGACCGACCTGAAGAACCGCATCGAAGGCTCCGAGGCTGAGGTCATCTGGACCCCGGTGCCGAACTTCCAGGCGGTGATCAACGGCTCCTGGCTGTGGACCGCCAAGACGGTTTACGACAAGACCCGCGCCAAGCCCGGCTCCACGGCCTACAACAACCTGAGCGCCGCGGCCAAGGTCGCCTCCGACATCTACTACGGCGCCCGCATCGAGAACGTGCCCGAGTACCGCTTCAACGCCTTCGGCAAGTACACGTTCACCGGCGGCACCATGCGCGGCCTCTCCGTCGGCGGCGGCATGCGCTACTCCTCGTCGACCGTGGTCAGCCGCTCGGTGGATTGGAATCCGCTCAACGGCGGTTACCAGGCCGGCGACTACCTGGTGTTCGACCTGACGTTCAACTACCCGTGGAGCGTCGGCGGCTTCAACTTCCGCACCTCGCTCGGCATCTACAACGTTACCGACGAGGACTACTCGGAAGGTTCGTTCGTGCTGTCCCCGCAGCGGAACTGGCTGCTCTCGAACACCCTCGAGTTCTGAGTTCGGTTCAACCGGTTTAAGATTACCAAGGCGGAGTCCCCCGGGACTCCGCCTTTTTCGTGTCTGGAAAAGGATTTACCACTGCAGGGCAGAGGTTCCGACCCGTCCTCCCTGGGCTCAGCGACAGAGTAACCCTGCCCTTGAGCGGATTAAGTTGAAGTGTAGCCGCGTTGGCCGTGCCCTTCGTAGGCTTGGCGAAGTAGGGAGCGCAGCGACAACGTGGTTTCCCAGTGGCCACACTTGGCTGAACCTCACTCCGTTCGGAACACATTTGGCTTAAGTGCAGCTACGACATTTCAGAAAATGCTCTTGCATTAACCGCGGATCACTCGGATTGCCCGGATATCTATCATTACCCGCCGCCGTCGGAGACGCCGATGCCGGCCGCGATGTCTGATGGTGTGGGGACCGGGGCCAAATACGCCGGCCACCCGATTAGCCCTCGTCACCGAGCAGAGGCACAATAAGCGCAAGAACGTCCTCAGTCACATCGTCGCTGGTCGCTGCGGCGAATTCAGCCTTCCGAACTTTCCAATCCAGACTCTTGACCTGATCCGACAAGATCACGCCGCTCACCTCCAGCCCATCTGGCAGGGCGACTTCAAAAGGATAGCCCTTCGCCTTGGACGTAATCGGACAGGCCAGAAAAAGGCCGGTCTTCCGGTTGTAACCCTCGGGTGACAGCACAAACGCCGGACGACGCCCCGCCTGCTCGTGTCCGGCCTGTGGGTCAAAACTCAGCCATACGACGTCGCCTCTGCGGGGAACATAGCCCATCACCACACCTCCTGCCCAACGGCGGTGCCCGTCGAGACGGAATCATGGCGATTGGCGGGCGTAATGCGCTTCAGCAAATCAGCCAGGGCATGCTGCTTGCGCCGTACCGGCCGCACCACCAACGCACCGGATTTTAACGTGAGTTCGACCTGCGATCCTTCGGCGATGCGCGTCTCAACGGCGTAAGCCCGCGGAATCCGAAGCGCCAGACTGTTGCCCCAACGTTGCACGGCGGTTTTCATGGCTCTACGATGTAGCTACGGCGCGGCGCCCGTCAAGTGATCGCTTTGGGCTTTAGCAATCACCCGCGCCTTGGCGCGGGAGCGGCCCGGAGTTGGGTGACTGACTGGTTGGGTATTCTTCTAATAAACGTCACGGAAATGATGATCCCTTGCCTTGGCGCTGATGATCTCCGCCCACTCCTCAAGACTATATGGAGTCTCATCATCTTTGTAGTAATAGGCGGTCGCGACGCGCAAGACCTGTGTCCGATTCAACCAATACTCCACAATATTCCCGCCGACTCTTCCTTTCCCCTCTCGATCAGGGATCCAATCAACGAAGGCGATGGGTAGCGGTTCCACTGGCTTGGGAAGCATCTTTTCCACAGTGCGCTCTGGCACAGGAAACGAAAGCTTCGCGAGTGAGGCGCGGAGCGCCTCAACTTCCGAACGGGAATAGTCGGCAAACTGCGGTGCTTGTCCGCCAACGCCGAAAATCGGCTCTGGGGTCTTGCATCCTGCCAGCATCAACCCGCACAAGATGGAAATGATGATACGCATGAGTTCTTCTGCTCAGACATTATCGCTGCGATGAAGCAGCGGAGTGAAAGAGGAGTGCTTGTCCTTGGGGGACGCGGGTTACGCTCGGAGAGCGCCTGTCCGCATGGGTGTGGCGTGTAACCGGAACAACCAAAACCAAGGGCAAGGGCATGAAGTAAACAGGTATAGTCGTGGGAGGTGATGTCCACAAAGTTTACCCGCCGGAGGCGGCGCTATAGTTGAACAAGGTTCTGGCCCTACTGCGAATTGGTGCCCGGCCAACGGCCGGGTCTACCGGGCGGCATCATGAGGCATGATTGGGTGAGCCGTTTCGGAGGGCCCGCCTTCGATCAACTACGGCGCGGCAAGCGGCAAGCGGGGCCGTATTCACGAGGCCAGCCATTTTCAATCTGTGTGTATCTGTGAAATCTGTGGTTCACCGGGATGAAACCCGGAAAGGCGCGGACCAAGGTCCGGCCCTACGAGATCAGGCGACCACTCTGCGACTCAGCGGCTCTGCGTGAGGTGATGCCGATGCCCTGCCATCGGCCGGGCCTACTCGGCGGCCCCATTGCCCTTGCGCTTGGCCGGCACGGGTTTGAGGCGTTCGTGCGGGCGGGTGAAGGCGTCGTAGGTCTCGGGGCGGCGGTCGTTGAGCATGTCGATCTTCCAGACCCAATCGCCGGGGCGGGTGAACTGCAGCGCGATGCGCGGGGCGGCGAGATCGATCGTGGCCAGCGCGATGCCCGGATAGCGGCCGGCGTCGGCGAGGATCATGGCGTCGGGCGCAATGATGCTGCTGCGGCCGATGAGCATGCCCGGCATCCACGAGCGGTCGCGCGGGCAGCCGTAGCAGACCGGCACGTGGTGCACGCCGTTGTGGATGGCGGGGGCGCGCAGCAGCACGTCCATGAACTCGCCGCCCCAGCCGCTCATCAGGTGCGGCCAGAAGATGATCTCGGCGCCGTTGAGCGTCAGGCAACGCGCACTCTCGGGGAACGAATTGTCGTGGCAGATCTGCACGCCGACGCGCGTGCCGGCGATGTCGAAGACCGGCCACGTGTCGCCGGGCACGACGCCGTAGGCGGTCTCGTTCTCGATGCAATGGACCTTGCAGTAATCGCCGGCGTGCCGGCCGCGTTCGTCGATGACCACCGCGACGTTGCGCAGGACGCCGTCGAGCGTGGCGAGGATCGGGGCAACGATCGCCATGCGGTGTTTTTTGGCGATGGGGGCGAACCGGCGCAGCGTTTCGGCGTGGGTCTGCTTGAACGCCGCGGGGGAGCGCGCCTCGGGAGGGATGCCGACGGCGTTGAAGGTCTCGCCGAGCCCGGCGAGGCCGGCGCCGCGGCGGCCGGCGTCCTCGAGCCATTTGGCGGCAAGGGTGAAATTGGCGCGCTGCACGGTGGCGACCGGCTGGGCCGATTCCTCGACGGCGGGCAGTTGGATGGCGGCGATGGTCAGGGGGCGTTTCATGGGTGGATGCTTTTAAAGCGCTGGTTGACGCTGACGAACTCTATTCGAAGCGCGGTGTTTTTAACCACGGATAACACGGATGTTCACGGATCAAATCTGCAATCCATCCGTGAGGATCAGTGTAATCCGTGGTGAGGTTCGAATCAGGATTGGACTTCGAGCAGTTCGAGGGTGTGGTCGGTGTGGCTGACGAGCAGGCGGTGGCCGCCGAGCGGCAACGCGCGGTTGAGATTGCGGGCGAGGGTGGCTTGCGGCTGCCAGTCCGCATCGAGCGCGGTCAGGCCGTGGTGGGTGGCGACCACCAACGAACCGTGGTCGGCGGCGGCGATGCCGATGACCGGCGCGCCGAGGTGCCGGCGGCGGATGATCTTGCCGGTGGCCAGATCGACGGCCGCCACAAAGCCGTCGGCGCCGCCGATCAGGGCCACGGGTTGGCCGTCGATTTTGCCCAGCGTGGCGGCGTTCAGGCTGAAGCCGCCTTCGAGTTCCCACGCCCAGTCTTTCTGGGCGGTGGAGAGTACCGCGCAACCGAGCTCGGCGGCGAAGAACAGTGCGCCTTCGGGCAGGCCCGGAACGTCCACCCAGCTCGCGGCGAGCGAGCGGCCGTTGACGAAGGGAATCACGCGTTTGAGCATGCGGAACATCGGCTGGTTGAAGCCGCCGAGGTGATAGACCTCGCCGCTCGGGCCGTCGCCGGGCACGCCGGGATAATACATGATGCCGTGATTCCAGCCGCAGCGGGCGTAAATGTCGCCCTGATCGGGCCGGCCGGTGGGCGACACCATGATGTCGTAAACCCACGGACCGTCGACGAAGCTGTGGCCGACGATTCCGCCGTCGGCATCGAGAAACACGAGGATGGCGTAACCGCCGAGGACGAGGCAACCGCGACCTTGCGCATCGCGTTTCCAAATGGCGAGGGTGTGCGCGGCGTTGAACCAGCCCTGCAGGCAGTCCTTGCGCGGTTGGAACGCCTTGGCCACCGCCCAAACCTGCCGCGGCGTGCCGTCGGGTTGATAAAGGTGCAGGTCGCCGCCGAGCAGGCCGACACAGAGCACGGGCGGACCGGATGGGTCCAGCGGTTGTGCAGATATGTGCGTGACCGGACGGGGCAATTGCCGCCGCCAACGTTCGCGGCCGTCGGCCTGCAGCACGATCAATTCGTGCGTGGCATTGGTGAGGATGATTTCCTCATGCCCGTCGCCGTCGAGATCGGCGGTGCACCAGCGTTCGATGGCCGGGGCCACGGATTGATCGCCGAGCACCTCCAGCCGGTGCAACACAAACGGCCGGTCGTTGGGCGGTGCGGGCAGACGCACACGCAGCGCGCTGATGGTGGCGTCAATCTGTGCGGTGCGCATCTGCAGGCGGTTTTCCGCATCGCGATAACGTTTGTAACGCCGGTCGGGCGCCTCGGTCACGGGGCAGGGCAGCGCTTGGGCTTTGCCGGTCACCGCCTCGACGGTGATGCCGTCGGGCAGCGGGCTGAAGGTGCGCAGCGAGGGATCGTCGATGCAATCGCCGAGGATGTTCAGGGCGGAAACCGGGCGCGGTTGCGGGAAGGTCAGGGTGAGATCGTAGTGCGGGGCGCGCGGCCACTGGATCCAGGTTTCGCGCGAATAGCCGTCGGGCATCACGGGATCGAGCAATTCGGTCGGTGCGCCGTTGATCGGCAGCGGGTTGGCGGTGACGCAGACCGCGCGAATCTTTTCCGGCACGCGCGTGCCGCTGTCGAAGGTCCAGGCGCTTTGCCAGCCGTCGTCATCGCTCGGCTTGGTTCCGGCCTGCGGGGTCAACGCGGGCGGCTGCAAATCCTGCAACCAGGTCTGCACGGATGGCTGCAGCGCGGTGACGAAGGCGGCGGGCAGCGTTGTTTCGGCCGCGAGGGCGATGGCCGCGTCGTTCAGTTTGAGGCCGACGGCGGCAAGGTCGCCCTTGAGCGAAAGCTTGCCTGTTTCCAAATCGAGCAGGAGATCGAGCGGCTGGGTGCTTTCCAGCGCCAAGCCGGCGATCCGCAACGCGGTGACGCCGGCGAGGGCGATGCTGCCGGCATCGACCCACGCGCTGACGGCATCGGTTAGCAGACCGGGCCCGCGGGTGGTGTCGGCGGAAAGCGCGGCGGCGCACCAGGCGACGTTGCTCCCGTCGCGCTGCACGCAAACGGAACGCTCATCGAGCCGGCGCAGATCGAGGTTTTCGTTATCATCCTGGGCGCGGACGAAGAACAGGTTTTGAAACGAGGCTTCCTCGCCGGCCCGGTGTTCGCCGGCGCGGCGTTGGCGCAGCACGTAGGGCGAACAGGCGCCTTGGTCGGTGTCGATTTCGCAGGTGCTGGGCACGTTCGAACCGGCGACGAGCGTGAAGCGCTGCGTGCCCTGGTCGCTGGACCAGCGGCGGTCGTGCAACGCGGCGTGCGCGGGCGTGCGCCAGGAGCAGGTGAGCGACCAGGGGCCGTCGGCCTTGAACTGCACGCGGTCGATGACCACGAAGAATCCGCCCTCGCGTTTCGACCAGAACAGATGCCGCGTCCAGTCGGTGTGATGATAATCATTCACGCGCGTGGTGGTGAGCGCGAGCCGGGGAAAATCGGCGATGGCGACGCGTTCGGCGATGGGCGGGAGCAGGGTGGCGTTGGCGCCGTCGCTGATGAGCAGGCCGTTCTTGTCGTGATAGGAATGGCGCGAGGTGTTTTGCACGAGCCAGACGTGGCCGCCCTGGTAGAAGCGCACGATGCAGTTGGCGGCCTGCATGTGGCCCTGCCAGCGGAAGCCGCCCTGGTAGCCCTGGATGAGCAGGTAGGCGTCGGACCGCGCGTAGCCGCCGCGCAACACGAGTTTGTCGAAGCCGCGTTCCTGCGGCAGCGTGTTCAACCCCACGGACTCGGGCAGTTCCCAGGTCTCGGTGGCGTTGATCATGTGGCCCTGCGGCTCGATGTGCACCGGCGGACGGTTGCTGATGCTGAACTGGTGGTCGGTGACCGGCAGGCAGGCGACGTTGTCGTGAGCCGCGGGCGGCACGGGTGTGACTTCCGGCCCGGTGTCGAATTTCTGCAGGAACACCGGCACGTAGCGCAGGAACACGTAGCGTTGCGCGATCTCGAGGTTGGGCATGGCCTGCAGGATCCACTTGAAGCGGCCGTCGCCGTAGTAGAACGCGCTGCAGGCGGTCTGCTCGGTGGCCTCCTGTTGCAGGTAGAGTCCCTGGCTCTCGCCGTAGCCGCCCTGGCCCGCGCCGTTGCCGTTGTTGTCGTGCAACGCGAGGCAACGCTCGGCCACGCGGCGGGCGTTGCCGCTGGTGAAGAATTCGTGGTGCTCCTGACCGAGCGCGTAGCGGTAGAGCGTGGCGAGGTTGTTGAGCGTGCTCTCGTCATCCTGATCGTCGATGCAGGCGCGGGCGAGCGCGTCCATGAACAGGCAGCATTCGTGGATCCAGCGGTCGCAATCGGCACGCAGCGCGGGCGAGGGGTTGCACTGGTCACGCAGGTAGCGGGCGAGCAGAAGAAACTCGTAGGTGCCCTTGCCTTGGTGGCGGTGGCCGAGCGGCGGGCGGCCGACCGTGACGCGCCACCATTCGGTCTCGTTGCCGTAGGCGGTGAGGCGCAGGAGCTCGTCGGTGCGCGCGATGTCCTCGTCGTTCAGGAAACCGCCGGCGATCAGCAGCGGGATGGCGCGCAGGAAGCGTTCGGCGAGGTAGTGCCAGTCGCCGTAGCCGGTGGTCATGGCGGCGTTGAGCCGGCGCAGCGCCTCGACCGCGATGTCGGCGTAGCGGCGGTCGGCCGTCCACGACCACATGAGGGTGTAGGAGCCGATGACCCGGATCGGCTCGGTGTAAAACATCAACCCGCGGCTGCGCAGTGCCTGCATCTCGGGGGTGTCGTCCAGCGGTGTGTAGGGCCACGCGGCGAGTTGCGCGGCGAGTTGCGGCGCGAGTTCGACCTCGAACAAAAAGGGCAGCCCGGCCCCGGGGCTGATCGCGGCGATGGCGGCGAGCAGGCGTTCGACCGCGCGTTCAACGCCGCGCAGGGTGCTGCCGCCGGCGAGGATGAGGTTGGTGCCGGTGCCGTAGGGGTTGACGAGGGTGCGCAGATCGAAGCCGTCGCCGCCGGGGTAGGTCGCGTCGGTTGAGCAGAGATAATCGGCGTAAAGCGGCTGGAGCGTGCGGTTGGTGTTGAGATTGCCGAGCACGATGAGCGGGCGCTTGCGCCACTCCGGCGGCAGCGGCGTGCTGCGCGCGGGCATGAGGTCGGTGTCCACCGCGCAGGGCGGGCGTGTGCCGGTGAGTTTGGCGATCGCCTGCGCAAGCTCCGCGGCGAGTTCGCGCCAGCGCGGATCGCCGGCGGGATGGATGATGGCGATGCCGGACAGGCCGGTTTCGCGGTTGATCTGGCGCGGCAGCAACGCGGAGGCGGGGTTGACGGGGGAATGCATGTCGGGGTGTGCGACTGTTAGTGTGGCGGCGGGGTGTTCGCCAAACCCAAAGAAGGATTGGCGCGCGAATGCCGGCTGAATAATCGTACGCATGAGATTGCCTGTTGCGCGCCGGCGCGATTCGCTGCCGCGCATGAATTCCACCGAGGGCATGGCGCCGCTGGAGAATCCGAGCGTGTGTTTCGACACGCCCGCGGCGCGGGCGGCCTACCGGGTGACCGATCCGGTGCTGCGCCAATTGGCGGAGAAATTGCTGGCCACGCCGGACGAGGCGGTGACGGACATCGTGATGCCGAATCCGCATCCCGGCGCCGCATGGTGGCGGACGGCGGGGTTCGGGCTGTTTTTGCACTGGGGTTTCCACAGCGTGGAGGCGTTGCAACCGTCGTGGGCGGCGATTCGCGGTTATCCCTACGGCACGGAGGACGAGCGGTTTCACGGCATGGGCTATTTCCGGCTGGCGGAGCGGTTTGATCCGCAGGCTTGGAATCCCGGCGCGTGGGCGGGGCAGGCGCGGGCGGCGGGATTCCGCTACGTCGTACTCACGACGAAGCATCACGACGGGTTTGCGCTGTGGCCGTCGCGTTGGGGCAATTTTTCCTCGCGGCAATATCTCGGCG
The DNA here is from genome assembly GCA_019455245.1 of Opitutaceae bacterium. GTDB lineage: Bacteria > Verrucomicrobiota > Verrucomicrobiia > Opitutales > Opitutaceae > Cephaloticoccus. Next base: position 40,957 of record JACFMR010000015.1, read on the forward strand.
GCCGCGATCTGCTGCGCCCGTATGTCGAAAGCTTGCGAGCTGCGGGGCTGAAGGTGGGATTCTATTTTTCGCCGCGCGACTGGCATTATCCGGGGTTTCCGGTTGGCCACACCGGGTATGTCCATCGGCAGGATCGGCCGGCGCGTCCAACCGGCGATGCGCAGGCCAATGCGGAGCAGGCGCGGGAGTTTTTTACCTTCACGATCGCGCAACTGCACGAGTTGCTCACGGGCTACGGACCGGTCGACGAACTGTGGTTCGACGGGGTCGGCTGGCCCGAAGCGCACCTGCCGACGAAGGCGGTTTATCGCTGGATCCGTTCGCTGCAGCCGCAGATCGTGATCAACGACCGTTGGGGCCGCGTGCACAATCCCGACGGTCGCGATGAGGCGGCGGCCGCGTTCGGGGATTTCACCACGCACGAATGGATGCGGCTGACGGAACAGCCCGCGGGCTGGTGGGAATTTTGCCGCGGTTGGTACGGGCATTGGGGCTACTCCGGACCGTTTGCCGGCGACGTGAAAACCGAGTTGGAGGAGCTGGGCAAAATCCGCGCGTGGGACGGCAACTACCTGCTCAACCTCGGGCCGCGACCCGACGGCCGGCTGCCGGCGGGCACGGAGGAGGCGTTCGCGGAAATGGCCGCGTGGATGGCGGTCAACGGCGAGGCGATTCACGGCACGCGCGGCGGCGCGGCAGGCGCGGCGGATGTGCCGGTGACGGAACGCGACGGGGCGAGTTACCTGCATCTTTTTCACGACCGGCACGAACCGGTGCGCGTGCGGCGCCGCGCGGCGGTGCGGGCGGTGCGATTGCTGGGCGGGGCAGAACTGCCGTGGGAAAACGCGGGTGATGCGTTGATCGTGCCCGCGGCCGGTGCGGGTTATCGCATCGTGCGCGTGGAATGGAGTGAAGCCAACGCCGCTTCAGGTTGAGGCAGTCGCATGCCACGTGGTCGCGAGTGCCAACGAGCGGATGGTTATCGGCTCGCTCCACGCTTGCAGCTACTGCCGAAGGCGCCAAGCGCTGAGAAATACCGGCAGCCCCATGCCACTTGATTTTCGGTGGAGGGGCGACCTTTGCGTCGCCCGTTGCGGCCCGCGCGGAGGCGGGCCCTCCAATGGTCCAAAAGCAACGGGCGATTGGCGTAATTCATATGAGTCCCGCGCGGGTTGAACTTTGCGCTAGAACGTGCCGAGGCCGGTGGCTTCCTGCACACGATACTTCCAACGGCGCAGGAGCGAGTCATCCGCGCCGGCAGCATAGGGCAGGGTGGCGGGCCCGATGCGGCTGTGCCAGAGACTGTCGAACCAATCGCGCGCGGCGGTCAGCGCGGGAAAATCCGCCGGAGCGTCCAACACGAGATTGGTTTCCAGATTCAGGTCGGCGAGGTTGCGGCGGGTGAGGTTGGCGGAGCCGGCGAGCAGCAGGCCGCGGTCGGCGCGGTGCACGAGCACGGCCTTGGCGTGAAACTGTTCGCCGCGCGTGTCGTACCATCGCACGGTGATGTTGGGGTGGGCGGCGGTCAGCTCGGCGGCAACGGGTTTGTTGGGCACGCCGTCCTTGGCGTAACCGAAGGCATCGCGGTTTTGGTCGAGCAA
>JACFMR010000015.1:42567-99571 GCA_019455245.1 Opitutaceae bacterium
AGAGTCGGATGCCCGCGCCGCGCGCCGCGGCGGCTTTGAGCGCGGCGATGATTTTGCGGTCGGAGAGATAAAACAACGCGAGGTCGATGCGGTCGCCCGCGCGGGTGGCGGCGAGCGCATCGAGCAGCGCGCGGCGGATGGCGCCCTCGGTGAGCACACGCATTTGCGCGGTCGGCGTGATCGGTTCGACGGCCCGCGACCGCAGGTGATCGGGCAATTCGGGGAGTGAAGCGTGACCCGACATTTCCAACACGGCCGTTTCCGAGCGCAGCAGGTCCTCGGCGATCGCGCCGCGCACGGTGAAGGCGACGTTACCGTGCGCGCTGCTGCCGTCGTGCGGATTGGCCGACATCACGAGCGCGACGGGTTCGCGACCGTCGCCGGCGCGGCGCGGAGCATCGGCGATGATGACCTTGCGGTGGTTGGCCTTGAAGTTGAGCAAGGCGAACCATGAACGCAGGCCAACTTTGCCGGCATCGGCCGCAAAGGGATGCGGCAGCCAGCCGCCGGGCGAGGTGTCGAAGGGTTTGACTGCCAAACGCCAGAAACCCGACCACAGCGGATTGGAGTCGCGCAACCGGTCGAGGTTAGTGGGGACGACCGGAATGCCGGCGTCGCGCAGCGCGCGCAACGGGACGGCCTCGCCGCCGCCGTAGGCGTCGTTGACCGGGTCGGTGATCACCAGGATGGTGAGATCAGGGCGGTCCTGTTTGCGGGCGATCAGCGCCGCGGCGACCTCGCGGCTGAGTTGGCGGTGCGCCGTGGCGGCCTGGCCGAGGTAGTCGTTGAAGAGAAAGAGATCGGCGACGATGAGGTGTTCGGCGTGGGCGATCAGGCGCAGCGCCTCATCGAAGATCTCCTGCCGGATGACGGGACCGTCCGGTCCGGGGAAGGTCACGTCGGTGAGGAACCGCACGTCGCCGGCCGCGACCGCGCGGGCCGGGCCAGTGAAACCGAAACCGTCGGGCAGGGGTTTGAGCCACGCGTGCCAACCGGTGAAGCCGGCCCAGCCGAGCAACCCGGCCAACAGGAGCCTGCGCCAGAGGCGGGGTTTCGCCGGGGTGGCCGGAGTGCGCTTCATGCGCCCGATCCTGCGCACAACCGCTGGCGGTGCCAGCGCGAATGCGTCCGGGGTTACGCGCCGGGTGGGCGCAGTTGCTGCTTAAGTTCGGCGAGGTCGTGTTCGAGCCGGGCGATGAGTTCCGCGGCGCGGGATTCGGGGATGAGCGGCCGGGTGTCCGCGTCGCGCAGCTCCTGCATGGTGGAAACGATGATGCCGATGAAGAGGTTCAGAATGGTGAAGGTGGCGATGACGATGAACGGCACGAAAATGGTCCAGGCCAGGGGAAACTCCTGCATAAGCGGACGCACGATGCCCATGGACCAGCTTTCCAGGGTCATGATCTGGAACAGCGTGTAGAGGCTCGAACCGAGGTCGCCGAACCACTCGGGGAACGCCGCGCCGAAGAGCTTGGTGGTGAGCACGGCAAACGTGTAGAAAAACACCCCCATGACCGCGACGACCCCGCTGAGCCCGGGGATGGAGTGAAGGAAGGCGGCGACGACCCGGCGCAGCTGCGGCACCACGGTCAGCAGGCGGAGCACGCGCAACACGCGCAGCGAACGCAGCACGGCCCAGGGGCCGGCGCCGGGGACGAGCGCGAAGCCGATGACGATCAGGTCGAACCAGTTCCAGCCGCTGCGCCAAAAATGAACGCGATAGGCGACGAGCTTGAGGACCAGTTCGACGCAGAAGATGGCCAGGCACGTTTTGTCGGCGATTTTGAGCCAGAACCCGTGCTCCGCCATGACGGCGGGCGAGGTTTCAAAACCGAGGATGACCGCGTTGAGCAGGATGACGCCGATGATGACCCCCTGGATGCGGGCGGATTCGACCCAGTCGGCCAAGCGCAGCCGCCAGGCGGCGACGGTGGGCTGATGCGCACGGAGGGCGAGAAGATCGGATTCACTCATGGCCGGCGAAAGTACCGGTCGGCGACTTGGGATCAAGCCCGTCCCGATACCTCCGACGCGCCCAGGTCAGACCGATCTTGAAGGCGGCTGTCGGGAGTGCACGGACTGGGTGTAGGCCGACAAAGACGGGGTGGTGGTGGGCGGTTCTTGTCGGGCAACGGCATGGGGAGCCGGACACCGATCTCCGGGGCGAGCGGACGTTGAAGGTCGTGACTGATGTGCAGAGCACAAAGGCAGTCGAGGAGCGAAATCGCCCTCCGACATACTGACTGTTGGTGCCGACAATCTGCCCCACGTCATTTTTCCTGTAAGCATCCATCAGGGAGACAGAGCCGGCTCTGCCGTTCCCATCGATGACTAGGAAACCGGCGGTGAGGACGGTGTGTGCTTCCATTGCCAAGAACGGGCAAGCAAGACTGTGCCTGCGCACATTCCTAGGAAAATGACCAGGGGAAGCCGGCGCATCGGCCAGCCGAGCGTCGCATGGCCAGGGGCAGGAGGCCGGATTTCATAGGTCCGGTTTGCCGCCTGAATGTGGTGATAGGCATCCGCATTCAACGCTCCGATGTAGCGGGTACCGGCGGCGTCAATCTCGATCGTGCGGTTGCCATTGGCCGATTCACTGATGATGAGACGGGCGTCGGGATGAGCGGCGATTTCCGTCCAGACCCGGCTGGGGGGAATGGTTACATGCCATTGCGAGTGACTGATGCCGTGGAGAAAGAGCAGGGCCAGTCCCAGCGTGCCGGCCAGCACCCAGCGCCGGATCGAGCGCGGCCAGCCTGAACCGGGCATGCCCCGTTGTAGTTCCTTGGCACGAATGCGTTGATGATTCGTGACGGCCCAGATGATCAGCGGCACGCCGATACCGATGTAGAAAAGAACAAGGCAAAGCTGCAGCCCGATCGTGCCGGCGGGAGAATCCTCCATATGATCTTTCAGCAAGATGACGGGTAGGACAATCAGCAGCAGCCCGGTGGACAGCAACTGCCAGAAGCGAAGGACCCAACGTCGTTCTTTCGCATCGGCATAGGGAGAGCCCATTTGCCAGCCGGCCATCGCACCGATACCTGACATGAACGCAATGGATGACACGAACCAAAGCACCTGGGCCGAGACGATGGCACCGATCGATACCAGCCAAGTCGTGGGCTTGGCGCCCACGGCACTGTGGGTGAAGGTGGCACCTGCTGAGGTCGCAAGCGTCGGACCCAGTGCCGGCAGGACGGTCATCACACCGAGTGTGAAAGCCTGTCCGGGTTTGCTGCGTTCCAAAGTGCCTTCAACGAAGGCCAGGACCTGTTCGTGCAGAAGGGTGCGACCGCGCACGAGACGTTGCTTGACGGCGTCTTCACTCAGCTCGAGAGCCTCGGCAACCTTGCGTACGGATTGCTGCTCGCGGTAATACAAGACCAGTGGCACGCGGTAGGTTTCAGGGATCCTTTCGAGGGCACGCCAAAGGAGGATCTCCTCTTCGTGGTTGATGGCATGAACGCTGGGTGATGCTTCTGAGGCAACCTTTTCGTGAGCCGTGGTAAATGGTTCGGCCAAATGCGCCGGCTCACGGCTGACTTGGCGCTGAGAGTTACTGATGAGACGGCGCGCGATGCCACATAACCAAGCCCTTAGCTTGGCTGGTTCGCGCAAGCCCGAGAGATGCCGCCAAGCGGCAACAAACGTCTCTTGAGCGAGATCTTCGCTGCGGCTGAAGCTTCCGGTGGCGCTGTATGCGAGTGAACAGATGAGCGACTGATAGCGGGCTACGATAACGCCAAAGGCCTCGCGGTTGCCCGTCAGGCAAGCTTGGACCAGCTCGGAGTCTGGGGCTGAAGGAGGGGAAGAGGTGGATGATTGCATGGCACCATTCCAGTGGCGACATCAGGCAGACTGGTGACAGGATTTGGGTGCAAAATCAGGGGAATAACATCCACCACATTTTTCCCCGATTGCGCCTTGTGCTGCAAGGCCAGGTTCAAGGTTGATCCAACTGATGACCAACTGAGCGGTCCACTGGATCTCGTTCAGGCCAAGCCCCCGCCACGCTCAGGCCAGCCAGGCCCTGAAGGCTTCGGTCAGGGCGGGGCGGCCCGGGGACGGCCGATGAAGACGAGGGTTCTGGCGCGGGGCGCCTCAGCCTTGGGCGCGTTTGGCGGCGATGGCGCGCAATTCCTTGGCGGCCAGCAGGTCTTTCTCGCGACCGAGGGCTTCCTTGGCGGCGATGAGGTCTTCGAGGGAAATGACCGCGCATTGGCGTCCGAAGATCGGCAATTCCACGGCGTTTTGGCGGAGGCGGGAGTATTCCCCGATGCCCAACACGTTTGAGAGCACATCCATGATACCGTGGTCGGTTTCGAGGTGGAGGTTATGAAGCGGGGAGCCGATCGCAGGCACCTCGAGAAACGAAAGTTTCTTGTGCGTCATGCGATGCACGGGGTGCAGATCGGCAAACGCCTGACGAAGCTTGGCGATGGTTTCGGATGTGAGCACGGTACAGATGTCGAGATCGTTGGTGACCAGACTGGAGCCGTGAAGCACGCCTGCGTAGCCGCCAATCACAACAAAATCGATTTGCGCGTCAGCGAGCCTTTGCAGGAGCAGGCGCAGATTGTGCATGGAAGGACTCGCCTGCTTTTCTCAATTCCTGGGCAAGCTCCAGCGCCGCGTCATGGCGCAGGAGCCGTTCTTCGATAGACAGGGCCAAGTTGCACTCAACCAAGTTCAAATCGAAGCCCGCGCGCTCGGCGGCGGCGATGGCGGGGTCGATCGGAGGAGAGGCTGGCATGGAAAGAGGACTAATTACGTCGGTGCTTTACGCCAAGCCCGTTCGTCCTGCTCAGGCCAGACAGGCCCTGAACGCCTCGGTCAGGGCGGGGCGGTCGAGGTTTTTGCCGATGAAGACGAGGGTGTTCTGGCGGGGCTCGCCGGCGGTCCACTCGCGGTCGAACTTGGCGTCGAAGAGCATGTGCACGCCCTGGAAGACGAGGCGCTTGTTGGTGCCCTTGACGGCGAGCACGCCCTTCATGCGGTAGATGTCGCCGCCCTTCACGCGGAGCAGTTCGCTGATCCAGTCGTTGAGGCGCTTGCCGTCGAGGTCGCCGGGCACGCTGATGCCGACGGAGGTGACGCTGTCGTTGTGGGTGTGGGCGGCGTGGAAATCCTGCTGCCAGACGGGCTTCACGATTTCACCGTCCTGATAGATGTGCAGCGGGTGTTCGCCGCAGCCTTCGAACACAAGGTAGTGGCCGTCGTGCGCGACTTTGAGGGGGTATTTGCCGTTGCCTTCTCGGAGGAGCAGGCGGTTGAGCGAGGCGCCGGGCACGACGGGGTCGCCATCCTGCAGGCGGGTTTCCCAGTCGGAGAAGACGGTGACGGCGGCGTCGATGGCGGTGGCTGTAGCCGGGTTCGTAGAACCCGGTTGTCCGGGGTCGGCGACTCCGGCTACCGGCATGATCACGACGTCGAGTTCGTTCTCGTTGTGATCGTGGTGGTGGTCGTGATCGCAGCCTTCGTGGCTGTGGTCGTGCTCATGATCGTCGTCGTGGCCGATGACGAGTTCGTGCGTGCCGGCCTTGAGCGGGTAGGCCCCGGCCCACTCGAAGGGGTATTCGGTGTCGAGGAACTGCGGGTCGAGCTCGGTGGCGCGCGAGAGATTGAAACCGCCGACGTCGAGCACGCGGTCGAGCGGCAGGTCGCAGTTCTGCGTGCGATGGATTTTGGCGACGGCATTCATGCCGCGGATGCGGGTTTCCAGCGCGTCGAGCTCGGCCGGGGTGACGAGCTCGGTCTTGTTGAGCAAAATGACGTCGGCAAAGGCGACCTGCTTTTGGGCCTCGTCCTCCAGGTCGAGGTGTTGAAGCACGTGCTTCGAGTCCACGACGGTGACGATGGCGTCGAGTCGGAAGCGGGTCTTCATCTCGTCGTCGGTGAAGAACGTCTGCGCGACGGGCGCGGGGTTGGCGAGGCCGGTGGTTTCGATGAGGATGGCGTCGAGCCGGTCCTTGCGCTTGAGCAGGCGGCCGAGGATGCGGATGAGGTCGCCGCGCACGGTGCAGCAGATGCAGCCGTTGTTCATCTCGAAGATTTCCTCGTCGCTCTGGATGACGAGCTGGTTGTCCACGCCGACCTCACCGAACTCGTTCTCGATGACGGCGATCTTTTTGCCGTGCTGCTCGGTGAGGATGCGGTTGAGCAGCGTGGTTTTGCCGGCGCCGAGGAAGCCGGTGAGGACGGTGACAGGAATGGCGGACGTGGACATGGGAAAGGAGCACTGTCTGCAGCCGGCCCGGCGCGTCAAGCGGCGGGGCGGTTTGTCGCGGGCGTCCGCAGCAACCGCAGGGCGTTGGCGACGACCAAGAGTGTGGCGCCGGTGTCGGCCATGATGGCGAGCCAGAGACTGGTATAACCGGTGAGGGCGAGGATCAGGAAGAGAACCTTGAGGCCGACGGCGAACGCGATGTTGAAACGGATGATGCCGAGGGTGCGCCGGCCGAGGCGGATGGTCTCGGCAATCTTGCCGAGATCGTCCGCCATGAGCGCGATGTCCGCGGTCTCGATGGCGGCGTCGGTGCCGGCGGCGCCCATCGCGATGCCGACGGTGGCGGTGGCCATGGCGGGAGCGTCGTTCACGCCGTCGCCGACCATGCCCACCAGACCGTGACGAGCCTGAAGGGTCTTGATCGCGGCGACCTTGTCGTCGGGCAACAGATCGCCGTGCGCCTCGTCGATGCCGACCTGCCGGGCGATGTGGTCCACCGTGCGCTGGTTGTCGCCGCTGAGCATGACAATCTGGGCGACGCCGGCCGCGTGCAGCGCACGGATGGCATCGGCGGCATCGGATCGCACGGAGTCTCCGATTGCGATGATGCCGATGACCTCGCCCGCGCAGTCATCATGCGGTCGGTGGCCGACAACCACGACCGACAGGCCCTGTTCTTCGATGGCGGCGAGCCGGCGTTCGATCGTCTCCGAGCAGACGCCAAGTCCGTGGGTGAAATGGTGGTTGCCGACGAACCAGGCGTGTCCGTCGATACGGCCCTCGGCGCCGCGGCCGCCGTGCGCGCGGTATTTGTCCGCCCGGGGAAAGATCACGCCGCGCTCGCGCGCATGCTCGACGATGGCCTTGGCCAGCGGGTGGGCTGAATGTACGTCGATCGCCGCGGCGATGCGCAGGACGTCCTCCGCCTTGGCGGTGCCGAGACTCTGCACATCCTGCACCCGCGGCCGGCCCTCGGTGACGGTGCCGGTCTTGTCCACGGCCAGGGCGCGAAGTTTGCCGATGGCCTCGAGATGGGCACCGCCTTTCACGAGCACGCCGCGCCGCGTCAGCGCGGTAAGGCCCGCAACGATGCTCACCGGCGTCGAAATGACCAGGGCGCAGGGGCAGGCAATGATGAGCAAGACGCAGGCGCGATAAAGCCAGACCGCCCACTCGCCGCCGAAAAGCAGCGGCGGGGCCAGGAACACGAGCAGCGCCAGCACCGTGACCAGCGGGGTGTAGTAATGCGCGAAACGGTCGACGAAACGCTGCAGCGGCGCCTGCTGCTCCTGCGCCTGCTGCACGAGCCGGATGATGCGCGCGAGCGTGGTGTCGCCGGCGGCCTTGCTGACGCGGATCTCCAGTGCGCCGCCGCCGTTGATGGTGCCGGCGAAGACCGGATCGCCGGGCGCCTTGTCCACCGGCACGGATTCGCCGGTGATGGGCGCCTGATTGACCGGTGATTCGCCGGTGACGACCACGCCATCGAGCGGGATTTTCATGCCGGACCGCACCGCCACGGTTTCGCCCGGCCGGACGGTGTCCACCGGCACATCGGCATAGTGACCGTCGCGGCAGACCGTGGCGGAGTCGGGGGCGACTTCGAGCAACGCTGCCGTGGCGCGATGCGCCCGGCGGTCGGCCCAGCCTTCGAGCCATTCGGCCACGCCGAACAACAACACGACGGTGGCGGCCTCGGCCCATTCGCCGATGATCGCGGCGCCTGCGACCGCGATGGCCATGAGCAGATTGATGTTGGGCCGCAGGGCGAGCAGCGCGCGCCACGCGCCGGGCAGCAACATCCAACCGCCGGCGACGATGGCGACGACGAAGGCGGCGGTGGAAGCGGGTTCGAACCCGGTCCAGCGCAACCCGAGGCCGGCGGCGGTCAGAATGCCGGCCAGCCAGAGGCTGCGGTCCGCCCAAGGATTGCCGTGGTCATGATCGCAACCGCAACCGCCGTGGTCGCAGTGATCGTGCCCGTGGTCTTCGTGGTGGTGGTGATGGCTCATGCGGTTTGACGGCGGATGGACGACTTTCATTCAACCCGGCCGGCGGCACAAGCGCGGGTTGCGGCGCGCGGACCGGCGGGCGGTTCAATGCAGATGCAGCACAAAGCGTTCGGTGACCGCCTTGGCGTCGGGCGCGGTTTTGATCATGAGGATCATCTGCACATGCGCTCCGGGGGGCAGCGCCCGGTCGGAGAGGAGGACATGCTCCCGGGCGCCCGTGTCCGGGGCAAAGGCAAGCCGGGTCGGAGCGGAGCGTTCGCCGGCGATGCCGGTGACGCTTTGCCCGTCGAGAGCGACGGCCTTGCTTTCCCGGTCGAGGAAAACGATGCGGGCCCTGCGCTCCTGATCCACGGAGACCTTGAAGGCGAAGCCGGCCTGAGACGCGATGACCTGGCCGCCGTTGGGGCCGTGTTGCATGCCGGCATCGTGATGGTGTGGTTCATCGGCGGCGGAGGCCGGCGGGCTGATGAGCAGGGCCAGGAGCAGGCAGGCGGCCGGTTTGAGTTTGGTGTTCATGATTGTGATCGGGGAAGTGGGTTGAGGGTTCAGTGGGTGGCGGGCGCGTTGTGTGCGAGTGCCTTGGCGGCGGCCTTTTTGCCGAACAGGCGGAACACCGCCGGGGTGACGGCGAAGTCGAGCAGGGTGGACGTGACCAGCCCGCCCACGATGCAGATGGCGACCGGGCTGATGATTTCCTTGCCGGGCGCGCCCATGGCGATGACGAAGGGGATCAGCGCGATGCCGGCGGAGAGGGCGGTCATGGTGACGGGCACGAAGCGCTCGAGCGTGCCGCGTTCAATCATCGCATAGGTGAATCCTTCGCCTTCGTGCTTCATGAGGTGAAGATAGTGGGAGATCATCATGATGCCGTTGCGCGCGGCAATGCCGCCGACGGCGATGAAGCCGACGAGGGTGGCGATGTTGATGTTGTCGGCCAGCCACCAGGTGAGCACGAGGCTGCCCATGAGGGCGAGCGGCAGGTTGAGCAGCACCTGGAGGGCGAGCACGAGGCTCCGGAAATACGACCACAGCAGCAGCACAATGACCGCGAGAACGCCCGCAAAGAGGAGGGCGATGCGTCCGGCCGCAGCCTGCTCGGCGCGGAAGTCGCCCTCGTAGCTGATGAACACTCCCTCGGGCAGCGGCACGGCGGTGCGGACCTTTTCCTCAAGCTGTTTCACCAGCGCGCCGACGTCGCGCGCAGTGGGTTTGATGGAGACAACATATCTGCGCTGGGTGTTCTCGCGATAGACCGCGCTCGGGCCGGTGGCCTCCCGCACATCGGCGACGAGATGCAGCAGGATGTGATCGCCGGTGACGGTGTGGATGGGGAGGTTGCGGATGGTGTCGGCATCGCCGCGCCAGCTTTCCGGCAGGCGGATGGCGAGGTCGATGGTGCGCTGGTTTTCGCGGAGCTGTGACACGATCGATCCGCCGAGCAACGTGGAGAGTTCGGCATTCAACTCGCCGGGGGAAACGCCGTGGGCGAGGGCGCGCTCGCGGTTGAGCTCAATGCGGAGCTGCGGGATCTGCGCCTGCAGGTCGAGCTTGGCGTCCTCAAGGCCGGGGATGGTCCGGGCGATTTCCTGCACCCGCGCGCCGATGGCGGTGATGGTCGGGAGGTCGGGCCCGAAAATCTTCACCGCCACCGGCGCGGTGACACCGCTGAGCAGGTGGCTGATGCGGTGGGAGAGCGGGCCGGAAATGATGCTGAAGGTGCCGGGCACGGTGCGGATCCGGGCGCGGATGTCCGCCAGCACCGCCTTGAGCGGCCGGCCGGCGGCGTCTTTTTTGAAATCAAGGTCGAACTCGACGTTGTTCATCGGCACGACGTGGTCGCTGCGTTCGGCGCGGCCGATACGGCGGCCGATGTGATGCACCTCGGGCACCGCGCGGATCTGGTCCTCGACGGCCCGGGCGATGAGCTGCATTTCCGCGAGCGAGGTTCCCGGCGCGGCGCCGGTGGTGACGATGGCGGTCTCCTCGTGAAAGGCGGGCAGAAAATCCCGGCCCATCCGCGGGTAGAGCAAAAGGGCGGCGGCCAGCAGCAGGGATACCGCGGCCAGCACGATGATCGGCTGGCGCAGGCTGAAGCGCAGGATGGTGGTCTTGAGCAGCCCCTTGAGAAAACGGACGAGGCGGCCGTCGGTATGGGCGTCAGGATCGTCCTGCGGTTTGACCTTCAACACCAGCGAGCAGAGGACGGGGATCGCGGTCAGCGAGACCACGAACGACGCGATCATGCTGATGATGGTGGCGATGGCGATGGGGGCGAAGAGCCGGCCCTCGATGCCGGTCAGACCGAGCAGCGGAATGAAAACGAGGACAATCAGCACGGTGGCGTAGAAGATCGAGTTGCGCACCTCGCCGGAGGCAAGCGCGATGACTTCGAGCTTGGGCAGCGGTTGCCGGCGGCGGGCGTTTTCCCTGAGCCGACGGAAGACATTTTCGACATCGACGATGGCGTCGTCCACGACCATGCCGATGGCCACGGCGAGGCCGCCGAGGGTCATGCTGTTCACGCTGAGGCCGAACCACCTGAAGGTGAGCAGCGTGACGGCAAAGCTGAGCGGCATCGCCATCAGCGTGATGAAGCTGGTGCGCAGGCTCAGCAGGAAGAGCAGCAGCACCACCGTGACCATCACCGCGCCCTCGACGATCGCCTTCTTCAGGTTGCCCACCGCGCTGTCGATGAAATCGCGCTGGCGGAACAGCACGGTGGCCTCGACGCCTGCGGGCAGCGACGGGGTGAGTTCCGCGAGGGCGGCCTCGATTTTTTCCGTCAGGCCGATGGTGTCGAAGCCCGGCGATTTCACCACGCTCATGATCACGCCGGGGGCGCCGTTGACGGCGGCGTCGCCGCGCATCGGTTCGGTGCCCCAGACGACTTTGGCTACATCCGCGACCGCGATGGGGCGGCCCTTGGACATCTTGATGATGGTTTTGGCGATGTCGTCGAGTTCGATGGTCATGGCGAGGTTGCGGACCATGACTTCCTGCGGGCCGGTTTCGATGAAGCCGCCGGTGGTGTTGGTGGCGGCCTCGCGTACGGCTTCCTCGAGCTCCTCGATGGTCACGCCGTTGGCCTGCATCCGCCAGGGGTCGGGCTGAACCTGGGCCTGCTTGACGCCGCCGCCCATGTTGAGCACCTCGGCGACGCCGGGGATGGCTTGGAGGCGCATGCGCACCTGCCAATCGGCCACCGTGCGCACGTCCATCGGCGCGGTTTTCCCGTCGGTGCTTTTCACGCCGATGAGCAGCACTTCGCCCATCAGCGAAGTGACCGGCGTGAGGTAGGGTTGCACGCCTGCGGGCAGCGACTCACGGGCGACCTGCAGGCGTTCCTGCACGAACTGGCGGGCCAGGTAGATGTCGGTGCCCCAATCGAACTCGACGGAGGTGAGCGAGAGCGCGATGTCGGAAGTCGAGCGCAGGCGCGTGAGGCCGTTGACGCCCATCAACGCGTATTCGATCGGCTGGGTGACCAGCGCCTCGACCTCCTCCGGCGCGAGACCGGGGGCTTCGGTCAGGATGGTGACGGTCGGCTTGGTGAGGTCCGGCAGCACCTCGACCGGCAGCTCGCGCCCGGTTTTGAAACCGAGCACGAGGATGAGCAACGAGACGAAAAGGATGGTCGCGCGGTGCCGGAGCGACCAGCGGATGAGATGGTTCAGCATGGTCTCAGGAAAGTTCGGCGGTTTCGTCGGCGCGTGGGCGGCGGCGCAGCGAGGTGATCACCAACAGCACGGCGAGGATGCCGGTGGCGGCCATGAAGAAGAACTCGCGCAGGCCGACGTCGTGGTGGTGATGATCATGATCACCGTCCGCCGTCCCGGCGGCGGCCTTTTGGTCGGCGGTCATTTCCGAGCCGTCCTCGTTGTGCTCGTGGCCGTGGGCGGAATCGAGCGCTTCCTTTAGCGAGGGGCCGCCCCCGGCGCCGGCGAAGCCGAGCGAGTAGGAACCGCGGGTGACGACTTCGTCGCCGGGGAAGAGGCCGTCGACGATCTCGACGCTTTCGTCGTTCGACAGGCCGGTCCGCACGCTCACCCGGTCGAAGGCATGGGGGATGGACATGTGCCGCACATAGACGTGGCGGTTCGACGGCCCGCCCTGGACCGCCGCCCGCGGAACGCTCATCACGTTGTCGCGGATTTCCAGAATCACGGTGCATTCCCCGCTCATGTTGATGCGCAGGAGGTTGGCGGGATTGTCGACGGTGAAGACGACGCCGACGGTGTTGAGGTCCGCATCCGCGTCGTCGTCGCCGCGAATGGTGATGTCCTGGTCGAGCGCATGGGCGGCATCCGCCGGTGACCGGCGGAGCAGCGCGCCGGTGAATTCCTGCTCGGGATGGACCGGGAACCGGATCCGCGCGCGGGTGCCCGGCGTGAGTTTGCCGGCGACCGCCTGCGGCATGGTGGCAACGAAATGCAGCGTGCGCAGGTCGGCGATTTCCGCGAGACTGTTGGCCGGTTCGACCGGCGCCCCGAGTTTGGTGTTCACGGCAATGACAGTGCCGTCGGCCGGCGCGGTGAGCCAGATCATGGGCGGCGGGTTGCCGGGCTGGCGGCTTTCAATCAGGACGAGTTTCTCCCCCTTGGTGACGAAGGCGCCGAGCCGGAGCCGGTTCTCCAGCACCCGGCCGGAGATGCGGCTGCTGAGCACCGAGCGGTTTTCCGGGATGGCTTCCGTGCGACCGAGGGCGAAGGCGGTGTGTTCGAAGTCCGCGGCTTCAACCGTGACGGTTTGGAGGCCCAGGTTTTTGACTCCCTGTTCCGTGAGCAGCACGGTGCCGTCCGATGCGGAGGCATGGACATGGGCGATGAGTAACAACGGGAATCCGATGCAGGCGAAAAATTTGGTTTTCATATGGGGGAGGTCGGGAATCAGGATGGGTCGATGAGCGCGGTCACCGTGCCGAAGGTCGGGTCGGTGAGGGCGGCGAGGCGGGCGAAGGCGAGGACCCCGGCCGTTTCGGCATCGAGGATTTCGCGGCGGAGGGCGGCGAGGGCGCGTTGGGCGTCGAGCACGTCGATCAACGGCAGCTGGCCCTGTGCATAGGCGTGTTGCACCGCGGCGCGGGCGTCCTCCAAGGCGGGCAGCGCCTGCGCGCGCAGATGGGTGGCCGTGCGTTGTGCGATCGTCAGGTCCTGCCAGGCGGCGGAGAACTCCGCACGCAGCCCGAGCTCGGTGGCGCGTTCGTCCAGTTCGGCGCCGGCGAGCAACGCGCGGGCAGCGCGGATGCTGCCCTGGTTGCGATGGCGCACCGGCAGCGGCACGGACAAACCGGCAACGATCGCGGCGTCGCTGCCCTCGCGCAGGAAGCGCAGGCCGCCGCCCAGGGTGACATCGGGCACGGCCTCCGCTTGGGCCAACTCCAACCCTGCGCGTTGGCTGGCAATGGCGTCCTGCTGCAGGGCGAGACGCGGATGGTCGTTCAGATTGGCCAGCAGGGCCTCACGGTCGGGCAAGACGGCCGGCAACCGCAGGCGGCCGGGCAAAGCCGCCACCTCTGCCGCGGTTCCGCCCCACCGGGCCGCGAGTCGGGCGCGGGCGGATTGGAGGGCGGCTTCGGCGCGGGCAAATTCCACTTCGGCGGTGGCGAGTCCGGCCCGGGCGCGCGCGACCTCGGCGGCCGACGCGATGCCGGCCTGCACGCGCTCCTCGGCCGCGCCCAGCGTTTCAAGGGCGAGGCGGCGCGGCTCGGCGGCGAGCACCAGCCGCTGTTGCGCGGCGAGGGTTTCGAGATAGGCCGCGGCGGTTGCGGCGAGCACTTCGTTGCGCCGGACCGCGAGCGCCTGGTCCGCCGCCTTGCGATCGCTCGCCGCCAGAGCCATGCGTTTGTCACGCTTGCCGCCGCGTTCGATTGTCTGGCTGGCCTGCACGGTGGCCTCCAGTCCGCGCGTGCCGCGCACCGCGCCGGTGCCGGCGAAGTTTTCGAGCGAAAGGTCGAGGGTCGGGTTGGGCCGCAGACCGGCCTGATCGACGAGCGCCGCGGCGGCGCGGGCCTGCTGATCTTGGGCCAGCAACGCGGGCTGGCGCACAGCCGCCAAATCCAGCGCGCCGCGCAGGGTGAGCGTCGTGCCGGAATCGGCCGCGTGCAACCGGATGCCGCCTGCGACCAAGACGAGGATCGCAAACAGCATCATGTTGGTGGGATGAAGGGGAAATTTTTGCAGCATGGGAGGGACGGAAGGGAAAAACAGGTGGGTGCAATTTGCCCGGGGCGGACGCGCGCGGGCGTCGTCGGGGCACAATCAGCCGGGGAAAAACCGTCCGCGCAGGGACGGCTTAAGCGGTGAAATCGGGCGCACGCGCGGGCAGGGCGGTGCGCGTGTGAAAACGCCAGGTGGACGCCAGCCCGGGCGGAGCATCGGTGCGCTCCGGCGAGACCAAGGGCGTCAAAATGGTTTCCGGTGTGATGTCATGCAGACAGCACAGGCAGGTAAGCACGGCGGGCGCGGCGATCGTAATCGCGGCGAAGGTGGATTTGTAGGCCGCGTCTTCCACCAGGGCGCAAACGTCGGCGGCGCAGGGATCATCCTGATGCCCGCCACTGCAATCCTGCCCGGTGTGACACTCGTTGTGCCCGGCCAGCAAGCCGGCCGCCTCGAGGTCGCAATGCTGGGTCGCCGGCAGCCAAAGGGCCAGCAACAGCAGGGCGACAAAGGGACGGACGCGGGCGATCACAGGCGCCAAGCACGCGACGCGAGCGGGATTTGTCAAGTGGGCAAGGATAGTCCGTTCGACCCAAACGGCCATGGTCAGACCGCGACCCCGACGCCGAGCGCACGGGTCATCACGCCGAACAGATCGTTGTTCTGCATCAACCCGCCCACGGCCTCGCTGCCGGGACCGAACGCGGCCAGTTCGACGAGATCGGTGGTGTGCGCGGTGCCGGCCCAGCCGACGGAGGTGTAGTTGGCGAGGATCTGGCCGAGCGTGATCTGGGCGGAATTGCGCACGCGGTAGGCGGCATGCGGTTCGCTGCGCAGGGCGCGGCGGAGCAGGTCGCATTCGTCGGCGGTGAGGGCGATGGTCGTGGCGGCGTGCACGCGGTCGCGAATCTGCGGGACCGTGCTGTCGGTGTTGAGTCCGGCCATGACCCAGGTGTTGGTCTGGCGGAGGTCGGCAAGGCGGTCGAAGCAGGCGGCGGTGTCGCCGTAGCTTTCGCCGAGGGTGTTGAAGTTTCCGCCGGTGCCGTTGAGACCGGGGTTGGAATTGCCGTGGTCGGTGGTGACGATCACCAGCGTGTCGTCGCGCCCGGCGGCAAACTCCAGGGCGGCGCCGACGGCCTCGTCAAACGCGAGCTGTTCGTGGAGCAGCCCGCCGATGTCGTTGGCGTGGGCGGCGTGGTCCACGCGGGCGCCCTCGATCTGCACGGCGAACCCAGTGGGATGGGTCGAAAGCGCGCGGAGCGCGGCGCGTGTCATGGTGGCGAGATCGGGCACGCGATCGCGCAAGGCGGCATCGGCGCGCCGGTCGAGTTCATAGGGAATATAACCGTCGGCGAAAAGTCCGAGCCAGGGCCGGTCGGCCGGAGCGGCTTCGAGGGCGGCCTGATCTGTCATCACTTGATAACCGGCGCGGGTGTAGTCGGCGAGGAGGTCGGCGCCGTCGGCGCGCAGGGCGGGATCGAAGAACTTGCGGCCGCCGCCGAGCAGGACGTTGATGCCGAGGTCGAGGTATTGACGGGCGATGAGCGGCTCCTCGGTGCGGGACTTCACCTGCGCGGCGAAACCGGCGGGCGTGGCGTGCGTGATCGTGGCGGTGGTGACGAGGCCGGTGGCCCGGCCGGACTCGCGCACGTGGTGAAAGAGCGGGGTCAAGGGGCGGCCGTCGGCGGCGTGGTTGATCGCGCCGTTGCGCACCTTATGACCGCAACCCCAGGCCGAGGAGGCCGCGGCGGAATCGGTGACGAGCGAGCTGGCGGAGGAGGTGTCCATGAGGGCGCGGCGCACGCCGGGTTGGGCGTAGAGTCCGAGCCAGTGGCTGCCGCGGCCATGCCACCGTTGCAGGTGGCGCTCGGCCAGGGTCAGCGTGCCGAGGCTCATGCCGTCGCTGACGAGGAAGATGAGATTGCGCGCCTGGCCGGGGTCGGAGGCGCCATGGGCCGGCCGCGGGGTGGCGGGTGCGCCGCGCAGCCGGGTGGAGAGCAACAAGGAGCCGGCCAAGCCGGTGCGGAGAAAGTCGCGGCGGTTGAGCATGGGCGGAAGGTTTAGGCCTGCGGCGGCCGGGTGACGAGCACGATGATGGGGCCGCGGCGCGTAAACGGGGCCGGCGAATCAAGCTTGCCGCCCGGGAAATCCAATTGCCGGGCGGGCCCACCCGCGGTGGACTGGAGGGCATGTCGGAATCTTATCCAACGATGGACCTGCCGCTGGTGCGGGAATTTTTTCCGGAACTGCCGGAGGCAACCGTGGCGCGGCTGGGCCGGCTGGGGGCCGGGGTGCGCGCGTGGAACGAGCGGCTGAACCTCATTTCCCGCAAGGACGCCGAGAACCTCGAGGAGCGGCACCTGCTGCATTCGCTGACGATGACGAAGGTGCTGCGGCCGGCGGCGGGCGCGACGTTCGCGGACATCGGTACGGGCGGCGGTTTCCCCGGGCTGGTGCTGGCGGTGGTGTATCCGGAGTGCCAATTCACGCTGATCGACTCGGTGGCGAAAAAAATCGGCGCGGTGACGGCGCTGGCGGACGCGCTCGGGCTGCGCAATGTGCGCGGCCTGCCCGTGCGCGTGGAGACGGTGCGGGAAAAGTTCGATTACGTGACGGGCCGGGCGGTGACGGCGCTGCCGGCGTTTCTCGGCTGGGCGCGGCCGTTGTTGCGGCCGGGCCGGAAGGGCGCACCGGCCAACGGCGTGCTGTATTTCAAGGGCACGCTCTGGCGCGAGGAGCTGGCCGGCGGCGCGGTGCAGCCGACAGCGGTGTGGCCGCTGGATGCGTGGGTGCCGCGGGAGTTTTTTGCGGAAAAATTCCTGCTGCATTTCGCCGCGCCGATCGGGGAATAGGTCGGCATATCATTGTCGCAGCTGCGCTTATTGAGGCGCGCGCAATAGTCTGGCCGGTAGGGACGGACCGCCGGGCCGTCCGTTCACGAATCACACGCTGGGCATGCGCGGCGGGCCCAGCGGTCCCGCCCTACCTCAAAACCGTCACCCGTTATACGGAGCCTCCATAAGCCGCAGGCGCAAGCGTGGGCCGGTCATAATGGAGGGCGGACCTCCGCGTCCGCCGCGGCCCGCACGGAGGCGGGTCCATATGCGCGTTGAGGGCAACGCGCACCACCTGCTTGGCAAAGGATCAGAAACGGAACGTCCACTTGCCCTTGAGGGAAACATCGCCGGCCACCGGGCGGAGGCTGTCGCCGGTGGTGTCGTAGCCCTGGTTCACCACGAAGTAGAAATCATTGCCGGGTGTTGGGGTCCACTTGATGCGGAAATTGGCTCCCAGCAGCCGGCTGTGGTTGTCGTATTGGCCGAGCAGGCTGAACTGCAGGTCGGGACTGAAGGTGTAACTCACCCTGAGGTTGGCGGTGCGCACCTGAAATGAGCCGGCGGGCAGGCGGATGTCCTGCAGCATGTTTTCGGTTTTGAAGGAGACCGCGGCGTTGGGCCGCCAGCCCACGCCGACGACATACGTATCGGCATGGCCGTTGAGGTAGCCGCCGGAGCGCCAGCGCAGGTAAAGGTCGGCGGGCCGGGCGCGGGCGGTGCCGATTTCGACCTGGTGATCGTTCCAGCGGTGCACGCCGGCGGGCACGGTGATGCCCGGCCAGATGGGGAAAGATTGGTCGAAGGATTCGCGATGCCGGCCCCACCAGAAATTGGTGAAATCGCCGGCGCGGTTCTCGGCGTAGAGGCCCACCCAGCCGTGGCCGTCGAGGAGGTGCCCGTCGAGGTCGTAGGTGTGGTCGGTTTCGATGAACGGTTCGAAGAGGCGCAGCCAGTTTTCCTCGCCATAGGTGGAGTGCCAGAGGGTGAGGTGCATGCCCTGCACGCCGGGGCGGGAGACGAAACCGAGCGGCGGATCGAACCGTTCGCCGATGCGGCTGAACGATGCGAGCACGGTGAGGGGCTCGTTGGGATACTCGACCTTGACGGTCGTGGCGGTGCCGTCGCCGCCGGCGAAGTCGGACGAGCTGTATTGCAGGCCGCTCATCACGCGCAGGGTTTTGTCGCCGGCCAACCGGGAGTTGGTGTAGTTGAAATCCGTGCCGACGAGATGGCCGGAACCGGCGCCGCGCGGATCGCCCTCGGTGACAACGAAGCCGACGCTCGATTCGGAAAAAATCTCGTGCGCGACGCGGCCGACGAAGAGGTTGCCGCCGGGGGTCGTGGGCGAGTCGTCGGTCTGCACATCGAGGAGGCCGATCGTCCAGGGACCGGTGCGGCCGGTGAGCTTGGCGCCGGCAATGATGTCAACCGGCGTGCCGTTCGGCGCGCGGCCGATGCGGCGCGAGAAAAACGGCAGCGGATCCTCCTGCAGCCCGGCAAAGGAGAACAGCGAGGCGTCCTGGTTGAAAAAGGAGCGTTTTTCCGGATAGAAGAGCGGAAAGCGCGTGAGGTTGACCTGGCGATCGTCCACCTCGGCGTCGGCAAAATCGGTGTTGAGCGTGAGCGTGGCGGCGAGGGTGGGGCGGACCTGCCAGACCACGTCGAGGCTGGGCTTGAATTCCAGGATGCTTTGGCCCGGCGGCGGATCGGTGCGCGAGGTGAGGCTGGCGGACGGTTTGATGTCGAGCCCGCGGCCCTGGTGCAAACCGGTGATGCCTTCGAGGGTGCCGAGATCGGGCAGCGAATAGACGCTGCGCGCCCGGATGTGGTTGGCCCAGCGCACCGTCTCCTGCTTGCGGCGGATGGTGCGCTCGATCTCAAAGCCCCAGGTCGGGTTCGCGGGATCGAAGGCGAGGGACTTGGTTGGAATCGCAAACTCCGCGCTCCAACCGCCGGCATCGCGGGAGACGCGGCCGTGCCAGAGGCCGTCCCAGTGTTTGTAATACTCGCTTTTGTTTTGCACGAGGCCGTCGAGCCGGCCGCCGGCGGCGGTCAGACCGAAATAATAGCCGTCGCTTTGGCGGTTGAAGGTATCGAGGACGATCTGCAGTACATCGTCCGAACCGTTGAACAGGTCGTGCTGCATGGAGGTCGCGCGGATGCCGGCCAACCCGGCCGCATCGTGGCAGCGCACGGCGATGTAGAGGTGGTCGGCATCGTAGGTGACCCAAAACTCCGTGCGTTCGGACGGCGCGGCACCTGCGCCCGGGTATATCTGCCGGAACGCGTCGCTGTGCGCGGCGTCGCGCCACTCTCCGGGCGCAATCACGCCGTCAATGACCGGCGGCGAGTCCGTCGGCGTGACGGACAAAACCGCGGCCAGGGCGTGAAGGCGGCAGGCATAAAGCAGACCAAGGAATGAAAAAATGCGACGGCACATGCGGGCGGGTTTGGCAGGGTGTATCAGGCAAAACCCGCGCCTATGGCGAAAGTTACAGGATCAATGGTTGATCCCCGGGATGGGTGAGCGGTCTTCAGGTCTGCCAGGACGCAGGGTCCAACATCATGGGCTGCCGCGATTGGATGGATTGCCGGGCCGCGAGGGCGCAGGCCGTGGCGCGGTTGCCGTCCCGGGCCGTGGCGTTGCCCGGGGTGCGGCGGGCGGCGATGGCGGCGCAAAATTCCTCCAACGCCGCGCCCCAGCCCTTGTCGGGCGCGTAATTGATCTGCGGCGGCGGGGGTTCGCCGAGCAGTCGGCGGGCCTCGGCCCAGGCGGCCGGATTGCCGCTGTCCGCCAGCACGCCGGATTCGCGCATGGCCTTTTCATAGGCGTGCCGCTGTTCCAGCAGCGCGGAGAGACCGTGCCGGGCAAAGGCATCCACATGCCGGTTGTCACAACCGTCGTAGGCGCGGCCCGCGAAAGTCTGCACGCCGGGCAGATTTGCGCAGCCGCCCGTGCGCACTTCGACGTAATCGTCCATCGTGACAAACCGCCCCTCGCCCAGGGCGGCTTCCAAATGTTCCTTGGGCTGGGCGAGCGAAGCGTGCGAGGTGGAGAGGATCGTGGCGCGGCTGCCGTTGGCGTAATCGACGGTGATCAAGGCGTCGTTGGGTCGGCTTTCCCTGGCGTAGATTTCCACGGGCTCGGCGGCGAGCAGGTGGCAGAGCAGGTCGAAGATGTGGACGGTTTCCGTGAGCAGGCGGTCGACGGTTTTCCAGTGCTGCTCCGGCGGGCGGATGCGCTCGTCGTCGGCGAGCCGGTAGTAAAGGGAAACCGGCGCCTTGGCCTGCCGGAAGGCTGCGGCCATGGCCCGGGTGGCCGGGGCGAAACGCCGGTTGAAACCGACGGCGACGGGCAGGTTGAGCCGGCGGGCCAGTTGCTCCACTGCGCGGCATTCCGCCACGGTGGGGGCCAGCGGTTTTTCCACGTAGACCGGTTTGCCGTGGGCCAGCGCGGCCCGGGCCACGGCCGGATGAAATTCGGGCACGATGCCCACGACCACGACATCCACCGCCGGATCGGCCACCACTTCCTCCCAGTTGGTGCTGCGTCGGACCGGATGATAACGATCGGCGACATCCGTGAGGGCTTGCTCATTCCGGTCGGCGAGATGTTGCAGCACCAATTGCCCGCTGCGCGCCACCGTCTGGATGTGCTGCTGGCGCATAAACTGGCCGCAGCCGATGACACCGACGCGGAGGGGAGAGGCGGGATCCGGGCTCATGGATGCGACCAACGTAGCGGCTGCGGGCGGGGATGACAGCAGATAACGCGATCCAGTCGGCTGGCCTTAGCTTGTGGTCTGACGGAGTCGGGAGAAAAACCCCGGTCCATCCTTTTCGAGCAACTCAATCACCTGCCCAAAACCATCCAGCGCGAAATCGAGTTGCTGCCCGGGCGGCACCTTGCGGCTGCCGCGCAGACGCATCTGGATCCAGCGCGAGCGCAACAGCAGGGGCATCGCCTGCCATTCATCAGCGGTCAGCGGCAGGACGGTCTGATAGCCGGCCAACAGGGACCGGGCCAGGGCGGCGTCGGGCACGAAGGGTTGGGTGAGGCTGCGGATTGAATCGGGTTCGAAGGATGATGTCCGCACGGAGGCAAAGAACATCAGCGCATCAACCACGTCGCGCACGCGGGCCTGCACGGCGAGGTAGTCGAAGTCGTAAAGCGCGGCGACTTCCGTTCCGCAGAAACGCACATTGCCGGGATGAAAATCGCCGTGAATCACTGCGCGGGGCAGGCGGAGATACAGCGTGGTTTCGAGTTCCTGGCGGCCACGCTGCAGCAGTTGGCCGATGGCGGCGAGTTGCGCGGATTGCGCCGGGGTGGCCGGCCAACCGCGCAGCCGCGCGAGGCAGTCCTGCAAGGCCGCGGGGTGATCTTCGCGCGGCGGCGGGGCGGCGTCCCGGTCGACCAAGTCCGCGGTCAGCCGGTGCATGCGCGCCAGAAACGCGCCGAGGTTTTTCGCGGCGTCCGGGTTGCCGGCCGGCCAGGGCTCGCCTTCGATCCAGGACAGCACCTCAAAGGTGCGGCCATCCAACGCAAAGGTGGTCGTGGCGTCAGTCCGCGCCAGCGCTCGCGGCACGGGCAGGCCGGCGTCCGCCAGCCGGTTGAGCACGGTGTGCGCGAACCCGGTGCGCCCGGGCGAGGAAAACTCCGCCGGACGTACGCGGATCACGAACTTGCCGCGATCCGTGGTGACGGCCCACTTGGGCGTGGCGGTGCCGCCGAGCGGATGTGCGGCCTGCACGTTGCCGAGGCCGAAGGCGAGCATCACCCGGGCGAGCAGTTCGGTTGGGGCCGGCGATGGCATCGCGAAAAAACTGGGCTCACAGTTTCACCCGGCGCAGGCGCAGGGCGTTGGAGACGACGGTGATTGAGCTGAGGCTCATGGCGGCGCCGGCGAACATCGGGTTGAGCAGCCAGCCGAACACCGGATAAAGCACGCCGGCGGCGAGCGGCAGCCCGAGGGTGTTGTAGGCGAAGGCCCAGAAGAGATTCTGCTTGATGTTGCGCAAGGTGGCTCGGCTGAGGTGCACGGCGCGCACGAGCGCGGCGAGGTCGCCCTTCACGAGCACGAGGCCCGCGCTGTGCATGGCGACATCGGTGCCGGTGCCCATGGCGATGCCGATATCGGCGGCGGCGAGCGCGGGGGCGTCGTTGAGCCCGTCGCCGGCAAACACGACCGATTCACCGCGCCGTTGGTGCTCGCGCACGAGCTCCTGTTTGCGCGCGGGCGTGACGCCGGCGTGGTAACCGTCGAGCGCGAGTTCCCCTGCGATGGCTTGGGCGGCGGCCTCGCGGTCGCCGCTGACCATCACGACGCGGAGCCCCAGCGATTGCAGTTCGCGGATGGCGGTGGGCGTGGAATCCTTGATGCGGTCGGCGAGTTCGATGGTGCCGATTTCGCGGCCGTCCACCTGCACGGCGACGAGCGTGGCGGTGGCGTGTTGCGTGCCGGCGTCGGCGGGCGCTCGGCCCACGAAGACGGTTTTGCCATCCACGAGGGCGGTGACGCCGTGACCGGCCTCGGCCTTGAAATCGGTGGCGGCCGGCAGGCGGAGTTGGCGCGCTTCTGCGGCCGACACGATGGCGCGGGCGAGCGGGTGTTCGCTGGCGCTTTCGGCGGCGGCGGCGAGGGTGAGAAGTTGGTCGGCTGTAGCCGGGGTCGCCGACCCCGGACCGGGGCCATCGGCCCCGGCTACAGGATGCACGCCCACGACCTCGGGCCGGCCGGCGGTGAGCGTGCCGGTTTTGTCGATCAGCAGGGTGTTGGCATGCGCGAGGCGCTCGAGCGCGGCGGCTTCCTTGACGAGCACGCCGGCCTGGGCGCCGCGGCCGATGCCGGTGACGATCGAGACGGGCGTGGCGAGCCCGAGCGCGCAAGGGCAGGCGATGATGAGCACGGAGACGGCGTTGAGCAGGCCGAGCAGCCAGCCACGCTCGGGCAGCACCAGGCCCCAGGTGAAAAACGTGACGATGGCGATGGCGAGCACGGCGGGCACAAACCAGGCCGACACGCGGTCGGCGAGCCGCGCGATCGGCGCCTCGCTTTCGACGGCCTGTTCGACGAGGCGCACGATCTGCGCGAGCAGGGTGTCGGCGCCGACGCGCTCGGCGGTGAAAACAAACGCGCCGGTGGTGTTGAGCGTGCCGGCGCTGACCTTGTCGCCGGTGCTTTTGGCCACGGGCAGGGGTTCGCCGGTCAGCATGGACTCGTCGATCTCGGCGCGGCCGTCGGTCAGCACACCGTCAACCGGCAGGTGTTCGCCGGGGCGCACGCGCAGGCGGTCGCCGGGTTTGATGTCGGCCACGGGTACATCGGTTTCACGGCCGTCGGCGTCAAGGCGGTGGGCGGTGCGGGGCGCGAGGTCCATGAGGCCGCGGATGGCGGCGTCGGTACGGGCGTGCGCGCGCTGTTCGAGAATCTGCCCGAGGAGCACGATGGTGGTGATGAAGGCGGTGCCCTCAAAGTAGATCGAAGCGCCGTGATGGGAGAAGAACTGGGCCGGCACGTGCTCCCAGAGCGCGACCACGGCGGTGCTGAAAAAATACGCGGCGCCGGTGCCGGTCACGGTCAGCGTGAACATGTTGGTGTCGCGCTCGACGATGGATTTCCACCAGCGGCGGATGAACGGCGCGCCGCACCAGAAGAACACCGGCGTGGTCAGGGCGAACTGCAGCCAGGCCGAGGTGCGCATCGGGATGTAGGCGTACAGATCGGACCACAACATGGGGCCCATGGAGAGGAACAACACCGGCAGCGTGAGGGCGACCGCGACATAGAAGCGCGGCCGGAGAAACCGTTCGTGCGGCAGACCCATGTAAACGGGCTCGTCCGGGGCGGCGGCGGGGGTGGCGTTGGTGGAGTGAGAGTGGGCGTGGTTCATGGCGTGTCAGTTGGCGGACCGGCGATGGCGCAGCGACCGTCCGTAATCCCAGAGGGTCAGGGCGATCAAGGCGTTGAGGTCGTGGCAGCGGCAGCGCAATTCAGCGTGGCAACGGCAGCGGGTGCAACCGCAGGCTGCGGGATGGGCGCGGGTTTTGGCCATGGCGCGGGTCAGTTGTGTTGGGTTGAAGCGGGCCGGGCGCGGCGGGCCGGGCCGGCATTGAAGCGACGGCGCAGGGTTGCCCGGATCGTGCCCAGCAGAAACGGGAAAAACGGCGGCACCGTCGGGATGATGAAACAGCGGGGAGGATGGTCGTGGGTGTGCATGATGGTTGACACCCGGTAAACGCAGCCGCCGGCCCGATCTTACAGCGGATCGCCCCCAAATTTTTCGCAGTGGCAATCGAGGCAGGCATCCGCGGCGCAGGCCCCGCAGAACACCTCCAGTTTTTTCCGCAGTTCGCGGCGGGCGCGATGCAGGATGACGCCGGCGTGGTTGGCGGTGAGGCCGAGCTCGCGGGCGGCGTCCTGCACCGGCGCGCCGGCCAAATCCACGCGGCGCAGCAGCTCCGCCTGGCGCGCGGGCAAGGTGGCGATGATCCCGCCGAGACAGGCGCAGATTTGCTTTTCCCAACCGGGCGGGGCGGCGGCGATATCCTCGCCGAGGCTGGAGAGCAGCGTGCCGTGGGCCTCGTCGCGGCGGCGCACGACGTCGTGACGCCGGTAGTGGTCGATGATCGCGTTGCGCAGCACGCGATAAAACCAGGCGATGGCATGTTCCGGGGTGGAGAAATCACCGGCGTGGGCCATCGCCTTGATGAGGCCGGATTGGAGCAGGTCCTCGGCCTCGTCGCCCACGCGCGCCCGGAGAAAGGCCTTGAAGGCGCTGCGCTCGGCGTTGAGCACGCGGGCGATTTCCTCCGCGCGTTGGCGGGGCGTTGCGGATGAAGGAATGTCGTTGCCGCCGGAGGGCATGGGATAATGCAAAGGGAAGGCGGCGTTCAGAGCCAGCGCCGTACGCGGGCTTGATAATCGTGGAAGGCCGCACCGAAGCGGGCGCGCAGGGCGTGTTCCTCGGGGATAATTTGCAGACGGTTCATCACCGGCACATAGGCGACGGCGAGCAGCAGGGCGGCGGGTTGACCGAGCAGCAGAGCCCAGCCGAACAACGCGAGCAGGAGACCGAGATACATCGGGTTGCGGGTAAAACGATAGATGCCGTTGGTCACCAAAGCGGTGGCGGCATCCGGCCGCAGCGGATGCACGGTGGTGCGGGCGACGCGAAACTGCCACACGCCGGATACGGCGATCGCGCCGCCGAAGCCGGCGAGCCCGGCCGCGAGCATCGTGCTGGTTGGACCGGCGCAGGACGGCCCGGGCAAGGTGCGGGCGGCGAGCCAGATCCACCCGGCGAAGAGCAGCGTTACGACGACCGGCGGAACCTTGAGCTGCAGCATGCGCATGGCTGCAGGGAATCACGTGTCACGTCATCTGCAAGCCGGCCCCGATATCCGGGAACCGGTTGGCGGGGCAATCTCAGCTTTTGGTGGCGCAACAGCTCATGCCGCAGGCGGCGGGCCGGGTGCTCTCGGCGGGCTGGCTTTTGTAGCCGGGCACCCCCAGGTGCATGCGGTCAAGCTCGGCCCGGCTGTGGCCGGAGTGCGGCATGGTT
The DNA here is from genome assembly GCA_019455245.1 of Opitutaceae bacterium. Classification (GTDB taxonomy): domain Bacteria; phylum Verrucomicrobiota; class Verrucomicrobiia; order Opitutales; family Opitutaceae; genus Cephaloticoccus. The sequence goes on from JACFMR010000015.1 coordinate 68,369, forward strand.
CCGGCCGGCGTGGCGTCAACCTCATGCGCGGATGCGGGCTTGCCGCCGGAAAGTTGCTCCTTGATCACCCCGCAGCGGAGCATGCTTTTGCCATAATAGGGGTTGCTGATCGTCTGGCCGGACTGCAGCCAGTCACCGCCCTTGCCGCGGAAGGCCATCGGGCAGTGGGCGAGATACAGGTCCGTTGTGCCGGTGTTCTTGAGCAGGGGAATCAACGCCTGCGACACGTGCAGGAAAGCGGTCCGGGCGGCGGCGATGTCGCCGGCCCGGGCGATTTTTCCGGCGGCATCGGTCAGGCCGGCGTGGGCCGGATCGGCGGCGGCGGTCTGCAGGGCGGCGCCGGCGGTTTTTGCGGCGGCGAGATTGTCGCCGGCCAAGGCCGACTGCACCTGCAGGTAGGCGGAGATCACGTCGTTGGCGGGATGGTCCGTCGCGGTGGCGTTCGAAGCGAAGCCCGGCAGAGCCACGAGGGAGATAAGCAGGGCGATGAGGAGATGTCGGATGGATTTCATGTTTGGGAGGATTGAGGGTTGAGCGGGTCAGCCGCAGGGGCGGGCCAGACTGGCGGGCTTGCGCCCGCCCTCATGCGATCGTCTCTGGCGCGGCGCCGGGCGCCGGGTCGGTGGGAGGCGTGGGGTCAGCCCCGGTCGGTTCCGCCGCGGGCAAACCGCGTCGGCGCCACACGTAGAAAATCGCAGGATAAACGAGCAACTCCATAAGCACGGAGGTGAACACGCCGCCCACCATGGGCGCGGCGATGCGTTTCATCACGTCGGCGCCCGTGCCGGTGCTCCAGAGGATGGGGACGAGGGCGATGAAGGTGGTGGCGGCCGTCATGATCTTCGGGCGCACCCGGCGTACGGCCCCGTGGTAGATGGCCTCGATCAGGTCGGCGGTGTGGCGCATGCGACCCTCGCGTTTCGCGTCGTCGTGCGCGAGGTCGAGGTAGAGCAGCATCACCATGCCGGTCTCCGCATCGAGGCCGGCGAGCGCAATCAGGCCGACCCACACCGCCACACTCATGTTGTAGTCGAGCAGGTGCAGCATCCAGAACGCGCCCACGAGCGAGAACGGTACCGCGAGGAACACGATCGCCGTCTTCACGAACGACCTTGTGCTGAGGTAGATCAACAGCGCCACGATCAGGAGGGTGACGGGCACGATGATGAGCAACCGTTCGTTCGCGCGTTCGAGATATTCGAACTGGCCGCTCCAGGCGATGGTGTAGCCGGCTGGCAGCCGGAGTTCGCCCGAGGCGAGCGCCCCGGTGACCGCGGCCTTGGCTTGGCGCACAAAGGTGCCGAGGTCCACGCCCTGCACGTCCACGTAGATCCACGCGTTGGGCACGCCGCCCTCGCTCTTGATGCCCATCGGCGCGGCGACGACGCGGACGTTTGCCAGCTGCGAGAGGGGAACCTGGGTGAGGGGGGTGGCGCGGGCTTCGGTCCCGCCCATCGGCGCGGGTTGGGCACCGGCGGCGTTCATCCCGCCGGCGGCTGGCACCGGCACGAAGATCTCGCCGAGCGACTCGAGGCTTTCGCGGTAGTCGCGCGCGTAGCGCAGAATCACGCCATAGCGCTCGAGGCCCTCGACGGTGGTCGTGAGCGGCATGCCGCCCAGTGCGACTTCCAGCACGTCCTGCACGTCCCCCGTGGTGAGGCCATGACGGGCGATCGCGTCGCGATCGAGGTCGAACTCGACGTAGTTGCCGCCCATCACGCGCTCGGCGATCACGCTCGAGGCGCCCGGCACGCGTTGGATGATGGCCTCGATCTCGCCCCCGATGCGCTCGAGCTCCCGCAGGTCGGAGCCGCCGACCTTGATGCCGACGGGGGTCTTGATGCCGGTGGCAAGCATGTCGATGCGCGTGCGGATCGGCATCGTCCATGCGTTGGTGAGCCCGGGAATCTGCACGGCCTGGTTGAGCGCGGTGATGAGCTCGTCCACCGTGCGTCGCCGGTGCGCGACAACATGGCCCTCCGCGTCGAGGATGTCGACCGCGGGCCACTCGTGCTCGGGTTGCAACATGATTGTCGTCTCGATCATGTCCATGGGCGCGGGGTCGGTCGCGGTCTCGGCCCGGCCGACCTTGCCAAAGACGTGGCGCACCTCGGGAAACGATTTGATGATCTGGTCGGTCTGCTGGAGGATCTCCTTCGCCTTCGTGGGCGAGATGCCAGGGAAGGTCGTCGGCATGTAGAGCAGGTCGCCCTCGTAGAGGGGCGGCATGAATTCCGAGCCGATGTTCTGGTAAGGGAAGGCGGGATTCATCCATGCGGCGGCCCGTTTCAGGGCTCCCTCCGGCAGCGGTTGCACTACCCAGGCGTTCCAGGGAAAGAACACCCAGCCCACGACGAGGGCGGCGCTCGCGATGACGGCCCGGTGGTAGCGGGTCACGAAGCCGATGCACGGCCCGTAAAGCCAGATCATGAAGCGGTTGATCGGGTTGCGATCCTGAGACTTGGTTTTACCGCGGATGAACAGGCTCATCAGGACGGGAGCGAGCGTGATCGCCAGCAGCGCCGCCGCGGCCATCGAGTAGGTTTTGGTGAACGCGAGCGGTTTGAACATGCGGCCGCCCTGCTCCTCCAGCGCGAACACCGGCAGGAACGACACCGTGACGATCAGCAGCGCGAAAAAGATCGTCGGCCCGACCTCGTACGCCGTGTCCCGGATCCGTTCGAGCCGGGTGCGTGAGCCGTCGTCGTGCTCGAGGTGTTTGTGCGCGTTTTCGACGAGGATGATCACGCCGTCCACCAGTACGCCGATCGCGATGGCGATGCCGCCGAGCGACATGATGTTCAGGCTGATCCCCTGCAGGTGCATGATCACCAAAGCCGCCAGCACTGCGATCGGCAGGATGATGATGGGGATCAGCGCCGACCGGAAATGCATCAGGAAAACGATGAGCACCAGGGCCACCACGATGCTCTCCTCGATCAGCGTGTTGGTGAGCGTGCGGACGGAGCGGTCAATCAACGCGGTGCGGTCGTAGGTGATGGTGTAATTGACGCCTTCCGGCAGGCTCTGCATGGCCTCGTCGAGCCGCGCTTTCACGCCGGCGATGACCTTCCGGGTGTCGACGCCATACCGCACCACCACGATGCCGCCCACGGTCTCGCCCTCGCCATCGAGTTCGGCGATGCCGCGGCGCATGTCGGGCCCGACCTGCACGTCGGCCACCTCGCCGAGCAGAATCGGCGTGCCGCCGGGGCCGCGCCCGACGGCGATCCGGCGCAGATCATCGAGCCCGTTCACATAGCCGCGTACCCGCAGGATGAACTCCTTCTCGGCCAGTTCCATCGACCGGCCGCCGACCTCGGCATTGCTGCGCTCGATCGCCATCGCGATGTCTGAGATCGAGAGGTTGTAGCCGAGCAGGCGCACCGGATCGACGGCGATCTGGTATTGCTTCACGTAGCCGCCGACAGAGGCGACCTCGGCCACGCCGTCGACGCTCGTGAGCTGGTAGCGCAGAAACCAATCCTGCATCGAGCGCAGCTCGGCAAGGTCGTGGTCGGGCGAGTTGATGGCATACATGAACGCCCATCCCACGCCCGTCGCGTCGGGGCCGAGCCGTGGCGTCACGTCCTTCGGCAGTTCGCCCTGCAGGCCGCTGAGGTATTCAAGCACCCGGCTGCGCGCCCAGTAGGGATCGGTGCCGTCGTCGAAGATCACATAGACGAACGAGAATCCGTAGAACGAGTAACCGCGCACAGCCTTCGCGGCCGGCACGGAGAGCATCTTCGTCGTGAGCGGGTAGGTCACCTGGTCCTGCACAATCTGCGGGGCCTGGCCGGGCCACTCGGTGTAGATGATGACCTGCGTGTCGGAGAGGTCGGGGATCGCGTCGAGCGGGATCCTCTTAAGCGAGTAGATTGCGCCGAAGACCAACGCCACCGTGAGTGCAACCACGAGGAAGCGGTTCTTGAGCGAGAAATCAATGAGGGCCTTGAGCATGGCGGGCTGGGTTTAGTGGCGGTGGCCGACCGGCGCCGGGGTGCTTCCGCCGGCCGGGACAACGTCGAGTTCCTCGCCGCACGTGAGCATGCCGGAGCCGAAGAAGGGATTTCTGATTTCGGCGTCGCGCTGCAGCCAGCGGCCCGTGCCGACCTCGGGCGCCATCGGGCACTCGAACAGGTGCAACCCCTCGCGGTGGTGAATGTGGTTGGCGCGCGCCAGATCGGCGACCGCGGTGCTGAACGGTGCAAACGCGTTCTGCGCGGACTCCAGGTCGGCGGGATCCGTCGGGCCGTCCTTGAGCGCCGCGAAGGTGCCGTCGCGCGAGCGCGGGTCGGCGTCCAGATGCGCCTTCAGCACCTCGCGCAGCGCGGGGAGCTGGCGCCTGTAGCCGGCGAGATCGTCCGCCGCGAGCACTGCGGCCGCATCGGCGAGCCGGAGCGAGAGCGCCGTGAGCGTGCCGAGCGCCTCGCCGGAGACCTCGTGGACCGGCGTCGCACCCGCGTCGCCGGCGGGCGCACCTGCCGTGGCCACACGCACCATCTTCTGGATGGCCTCGCGGAGCTGACTCTCGGAATCGAGCATGAACTGGCCGGAGGTGACGATGCGGTCTCCCACGTCGAGCCCGTCGAGCACCTCGTAACTGCCCTCCTTGCTGCGCGCGCCGAGTTTCACCTCGCGCGCGCCGAACGTGCCGTCGGGATTCGCAATGAACACGGTGTTGCGCTCGCCGCTTCGCAGCACCGCGATGTCGGGCACAAGCACGGCGGAGTCGGCGAGCCGCGCGGGGATTCTCACGTCGACGAACATCCCGGGCCTGAGCGCACCGTCGGGATTCGGCAGCACGAGCCGCGCTGTCGCCGACCGCGTGGTCTCCTCGACGCGGGGCAGGAGAAGGCTGATCTGGGCCTGGATCTCGGTTGCTGGGCCGAACGTGGTGCGGACCGTCGCGGGCATTCCCTCGCGGATGAACGCCAGGTCGCTCTCGTAGACCTGCGCGTGCACCCAGACGGTCGACAGATCGGCGATGCGGTAGATGCGCTCGCCCGCACGCATCATCTGGCCGGCGATGGCCATCTTTTCGATCACGACGCCGTCGGCCGGCGCAAGGTAGGTGAACGTGCGGCGCGGCTCGCCCGTGCGGGCGATCTCCTCGATGAACGCGTCCGGGATGTCGAACAACCGAAGCCGTGCGAGCGCCGCGCGGCCCAGCGGGCCGTCCTTGCCGCCTCCGGTGCCCAGCGCCACGAGGTAGTTGAGCTGCGCGTTGTAGAGATCGGGCGAGTAGATTTCGAAGAGCGGGTCGCCGGCCTTCACGGTGGTCCACGTGGCGTCGACGTGGAGCCGCTCGATCCAGCCCTCGTATTTGGTTGTCACGTCGCGCAAGCCGCGCTCGTCGTAGTCGACGGCGCCGACCGCGCGGATCTCGCGCTCGACCGGGCCGCGCGTCACGATGCCGGTCTTCAGGTTCATGCGCTGCACGGTCGCGGTGTCGACGTGGATCACGCCCGCAGCGGTGCCGGCGGCGTTGTCGCGGATGGGCGTGAGCGCCATGCCGCAGATCGGGCAGCTGCCCGGCTCGGTCTTGATGACCTGCGGATGCATGCCGCATGTCCAGAGCTGCTCGCTTGCTGCGAACGCCGCCCCGGCGATCAGGACGACAATCGCTGCGGTGAGCACACGGAAGAGATTGAAATTCGTTTTCATGCTTTGCGCGGGAAGAGTTCAGGAGCCGTGCGCGTCGCCGTCGGCGGGCGCAGAAAGATCGGACGGCGCGATGTCCGCCGTCATCAGGAGCAGGTCGGTGGCGGCGTTCTCGCGCTCGCGCAGCGCGTCGAGGCGATCCAGACGCATGAGCGTGGCCATGTGCCGCGCCTCGGTGATCATGCCGGGCCCGCCTGCGCCGGTCTGGTATCCGGCCTCGGCGGTGGCAGACATGCGGTCGAGGTTCGGCAGCGCGGTGCCGTCGATGTAGGCGAGCATCCGTTCGGCCTCGCGCACCATGTAGAGCATGCGCGCGAGTTCGGCGGCCATGGTGAGCTGCTCCGCCGTCACGCGCGCCTCGGCGGCGTCGCGCCGCGCCTCGGCCGCGGCGATGGTCTCCGCGATCTTTTCGCGCCAGACCGGAAGGGAGAGGGAGGCGGAAGGGCGGAACATCAACGGGCTCGCCTTCAGGTCGGACATGAGGCCGACCGAGAAATCCGGGGTGCGGGTCTTGCGCGCCACCTCCACGCCGGCGACGGCCATCTCGACCATCGCGCGCATCCGCGCGAGCTCCGGGTTGGCGGCGAGCGTCCGGCGCCAGAGTTCGTCCTCGGAAGGTAGCGGCGTGAGCGCCAATACGGCGCGCGGCCAGGCGGGATCGGGATCGGAAGGCAGCAGGCCGAGCGCGGCCTTGAACCGGGAGCGCGCGGCCGCGATGCGATCCTCGATCGCGAGGTGATGCGAGTGATGCTCGGCGATCTGGTTTTGCAGGCGCACCTGCGGTTCGAGCGAGGCCATCATGCCGACGGTGGCGAATCGCGCGTTGTCCAGAGCGAGGGCCTCCTCGAGGTCGCCGATCGCGGCCTCGTAAAGTTCGCCCGCCTCGCGCGCGTATGCGAGTTCGATCCAGGCGCGCCGGACTTCGGCGGCCGTGCGGAGCACCGCAGCATCGAAGGCGCGCCGCGCCACCTCGCTGCCGGCGGTGAGTTCGGCTGCCATCGCGCTTCGCTTGCCCGCGGACATGAAGTCGAACATCAGGCCCGGCATGAACGCCATGAGCGTGTCCGTGATGTCCGCTTCGAAGGTGAGCTGCGGATCGGGCAACGCGCGCGCGGGCGCGATGTCGGAGATCGAGGCGTGCCAGTCGTGGTAGGCCGCCTTTACGGCAGGGTGATTTAGGAGCGCGAACCGGATGAAATCGGCCGGTGGTGAGTCCGGGTTGAGTTCAGGCAGCACGGCGGACGGTTCGCCGAGCCCCAGTTGCGCACCCGCCCGGATGTTCGTCTCGCGGGCCTGGCGTTCAGCCGGGAGGGGCGTGCCGGCGCAACCGGCCAGCAGCGTCGCGGCGATCAATGGAGCCATGAGGAGAAATCGGGAACGGTGAAGCGCGGGAGGCATGGGTGGGGCTGTTCGCCAAGACCGGTCATCCTAAGGCGGCCGGCTCAGAGCTGCGAGTCAGTTTTCTTTCGACGAGGGGCGGTTAATCACTCACTGACCCTGGCGATGAACATGCACTCCTTGCCTTCCTGGTTCACGTAACGGATTTCCGATATCGATCTGCCCTTGCTGGGTGGACCCAGACGAACGATGCGGTATGACTGTTTACAAGCCGGGCACTCGATCATGTCGCCCACCTTGCAGAGTTGCATGATGGCGTCCTTCGAATCGAGGGTCGCCACCGTCACGGAGTCGCATTCCTTGCAGACATAAGCGATTTTCTCGCCGGGGTTGATCCGGGCGAATTCTTCCGCGGTGCGGACCGGGGGCCAGCTTTTGCTTGCCGGTGCGCCAGAGACTGCGAGAGCAGTGCCGCTGAGCAGGCCGGCGACGAGGAGAAGTTGGGTGATTTTCATGGGTTGTGGCCTCGGGTTGGGTTGCAAGTAAGTTGATGGGTTCGCTTCTTATTAACCCGCGGGCCGCAAAATCCCTCGAAATATTTCGCGGGATTTTTGTCCGCCGGGTTTATAGTGCATTAACCCAACCTTGTCATGAACCGCTCCGAATCTCCCTCGCCCTCGTCCGAACTGCTCAACGCCTGGCGTGTGACGCCGGAGCGCGATCCGGAATTCCGCAGCCGGGTCTGGCGGCGTATCGCCGCACGGCAGGGCGAATCCGACTGGCCGGCTTATCTGCGCGCGCATGCGCTGCCCGCGACCGGCCTGCTGGCTGTGGCGTTGGTGGCCGGGGCGTGGGCCGGTCACGAACAGGCGCGCGACCGGGCCGAGGCCCGGCGCGACGCGATGGTCACCGCCTACGTGCAGTCGCTCGATGCGCGGGTGATGGCGGACCACCGATGAAAAACCGGCTGCTCACCGGGCTGTTGATCCTCGCCGCCTGCGCGGTGGCTTACGGCGTGTTTTACGTGGCCGGACGCGAACCGAAGGCGGTGCGTGAGGCGCTGGCCGCGCAGGACGCGATGCACTGGCTGCGCGTGGAGTTCAAACTCGACGACACGCAGTTTGCCGCGATCCAACGGTTGCACGACGACTATTACATCGAGTGCACGGATCACTGCGCCGCCATCATGGAAGCGCGGGAGCGGTCGGCACCGGCGGCGGAAGTCGCGCGGTTGGAGGAAATCTGCGAAAGCGCGATGACCGCGCATTTCCGGCGCGTGGCCGCGCTGATGGCGCCGGCGGAGGGCCGGCGTTATCTGGAGATTGTGTTGCCGCGCGTGGCCAACTACGCGCATCACGGAGCCCCCAGCGTGCAGGTGCACCCGTGAGCGAGGACGGCGAACTCATGGCGCGGGTGCAGGCGGGCGACGAAGCCGCGCTGGCCGCGCTCATGACGCGTTGGGAACTGCCACTGAAGGGTTTGCTGCTGCGTTTTCTGTCCAACCACCACGACGCGTCCGACCTCGCGCAGGAGACCTTTGTGCGCGTGTGGTTGCAGCGCGACAAATTCCGCCCCGGGGCGGAATTCCGGCCGTGGTTGTTTGCGATCGCGGTCAATCTCGCGCGCAACCGGCTGCGCTGGTGGCGGCGGCGGCCGGAGGTGACGTTGGAGGCTTGGAGCGGCGAGGACGCGGCGGAGCACGGGGCCGACGCGACGGTGCGACGCGAACGTGCTGAAGCGGTGCGGGCGGCGGTCAGACAATTGCCGCGGGAGTTGCAGGAGGCCGTGGTGCTGGCGGAATACGAGCACCTGCCGCAGGCCGAGATCGCGGCCATCACCGGCAGCACGGTGAAGGCGGTGGAATCGCGGCTTTACCGCGCCCGGGCGGCGTTGCGGGTGAGCCTGGCGCGGTGGTTGGATTGAGCCGGATCACCTCCAATACTGTTCCGGTCGGACAATCGGGATTGGCGCTTCCAAGGATTTCGTAGCCGCACACAGGGGTGTGAAAAAAGCCATCCCGGCACGCGGGCGTGCCGGCTGCATCTGACACCTGTAGGCGGGACGCTCTCGTCCCGCAGGTGCTGACCGGCGCACCACTTTTCACCGCCGCTAAAGCCGTAGGCGCAAGCGTGGTCCCGGGGAAGCCGCCACGTTTTCGGGCTGCATCCTCAAACGCGGCTACAATCCAACGTAAACTGCTCTAGTGCCCGGCCCGGAGCCTTGCCGGGACGGTTTATTCCGCCGGCGTGAAAGTGGCGTCGATCAGCCAGTATTTGCCTTCGCGGCGCACCATCGTGCCGGAAACGGCGGCGCCCTTGGCGGCGGCCTTGAGGGTGGCTTCATCCACGCTGAAGCCCATGGTCATGGCGCGCATGACGCCGGGAATTTCCTCGTGCTTGACGATGAGCTGGCCGCGTTCGGCGAGCACGTTGACCACAACGCCTTTCAGCGCGTGACCGGTCTCGGCGGCGGCTGGTTTGTCCGCGATTTTTTCGCAGGTGCAGTTTTCGCCGCAGCCGCAGTTTTCACCACAACCGCAACGGGCGGGGCCGGCGTAGGCGATCGTCGCGGTCAACAGGGCAAGGAGGGGAAGCAGGATTGAGCGCATGAAGCCAAGAGTAACAGGTTTTGACGTGGTGCAAGCCCGGGTGTGGGTTTCGATGCCACGACCGGGCGAAAAGCCTTTTCGCTGGCACGGTTTCCGCCAGATGGATGGCACCCAATAAATCTTTATCGTTCTCTTTATCTTAATCTTTATCCCTCGGGCTCGGTCCGGTGCGGGGCGGATCCACGGGCGAGATAAAGATAAAGATTAAGATTAAGATAACGATTTAGGACTGAAGTGCGGGGAGGTGATCCGCACCGGCGCCGCGGATCACTTCACCGTGCGGAGCTGGACGCTTTCGAAGAGGCGGTCCTGGGAGAGGATGTCGGTGGCGATGATGAGTTTGTCGCCTGCGGCCACGCGACCGAGGCGACGGAGGTGGGCGATGGCGTTTTCAATGGTGATGTCGGGCTCGGAGGCGAAGGGCATCAGGTAGGGCTCCACCGCGCGCAGGAGGTTCATCTGCCGGTGCAGGCCGGCCTGGGGCGTGAAGGCGAGGATGGGAGCGCAGACCGGCCGCAGCGCGGCGAGGCCGCGCACCATGGTGCCGTAGCGGGTGAAGGTGAGGAGTTTGGAGCCGGGCAGGCTGTCGGCCAGCACCACGGCGGAGTGCAGGACGCGCAGGCGTTCGCTGTGGAGTTCGACGAGCTGGCGGGTGTCGGGGCGGTCCTCGCTCTCGATACGGCGGGCAATCTTGTCGAGGATTTGCACGCAATCGAGGGGGTATTTGCCGATGGTGGTCTCGCCGGAGAGCATCACGCAGTCGGCGAGTTCATAAACGGCGTTGGCGACGTCGGTGATCTCGGCGCGGGTGGGCACGGGTTGCTCGATCATCGACTCGAGCATGTGGGTGGCGACGATGACGGGGCGGCCGTGGCGCAGGCAGGCGCGGACGGCGCGACGCTGGATGACGGGCAGATCCTCGAAGGGGCACTCGATGCCGAGGTCGCCGCGCGCGACCATCAGGCCGTCGCAGGCCTGCACGATGGCATCGAGGTTGGTGATGGCGGACTGGTCCTCGATCTTGGCGATGATGCCGACTTTGGATTTCCGTTCTTCCAGAAAGTCGCGCAGCAGGGTGATGTCGGCGGCGTCGCGCACAAAAGAGAGCGCGAGAAAATCAATGCCTTCCTCGAGGCCGACGGTGGCGTCGGCGCGATCCTTGGCGGTGAAGGAGGGGAGGTTGACCTTGACGCCGGGGAGGTTGATGTGGCGGCGCGATTTCAGTTCGCCGGGGATGAGCACGCGGCAGCGGATGCGCGCCTCGTCCTTGGTCAAGACTTCCAGGCGGATGAGGCCGTTGTCCACGAGCACGGTGTCGCCGACCTTGATGTCGCGCACGAGGTCGCGGTAGTTGACGTCGACGGAGCGGATTTCCTCGGCGTTGCCGCCGTCGGCGCCGGGCTTGACGGTGAAATCAAACACCTCGCCGGCCTTGAGTTCGATGGGGGAGGCAACATCGCCGGTGCGGATCTCGGGGCCCTTGATGTCCATCATGATCGCGACCTCGCGGCCGACGGTTTGGCTGGCGGCGCGGATGCGGCGGATGACGGTGCGCGTCCACTCGTGGGTGGCGTGGGCCATGTTGAGCCGGACGATGTCAACGCCGGTGCGGATGAGGCCGCCGAGCAGCTGCTCGCTTTCGGTGGCGGGGCCGAGGGTGGCGATGATCTTGGTGCGGCGCAGGGAAGTGGACATGGTCAATCAGAGTTCGAGGAGGGGCGTGCCGGCGCCGGGGGCGACGATGGAGAAGGGGCAGCGCAGGGAAACGCAGGCGGCCTGCACGGCGGCCACGGAATTGCAATCGCGGCTGAGGTGGGCGAGGAAGACGTGGCGCCAGCGGGGACTGGCGACGGCCTCGAGCAATTCACGGGCGTGGTCGTTGGAGAGGTGGCCGTGCCGGCCGTTGATGCGCTGCTTCACGGACCAAGGGCGGCGGGTGTCGGCCTGCAGGAGCTGCGCGCAGTAATTGGACTCGATCACGACGATGTCGGATTCGCGCAGGTGTTCGTGCACGTGGGCGGGCGCGTAGCCGAGGTCGGTGACCCAGGTCAGGCTGCGGCGTGGCGAAAACAGATCGTCATCCTGCCCGGTGATGAAACGGAAGCCGACGGGCTCCTGCGCGTCGTGCGGCACGGAAAAGCTGTGGATCTCGAGGTCGCGGAAACGGAAGACGGCGCCGGTTTCGAACAGTTGCCAGTCGGGCCGGTGCTTGAGTCCGGCCTGCACGGTGCGGGCGGTGGCGGGATTGGCGAAGACGCGGATGTGCGGGTGCTTTTTCAAGCCGGAGAGACCCGCGGCGTGGTCGCCGTGTTCGTGGGTGAGAAAAATGGCGTCGATGCGCGCGAGGGATTCGCCGCATTCGGCGAGCATTTCGTCGAGCCGGCGCGCGGAAAAACCCGCGTCGACGAGGATGCGGGCGCCGTCGGTCTGGAGGAAGGCGGCGTTGCCCGAGCTGCCGCTGCCGAGGATGCGAAAACGTAAAGGCATCGGTTTGATGGCAAGACGGCGCCGGGGCGAACGCAAGTCTGCAACCGGACGCGGCGGGGGCGGGAAGGAAAATGCGGGGTTTGGGTAGGGCGGGCTGTCCCTTGCCCGCCACGCAGCACACCCGGCGGGCAAGGGATTGCCCGCCCTGCCGGGGAATGTGCGCTGTGGCGCGGCTATGCCCAGTCGCAGAGGTTGGCGATGTGGGCGGCGGAGCCGTCGCGTTGCCAGCCGTCGAGCTGGGCCTGGTCCTTGAGCTGCTGGCCGCGGGCCCGGGGCACCACGGCAAACACGTTGGTGCATTCGGGCAGCGCGGTCATGTCGCCCCAGAGTTTTTCGAACTGGGTGACGGGATAAACGTCCTCCTGGCCGTGGCCCCAGCGCTTCTTGACCTCCTTGAGGGTGACATAGGTCGGGACGCGTGCGGCGAGCCGGCGCACGGCGGCGGCGGTCTTGGACGCATCGGCGAGGTCGGCGCGACTGAGCTCGAAGAGCGCGAGCAGGCGGTCGAGGTCGATCCAACAGGTGTTGGCGTTGTAGTAGCTGAGGGCGAACTCGTCCTCCTCGCGCGGCAGGGCGAGGCCCTCGACGAGGCGCAGCCGGCCGTTGACGCGGGCGAGGCCACCGCCGTGGTCCTCGATGCGACGGGTGATGACTTCCCAGCCGAGCGTGGCGTCGGTGGACCGGAACCAGCCGACCATGGCGGGATCGGCGGTGGCGCCGAGCGTGTCGATGTTGTGCACCATCAGCGTGCGCAATTGCGGCCGGTCGGCGAGGAGGCGGGCGAGCACGCCGTTCTTGAGCAGATTGGGGATCTCGAACCAATGGCCGACGGGGTGCAGGCACTGTTCGGGCAGGTTGTCGGTGTAGTCGGAACCTTCGCCGGTGGTACGGGCCCAGTTGGCGAGGGCGGCGCGCACGCTGTCGCGCATCTTTTGTTTCTGTTCGTCGAGGCGCTGCTGCGCGGTTTCCTCCCAGGCGAACTGCAGATCGCGCACGGTGGGCACGAGCCGCAGGCCGATGGAGCGGCCGGGGGAGAGCCAGACATCGCGTTCCAGCGCATCGCCGACGAGGTCGCGCAACATGCGCTCGATGGGCGCGTGGGTGAGATGGCTGGTGGTGAAAACGTGCGGCAAGGCGGCACCATACGCGCGACCGCTGTGCCGGGTTTTAGCGAGGTGCACCTCGATGAAATTGCGATGCCGGCCGGCGAACTTGGCGAAGGGATGCAGGCCCTTGACGACACCGGCGCCCTGGGTCCAGCGGCTGCCGGCGCCGGCGGCGTAGGTGACGATGGCGACCTCGCCGCGGCGCAAGGCCTCCTCGCCGGCGCGCCGGAGGGCGGGGTCGATTTGCGCGGCGTCGGTCAGGTCGCCGGGCGCGGCATCCTCGATGCGGGTGGCGGCGGGCAGGCGGTTGAGGGCGAGGCCGATGCGGCCGGCCTGCAGGTCGGCGCGAATCTGTTCGTGCTGGGTCTGATCAAACCCGTTGGCGGCGAGCAGCCCGCGCAGTTGGGCGGAGGACGCGGCGGAAGTGTGGACGGCGGCGGCCGGCGGTTCGAGCAGTCCGGTGAGGATGGCGGCGAAACCGGGATGGGTGAGCGCGGCGGCCTTGAACTGTTTTACATCCAGCCGTTCGCGCGGCGTGAGGGTCGATTCGTCGTGCCGCAGGCTGGCCGACACGACGTTGCGGTAATAGCCGGCGGGCAGGAGGGCCGCGGCGTCGCGCAGCAGGGCGGCCACGCTGCCGTGTTCGTTGATGGCGAAATCATAAACGACCGGGTCCATCGCGAACGGCAGGGCGGACTCGAATTCGCGTTTGGTCGTAAGCATCAGTTCGCGCAGGAACTCCTGGCCCTCGCGTTTGTGTTCGGGCGCAAAGATGAAGCCCATGCCGCCGCCCGACATGCCGCCGAGCATCCAGAAGCCCCAGAAGTCGTCGCCGAATTTTTCCCGGGTGCGGGCGATGAGCCGTTCGGTGTAGAGATTGCTCACCCAGGGAATCATCGTCTGCAGCGGACCGGTGAAATTTTCCGTCAGCGCGCGGCCGAGGGCGCGGATGTCGCCCCGGGCGAGATGATCGAGAATCGTGTCGAGCGTGGCGACGGCCTGTTGCCGCGCCCGCCACTCGGCGGCGCTGCGCAACAGGTATTTCTCGGTGGCCATCTCGAGGATGGGGCCGACGTTTTGCGCCATGCCGCCGTGCACAAGCACGAGCGATTCCTGCAGTTTTTGCCGCGCGGCGGGCGGCACGCGGTCGGGGCCGAGGAGGGTGTGACGCGGCAGCAGGCGGCCGCGACTGATGCCGTGTTCGGGATCGTCCGGTCCGGCCAGCGTGCCCTCGATGAGTTTGATGCCGGGCCACAGTCCGCCGGAGTCCTGCCAGCCGCCGCCGGAACCGCCGAGCCATTCGCCCAGGATGGCGCGGGCCGCGACGATGCGCCGGTCGCTTTCCTGCATCGGGCCGTCGAGCGCGGCAATCTGGCCGGTGGCGCGCATGCACACGCCGATGAGAGCGCCGAGGAGATTGGTGGAAACGGCCAAACGCGAACCCTTGGGGATGCGGTTGACGTTGCTGACCAGTTCGAAACCGCGGCCGGCGCCGAAGATCTGCGCCAGCAATTCGGGCAGCGAAGTGGCGGAGCGTTCGATGCCGGGCGGTACGAGCCCGGCGGCGATGACGGCGGCCTTGAGCAGGCCGAGGTAATCGCGCGCAAAGTCGAAGACATCGTCAATCGTGGCCAGCACGGCGCTGGCGCCGAGATCGACGCTGGTCAGACGAATGACCGGTTCGTCGATGACCCGGAACCAGGCCTCGACCGGGGGTTGTGGCGCGGCATCGCGGCCGTGCACGCCGAGATCAACGGAAATGTTGAGCACGCGCGCGCCCTCGGGGAAATCCATGCCGAGAAAGAAAATGTCGCTCCAGCCGCAGTGGGTGAGATCCATGCGCACGGGCGTGACTTCGCGCAGCACCGGGTAAGGCGTGTCGGCGTCGCGGCGTGCGAGCAACTCGGCCCGCACACGCAGCGGCTGGTCAAGCGGGTGGCCGAGGCGGAACATCCAGGCGTTGCCGCGGGTGGAACGCACGGTGCGGCGGACCTGGTCGGCGAGGGTCTGAAAGCCGAGCGCGTAATAGGCGGCGGCGAGGGCGCTGGAGAGCGTTTCGTTGGCCCCCTGGGCGGAGAGTTCCTGCTGAAACAGGCCGATGGCCTCCTCGAAACGGCGTTCGAGCAGAAATTGAAAGCCGGCGAAGGGCACGCGGCCGTGGCGCGGATAACCGGGCAGCGCCGGCAGGTGATAGCGGTGGATCGCGCTGAGAAAAAACAGCGCGCGCACGCGGCGGTAGAGGTTGGTTTCGCGGCGGCGGAAAGCGTCGAGATCGGCGCCGGCGGCGAGCAGGGCTTCCGCGGATTGGCCCTTGCACCATTGTTCCAAGGCGCGGTCGCGCACGTCGGTGTCGGCCGACGTGATGATTTCGAGCAAGCCCGGGTTCATGATTGGCCGCTGGAGGGGTGGGCGAGCAGGCCGACGATCTGGGTCAGCACGATGTCGCGGTCGCGGCCGGCGAGGGAAAGCGCGAGTTGGGCCAGCAGCAAACCGTAGCGCGAGCCGATGTCGTAGCGGCGGCCGGCGACGGTCAGGGCGAGGTAGCGGCGGCGGGCGGCCATGGCATGCAGCGCGGGGGTGAGCCCGAGTATTTCGTCCGGGGCGGCGGCGCGCCGGGCGTCGAGCAGGTCGAAGATGCCGGCGTCAAACACATGCAGGCCGAAAAAACACAGGTAGTAACCCGCGCGCAGGCCGGGGACGATCAACTCCTGTTCGGCTAGGGTGGGCGTGGGTTTTTCGATCACGGCCTCGATCTGGTAGAGGGGCCGGTCGCCGCCGGTGAGTTTGCCGCCGACGGTGCCGTAGGCGGTGAGCAGGCTTTCGTGCGTGGGTTGCACGGCGGAGACAGGGCAGTTTTCGCCGCCGGCGATCTCGAGCAACTGTTTGGCGCAGCCGGTGGCGGTCTGGCTGACGTGCAGGTGATCGCCGACGAGGTGCAGAAACGGTTCGCCGTGGCAAAACTCGCGGCCGCGCAGCACCGCGTCGCCGTAACCGCGTGGATCGGGTTGCGGGATGAAGCGCACCTGGGATTGGAACGGCCCGCAGGCGGCGGCGTAGTTGGCCTCGTCGCCCGGGCAGACGACCACCCCGAATTCCTCGATGCCGGCCTCGGCGGCCTCGGCCAGAATGATCTGCAGGGCGGATTTGGTTTCGCCGTCGCGGTCCACCAGCGTTTGCAGGGGCAGGGTGCGCTGGCGCGGATTGGCGGCGGTGATCAGGGCTTGGCGGATCTTCATCGCGGGATATGGGCGCGAGTGTCGGTGGAGCGCACGGGCGATTCAACCGGAATCAGTCCGGCGGCAGCCGGTTCCCGCTGCCTCGTGGTTGACGCCCCGGACAATCTGGCTTGGCTTGGTTCCTTATGCCCAGAACCACCACCAGACGCGCCGCCCGGACTCCGGCCGTGCGCCCGCTCCGGGGCACCGTTTTCATCACGCGGCAGGTGCATTTCAACGCCGCCCACCGGCTGCACAACCCGACCAAGAGCCAGGCGTGGAACGAAAAACAATACGGGCTCTGCACCAACCCGCACTGGCACGGGCACAACTACGTGCTGGAAGTCACGGTCAAGGGCGAAACCGATCCTGAAACGGGCTACATCATCGATCTGGGCGAGCTGAAACGCATTTTGCACACCGCGGTGGTGGATCCCTGCGACCACCGCAACCTCAACGAGGAGGTGCCTTTCCTGCGCGGCATCATTCCCTCGACCGAGAACCTCGTGATCGCCTTCTGGTCGCAGATCGAGCCGCACCTCAAGACCGGCCGGCTGCACTGCGTGCGCCTTTACGAAACCCCGCGCAACTACGCCGAGTATTTCGGACCCGAGACCAGCTAACCCCGAAAAAAGGGGCTCCGGTTATCGTCCCAACCGCCTGGTCAGACGTATCAAGAAAAACGACATGAAGAAAAAACAGATGTATCTCCACCGCTCGGCGGACGGAGCCGAACCCAAATTGAAGCGCGGCTACGACGCGAAATTCCGCGCCAGCGCGGGCTACCGTGCGACGCTGCCCGACATGATGGAGGCCTCGCACGACGCCATCCACGGGGCCAACGTGCCGATCCAGCAGGTGGGGATCCACAACTTCAAGCTCCCGCTCAAATACCGTACCAAGGCCGGCAAAGTGCTCACGCTCGAGACCAGCGTGACCGGCACGGTGTCGCTCGAGGCCGAACTGAAGGGCATCAACATGAGCCGCATCATGCGGACCTTCTACGACCACAAGGACGAGGTCACGACCGGCGAGTGGATGGGCAAGGTGCTGAAGAACTACCTGCGCAAGATCGAGAGCAAGGATGCGCGGCTGAAGATCGCCTTTTCCTACCCGATGGTGCGCGAGAGCCTGCGCAGCGGCCTGGAGGGGTTCCAGTTCTACCAGACGGCCTTTGAAGGGGTGATGACGCGGGACGGACGCTACCGGCGTTTCATCCATTTCGATTTCGTTTATTCCTCCGCCTGCCCGTGCTCCGCCGAACTGAACGAGCACGCGCGCGACCAGCGCGGGGCTTACGGCGTGCCGCATTCGCAGCGCAGCAAGGCGCGCATCACGCTGGAGGAGGCCGAGGGCCGCAAGCTGTGGATCGAGGACGTGCACCAGCACTGCCTCAACGCGCTGCAGACCGAAACGCAGGTGATGGTGAAGCGCGAGGACGAGCAGGCCTTCGCCGAGCTCAACGGCGCCTACCTGAAGTTCGTCGAGGATGCCGCGCGGCTGCTCTACAAGGAGTTCGACGCCGACAAACGCATCAAGGATTTCCGCATCGCCTGCTCGCACCTCGAGTCACTGCACTCGCACGACGCGGTGAGCGTGATCTGCAAAGGCGTGCCCGGCGGCTTCACCGCCGACTTCATGGATTTCGGATCGCTGCTTTGCTGACGCGCCCGGGCGCGCAAATCCCAAACGCCAAATCACAAATCCCAAAAAAAAGAGAATGATCAAAATTTCGAAATTCGGATTTCTATGGCCTTTGGGTTTTGGCCTTTGGAGTTTTTACCCATGAAGCCCGTCGTTCTCATCACCGGGGCTTCGCAGGGAATCGGGGCGGCAATTGCAAAGGTCTTTGCGCGGGAGGTGCGCGGGGTGCGGCTGGCGCTGGTGGCGCGTTCCGCCAGCAAACTCGCGACCGTGCAGCGTGCGTGCGCCAAACTCGGCGCGACGGCCGAGGCGTTTGCGTGCGACGTGAGCGACGACAAGGCGGTCGCGGAGCTGCGGCGCGCGGTGACGCGGCGGTTTGGCGTCGTGGATGTGTTGATCAACAACGCCGGCAGTTTCACCGGCGGGGCGTTGCTGGACTTCAGGGTGGCGGAGTTTGACCGGCTGATCGCGGCGAACCTGCGCAGCGTGTTCCTGATGGCGCGGGCGTTTGTGCCGGGCATGGTCAAACGCGGCCGGGGCGATGTGTTCAACATGAGCTCGATCGCCGGACTCGTGGCCTATCCCGGCGGCACGGGTTATTCGGCGGCCAAGTTCGGCGTGACCGGCCTGAGCAAGGTGATGCGCGCCGAGTTGAAGGACAAAGGCGTGCGCGTCTGTTGCGTGTATCCCGGCGCGACCTGGACCCCCTCGTGGCAAGAGAGCGGGTTGCCGCCCGATCGCATGATGCCGGCTGAAGATATCGCGCGGGCATTCCTTGATGTTTACCGCTTGTCGCGCCGCACTGTGGTCGAGGAAATCGTCCTGCGCCCGCAACTCGGCGATATCTAGGTCGGAATGCACATGGTCGGGTGAGGAATTGGGCCTAGGTAGGGATAAAAATGTTAGACAATTGCATGTGAAGGCACACCATTCCGACCCTCCGTGCGATTCCTTACCCCCAGTGCAATTTTTCTGCTGTTGCTGAGTCCCTTGGCGGGGCAGGTGGCACTAGGGGACAACATTGCCAACTTTGGCTTGGGCAAAGTCAGGGGCTACAAGCAATCCGGCCCGGGCAGCGAGGATGTCGCAGCGTCGAGCTATGGGTTCAACGTTTTCGCGACCACCACCACCGGCGGTACGATCAATGCGGCGAAGGTTTACGGGCCGCTGACCGGTTATTTGGGGGTCAAGGGTCCGCAAGATTTGGGTATCAACGACAATGGCGCGGGGTTGGCCGTGACGGGGTATCTGGATCAAGGATCGCTTGATACCGATTTCCCGCAGGACAACAGCGGCAATTATCGTCTGCGCATCGACGTCGGTGCGATAAACCAAAATTTCCCGAACGACTACGATTTCGAAATTCCGTTCAACCTCGGTGCCAGTGCCTATGTCAGCGACGTGCCCCGTTTGACGATCGACAACGGGGCGTGGCATGACGCCACCTACGTGGTCAGCGCCACGGATACCGGAACGAACTTCGGTTGGGTGTTCTCGGACTTCGATGCGCAGAATCCCGAGGACTACGTCACACTGTTTCGGATCAGTCCGATGCAGGGTGGACTGGATGTGGTAAACGTACAGTTAGGCCCCAATCAAAGCGGCTACACGGTGGCAGCGGGTGTATTGCAGGCTGGTACGGACTACACGGTGACGCTGCATTTCGCCCGTATTGTCGATTTGCCCGCTGTGCAGGGCCTGAATGCGACAGGCGCGGCCTTCTATGCGGTGGAGACATCGCTCGCTTTGCAGGCCGTGCCGGAGCCCTCGACCTATGCGTTGCTCGGCACCGGGTTGGCGGCGGTGTTGATCTGGTCGTGGCGGCGGCGGGCGGCGGCGAAGCCGCGGCGGTGAGTCCACGCGCTGCGCAGCGGTGGTTTCAGACCGGTGTCGAAGCGTCGTAAAAGGGCGTGGCGCCGCGTTGCGTGGCCACCCATTCACCCAACCGACAGGCGCGGGCGAGACAACCGGCGTCGTCCAGCTGGCCGCCGAGCAATCCGGCAAGCAACGCGGCCAGAAACGCATCGCCGGCGCCGACCGTGTCGGCCACGGCAACTTTTTGTCCGCTTTTCCAGTGCCATTGCCCCTCGCGCAACAGACCGGCGCCACGTTCGCCGGCGGTCACACAGACGATGCGGCAGCCGTGACGCGAAGCGAGCGTGCGGGCGTCGGCCTCCTCGCGACCGGGCGTTTCTGCGCCGCCGTCGTGGAGCCGGGCGGCCTCGGCGGCGTTGAGTTTCAGCAAGGTGGTCCGGTCGGCGAGGTGACGCACGAGTTCGAGATCGTCGTGCGGCGGACGCAGGTTGACATCGAACACGCGCCAGGCCTCCGCCGGAATGACCGCGAGCAGACGGTCGAGGGCCGCGCGGTTAAAAGGAGAGCGTTGCGCCAGCGAGCCGAAGACCAGCGCCCGCGCCGTCATTGCCGCTCGCAGTCCTTCGGTTTCGACCAAGATCTGATCCCACGCCACGCTCGGCACGATTTCATAGCTCGCATCGCCGCCCGTGCCCAAAGTTGCGACGACATAACCGGTGGGCAGACCTTGATGCCGTATGATGGTTTCGGTGGAGAGTCCCCAATGGTGCAGCCGGCGCAGCAGCTCGTCGCCCAGCAGATCGCGTCCGACGGCCGACAACAGCTGCACCTGCGCTTGCTGCCGGTGCAGGTGATAGGCGACATTGAGCGGCGCGCCGCCGGAGAACAGGCCGGCGGGCAGAAAATCCCAGAGGATTTCGCCAAAACAAAGGATGCGGGGAGAGGAGACGGTCATGGGCACGGGTGGGGTGGGGCCGGCCCGCGGCATGGCGGACAGGAATGCGCCGACCATAGGGAAAAACCGCCGGGCAAACAAGCCCGGGCGGTTTGGGGAGCGCGATTCCCGCCGTTTTGAGGTTGAGCCGCGAACGGCGTTCTCGCTAGCTGCACCTCATCCCCCCATGAGCACACGCAAATTCCGTGTCGGTCTGATCGGCGGCGGCGGCATCGCGCAGGCGGTGCACATCCCCGGTTGGAAAAACCTCCCCGAAGTCGAGATCGTCGGCGTGGCCGACCTCTCCGCCGCGACGGCGCGCAAGGCCGCCGCCCTGGCCGGCGCCAACGAGGTGTTCACCGATTTTCACGACCTGCTGAAACTCGACATCGACGCCGTCGATGTCTGCGTGCCGAACAAGGCGCACACGCCGGCCGTGTTGGCGGCCTTGGAACGGGGCCTGCACGTGATTTGCGAGAAGCCGCTCGCCACCTCGACCGACGAGGTGCGCGAAATGGGCGAACTGGCGGATCAGAAGAAACTCAAGCTCATGACCGCGCAGCATCAGCGGTTCACCCGCGGCGCGGTGGCGGCCAAGGCCTGGATCGATGCCGGCAACCTCGGCGAAACCTACCACGCCCGCGTGCGCGCAATGCGTCGCGCGTGGCTGCCGCCCGCGCCCGGTTTCATTGATGATAAACTTTCCGGCGGCGGTCCGTGCATGGACATCGGCGTGCATGCGCTCGACCTGTGCCTCTGGCTGATGGGTTTTCCGAAACCCGTGCGCGTCTCCGGCACCAGCCGCACGATGTTCGCCAAGGGGCATGACATGCCCAACCTCTGGGGCGAATGGGATCGCGAGCGGTATTCGGTCGAGGACTTCGCCGCGGGCTTCGTGCATTTCGACAACGGTGCGACGCTGGTGCTCGAGTCGGCCTGGATGTGTCACCAGGAGGAGAACGAGGAGCTGATGGCGCAGCTGTTTGGCACCAAGGGCGGCATCAAGTGGCCCGACGCACGTTTCTCCAACGTGGTCAACGGCACCTTTGCGCAGGGCAATCTGACGCATCCCGTGGACGTGCCGCATCCGCACTGGAACGAGATCGCGGCGTTTTACGACTGCGTGGTGAACCACAAGGACTCGCCCGTGCCGTGGACCGAGACGGTGAAGGTCATCGGCATCCTCGAGGCGGTCTATGCCTCTGCCGCGGCCGGCCGCGAGGTCGTGCCGACGGTTTGAAGTTCGATTGATTTGCAGGGCGGGGTTTTCGAACCCCGCCTTTCGCGTTCTTCTGTTCGCTGGCGGGATCAGGCGATCCCGCCCTACATCACAGCCGTGTGATGCGGTGGTGGTTGGTGCCGGATTTGAACAGCGAACCGTGCCACCGTACACCGCAGCCGGGCCACGCCGGTTGCGCGGAGCCGCGTCAGGTCAGGGGACCATTTCCACGCGCACCGGAAGTTTTTCCGCGACCTGCGGATTGACGCTCAGGCGCGGTGGCCGGCCGCTGACGGTCCTGAGGTTGCGGACCTGCAGGAGTTCTATCGGACGATAGGGAAACGGTACATCGCCGCCGAGGGCGCCGAGCGGATGGTCGAAATACGCCACCCCGGCGTGCTCGCCCGTTTGGTGCGAATCATCGACCGTCAGGCCGTCGATCCGGATCGTGCGCGGCATGGCGCACGGGTAGCCGAAATCGTGCGTGCCGTCGTTGCTGGCCATGAAAAGGACCGGCGTGCGGTCGGGGCTCGGCGGAGGCAGCCAGCGGCTGTTGCGGATGATCACGTCCCCGTCCCACGTGGCCCCGTAGTCGGCCCGGAACATGATGAATCTTTGGCTGTGGATCGAGGAATCTTCGATGAGCAGGCGGCCGCGGCCGATGGCGTTGAGTCCGGCATGCCCCAGAGTGCTGCGCCGGATGGTGTAGCCGCCCGAGACGCCCTGATGGACGTCCATGCGCGACAGCACACAGTCCTCGACCAGCACGTTCTTCACGAAATTGGAGGTGGCGACGCCCCAGCGTGTGGTGTCGTGGATGTCGCCCATCCGGCAATGTTGCATCGTGAAATTTACGACATGGTCGGCGCGATACCCGTAGGTGCCCATCGGCACGGGGAGGCCCGCCCGGCCGATGGTGTGGTAAACCTTGCGCGGCTCCACACGGCAGTGGCGGAACGTGATGTTGGCCGCTTGGGTGGCGAGCAGGAAGCCGAGGTAAGGATGACCGATGTCCGTTTCGCCCACAACCTGCGATGACAGGCCTTCGACGGTTGTGTTGGACCGCTTGATCGTGATGTTGCGCATCCAGTAATTGTAACCCATCGGCTGCTTCATCCGGTTGCCGATGTTGATGAACAGGCCGCCGCGCAGCACGAGCGGCGCGGGGTCCAGCGGCCGGGCCTCGGTTCGCGTGATGGTCTCATAATCCCACTCGATGGCTCCCTCGATCGTGCCGTCGGTTTTGAGGATGAACACCTCCTGCTGGGGCTGGCCGTCGTTTACATTGAGACCTTTGCGGATGTAGATGCGACGATTTGCGTTCTCGACCAGCACCAACAGATCCGTGGCCGGCTTCACGTCCAATCGGTTCTGCCCGGCGGACAGGCGATCGAGGGCGAGCGGCACGGGCGCGAGCCGGGATTGCACCTCAAAGACCGGCTGCTTGTGGTCCTCGACTCCCTGGCTGTCATCAATGATGAATCGCGAGGTGCTCCAATCCGTGTCGGTCTGGATGATGGCGGTCAGCGCCCGGCGCCCGAGGTGATACGTGGCCTCGGGATTCGAGCGTACCGGCAGACCCTGTCCGTTCGCATGAGCGTGTGCCCTCACGATGGCCGGGAGGTCATCCGTCAGTCCGTCGCCCACCGCGCCGAATTGCTCATAGGTGACAAACGTGGCCCCGTCATGCGCCGGGGGCGCGCCCATCGCGCCGATGCCGGGAAGGCAGAACGCGAGCAACAGCCATCGCCGGAGGGAAGAGGGAATAATATCAGTGTAAGCCATGGGGTAGGGTATCAGGGAGTGAACGAGACCGGTGCGAAAGGCCAACTCATCTGCCTTGAAGTCAGGCGACTGCCGCCGGGCCCGTATGCCGATGCGGTGCGGTCACAGCCGGGTGATGCGGTGGTGGTTGGTGCCGGATTTGAACAGCGAGTCGTGCAACCGCACGCCGAGACCGGGACGCGTCGGCAGGGCGGCATGGCCGTTGGTGATCACGGGCAGCTCGTCGATGAGCTCCTTATAGAAACTGCGGATGTGCGCGCGGACCGTCTCCTGATAGCAGCAACCCGGCACGGCGGCGTTGATGTGCAGGCCGGCGAAGAGCGTGAGCGGTCCCGTGCAGTCGTGCATCGTCACCGGCACGTTGTAACCCTGCGCGAGGTGCGCGATGCGCACGGTTTCCGAAATGCCGCCGGCCCACGTCGGATCGACCATCACGAAGTCGGCGGCCTTGGTTTCCAGTACGCGCTGGTAGTGCGGGCGGTGCAGCAGCATCTCGCTCACGGAAATGGGCATGCGGCTCTGCCGCCGGAAATCGGCGAGCGTTTCGAGGTTGTCCATCTTGAGGATGTCCTCGAGCCAGAGCGGTTGGATCTCGCGCAACGCCTCCGCGATGCGCAGCGCGGCGGGCAGCATGAAGAACCCATGGCCGTCCACCATGAGCTCGAGTTGGTCGCCCACGGCCGCGCGCACCTTGCGCAGCGGCGCGACGGCCTCTTCCAAATCCGCCAGGCTGATGCGCATGCCGCCGGACCGGTGCGCGGCGCGGTCAAAACACCACACCTTCATGCCGGCGTAGCCCTCGGCGACGAGTTCCTGCGCGAGGCCGACCGGATCGTGAAACAACTGGTAGCTGTCGTTGAGCGGTCCGGGGTCGCCGAGTGAACCGTAGCCGGGCCAGCCGGGTTTGCCGCCGGGGCGGCGGCCGTAGGTCGGATTGCCGCAGCTGTTGTAAACCGGCACCGCATCGCGCACGGGTCCGCCGAGCAACCGGTAAACGGGCTGGCCGCAGACCTGCCCGAGGATGTCCCACAACGCGAGATCGACCGCCGAGATCGCGCGCATTTCCGCGCCGCCGATGCCGAAATTGCCGAAGCGTTCGTAGAAAAACCGCCAGTGGCTCTCGACCGCCAGCGCCTCGTTGCCGAGCAGGCGCTCCGCCATCCAGTCGTGCACCAGCGCGGCGACGGCCGACGGACCGTAATACGTTTCGCCATGGCCGATGATGCCGGCGTCGGTGTGGATGCGCAGCAGGAGCAGACCGCCCATCAGCTCGGACGGCACGATGGTCTCGACGGCCGTGATTTTCAGCTTGGCGGGGGGCGGGGTGAGGTAGGGTTGCATGCGGCTCCGGTTGCGGCCGACATGGGGCCGCGTCTGTTTAAAAACAGCCGGCGGTCGACGGGGGCAAGCCTGCTTGTGCCGGGTGTGCTTGCCAGCGGCGGCCGGTTGGCTTCTGTGCACGGCATGATTCCCCAACGTCCGGTTTCACTGCGGTTCACGATGTTGTTGATGTATGCCATTGCTCTGCTCCCGGCGGGCAGGGCACAGGACGTGCGGGCGGTTTACCAGCAGCATTGTGCGAGCTGTCATGGCCCACAGCTGGAAGGCGGGCAGGGCGGCAGCCTCTCGGACGACGTTTGGACCTACGGGGCGGACGACGAGAACATCACGCGTATCATCCGAGAAGGGGCCGCCGGCGGCAACATGCCCGCATTTGGCACCGTGTTGGAGCCCGCGCAAATCCGGGCGCTGGTGGTTTACATTCGCGAAATGGGCACGCGGGCCGCGGCCCAGCAAACGCGTTTCAACCAACCGACCCCGACGACGGTCACCCAAAGCGAGGAGCATGCGTTTCGGTTGGAAGTCCTGACCGACGAACTTGGTGTGCCGTGGTCGATCGCGTTTCTGCCCGACGGCCGGATGTTGGTGACCGAACGCGAGGGCCGGCTGCGGATCTTTGCGGATGGCAAGCTGCAGCCAGAACCGATTGCAGGGATTCCCGAGGTATGGGCGCGCGGCCAGGGCGGATTGCTCGCGGTGGCGGTGCATCCGGATTATGCGAACAACGGCTGGGTTTATCTGGCCTACAGCGATCCGGGGGCGGACGGCACGGCGATGACCGCGATCGTGCGCGGCCGCATCCGCGACGGACGTTGGGTGGAGCAGGAGGACGTGTTTCGCATTCCGGCGCCGCTCTACAAACGCGGCGGGGTGCACTTCGGCTGTCGCCTGGTGTTTCACGACGGTTATCTGTTCTTCACCCACGGCGAGCGCGGCGCTCCGACCGATGCGCAGGACTTGTCGCGACCGAACGGCAAGGTGCACCGGCTGCATGACGACGGGCGCGTGCCGGCGGACAATCCGTTCGTCAACACCCGCGGGGCGTTTCCCTCGATCTGGACCTACGGCAACCGCAACCCGCAGGGCCTGGCCTTGCGCCCGGGCACGACCGAACTGTGGGAAACGGAGCATGGTCCGCGCGGCGGCGACGAGCTCAACCTCATCCAAGCCGGCCGCAATTACGGCTGGCCGGTGATCACGCACGGCATGAATTACAACGGCACGCCGGTGACCGATCGGACCGCGCAGGAAGGGATGGAGCAGCCGGTGATTCATTGGACGCCGTCAATCGCGGTGGGAGACATGGCGTTCTACACCGGCGCAGCTTTCCCTCGCTGGCAGGGCCACCTGTTTGTGACGGCGCTCGCCGCCGAGGAGTTGCGGCGGCTGGTGATCGAAAACGGCCGCGTGGCCAAGCAGGAGCTGGTTTTCAAGGGCATCGGCCGCATCCGTGCGATCGCGGAGGGACCCGACGGTTATCTCTATTTTGGGCTGGAACGTCCCGGTCGCCTCGTGCGGCTCGTGCCGGCGGAGTGAAATTGTAGGGCAGGTATTACGATCCCTGATTCGATCGTCCAATCGCGTTCGCTTTGGCGGGATCAGCGATCCCGCCCTACATTTCCAACCGCACCGGTTCGATCGGCTCCTCGATCGCGGTGTCGCCGGTGCGCGTGACGCGATAGGCGCGTTTGCCTTCGCGCCAGGTCACGGCGCGGTCAAACTGTTCGTTGACGAAGTGCAGGCCCACGCCGTCCTCGACGGCGAAGCCGGGCTGCATCGAACCGTCGCCGACGAATTGCAGGTAGGACGGCCGTCGCGCGGGTTCGCCGTTGTAGTGCGGAGAACAGCTGCCTTTGAGCCAACCGAGGCAGTCGAGCGGGGTGAGCGGCAGGCCGTTGGAGTCGGTGTGTCCCTGCTCAAACCAGCAGATCGCACCCGCACTACCGCCGGCGAGCACGGTGCCTTGGTTGTAGAGCTCGCGGATGATTTCCGGCAGGCCCCATTCACGCCAGACGGCGAGCATCGCACGGGTGTTGCCGCCGGTGACATAAAGGATGTCGGCCTCGGCCAAATGTGCGCGCCAGTCCGGCTGTGGTTCCTTGAAAAAGCACACGTGAAACGGTCGGCATTCGTATTGCGCAAATGTCTGGTCGAAACGTTCCAGAAATACCTCGTAGTCGCCGGATGCAGTCGGAATCACCCCGATGCGCGGATTGGCCCGACGGCTCAGCCCAAGAATGTAACGGTTCAGCGCGGGGGCGTCCTCGCCGTTGTGAAAGCCGCCGCCGCCGAGGGCGACGATGTGGCGGTCGATGGTGGTGCTCATGCGTGGATGCTTGTCTTGACCGATAAAGCCGGGCATGGAAAGCGCCGTATGGCACCCGGTCCCGGCAACATTCTGGTGGTGGAGGACGAGCAGGCGATTGCCGAGACCATCACCTATGCGCTTGGCACGGAGGGTTTCGGCACGGTGTGGAAGACAACCGGCCGCGACGCGCTGGCGGTGCTGGCCACGCAAACGGTGGCACTGGTGGTGCTCGACGTCGGTCTGCCGGACATGAGCGGTTTTGATGTCTGTCGCGAGCTGCGGCGACAACACGCCGTGCCGGTGATTTTTCTCACGGCGCGAAGCGACGAAGTGGACAAGGTGGTCGGACTCGAACTCGGGGCGGACGACTACATCGCGAAACCATTCAGCCCGCGCGAACTCACGGCGCGCATCCGCGCGGTGCTGCGACGCACTCATGGCAACACAACGGTGACGGGGACCGCGTCGACTGATTGGGCGCACGACCCGGCGAAATGCCGCATTGCGTATCGCGGGGTGGCGCTGGAGCTGACGCGCAACGAATACCGGCTGCTCGCGGTGCTGTTGGCGCAGCCCGGGCGGGTTTTTAGCCGCGACCAATTGATGACGGCGGCGTGGGATGATCCGGGCGCGGCGCTGGACCGCACGGTGGATGCGCACATCAAGACGCTGCGTGCCAAACTGCGGGCGGTGGCGCCGGAGGCGGACCCGATTGTCACGCATCGCGGGCTGGGCTACTCGTTGCGCGAGGCATGAGAATCCGCACGGCCATCTTCACGGTGTATGTGGTGGCCTCGGCGGCGGGGCTGGCGGTGGTGATGGCGCTGGTGTTGCGCGACGTGCGTTTCCGTTACGTCGAATCGATGCGGCGCACACTCGGCGACACCGCGGCTTATCTGGCGGCGTTTGCCGCGCCGGCGACGCCGCAGGAGGAATGGACGAAAAAGCTGACGGTGCTGCCGGCGCAGGCCGGGCCGCTGCGGGTGTTTGCCTGCGACCGCGAAGGTCTGGTGCGGTTTGATTCGGCGGGCCGCGATGTCGGTCAGGTTTACCGGGCCAACATGTATGGCGGCGGACCGCGGGCGTCGGAAAACTACACGCAGCCCAATGTCGCGATGGTGAACGGAGAACTGCGGGTGATGGCGCGCGTGCTGGCGGACGGCGAGCATGTCGGCTGGGTGGGCGTGGGGCGGCAGCTGGCCACGATCGAGGCCGGGGTGCGGGCCGCACGTTGGCAACTGGTGGTTTCGATCGGCACGGTGGCGGCGGTGATGGTCGTGCTCGGTTGGTGGATTGCGGCGCGCGTCACGCGCTCGGTGGAAAGGCTGACTGCGCATGTGCGCCGGCTGCGGGACGGTCGCGCAGGTTCCCCGCCGGCATCACGGGCGCGGGAAATCGCGGAACTGGGCGCGGCGTTTGAGGAGATGCGCGAGGCGTTGGAAGGCCGCAAACACGTGGAGCGCTACACCCAGACGCTGGCGCACGAGGTCAAGGCCCCGTTGGCGGCGATCCGCGGCGCGGCCGAGTTGCTCGACGAGAACATGCCGCCCGAGCAGCGGCGGAAATTTCTGGCCAACATCCGCACGGAGTCGGCCCGCATCCAGCGCATCATCGAGCGGTTGCTGGAGCTGTCGTCGTTGGAGGCGCGCAAGGCGCTGCGGCAGCGCGAACGCGTGCCGGCAGCAGCGCTGGCGGACGAGGCCGCGGCGGCGGTGCAGGGAGCTTATGCGGCGCGCGGGGTGACGTTGCAGGTGGCCGCCGACGACATGGCGGTTGAGGGCGAACGGGTTTTGCTGCGCGAGGCCCTGGTCAACCTGCTGCAGAACGCGCTCGATTTTTCCCCGGCCGGCAGCGCGGTGCGGCTGCAGGCGCACCACGGACCGAACGGGGCGGAGTTTGCGGTCGAGGACGAGGGGCCGGGCGTGCCGGCATACGCGCTGCCGCGAATCTTTGAGCGATTCTATTCGCTGCCGCGGCCGGGCACGGAAACCAAGAGCACCGGTCTGGGTCTCACCTTGGTGCGCGAAATCGCGCATCTGCACGGCGGCGAGGTCACCCTGGAAAACCGACCCGACCGCGGCGCCCGCGCCGTGCTGAAACTGTCGGCGCAGTGAACGGCGATGTCACTTAATAGGTGACAAACGCCCGGGGGACGATTTCCACGGATTTTCACCGGGGCTTCATCGGGATTTCATGGAGGCGGTGCAGACTGGCGGGGTGAAAACCAAATGCCGTCCCCATTTGTCCTGCTGGTGTTCGACCAAACCGGAGGGTGCGCAATGAACCCCGCTCCCCCTTTGCTCAGTGTCAGCCTGGGCGGTCCGCGGCGGCTGCCGGTGGCGGTCAAACTGCTGCTGGTCGCGCTGGCCGTGATCTTTTTGCAGCTGCCCCTGGTCTTCATCAACAACCTGCGGCACGAGCGGGCGGCCAACCGCGAGGCGGCGCACGCCCGGCAGGTCGAGGCCGGGATCGCAGTGGTGCAGACGGAGGGCATGGGGCCGGCGGTGGCGGCGGCGGAGGGTTACCGCATGGTCGAGCGGGCGCTGAAGCACGGGGTGCTCGTGCTCACGTTGGTGTTTGCCGCATTTTTTCTATTCGAGGTTTTGGTCGGACTGCGTTTGCACCTCGTGCATTACGGCCTGGTGGGCGCGGCGCTTTGCCTGTTTTACCTCGCGTTGCTGGCGTTGGGCGAGGTGCTGCGGCCGGGGCCGGCGTATGTGGGCGCGGCCGTCGCCTCGTCGCTGCTGATCGTCGGTTACAGCGCGGCGATCCTGCGGAGTTGGCCGCGGGCCGGCGTGATCGCCGCTTTGCTCGCGGCCGAGCACAGCGTGCTGTTTGTGGTGCTGCGGATGGAGGCCTACGCGTTGCTGGCCGGCACCGGTGCGCTGTTTGTGGCGCTGGGCGCCATCATGTTTTGCACGCGCAAGGTCGATTGGTCCGTCGGGGCCAGCGACAAGGCGGCGTGACAGCGTCGCGGAGGGCTGCCCTACAACAATGATTGCTGGTCGCCGGCGGCGGCCTTCAGGCCGATCGCCTGGTAGCCTTTGGGCGTGAGCACGCGGCCCTGGGCGGTGCGTTGCAGGTAGCCTTCCTGGATCAAAAACGGTTCGTGTACTTCCTCGAGCGTTTCGGATTCCTCGCCGACGGCGACGGCGATCGTGCTCATGCCGACGGGGCCGCCGCGGTAATTTTCGGCCATCACGCGCAGCATGCGCTTGTCCATCTCGTCGAGGCCGGCGGCGTCGATCTCAAGGAGCTCGAGCGCGGAGGCGGCCACGGGCTGCGTGATGCGGCCGTCGGCGCGCTCCTGGGCGTAATCGCGCACGAAATTGATCAGGTTGTTGGCGATGCGCGGGGTGCCGCGCGAGCGCGTGGCGATTTCGCTCGAGCCGTGGTCATCGATGGCCACCTGCAACAACCCGCAGCTGCGGCGGACGATGGTGCCGAGGGTGGGGGCGTCGTAGTAATCGAGGCGGGTCTGCAGGGTGAAACGCGAGCGGAGCGGGGCGGTGAGCAGGCCGCTGCGGGTGGTGGCGCCGATGAGCGTGAAGCGCGGGATGGAAAGCCGCACGCTGCGGGCGTTGGGCCCCTGGTCGATCATGATGTCGAGGCGGAAGTCCTCCATCGCGCTGTAGAGGTATTCCTCGACGGTCTTGGGGATGCGGTGAATTTCGTCGATGACGAGGATGTCGCCCTCCTCCTTGTTGGTGTGCAGGCCGGCTAGATCGCCGGCCTTCTC
>JACFMR010000056.1 GCA_019455245.1 Opitutaceae bacterium
GCTTCCGACCGCCCCTCCGTGCCGCAACACCGCCTTCATGCAATATCCGGGTTAGATCGCTTTCGGCACCAGCAGCCCCAAACCGCGCATCGTCGCGTCGGTCACGGCGCGATAGGTCCAACGGCCCGGCCAGTCGCGGTGCATCAATTGGTCCAGCCGGTCCGATCCGCCCGACACCGCCACGGTGTGCATCAGTCGCGTGCCGGTGGCCGCCAACAGCGGCAACCGTTCCGCACTCGCCCGGGTCAATCCTTCGATCACCGCTGAAAGCAGCTGCGTGCGCGTCGTCGCCAACGTCAGGCCGGTGAAGGCCCCCTGCCGCTGCTCGATGCTGGTGCGCTCACCCGCCATGTAAGGCTCGAAACGCACCGAGCCCGCGGCCTGCGGCCCGATCCGGCTCAACCGGCGAAATTCCGCCCGAAATTTTTCCAAAGGCATCTCCGCAAAAAACTGGTCGCGCACCCAGTAGATCGCCGAGGCGGCCGCCGCGAGCGTGCTCACGTGCAGCCATTTGCCCTGCACGCCCAGCGCCCGCGTCAGCAGTTGCGGATGCGGCCGCGGCCGGTTCGTGCACAACGCCAGCACGTCGGTGGAGCCACAGACGTTGAACAACTGCCCCGCTTTCGCCCCGGCCAGCACCATGCCCGCGCTGCCGTCCATCATGCCGACCAGCATCGGCGTGCCTGCACGCAGTCCGAACACCCGCGCCGCTTCCGGCGTGATCGTGCCGCCGATCCGGTCGGCCTCGTGCACCGCCGGCAGCAGGCTGCTGCTCACGCCGAGGTTCGCGCACAATTCCTCGCTCCAACCGTCCAGTTTCAGGGTGCGATACAAACCGGTGAACGACGCATTCGAGGGATCCGTCACCCGCGCACCGGTCATGCGGCGGTGCAAAAACGTGTTCAGGTGCCCCACCAAATCGGCCCGCCACAACCGCTGCGGCTGATGCGCCAAGAACCACGCCCAGGTGGTCGAGCTGATCCCGCCCGGGAACGGCCGGCAACCGCAGGTTTGCAGGTGTTGCTCCGCCCCGAACCGCGCCTCGATCTCCCGGGCTTCCGCCACGCTGCGCCGGTCCTGATGCGTAACGATGGGCGTGAGCGCCTTGCCATTGCGATCCATCGCTACCCACGCCGGACTCATCACGGCCAGGTGAATCGAATCCACCGCCTCCGCCCGTCCTTCCAGACTGGCGATGGCCGTGCGCACGGCCCGCAGCAGCTCCTCGGGATCGACCTCGACATTCGGGCCGTGGCAGCGGGATTTGAAAAACGCGCGCGGCGACTCAATCACCACTTTGTGGCCGCGCAAAATGCCGGCGATGACGGAGGATGAACCGATATCGAGCCCGAGAATCGTTGCCATGAAAATTCAACTTAGGACGGCCGGTTCGCCCCTGACAATGCCCGAACACGTCATCCTTCACTTCGGGATGGAAGTTTGCCGCAAAATCGTCATCCCGGTCCTGTCCCCCGCCCCATGACCGAATCAATCAAGATCAACTGGTATCGCACCAAGGTCGACCGCGCCCTGATGAGCGAACTCATGCGCCGCAGCGACGCCCGCGCTTTTCTGCAGGCCGGCGGCCAGCTGCTGGTCTATGCCGTCACCGGCGGCCTCGCTTGGCTCGCCGCCTCGCGGCTCAACGCCGACAACTGGACCTGGCTGCTGCCGCTGCTGCTGCTCGCGCTCTTCGTCCACGGCACCAACGCCAATTTCATGGGCGGCATCGCGTGCCACGAGCTCTGCCACAAAACGCCGTTCGCCACCCAGTTTTGGAATACGTTTTTTCTGAAAATCTACGCCTTCATGGCGTGGTTCGACCCGGTCGGTTACCGCGCCAGCCACATCCGGCACCATCAGGTGACAGTGCACAAGGACCACGACGGCGAGATCATGCAACCGCTCGGGCTCGACTGGCACGGCTTCAAATTCGTGCTCAAGGCCCTGACCTTCGATCCGCTTTGGGTCTGGAAAAACGTGCGCTTCATGTTTGCCGCAGCCTTCGGCGATTTGACGCAGGACGGTTTCTTCAAATCCGCGTGGCTGCAACGCGTCGTGCCCGAGACCGATGCCAAGGGCCGGCGCGAAATCATCAACTGGGCGCGCATCGTGGTCGGCGGTCACCTCGCGCTCGCCACGCTTTTCATTCTCACCGGCAACTGGATTCTCATCCTCGTCGTCAATTTTGGCGCGTTCTACTGCGGCTGGCTGGGCGTGCTTTGCGGCGCGCCGCAACACGCCGGGTTGTCTTCCGACGTAAACGATTTCCGGCTCAACACGCGCACCTACACCTGCGGCCCGATTCCTGCCTTCTGCTACTGGAACATGCAGTATCACGTGGAGCACCACATGTTCCCCGCCGTCCCGTTCTACAATCTCGACCGGCTGCACGCCGCAATCGCGCACGATCTGCCGCCGGTCACCCACGGGCTGTGGGCCACTTGGCGGCACATCCAGTCCATCCTGCAGCGCCAGCGCCGCGAGCCCGGCTACGTTTATGTGCCGCCGCTGCCGCGCAACGACGGCGACCGCGCCGACGACGCCACGCTGCTCAAGGAAGCCGCCCAGGGCTGAGTTCTTGGACACCTCCATCCGGCATCACCCCGCGCCGATTTTTTCCTGAACCCAACCGGCCGCACATCCCCGGAATCGGGATGTCCCCACCATGTCATCCCGCCTGCAACCTGCCCGCCCCCAACCGGCCCTGCGGCCCGAGACTGCGCTGAGCCGCCGCTATCTGCGTGTGATCGAAAACTGGCTGCCGATTGGCCGCAGCCTGTTTGCGCCCTGGCCCAACCGGCCGGATTGCGGTCATTTTTTGGGCGGTTGCCATTGGTATGGCATCGAGACCATCGCCGGAGCATTGGCCTGTGCCGCCGCCGCCAGTTCGCCCGAATACGATCCGCAGGTCGGCGGTTGTTCGCGTGACGAACTGCGCACGATGGCGCGCCAGGCGATCCGTTACCTGTGCTTCACCCACGACACGGGCCCGGCCGATTGCGTGCGCCCGGCCCAAGGTCTCGGGCGCAAGGAAAACTGGGGCACGAAATGGGGCGAGCGCGGCCTCGGCTTTTTCCGCGAAAGCCAGTGCGGCACCACGGTCGCCGGGCTGGCGATCGTCGCCCTGCTGCTGGGCGATGCGATCGATGATGAAACCTGGGCCATGCTCGCCACCATCCCTGCCGACTATGCAGAACGGTTCGGCACGATGGATCCGAAGAGCGGCATCTATGTGAACACCCAGATGGAGGAGAACGGCTGGACCTCCTGCGGCTTGGCCTCCGTCGCCTGCCTGCTGGCCGACGCCCCCGAGGCGGAGCAGTGGGCCGCCACCGCCCGCCGCTGGATGTTTTCCACCGTCACCGCCCCACAGGATGCGAAAAACCTCGGCCACTTTGCCGACGGCAAAACCGTGGCGCAGCTGACCGGGGAAACCTTCACGGCGTTGCCGGACCACATGGCGGAAAATCACGGCATGGTGCACCCCAATTACACCGGTGCTTCGATACACTTCACCGGTTACCTCGGTGTGATCACGGGCGTGTTTGGCCGGCCTCTCCCGCCGCATGCCCGTTTCAACCGCGCCCGGATTTACGAACAGCTCAAGCTCACCACCGACCGCACCGGCTCGTTGCATCCGGTGCAGGGCATGGATTGGCCTTACCTCAGCACCGACCCTTGCACCACCACCCACGCCGCGGCCGCGGTGATCCTGCGCGATCCCGATGCCGCACGCTTGGAACGCCGGGCGCTGACGACCCTGGAACAACGCCAGGCCAGCAACGGCGGACGCATGATCGACCCGGCCATCGCGGAGGTGTGTCACGACATCCAGGACCCGATGGTCATTCGCGAATGCCTGATCACCGGTCCCGTTTACACCTATCTGCTGCATCGCTTGCACGGTGACGGTCCGGCCCCGACCTCTGAACGCGTTTTGGAGCGGAAACTGCGCGGCGTGCGGGTGTATCCGCATTCCGGTTTCGTGTTTCAACGCCATCCGCGGGGCCAGACTTCCCTCGCCTGGCGTAATTGCCAGATGGCCCTGCCGCTCACGGTCGACGGCATACAAACCGTGGCTCCCGCCACCGGTTCATGGTTGGGCGAGGTCACGGTGAAGGACCGGCCCGACAGCCAGGAGGAAATCTTCGCGCAGGTGGACCGGCAGGCGGAAGGATTTGCCGCCGCCTTCGCCCTGCACCGTGCGCAGGGCTCGGTGCGGCAGGAAGTGCTCTACGCCGGACTGCCCGACGGGAGCAGTCTTTCCTTTGAGCGCTGGACCGCCAACGAATCCGTCGTCGTGACCTGGGTGACGCAGGGTTTCTTGCGCATCATCAACGAACGCTTCCGGGCGATGAAAACCAATTGCCGCGGTTACCGCGATGTCACCACCGCCGCCGGCACCGAACGCTTCGCCGGATTCGTCAGCGCCGATCCGGCGAGCGATGTCATCCGCCGCCATGTCCACCCCGGTTGGATCAACCTTGATGGCCGGCTCGGCATCGTGTTTCGCGGCACGGGCGAAACCGTTTATCACAACCGCCACCATTTTCCCACGTGGTGGGCCACCGCCGACGATCTGGTCCTGAGTCGCATCGACCGCCCCCGCCGCGTCAAAGCCGGTGCGGAGATCGCACGGCTGGCGGCGCTCATCACGCCCGGCCAGCCGGCGAAAAAGACCGCCGCCACCGTGCTGCACGAACTGACGGCCCCGCCAGACTGCGCCGCCCTGATCGGTGCAGATCATCTGGCGGCGGCCAACTTCGGGGTTACAACCGTTCACGCCACATTGCGCACCACCTTCGGCATCGGGGAGCACATGCCGATCTTTCCCGGCACCACCCGCATAGCGGGGCAAAACGTCTCCTATCACCTCACCCTGCCGCCTGCCCGCGCCATGCTGCATCGCGCCGTCTGCCACCTCGTCACCACCGGTCCGATCGAGGTGGTCGCCACCGACACAACGGTGCTGGCCGGCAACACCGGTTCATCCGCGACCAGTCTCACCATCGGACGCCGGCACGTGCGCCTGCGGTCCGGTCAATGGCTCAAGCTCACCTGAATCGATGACCGATCACGGCCGGCCTTGCCGGCCGAATCGTCGTCGCAGCTGTCGTTTTGTTAATTCCGCCCTGTGGCGGATATGATATCTCAACCTCGGACCGGGTTTGGTCGTGTTATCCGGACCCGATCCGTCTATGCCTGCCCTTGCTTCCCCATCACCATCCCTCCCCATGAAAAAACTGCTCTGCAAGGAAGACTACCTCGATTCGATCGCCCGTACCCGTGACCGCCGCATGGCGTGGTGGCGCGAGGCCCGCTTCGGCATGTTCGTGCATTACGGACTGTATGCCCAACTCGGCCGGCACGAGTGGGCGCAGGTGCACGAAAACATCCCCGCGGCTGAATACGAAAAGCTCGCCGCGTCCTTCGCCCCGGCCCCGGGCGCACCGCGGCAATGGGCGCGCCTCGCCCAGCGCGCCGGCATGAAATACATGGTCATGACCACACGCCACCACGAGGGCTTCAGCCTGTGGGACTCCAAGGCCAATCCCTTCAATTCCGTCAATCTCGGCCCCAAGCGCGATATTGTGCGCGAATTTGTCGACGCCTGCCGCGAGTTCGGCCTGCGGATCGGGTTTTATTCCTCGCTCATGGACTGGCATCACCCCGATGCCTGGCGCTGCGCCTTCGACAGCGCGGCCCGCGTGCGTTTCAACCGCTACATCGAGGCGCTCAACACCGAACTGCTCACCCAATACGGCAAGATCGACATCCTCTGGTATGACATGGACTGGCCGATGGAAACCGATGAAGGGTGGAACTCCCTCGAGCTGAACCAGCGCCTGCGCGCCCTGCAGCCCGACATCATCATCAACAATCGCAACCACCTGCCCGAGGATTTCTCCACCCCCGAGGAACACATCAAGCCGATGGACAATGACTGGGAGGCCTGCATGACCTTCAACGGCCTCAGCTGGGGTTACGTCGATTCCCGGCAGGCCGCGCCCTACTCCTACAACGCCCAGCGCATCCTGCGCATGCTGCACACCTGCAGCAAAAACGGCGGCAACCTGCTCCTGAACATCGGTCCTGCACCCGACGGTTCCGTGCCCCCCGAGGCCGTCGGGCCGCTCACCACCGTCGGCCGCTGGCTGAAAAACCACGGCAAGGCGGTTTACGGTCGCAAGGTCAGTCAGGTGAAGGTCAACGGCAAACTCCTGCGCGTCCCGCTCGCCGGCAACGGCGTCGCCGATGTGACTTACGACGGCAAGTGCGTGCACCTGTGGTGCTGGATCTGGCCCACCACCGGTGAAATGGGTGTCGGCGGCTACATGCGGGCGCCCAAGGCGGTCCGCTTCCTGCAGACCGGCGCCCCCATCGATTTTGAGCACGACGGCCGGCGGATCCTCCTCAAGAACCTGCCGAAAAAGCCTGTCGACCGCACCGCCGGTGTCACCGTCATCGAAATGGAATTCGCCGGCAACCCCCGCTACGTCTTCGCCAACCGCTACCCGCAGCTCCACCGCGGCAAGGCCTGGTAGATCCGCGCCGGTTTTCAGGCCCGTGCCGATTCGTGAATCGCGGCGACCAACGCGTCGTCGAGTTTCAGACCGCGCGCCAGCCGGCGGAGGAAAAGATGCTCCGCCGGGCTGTCCGGATTGATGGCTTCCAGCGCAGCCCCGTAGATTTCCGCCGCTTCTTCCGGGCCGGTGACGTGGGCCACGATGTCCTCGACCGCGGGCGGCCGGTTCAATGCCGCGGTCAACTCCCCCTTCTCGGCCGCGGTCAATTGGGCCGTGTCCAGCGCCTGGAGCAATTTGTCCATCTCCGTGCCATCGATCGTACCGTCGGCGGCGGTCGCCGCGATCATGGCCTTGATCATTGTCATGGCGAGGGTCGGCGAAACCGCGGGCGCCGCAGGCAAGGCCGGCGCCACCGGTGGGACCGGAGCGACCACCGGCGGTTGTCCAACCGCACCCGTCGCCGCCGGTTTCGTTTCCTTGTATTTGCGGTAAGCGTAGTAGCCCACTCCGGCCAAGGCCGCCGCTCCACCGAGCTTCAACGCCGCCGAACCCAGATTCTTGCGGGCCTTCGGATGCAAGAGCAGCGAAACCAGGGCACCGGAAGCGGCCCCGCCCAGTGCGCCTTGGGCGGCAGGATTGGCGGACAGGTTTTGGAAAAGCTTTTCGATGGGCATGGGGAAAAAGGGTGGCGGAAAGTGCTGCACCGCCTGCCCCTGTCAAACGCCCGCCGCAGTCCGGCGAACGATTTTCCCCGCCCCCGGCATTCCCTTCCCTACCCGCCTCCAAACCGACCCCACCCAAGCCAGTGTCACGTAATACGTGACACTTTTCCAGTTACGAATGACCGGGTGTGACCGCGGTTTCGGGACGTCACCCGGCCAGTTCGCGTTTTCGCTCGACGCGGCGACCGGCGAGGATCGCCAGCTCGAAGAGCACATAAAGCGGTGCCACAAACAGCGTCTGGGTGAAGGGATCCGGCGTCGGTGTGATGATGGCCGCGATGATGAACAGCACCACGATCGCATGACGGCGGTATTTGCGCAGCGTTGCCGTGGTCATCAGGCCCATGTATACCAGCATCAATATGAGCAGCGGAAATTCAAACGAGGCCCCCACGCCGAGCACGAGCCAGGTCAGCAGCCCGTAATAGCTGCCGGGAGTCCAGCGCATCACGAAGCCGAAATATTCGTTCAACTGCACGGAGACGCGCAGCGTGCTCGGCACGAGCAGGAAATAGCTGAACAGCGCGCCGCAGATGAACAGCAGCAACGCCGCGAGACACAGCGGCAGCACCGCCTTGAGCTCCCGCTCGGTCAGTGCCGGCGACACAAACTGCCCGACAAAAATCAAAATGAACGGCGCCGACAGCACGATCGACCCGAGAAAGCACATCTGGATCACCACGTTGAATCCCTCCATCACCGAGGTCGTGCCCAGATCGAACTGCAACGAGGGATTGGCCGCCTGCACCGTGTGCAAAGGCCACAGCAGCACGTCGTTGAACGAGCGCATGAACAACCCGATCAGCACCGCAAAAAACAGCAGCACCGCCACGCACTTGATCAACGTCCAACGCAGGTCCTCCAGGTGGTCGAAAAAACCCATCGGACGGTCCCGGTAGCCGGCTTTTTCGTCCGGGTTGGGTTCAAGGTCGGCTGGTGTGGTGTCGTCGCTCACGGTCTGGAGCCGGTTATGCTGGGAAAATTTCCACAAAACGGAAGCGTCTTGTGCACCGGAGCACCAATCGCCGCCGGTCGGTCCATTTTGCCGTCATGCGGCCGCCTCCGCCGTTGACAGTCCGCCCGGGAAGTCGCTAATCACGTGGTCCTTTTGCGTCATCACGCATCTGCTTCATTTAACTCAGCAAACAACCTCACATGGCATCCAAAACCAAAGCCAAGAAGACCGTCCGCAAACCGGCGGCCAAGCAAGCAAAGCAATCCGCCGCCAAGGCGCCCAAATACGTGTATTCGTGGGGAGCCGGCAAGGCCGACGGCAACGGCAGCATGAAGCCGCTGCTCGGCGGCAAAGGTGCCAATCTGGCGGAGATGAGCCGCATCGGCCTGCCCGTGCCGGCCGGCTTCACCGTCACCACCGAGGTTTGCACGTATTATTACGCGCACAAGCGCACCTACCCCGCCGCCCTGCAGGGTCAGATCGAGGCCGGCATCGCCAAGATCGAAAAGATCATGGGCTACAAGTTTGGCGACGCCAAGGCGTTCCCGCTGCTCGTCGCCGTGCGCTCCGGCGCCCGCGATTCCATGCCGGGCATGATGGACACCATTCTCAACCTCGGCCTCAATGACGAGACCGTCATCGCCCTCGAGAAGGCCACCGGCAACCCGCGTTTCGCGTGGGACTGCTACCGCCGCTTCATCCAGATGTATGGCGACGTCGTGCTCGGCGTGCAGAAGCGCCCCGGCGAGGATCACGAACCCTTTGAAACCGTCATCGAGGAAGCCAAGGCCGAGTTGCTCGGCGACGCCCATGCCGAGGACACCGCCCTCAGCGCCGACCACCTCAAGGAGGTCATCGCCCGCTTCAAGAAGCTCGTCAAGGATCGCACCGGCCACGACTTCCCCACCAGCCCGTGGGAGCAGCTGTCGGGCGCCATCGGCGCCGTGTTCGGCTCGTGGATGAACGACCGCGCCATCGTTTACCGCCGCAAGTATGGCATCCCCGCCGAGTGGGGCACCGCCGTCAACGTGCAGGCCATGGTGTTCGGCAACACCGGCGAGCAATCCGGCTCCGGCGTCGCCTTCACCCGCGACCCCGCCACCGGTGAAAAGGTGTTCTACGGCGAGTTCCTCATGAACGCACAGGGCGAAGACGTCGTCGCCGGCGTGCGCACGCCCGACCCCGTCGCCCTGCTGGCCCAGAAACAGCCCGCCTCGCTGAAGGAACTCGAGCGCATCCGCAAGATCCTCGAGTCGCACTTCAAGGACATGCAGGACTTCGAGTTCACCATCCAGGACGGCAAGGTCTTCATGCTCCAGACCCGCAACGGCAAACGCACCGGCGTCGCCGCCGTGCGCATCGCCTGCGAAATGGTCAAGGAACGCCTCATCACCTGGGAAACCGCGGTCAACCGCGTGCCGGCCGACCAGCTCGACCAGGTGCTCGCCCCGGTGTTCGACCGCAACGCGCTCAAGACCGCGAAGGTCATCGCCACCGGCCTGCCCGCCGGCCCCGGTGCCGCCACCGGCCGCATCTACTTCAACGCCGACCGCGCCGTCGAGGCCGCCGAGAAGGGCCAGAAGGTTCTCCTCGTCCGCGTCGAAACCTCGCCCGAGGACCTGCGCGGCATGATCGCCGCCGAGGGCATCCTCACCGCCCGCGGCGGTGTGTCCTCCCACGCCGCCCTCGTCGCCCGCCAGATGGGCAAGGTCTGCGTGTGCGGCGCCAGCGCGCTCAAGGTCAACTACGAGAAGCGCACGCTGACCGTCGGCGACCAGGTCTTCCAGGCCGGCGACTTCCTCTCCATCGACGGCACCGCCGGCACCGTTTACGCCGGTGAAGTCCCGACCGCCCCGTCCGAGGTCATCCAGGGCCTCGTCTCCAACGACGCCGCGGCCAAGAAGGGCCGCACCTACCAGAACTTCACCCAGCTGATGAAGTGGTGCGCCAAGGCCACCAAGCTCAGCGTCCGCACCAACGCCGACACGCCGGAGCAGACCCGCGTGGCCGTCGCTTTCGGCGCCACCGGCATCGGTCTTACCCGCACGGAACACATGTTCTTCGAGGGCGACCGCATCGACGCCATGCGCGAGATGATTCTCGCCGATGGCGTGGACGCCCGTGAGGCCGCGCTGGCCAAGCTCCTCCCCTACCAGCGCGAGGATTTCCTGGGCATCTTCAAGGCGCTCAAGGGCTTCCCGGCCACGATCCGCTTCCTCGATCCCCCGCTGCATGAGTTCCTGCCCCACACCAAGGAGCAGCAGCTCGACCTCTCCAAGAAGCTTGGGGTCGACGTGGAGCGCATCATGGGCCGCGTCAGCGAACTGCACGAGTTCAACCCGATGCTCGGTTTCCGTGGCTGCCGCCTCGGCATCCAGTATCCGGAGATCACCCGCATGCAGGCCCGCGCTGTGTTCGAGGCCGCGGTTCTCGCCAAGAAGGCCGGCATCAAGGCCAACCCCGAGATCATGATCCCGCTCGTCGGCTTCAAGAAAGAGCTCGATCTGCAGGTCGCCATCGTCCACGAGGTCGCCGCCGCCGTGCAGAAGGAAAAGAAGACGAAGTTCAATTACCTGGTCGGCACCATGATCGAAGTCCCCCGCGGTGCGCTCACCGCCGACGAGATCGCGCAGACCGCGCAGTTCTTCAGCTTCGGCACCAACGACCTGACCCAGACCACCCTCGGCATGTCGCGTGACGACTCCGGCTCCTTCCTCCCCGGCTACGCCGAGCAGGAAATCGTGAAGGGCAATCCGTTTGCCTCGATCGACCAGTCCGGCGTCGGCCAGCTCATGGAGATCGCCATCGCCAAGGGCCGTTCCAGCCGCCCCGACATCAAGCTCGGCATCTGCGGCGAACACGGTGGCGACCCCGCGTCGGTCAAGTTCTGCCACCGCGCCGGACTGAACTACGTGTCGTGCTCGCCCTACCGCGTGCCGATCGCCCGCCTCGCCGCCGCCCAGGCCGCACTGGCGGACACCAAGAAGAAGTAAGCCGCGCCGGCCCTGCGTGGTGCCGGTTCGTTCCCATCAAAAGCCCGCCGGTCTCCGGCGGGCTTTTTTGTCGGGAGGCAAACCCGCCCATGGAGGCGGCCGACCCGCCACGCTTGGCTGAATCTCACTTCGCTCGGGAACGCCCTACGGGCTCAAGCGCAGCTGCGACATGCGCAAAAAGTCTGTTGCCGCGCAGCACCCGGTTGGCCGGCAGAGTGCGCATCCACCATCAACCCCGCTGTGTCCAAGTGTCGCCGCCCGACCCCATCGGCCGCGCGATCCGGCCCAATGAAAACGCCGCCCCGTTTGGGCGGCGTTGCTATTTCCGGCGGATACGACAGCCGTTTACTTCAGCTCGGCGTCGTGGAATTCCTGCCAGCTGTCGAGGTCGTTGAGATGCACGGCATCCTTCGGGGCGCCGGCATCGTCGGGCAGACCGTTGTTGGCGAGGATGCCCTTGCGGGTCTCGTCATCGTGGATGTAGCCGGTCACCGCCGCGTTGTGCTTGGCGATGGTCGCGGCGTCGAGCTTCACGCCGGGTTGGGCCTTGATCCAGGCCTCGAACTGCGGATAGGTGGGCTTCTGGTTCTTGATGAAGGCGACGACGGCATCGGTCTTGAGACCGAGCGCATCGATCGTCATCTGGTCG
Organism: Opitutaceae bacterium; assembly: GCA_019455245.1. Taxonomy (GTDB): domain Bacteria; phylum Verrucomicrobiota; class Verrucomicrobiia; order Opitutales; family Opitutaceae; genus Cephaloticoccus. The sequence continues at coordinate 11,850 of JACFMR010000056.1, forward strand.
TAGCCCTTGCCGACGCCGGGATAACGGGAGTCGAGCTTGCCGCGGGCCTCGAGCGAGACCTTGAGCCAGAGGCGGGGCAGATGGAGTACGCCGAGCGGACCGGCGGTGCCTGAACTGACAAGGGGAATGAAGGTAGCCATGAATAAGGGATTATGGTTATGAGGTGTGACCAACCGGGCGGTTGATCGGGGAGGCAATCATCTGCCGCATGTTTTCCGCTTTGGCAACGTCAGCCTGTGATTTATGACGCCCCGCCGACACAATTGCCTTGGCGGCGTTTGTCGTGCCCGCATTTTGACCCGCATCATGTCCGCGCCCAATCCCCCGACCCCGGCCTGGGGTTTGTATGAACGCCTGCTCCCCGCCGAGATCGAGGCAATCCACGCCGCGCATCCGGTCGCCTACCTGCCTTGGGGCGCGTTGGAGTATCATGGCAAACACGCCGCGGTCGGGCTCGACGGACTCAAGGCCCACGGCCTGTGCTCCGCGCTCGCCCGGACTGCCGGCGGGCTGGTGCTGCCGCCCGTTTACGTGGCGGCCAACACCATCAAGACCGCACCCGATCTCGCGCACAAACGCCACTCGCTCGATTTCACCGAAAACACGCTGCGCGTTCTCGCCCGCGAACACTTCGCCCAGTTGGCGGACGAGCGGTTTCGGGTCGTCTTCACCCTCTGCGGCCATGTGGGCCAGCCGCACTACGACATCATCAAGGACGAGGCGGCGCAGTTCAACGCCACCTCCACCGCCACGCGCATCATCGCCACCTCCGAGACCGACCTGATCGACAAGTCCATCGTGATTGTGAACCACGCCGCGCTCGGCGAGGTGTCGTTCCTCATGCACACCGCTCCGGATTGCGTCGACCTCACCCGCCTGCCCGTCGACCGCGTGCCCTCGCTCGAACAGGACGCCGTCTGGGGACCCGATCCGCGGGAATCCTCCGCGGAGAAAGGCGCCGCCTACACCGCCGCCTTCGTCGCCGGCGCCGCCAAACTCATCAACACCACCCTCGCCTCCCTCTGAGATGAAATACCGTCCGCTCGGCCGCACCGGCCTCACCGTCAGCGAAGTCAGCCTCGGCACCTGGGCCTTCGGTTCGCCGTCCATTTACGGTTCCGTGGACCAAACCGAGGCGCACCGTGCCATCCGCGGCGCGCTCGATGCCGGGATCACCTTTTTCGACACGGCTCCGCTTTACGGCACCAAGGAAGCCGACGGCATCGCGGAGCAGGTGCTCGGCGCCGGCCTCGGCGCGGACCGGGACAAGGTCACCATCGCCACGAAGTTCGGCCGCTATCACTCGCGGGTGCACACCAACGAGCTGTTCGACGGCGACACGCTTGTCTGGTCGGTCGAGCAAAGCCTGCGGCGCCTCGGCACCGACCGCATCGACGTGCTGTTTTTCCACTCGCCCACGCATCCCGACAAGATCAACGACAACGTCTGGGCCGCGATGGACAGGTTGAAACAATCCGGCAAGGTACGCTTTGCCGGTACGTCCACCGGCTTCATCGAGGGCACGGGCGAAATGACCCGACGCTGGGCGCAGGAGGGCCGCATCGATGTCGCGCAGATCGCCTACAGCCTGACCTATCGCGAATGGGAGCCGGTTCTCAACGAACTCGGCCGGCTCGGCGTGGGCATCGTCGCCCGCGAATCGCTCGCCAACGGCTTTCTCGCCGGGGTCTTCACCAAGGACACGGTCTTCCCGCCCGGTTCGCTCAACTCGCGCTACTCGCGCGAAGAAATCGTCGAGCGCGTCGAGACCACCGACCGCTACAAGGCGCTGCTCGTGCGCGGCGAAATCAAATCAATGGCCCAGGCCGCCATGCGCTGGGTGATCGACAACCCGCATGTCTCGACCGTCCTCTCCGGCTCGCGCAAATTGGATGAAATTCTCGACTGCGCCGCCGCCTCCGACGCCGCCGGATTCACCGCGGAGCAATTGACCGCCGCGCGGCAACTGCACACGAAGGACTTCTCCCCGGCCTGAGGCCATACTCATGCCGTTGAAAATGTAGTGGCGTGGCTCGCCCACGCCCGCGGTGGTATAATCGCAGCTGCGATTGACGCATTCCCTCTTCCAACCGGCCCGGCTGTGCCGCACATCCAAGCCAAACGCTTTGGCCGGAGAGCCGCCGGACCGGGCCGTCGTCGTCGGCGGCGGCCGTTGCTGCCGAACGACGATTACTTACAACCAGTGTAAGTAACTCTGTTACAGATCAATCAGCGGCAATCGAGGGTTGTGGCCAATCCAGATGAGATTTGGTCTCTCTCCGGCCATAGGCCGCTGTGATCGCATTATCCGTGCAGAACTGTCCGAACCTATATTTTTGGAATAATTCTAATTATCACTTGCGAATTAGAACCATTCCAATTTGTTGCGATTCCCTCCACATGCCCGACTCCCTCACAGTTCCCCAAGAAACCTTTGCCCAAAAGCTGGCCGACAGCGGTCTGCGCAACACCCCCCAGCGCGAAGTCGTTTACAGCGTCCTGTTGCAGAAGCGCGACCATCCCACCGCCGACGAGGTCTTTGCCCGGGTCAAGGCCGAGCTGCCGACCATCTCGCTCGCCACGGTCTACAACTGCCTCGAGGCCCTCGTGCAGTGCAAGCTGGTGCGCGCCGTCAATTTCGAGCGCGAGCCCACCCGCTACTGCCCGAATCTCCGGCCCCACGCCCATTTTCACGACGACCAGACGGGTTCCACCCACGACATCGACCTGCCGCCCGATCTGCTGGAGCGCGTTCAGGCCATATTGCCCCCCGGCTACGATGCCGCCTCGGTGGAAATCAGCTTCCGCGGATCGGCCGTCTCGTCCCAAAACTGACGCCCAGCCTCCTCCCTCAGTCCTTCATTCCCTCACTCCCTTCATCATGTCCAAACTGGAAATCAAAGACCTCCACGTCGCCATCGGCGAAAAGGAAATCGTCAAGGGCTTCAACCTGACGATCAACGGCGGCGAAGTGCACGCCATCATGGGCCCGAACGGCACCGGCAAATCCACCCTTTCCAAGGCCATCGCCGGACATCCCGACTACCACATCACCTCCGGCGATGTGCTGCTCGACGGCCGCTCGATTTTGGCCATGGAGCCCGATGAACGCGCCCGTGCCGGACTCTTCCTCGCCTTCCAATACCCGAGCGAAATTCCCGGCGTGACCATCGCCAACTTCCTGCGCGCCGCCTTGCAGGCCCGCCTCGCCGACGGCGAGGAAATCGACGCCACCGCCTACTACAAGCGCCTCTACTCCAAGATGGACCTGCTCAAGATCGACCGGAAGTTCACCTCCCGCGCGGTCAACGACGGCTTCTCCGGCGGCGAAAAGAAGCGCTGCGAAATCCTCCAGATGGCCATGATCGAACCGAATTTCGCCCTGATGGATGAAACCGACTCCGGCCTCGACATCGACGCGCTCAAGATCGTCGCCGAGGGCGTCAACGCCATGCGCAACCCGAACCTCGGCGTGCTCATGATCACCCATTACCAGCGCCTGCTCGACTACATCGTGCCCGACCAGGTCCACGTGATGTGGGACGGCCGCATCATCAAGAGCGGCGACAAGAACCTCGCCCTCGAGCTCGAGGCCAAGGGCTACGACTGGGTGAAAAAGGAACTCGCCCACGCCTGAACCGCCAACCCACGTCGCACATGTCAGACCTTACCGATACGCTCGAAACCAATGCTCCGGCCGACACCGCCGTGATCGACAACCCGGTCGCGGGCATCGACCAGTCGCGGGGCAACTTCAACTACGACGTCAAATACGACTTCGACGCCGGCACCGGCCTGACCGAGGACACCATCCGTTACATCAGCTCGGTGAAAAAGGAGGCCCCGTGGATCCTTGATTTTCGCCTCAAGGCCCTGAAGACCTTCCTCGACAAGCCCATGCCCACCCACTGGGCGACGAAGGATCTCGAAAACATCAATTTCGACAAGATCCGCTACTACCTCGCCAGCGGCCAGAAGCCCAAGCGCACCTGGGACGAGGTGCCCGACGACATCAAGAAGACCTTCGAACGCCTCGGCATCCCCGAGCAGGAACGCAAGTTCCTCGCCGGCGTCGAGGCCCAGTTCGACTCCGAGGCCGCCTATTCGAACATCAAGGAGATCGTCGCCAAACAGGGCGTGATCTTCATGAACTCGACCGAGGCCCTGCGCGAACATCCCGAGATTTTCCGCAAGTTCTTCGGCAAGGTCATCCCGACCGGGGACAACAAGTTCTCCGCCCTCAACAGCGCGGTGTTCTCCGGCGGCTCGTTCATCTACGTGCCCCCGGGCGTGAAGGTCGCCCAGCCGCTCCAGGCCTACTTCCGCATCAACGCCGAGAACTTCGGGCAGTTTGAGCGCACGCTCATCATCGCCGACGAGGGCTCCGAGGTCGTTTACATGGAAGGCTGCACCGCGCCGAAATTCTCCACCTCCACGCTGCACAGCGCGGTGGTCGAGCTCGTCGCGCTCAAGGGCGCCAAGATCCAATACATCACCGTCCAGAACTGGGCCGCCAACGTCTTCAACCTCGTGACCAAGCGCGGCGTCGCCCACGAGGACGCGGAAATCAAGTGGATCGACTGCAACATCGGCAGCCGCCTCACCATGAAGTATCCCGGCGTGGTCCTGAAGGGCGAACGCGCCCGCGGCGAGGTCATCTCCATCGCCCTCGCCAACGACGGCCAGCACCAGGACACCGGCGCCAAGATGATCCACGCCGCCAACAACACCACGTCCAACGTCGTTTCGAAGTCGATCTCCGTCGGCCAGGGCCGCTCCACCTACCGCGGCCAAGTTTACATGCCGAAGCACCTCAAGGGTTGCAAAAACAACACCGAGTGTGACGCGCTGCTCATCAATACCAACAGCCGCACCGACACCTATCCCGCCATCACCGTCCGCGGCGACAAAAACGCCACGCAGCACGAGGCGTCCGTCTCCAAGGTCTCCGAGGAACAGATCTTCTACATGCAGCAGCGCGGCCTCACCGAGGCCCAGGCCATGAGCCTCGCCGTCAACGGCTTCATCAACGACCTCGCCAGCCAGTTCCCGATGGAATACTCCGTCGAACTCAAGCGCCTCATCGATCTCGAAATGGAAGGCTCGGTGGGCTGACACCTGC
>JACFMR010000016.1 GCA_019455245.1 Opitutaceae bacterium
CCCTTATCCCCTTACTCCCTCACTCCCTTATCCCCTTATTCCCTCTTTCCCTCACCCCATGAACCCCGCCGAACCCAAGCCGCTGCTCGAAACCATGACCTGGCCGGAGGCCCGCCGTGCCGCGCTGGCCAACCGCGTGGTGCTCCTCCCGGTCGGCGCCATCGAGCAGCACGGCCCGCACCTGCCGGTCGATGTGGACAACCGCATCGTCACCTGGCTCTGCGATGAGGCCGCGCGCCGCCGGCCCGATCTCGTGATGAGCGTGCCGCCGATCCACTACGGCTTCAACACGCACAACATGGGGTTTCCCGGCACGGTGTCCGTCGAGGTTGAGCACTTCGTCAATTACGTGGCCGACGTCTGCCGCAGTTTCGTCAAGCAGGGCCACAAACGCGTCATCCTCATCAACGGCCACGGCTCCAACGCCATGCCCTGCGCCCTGGTCGCGCGCAAGATCGTGAACGAGCACGACGACGCCCTCGCCGCCGCCATCAACCACTGGAACCTCGCCCGCGACCTCGCGGCCAAAATCCGCGAAACGCCCGTCGGCGGCATGGCCCACGCCTGCGAATACGAAACCTCCTGGTATCTGCACCTCGCGCCCGGGCAGGTTTACATGGACAAGGCCGTGGCCGACGTCCTGCAAAAGCGCTCCGAACAGATTTGGGTGGACCTCATGGCCGGCGACGGCCCGGTGGCGTTCATCGACGACTGGTCGCGCGTTTCCAACGGCTCCGGCGTCGAGGGCGATCCCGCCACCGCCACCGCCGAAAAAGGCCGGCTCTACGCCGAGGAGGAGATCAAAAACCTGCTCTCGTTCTGCGCGGAGTTCCAGGCCATGACCGTGCCCCCGCGCCGCAACTACACCGCGCGCGGCACCGATCCCAATCCCTACCATGACGCCTGAGCCCGGGGCCAAGCTCACCACCACTTGGTCTCCCGGCGTCGCCGGTCTGCCCGCGCTCACCGTGCATCGCGCATCCGGCCGCAAACCCGGCCCGCATCTGCTCGTGACCGGCGGCGTGCATGGCGACGAATACGAAGGCCCCGCCGCCGGCGCGGAATTCTTCACCGCGCTGGAACCCGCGCGGCTCGCCGGCACGGTCACCGTGCTGCCGGTTGTCAATGTCGCCGCGTGGCAGGCGCGCCGCCGCCGCACGCCGGTGGACGACGGCGATCTCAACCGCGCCTTCCCCGGCGATCCCGCCGGCCCTCCCACGCGCCGGCTCGCCGCCGCGGTGTTCTCCACCTTCGTGCAACCGGCCGATGCTGTCATCGACCTGCACAGCGGCGGCACCGCCATCATGCACCTGCCGATGGTCGGCGTGCCGGGCGACGACGAACGTGCGCGCGACGTGCTCGCTTCGTTTGACCACCGGTTTTATCAATGGCGCATGCCCGACGTCGCGGGCGTGTTCAGCAACGAGGCGCATCGCGCCGGCAAGATCGCCGTCGGTGTCGAATGGGGCGGCGGCGGCCTGCTCGACCGCGAAGGCGTCACCGCGCTCGTTGCCGCGCTCGCGCGCAGCCTCGCGGCATTGGGCCTGGGCGACGGCGGCTTTGCCCCGCCGCAGATCGAAGGCGCTTCCCCCTTGCCCGCGTTGGCCGGTGATTACCAAGGCAGCCCGGCCTCCGGCCTCTGGACGGGCATCGCCAAACTGGGCGCCCGCATCACCGCCGGCGAAATCCTGGGCCGGTTGCATGATCCGCTTTCCGGTCAAACCACCGCGGTGAAGGCCGTCCGCAACGGCATCATCGCCGCCCTGCCGCATCAGGCGTGGCTGCCGGCCGGCGCGCCGGTTGCCTATATCGGCTGAAAATCAGTTCCGCGCCACCGCCCGGCGCGATCCGCTCCGGCACAGCGCGATCAGGCCGACCAGCGCCAGCACCGGAATCCAGATCGGACTCAGCCCGGCGATCAGCGCCAGGGCGACAATCAGCAGAATTATCGCCGCCACGGATACGGTGATCCATAACGCCATGAGGCCGGCGGCCAGCAGGACAATCGGCACGAGCAATATCGGGGCAAAGTGAAACGCGAGCACCACCAGCACCGCCAGCAGGAGGATTTTGAGCAAAGTGTTCATGCCCCGATAACCCGGCAGCGCAGGGAAAAGTTTCAGCAAAATCCGCGCGGCGTTGCCCCTTGCCTCGGTCCGGCCGCCGGCCAGTGTCTGAACCTCTATCCCATGGCCGCCCAATCCGATGCCACGCCCGTGCCCGTCGTCTGCGCCCTGATCGAGCGCGACGGTCTCGTGCTGCTCGCCCAACGGCCCGGGCACAAGCACCTCGGCGGCAAATGGGAGTTTCCCGGCGGCAAGGTCGAGCCGGGCGAAGCCCCCGCCGCCGCCTTGGTGCGCGAAATCGAGGAGGAGCTGGGTTGCACCATCGAACCGCTCCGGCCGCTGCCGTCCAGCGTGCACCACTATGCCGCCGCCAGCATCGAGTTGATTCCGTTTGTCTGCCGTCTGGCCAGCGCCCACCTCGAACCCGTCGGCCACGAGCACACCGCGTTGGCCTGGGTGGCGCCGCGCGACCTGCTGCAACCCGACCTCGCCCCCGCCGATATCCCCGTGACCCACGCCTACCTGCAGTCCCTTTTCCAGCCATGAACACCCCGCTGCCCGCCCCCGACCGCCACATGCTGCGCCGCCACATCGCCGATCTCGGCCTGGCCGCGCTCGACCAAACCTACCGGCGGTTCGCGGCAGATCCGGTCGCGGCCACGTCATGGACGCGCGCGCAGTTCCGCGCCTATCACGGCGACCTGCACGAGAGCCTCGGCGGTCCGCTGCACGCCCGCACCGTCAGTCGTGGCGAGGGTCCGGGCTTCCGTTACGAGAACGTGCTGTTCGAATCGCACCCGGGCTGGGAGGTGAACGCGACGCTCTACCTGCCCGCCACCGGCGAGGGACCGTTCCCGCCGGTCGTCGTTTCGGTGGGCCATTCCGGCAAACAGTTCGTCAACTATCAGTTCCCCTGCCACTACTTCGCCCGCGCGGGTTTCGCGGCGATCATCTTCGATCCGCCCGGCATGGCCGGCGAAAAACAGCCGGGCAACGATCACTTTGACGACGGCGTGCGCTGCCACCTCACCGGCGACACCTCCGGCCGCTACTTCGTCGGCGACACGCTGCGCGCGATGGATTACCTCGCCACCCGCGCCGACATCGACACCCGTCACGGCTTCGCCTGCACCGGCGTGTCCGGCGGCGGCCACTCGTCAATCTACGCCGCCTTGCTCGACGACCGCGTAACCGCGGTGGCGCCGTCCTGCTGTGTCACACGGATGGGCTCGATCATGTATGAACGCAATTACAGCTGTTGTCCGGAAACCATGATGCAGGGCCGGCTGCGCGACGGCTTGGACGACGCCCATCTGCTCGGCGCCATCGCCCCGCGCCCGTTGCTGTTGCTTTACGGTCAGGGCGACGAGGTGTTTCATGCGGAGGACACGCGCCAGGCCGCCGCCGACGTCAGGACCTATTATGCGGCCCAAGGCGCGGCCGAGCAGTTCAGCGCGTTCGAAGACACCTGCGGTCACGCCTACACACTCGCCCAGGCGCGGGAGTTTTGTCTTTGGCTGCAACGCGTTTGGCAATTGCCCGCCGGCGCGCTGCCGTCTGACGACCCCAAGGATTACGCGCTGCTGCCCGTCGAATCGATCAGTTGCCACCCCAACCAGCAGGTCAACATGCGCTCGCTCACCCGCCGGCGCGCCGATGATCTGGCCGCGCAACACGCGGCGCCGACCGTGGAGCGGTTGCGGGCCCAGGCGCAGCTCGATCCCGCCACACCGGCCCCGCAGCCGGTCGCGCTCAACGCCGGCCAGCGCACTTGGTTTCACGACTGGCGCGAATGGGTGTTCGCCAGCGAGCCGGGCATCACGGTGCCCGTTTCCACGGTGACCTGCCCCGACGCGACCGCCACCTTGTGGCATCTCGACGCCGCCGGCCGGCTCACGCTCGCGCAACGCGGCGGCCTGTTGATGCAGGCCATCGGCCACCTCGACCGCAACGGTCCGCAGGCCAACCTGCTCGCGGCCGATCTGCGCGGCTGGGGTGAAACCGCACCCGCCACCTCGCCCTACGAAAATGTCAGCTGGGGCTCGCCCGATCGCACCCTGGGCTACGTTGGCATCTCGCTCGACGCCGCGGTCGAGACCGGCCGCATCCGCGACGCCTGGCAATTGCAACGCACGTGGCCGGTGCAGCCACGCACCGTTCTGCACGCTGTCGGTGCCGCCGGTCCCGTGGCCCTGCATCTCGCGGCCCTCACGCGCGCCTTCTCCGCCGTGGTGTTGCACGATGCACCCGCAAGCTACGCCGACCTCCTGGCCACCGCGGAGTTGGCGTGGCCGCACGACCTGATTTTGCCCGGCGTGCTGCGACACTACGATCTGCCGCTGCTCGCCACCACCACCGGTTGCCCCGTTCATTGGCTCAATCCGCGCGACGGCGCCGGCCAGCCCCTGCCCGCCGACGAATGCGCCCGCCGCCATCGGCCCGGCGTGCACTGGCATCACGGCGTCAATTTTGACGCCCACCTCGCACTGCTGAGGAAGCTGCTTTATACCAATCTTCCTTAGTTTTCGGACTTCAAGCGTAGGGGCGCGCCTTGTGCGCGCCCGCGAGCGGAACACGACTTTGGAATGAGCGTGGTCAAGCCCCGTCCCTACAGATAAATAGCTTGGGACATCTCATTTAAGTGAGATCTGCGGCGTGCCCTTTGTGACCATTGAATGGCACTTTAGAGGCAGGGAGCGTCGTCATGCTCGCAGGCGTGCTGCCCCTACCGGCGCTACCGCGCTCAAGCCCCATCGCATAGGGCATCCGGCTTTACGCCTGATCCCGCCGGGTCTGCCGCCGATAGGCCGACGGCGCGAGGCCGGTGCGCTGCTTGAAGAGTTTCGAAAAATGAAACTCATCGCAGAAACCCAGTTCGTGCGCGATCGCCTTCAGCGGCCGCTCGTCCTCCGTCAACCGCACGCAGGCCCGGTCCACCAACCGCAGCAACCGGTAACGCGCCGGCGGCACGCCCTTCAGCGCGGTGAATTTCTTGCGGAAACGTTCATACGACAGCCCGGAGAGCGCCGCCAGCCGGGGCCAGTCCGGCGCGACATCCGGCCGTTCCAGTTCGCGGCAGACTTCCGCCAGCCATGGCGGCAGGGCCGCCTTGGTGCCGTCGGCGGCAACGGGTGTGACGCCGAACAATTTCGCCAGCACCCCCTGCAATCGCGCCAGTTCGAGCAGCGCCGCGCCCTCGCCCTGCCGGTCTCCCGGGCAAATCGAGGCGAACTTGCGGTGCCAGGCCGCGACCGGTTCGGCCTGCCGGATCGGCTCGCGCGGATTGAGCAGTCCCGCCGCCCGCCACGCCTCGAACATGGGTCCGTGAAACACGAAAAATATTTCGTCCCACCGCCCACCCGGCGGAGGACCGTAGGCGTGCGGCACGTCGGGAAACAGCAGCAGCACATCGCCGGCGTTCACCTCCTGCCGTCGCCCCAACCCGTCGGCAAAGGTGCCGCCGCCCGCCAGCAGATACACCACCGCGTAGCTGCCCAAGACACGCATGGTCCCGTGCCCAATGCCCACGCTGGCCTGCAACTGGCCCGCCAGGGTGATGCCGCCCCATTGGGGATGCGCCCCGGCCGTCGGGATGACGTGCACGCCGGGCGGTGGCGCGGGGTTGGATTTCATGCGACCATATTACACATGCGAATACCCAGAACAACCATTCCTTTTGGACCCGCCCCCGGGTATGTTGCATGACGTTATCCCATGAGCACGCTCACCCTGCCCCGCTTGACCGCCAACCACCTGCCGCTCGACACCGGCGAAGAGGCCTTCGGCTTCCTGCGTTCGTCCGAGGATCTGCTCGGCGATCCCGCCGCCCTGCGCGCGCGTTTGCAGGAGGACGGCTATTTGCTGATTCGCAATTTCCTGCCCCGGGACATCGTCCGCACCGCGCGGCTCTCCATCCTGCGGCGCCTGGCCGACGCCGGTCATCTCGATCCCAGCCAGCCGCTCGAGGCCGGCATCAGCAACAAGGACGACGCGCCGAAGTTCATGCCGTCGCTCGCCAATCCCAACCGCGACGTCGAACGCGTGGTCTTCGGGCCCGAGCTGCTCGGCTTCTACACCAAGCTCTTCGGCGGACCGATCCGGCACTTCGATTACATCTGGGCCCGCTCGCTCGGCCGCGGCGTCGGCACGCCCGCGCACTGCGACCTCGTTTATATGGGCCGCGGCACGCACCGCCTGCTCACCTGCTGGGTGCCCTACGGCGAGGTGTCGCTGGAACAGAGCCCGCTCATGCTGCTCGAGGGTTCGCACACCAAGTCGGAGCGCATCAAAAAATACCTCGAGTCCGACGTGGACACCTACTGCGAAAACCGCCCGAAGGATGTCCAGAAGGTCAAGGTCGAGGGCGGCTGGAGCCACCCCGGCTGGCTCTCCAAGAATTGCGTTTCGTTGCGCGAGAAATTCGGCGGCCGCTGGCTGACCACGCATTTTCAGCCCGGCGATTTCCTCACCTTCCCGATGCACATGATCCACGCGTCGCTCGACAACGCCACCGATGTGGTGCGCATCTCGACCGACACGCGCTATCAGCTCGCCAGCGAGCCGATCGACGAACGCTGGATCGGCGACAACCCCGCCCTGCACGGCAAGGCCGGCAAACGCGGTCGCATCTGCTGAGGCCGGCACATGCCGGCTTGGAGCCGTGCAAGTTGAGGTGTAGCCGCGTTGGCCGTGGCCTTCGTAGGCTTGGCGAAGCAGGGCGCGCAGCGATTCTGCTGGCCAGCAGATTGGCCTCCCTGCAGCCACCCTTGGCTGAATCCCACTCAGTTCGGAACGCCTCCGGCTCAAGCGCGGCTACGACAATTCATGAAATTCGGCCGGTCCTCACCGGCCCGCCGTCATTTCCAGCTGCCGCGCCAGCAGCAGGGCGCGCGCTTCGCTGAGATTTTGCGCCGCTTCCAGCCGCTCCTGCCGGAGCCGCGTGGCGGCATCGTCGGGCTCGGCGGCCAGCATGCCGCCCAAACCGATGATGCGCGCATCCTGCGGCAACATCGCCCAGCGCGCGGCCCGCTCCTCAATCTGCAGGCCTTCGCGCGCCGCCGCCGGCATATCCCGGTCCAGCACCTCGGCCAGTCGATCGATGTTGGCCTCGGGCCCCGACAACAGATGCACGTTGCGCGCGAAAATGTTTCCCGATGAGCCGCCCAAATTGAAGCTGGGGCCGTTGTAGGCATAGCCGTCGTCCGGCGAAAGCAGCGCCGCCACCTCGGGCGTCATCGGCACCTCGCGCACGGCCGGCGGCCAGCCGCTGTGGTCGGTGAAGAGCTTGTTGCCTTCATAACTCGTCAGAAAACGCAGGAAATCGATCGCCGCCTGACGGTGGGGCGTGTGCTTGTTGAGGTAAAATCCGAAAGAGGTCGTGTTGCTGCCGTCGGCGAAACGGCCCAGCATGTGCTCGCCGACCACGGGATCGTCGACGGTCGGTTGCGGACAGCGCAGGGCATCGACCGGAAAATCCGCCAGGCGCCGCAAGCTGGTGGCTTCCCACGCCCCCGCGAAGAGAAACAATGCATCCCCCTGCAGGAACTGCCGCACGGCCTCGTCGCGCAGTGCCTGCATGTAGCCCGGCCGCATCTGCTCGCTCAACTCGGCCAGCAGGGCCAGCCCGGCCTTTAATTCGGGTTGATTGTAACGCCACTCGCCGCGCAGGTAGCTCCACTGCATCTGCCGCGGATAAAATCCCAGTATGCCGTCATGATCGAGCGCTTGCGCCAGTTTGTTCTGCGTGCCGCCCATGTAAAAAGCCATCAGCCACATCGCGTTGTCCCGGCTGCCGGCAAAGGGGAAGGCCGGCCGGCCGCGGCGCGCGCCGTATTCCGCGGTCTGCGCAAAAATCCGCCGCATCGCGGCAAAATCCTCCGGCAGTTCGTCCGAACCCGTGATCTCACGCAGCAGCTTGCGGTTGCAGAACAGCCGTTGCGAAAGTCGCGTCAGCGTCACCGCGTAATATTGCCCCGGCTCAGGCGAATTGAGCCGCTGCTCCAGCAGTTCGTCGGCAAAGGTCTTGAGCCACGCCTCGCCCTCCAGCGGCGTACCGCGGTTGTACGGATTCGGCTCCAGCAGCTCGTTGGTCAGCGGCTCGAAATACCGCACCGGCAGATCCGACAAACCCGCCAGCCACACACCGTATTCCACGATGTCCGGCGCATTGTCGCCGGCAAAGTTTGCCCGCAGCCACTGGCGATAGACCCCGCTCGGCACCAGCACCTGTTTCACCCGCACGCGCGGATTCAGCTCCTCGTAACGCTTGATCGCCGCCTCGATGCCGTCCGGCGGCCCCAGTTCGATCTGCCAGTGCGCGACGCGAATCGTCACCTCCCGCTCCTCCGCCACCGGTGCTGAACGTGTGAACACCCAATAAATTGCCAGCGCGTAAACCGCCGCCAACAGCAGCAAGCCGGTCAGCCGGCGCGATCCCCGGGCTTTCACGATGCGCCTCCTTTCACCGCCAACGCCGCCTCCACCTCCGCGAGGCGGCTCTGCACATTGAATTTCCGGCTGTTGGTCGGGAACTCCGTCAGGAACCGTTGGAAATAATGCCGCGCCTGCTCCAGCTCGCCGTTGCGAAATGACAGCTCGCCAATTTGGATGACCAAATCCTCCGGGGTGATGCCCAGCATCCCGCCGATCGCCTCGGCCGCGATCAAGTGCGGCAGCACCTCCGCATGCGGCAGCTCGTAAAACACCCCGGCCCAGCCGATCTGCAGCAAAAGGTCGCGCCGCAACGGCTGCTCCTCAATCCGGTCGAGCAGGGCCAGCACCCCGGCGATGCGCGCCCGCGGATCGGCCGGCTCGGGCACCGCGTAGAGTTTGACCAATCCGAGCTTCACCAACCCGAGCTGCGCCCAGTGACTCCCCGGCCAGCGCCGGTCGAGTTCGCGATAAAACACCTCCGCCCGCGCATGATCAGGCACCACCTTGTGCACCTGATGCATCCGCGCCTGCAAATAGAGCGCCCGTGCGGCCACCTCGTCATCCCCCGCCGCCAGCTGCACCAGCACCCGTTCGATGCGGTTCCAATCGCCCTCGCGGATCGGCGGCAGCGCCAGGTCGATGGCGGCCTGCGCCAGAGCCTCCGCGCGTGCATCAACGTCAGCCGCCTCGCGCAATGCCACCCGCGCCATCACCGGTTGCGATCCCGCCAGATGCTCCCAAACCGCCCGCATCCCCGGCTCTTCCGCCCGTACCAACGGCACCATTCCAAGCAGCACCAGCCAACGCACCATGGGGTTCAGGGGATTAGGCAACACGCCAAAGATGTGAGCGCCTGCCAACCAAGCTGACAAGCTCCACGTGCAGGCGCAGGAAGATAACGACGGTGACCTCGCTTTCACCTGCAGTCGGTTTGTCCATCAGTGTCAGCAGTGGTTAACCCTCTTCCTTTCTCTATTCTCGTCGATGGGTGTTCATTCGCGATTATCCCTTGGCGTCGTTTTCGCAACTTGATCGATCGCCGCACGCATGGCCTCGACGTCACTGATGATAGTCTCGTCGTCTCCGAGTTGCTGCGGGTCGCGGAAGCGTTCAAGCAGGTCCGTGATGGATTTGGGCAATGCGCCGCGGTTAACCGCGCGCAGCGCCCGCAGTTTTTCCCACTCCTCGATGCCGTCGCGCAGCATGGCCCAATGCACCGAACTGCGCGGGCCGGGATAGACGAGGAATGAATCGCCCGGCGGCAGGTCACGCCGCCAAGGATGCGCGGAATAGAGCGTCTCGTGCAGCGGATTCTCCGGCCAGGTGGTGAACGCCCAGCGCAGCATGCCGTCATAGCCGTTGACGGCCGTGTAGTAACCGAGCCACACGCTCTCGGCCGGCGGACTCGTCACAAAGGTGTTCGGCCGCTTCGGATCGAGGCACACGTAAAACGTCGTGATGCGCCCCTCAGCGCGGCGGTTGGCGATGTCGCGCAACAAATCCTCGCTCGCGTGATCGAGAATGATCGTGAAATCCGCCAGATCGAGCCCGGTGTAGTGCGAGGGCGCCTGGTTGCCGGCAAGCGCCGCCTTTAACCGCGGAGCGTTGGCGCGCATAAGCTCGAGCATCGGCTTCATCATGGCAGCCGGGGCTTCATCCACCGCGATGCGCGTGATCTCCAGCCAGCCTTTCGCTTCGAGGTGCTTTTCAAAGTCGCGCAGAAACGGCCCCCAGTAATCGGCAAACTCCGCCGTGCCCGGTTCGCTCATTGCCCAACGTGTGTCACCTGTCACCGCATCGGTGTATTCCAAACGCCCCGACCAGGTGAGCATGGAGTAACAGTTGATCTGTGCCGTGATGCCGCAGCTCATCGCATACTCCACGTAGCGGTCGAACTTCGTGTAATCGTATTTCCACGAACCGTCCGGCTGCTTCACGTGCTCCACCATCGTGTCGTAATCGTCGTAGTCGCGGCTGCCCCACGGCCGCGGGGTGATCGTCGTGGTGATGACCTTCTGGCCCGCGTTCGCCAATTCCTCCATGTAAGGCCGCATGATTTGAAAGTGCGCGTCGCTCCACGGCTTCACGCCATGCCAGCGCGCGATCGACCACGGGTGCTGCCACACATCGAGGTGAAACGCCCAATCGCGCGGCGCCGGCAGTGTCGTCGGCAAGATTTCCAAACTCAGCGGAAACTCCAACGGCTCCGCGCCATCCGCGCGCACCGTGAGCACACCGGCATAGTTTCCGGGCACGGCATCGCGCGGCGTCTCGATCGTCAGCCACATCGCCCGATATGAACCGGGCGGCATGGCCACGCGCTCCGCATCATCCAGCACATCGCCCACCAATTTCCCCTCGGCCAGCACGTGACGCACAAATCGCGTGCTGGCTTGCAGGGCGGGATCGCCCGATCCCGCCTTCCCCACTGCCCCACTTGCTGGCGGGATCAGGCGATCCCGCCCTACATCATCCACCCGCCGCATTTCCGTCACCTCCGCGCGCAGCCCCGCCAACTCGCGCCGGGTCCAGACCACGAACTGACCGTGCACGCGCTCACCGCGCCAAGCGGTGGCCCTCCATTCGCGCGTCCCATGCATCAAGGGCAAATTCGCCGCATCGTATTGCCGGTTGATGTCCCCCACCGCGCCGTGCAGCGTCCGCGGCGTCGGCTGGGCGTAGGCCGACAATTCCATCACATAGGGTCCGCGATCCGGCTGGTCGGCGCCCGTAACGGTGAGCCGCAGGAATTTCAGCTCCACCGGCTCCGGCAACACCGCCTCGAGTTCTCCGCCCGGCAAAATCCCCGTGCCTGCGCGCCGGTCGCACAACATGATCCAATCCCCGCCGTCAGCCGAACCTTCGATCACCAGGGCAAACGAACGCCGGCCGGGCGAACGCAGCTGCAGGTTGACCTGCCCGATCTTGCGCACCTCCGGCAACTCAAGCTGCACCCACGCGGGAAATTCCTTCGAGGTCCAGAACAGCACGGAATCGTCGCTGATCCCATCGTGCACAAATTCCGGCCGCTGTTCGTCGTCGTGGCCCGACGCCGTGATCTTCGCATCGCGCAGCACATCCTGAAACTCCGGCGCCGTCAGCAACGGCGGCCGCGGTTCATAGGGATGATGCCGCGCCAGAAACGGCGTGACGGGTGGCTCTGCCCCGAGCACCGGATTCGCCATCAGTCCCGCCAGCGCCAGCACAAGCAACCGTTTCATGCGCGGCAGACTGGCACGGCCCGTACTCCGTTCAACGGCATTCATCACCGGCGCCAATCTCCGGAATTTTTGGTTCGGGGCTTGGCCCCCGGGCCTCCGCGCATTGAATCAACGCACCCCGATGCGCCCCAACATCCTGCTCATCACCTCCGACCAGCACCGGTTCGACCACCTCGGTTGCCTCGGCACACCGGGATTGGTGACCCCCAACCTCGACCGCATGGCGCGCGAGGGCGTGCACTTCAACCGCGCCTACACCCCCTGCCCCATCTGCACACCCACGCGCGTTTCGCTGCTCACCGGGCAATACCCCTCGCGGCACGGTGCGTATTCCATCGGTGTCACGCTCAGGCCCTTTCCCACCGTCACCCTGCCCGCCGTGCTCGGTGCGGCCGGTTACCACACCGCGCTCTTCGGCAAGCACCACTTCGTGCGCCGCGACGACGAGATCGAGCACATCGCCGGCCAAAAGAATCCGCCGCCCGAATTCTGGGCCACTTGGAACGGTCCCTATGTCGGCTTCGATGAGTTTCAGGCCAACACCGGCCACACGATCAACAACATCCCCGAGGCCCATTACCGGCTCTTCCTCGAACATGCCGGCGTGGATTACAAGCCGTGGTTCCACCGACTGCGCGCCGATTACTCGCGCTTCGAAACCGGGCGATGGGAAATCCCCGCCGACTATCACGACAGCTCCTGGGTCGCATCGGTGACCAACGATTACCTGCGCCGCCGCGCCGACACCGGCCAACCGTGGTTTTGCTGGGCGAGTTTTCAGGACCCGCACGAGCCCATGATCTGCCCCGATCCGTGGTATTCACAGGTCAATCCCGACGAACTCCGCCCTTACGCGGATTACCGCGAGGATGAGTTCGACGACCGCCACGAAATCTACCGCCGCATGCGCGACTCGGATTTCGGCCGCTTCGATGACGGCAACGGCTTCCCATCCTGCTTCGGCGATTTCGAACGCAAAGGCATTGAACGAGACTCGCTCCGCGCCACCGTCGGCATGGTCAATTTCATGGACGACCGCATCGGCGCGATCTTCAAGGCCCTCGAGGAAACCGGTCAGCTCGCAAACACGCTCGTCGTTTACACCACCGACCACGGCGAGATGCACGGCCACCACGGCCTCTGGGGCAAGGGCGCCGCCGCCTACGAGGGTTGCCAGCGCGTGCCGCTGCTCGCCTGGGGTCCCGGGCTCATTCCCGCCACCGGCCAGACCGAAGCGCTGGCCAACCTCGTCGATCTGCCGCGCACCTTCCTCAACTTCGCCGGCGTGGACGAACCCACCGGCCTGCAGGGCGTGGACCTGGGCCCCGTGCTGCGTCGCGAAAAGGCAACCGTGCAGGACGCCGTCACCGTCGAACTGCGTCCGACCTACGAGACATTTTATCAGCAGACGCTCGTCACCGTGTCGCACAAACTCGTTGTTTATCAGGACACCGACGACGGCGAACTCTACGACCTCGACACCGATCCCGACCAATACCGCAACCTCTGGTCCGATGCGTCCGCGCGCGATATTCGTGACGCGCTTGTCCGTCGGCTCGTGCGCCTCAACTTGGAACGCGAAGCGCATTCCCCGCGCCGCGTCAGTTTTGCCTGAAACGTTGCAAACCAAACCAACCACAGATGCACACAAATGAACACGGATGACCCAAAGCCCATGGCTCAAATACGTCCTCCTAAAATCTGTGTGTATCTGTGTGCATCTGTGGTTAACCAATAAGCCTTTCTGTTTTGCATCCCGACGACCCCAAAGGCTCCTGCTGCGCACCCGGCCGCGATCACGCCGGTGCGCCTGCCCCCTCTGCCGCGGAGTTTCGCCGCATCAACACCGGTTCGACCGACGGCATGAAGCTCATCCCCGGCGGTGAGTTTCTCATGGGCAACGAGGGCGACTACGGTTTCGCCGACGACGGCGAAGGCCCGGTGCATCCGGTCAGGCTCGATCCGTTCTGGATCGACGCCACCACCGTGACCAACGAGCAGTTCAACGCCTTCGTCAACGCCACCGGTTACAAGACCGAGTCGGAGCGCTTCGGCTGGTCGTTTGTGTTTTTCGGCCATCTCACCCCCAAGCAACAGGCCACCGCCGTGCGCGCCCGCGTGCTCGGCAGCGAGTGGTGGTGCCGCGTCGAGGGCGCATCATGGCGCCACCCCGAAGGCCCGGGCACCAACATCAAGAAACGCTGGGCTTATCCCGTCGTGCACGTCTCCTGGCACGACGCCACCGCCTACGCCGCGTGGGCCGGCAAACGCCTGTCCACCGAGGCCGAGTGGGAATGCGCCGCGCGTGGCGGGCTCGTGCAAAAGCGCTTTCCGTGGGGGGACGAACTCGAACCCGGTGGCAAGCACCGCATGAACGTCTGGCAGGGCACATTCCCCGCGCAAAACACGCAGGCCGACGGTTATTACGGCCCCGCCCCCGCCAAATCCTACCCCGCCAACGGCCATGGTCTCTACAACATGACCGGCAATGTCTGGGAATGGGTTTGGGACTGGTTCGACGCCAATTACTACAAACATTCGCCACGCGAAAACCCCACCGGTCCCGCGATCAGCGATCGCCGCATGATGCGTGGCGGTTCGTATCTGTGTCACGCCAGCTACTGCAACCGCTACCGCACCGACGCGCGCAGCAGCAACACCCCTGACAGCGCCACCACCAACCTCGGCTTCCGCTGCGTGCGGGACGTGTGATCTCTCACATTGTAGGGCGGGATCGCCTGATCCCGCCTTCGATTATCCAGGACCGCTAGGCGGGGTCAGCGACCCCGCCCTACAATAAATCCCATATCCATCGATCCATGTCCCTGCCTCATCGCATCAGTGCCGGCGCCCTCGTGATTCACGCGAATCGCGTCCTCCTCGTGCAACATCGCATCCCCGGCCATGATGACTTTTGGGGGCCACCCGGTGGAGGCGTGGAAGGCAAGGAAACCCTCTTTGACTGCGCCGCCCGGGAATGCTTCGAGGAGACCGGCCTGCAGGTTCAGCCGCTCAAGTTCGTGTATATCGAGGAGCTATTCGATGCAGGTCGGCGCGTCTGCAAACATTGGATCCAATGCAAACTGATCGGTGGCGAAATCAACTTTCAGCACGCCACCGAGGAGGAACGCGACGTCCTGCTTGAGGCCCGATTCGTGTCCCGGAGTGAGATTGCCTCACTCAATGTCTTCCCGCGCCTCATGCGCGATCAATTCTGGCAAGACCTCGCCGCCGGCTTTCCAACCGTTCGCTACATCGGGTTTGAGAACTGACACTGATTCGACGAGCGCGTCCGATCTTCTCTCATGTTGGCCTGATCCGTGTCCATCCGTGTAATCCGCGGTAAAAACAGACCCGAAAACCTAAAACGGAAACTCACCCTCAGGCACCGGCGCAAGCGGCGGTTCCTCGGCAAACTTTTCCGCCCGCTCATGCCGACGCCGGCCCGCCACCGTGATGGCCTTGACCGGTTGCACCGGACACGAGAACTCGCACGCGCCGCAACCGATGCATCGCTCCGGATGCACCACCGGCAAACGCAGGCCGTCGCGATACGGCACCGTGTCCACCGCCTTGGTCGGACAATGCTCGCTGCACGCCGCGCAATCCGTGCCGTCCTTCTCCACCACGCACAGGTTCTGCACGAGAACCGCCACGCCGATGCGCGTCAGCTGCTTGTCCGCCAGATCGAGCAGTGTGATCGCCCCGTCGGGACACACCTCGCCGCAGCGCCGGCAGTCGTAATTGCAGAACGACTTGGTGAAATCCAACCGCGGACGCAGCAGCCCCGCAAAACCGTATTCCAGCAGCGCCGGTTGCAATACATGCGTCGGACACGCGGTGATGCACAGATGACACGCCGTGCAGCGGTTAAGGTAGCGATCAATGCTGCCCGCACCGGGCGGACACACCCCCGAACTGTGATTCGGGTCCAGCGCACCCGCTCCGCCGGTCGCACCCAGCTTTGGGCCCAACCCGATGGTGGTGGCGGCAAGCGCGCCGCCGAGAAACACCCGGCGCGACGGGTTGCTCGGCAGACCGGAAAACGACGGCGTGGGCTCGGGTTCCGGCTCACCTTCAGGCTCGTCTGCCTCGGTTTCCTCGGTGTCGGTTTCCGCAATCAGCGGGGTCCAGGCAAACGCGTGCACGATGCCCAGTTCCTTGCAGGTGCCGATGCAGTTGTAACATGCCACGCAGCGCGACGCATCGATCTCGCCCTTGCGCAGGTCGATGCACTGCGCCTTGCAGACCTGCAGGCACTCGCCGCATTTCAGACAGGCCGACCGGTCGATCGTCAGACGCCATGCCGCCTTCCGCGACACCAAGCCCAGCAACGTGCCCACCGGACAAACCGTGTTACAAAACAGCCGGCCGCGCGTAGCCGCCAGCCATCCGACAAGAACCAGCACCGCGAGTGACAGCATCAGCACCCCCGCCACCGGCCAGGCCGGCGGCACGCGATGCAGCCCATCCAACCCGCTCCATTCCGCCACGCCGACTGCCAGATTGTTGCCGATCATGATCACCGAGCGGAACAAACCTGACGCGATCCGGCCGTAGTTGCTGTAGGGATCGAGCAGCGCGAGCGTGAGCCCGCCCCAACCGGCCATGATGCCTGCCAGCGTGAGCGCGAGAAAACCGTAGCGCAGCCCGTTGCGCGGCTCGGCAAACTTCAACCCGGCCGGTCGGCCGCGCCCCCACGCCACCACGCGCGCGATGGCGTCCTGCATGATGCCCAGCGGACAGATTGCCGAACAATACACGCGGCCAAACAGCAGCGTGAGTCCCAACAGACCGCACACCACCATCCCCGCGGCCAAACCCGCCCCCGTGACCAGGGCGACCGTCGCCGGCACCAATTGGATCGAGGCCGCCCAACGGCCCACCGCCGCCGGCAGCCATTCATAAAAATCCACCAGCGCAAACGTCAGCACCCCGCCGATCAGCAGCGCCCCGGTCACCCGCAGCCGTTTGAGCCGGTGCCGCCACATGGCTTCAGGCCAGCTGCAGCCGGCGGATGTCCATCGCGTTGAAATCAATCGTGCCGAGTTGCATGTCCGCGGCGAGTTGCACGTGACGCACATCGGCCGGCGCATGGCCGAGCAGGCGCGCGGCGGCGGCATCGATCGCGACGATGTCGGTCGAAGCCAGCAGCGTGCGCATGAGCACCACGTCGTTGTCGCTCAGGCCGCGTGGCCCGTTGCGCACCATCGGATGGTAGGCGTCGATGATGTTGAGCGTGGGCCGCACCGTGGTCACAAAGTCCGCAATGCACTGCGGCATGTCGTTGCGATGGTAGAAGCGCCGGTCCCACACCACCCCCATCAGGTTTTTCATCGCCGCCGTCATCAACGCACCGCTGTGGTGCTTGAGCACGGGCACATTGATGAACACGTCGCTGTCGAGCACGAGCGCATGCACCTTCGCCTGCCGCAACTTCACGCCCTGCGGAATCTCAATCTCGCGATAAAGGCTCTCGTCCTTGCCGTTGACCACGCGCGCACCGGCCGCCTCCGCCGCGGCCGCGATGCCGCTGGTGACGTAGCAGCGCTGCCATTGATCGCAGGGATTGTCGAAAACACTCACCGACTTCGCGCCCGCCGTCAGACAAAGCGTCACCAACCGCGCAACGATCTCGGGGTGCGTGTTGCCGCCGCGTTCGGGCGGCACATCCCAGCCGATGTTCGGTTTGATCAGCACCGTCTGGCCGGGCTGCACGAACGCCTCAATGCCGCCCAACTCCGCCAACGCACGGTCCAGCATCGCCGTGCGTTCACCGTCCCGCACCGCCACCAGCACCGGACGCCCGCCTGAACCTCCGGACACGGCCGGCCGTTGATTCGCGAACAGACCGGGGCCACCCGACGTTGAAAACAAGGCCCCGAAGGCGAGGCCGGTCTTGAGAAACTCACGACGGCTTTTCATGGCGGGAGGAACAGCGGTTGGAAAACAGGCACGACCGGGAAGCCGCCACCTGACGGTTTCCCGCTTCTCCAGCCTACGCCTCCACCGCCAAGCCCGCCCCGCATCCCTTGCCCAACCCACCGCGAATCTTGCCCCCGCCTCACACTGCCACCCCGGCGCCTATGCCACCTATTAAGTGACATACGCGCACATCTGCTTACTTCTGTATATGTGTCACTTACGTGTCTATGTCACTTAATAGGTGACATTCTTTGGAGGGATTGGGGCTGTGTGTTTTGACCGGGTGGTCTTCGAGCCAGAACTCAGGTCAGGTGCCAGCCGATGGTCGTGCGGGCGGTGAAGCGGGTGAGTTTGATGACCGTGCCGACGGAGCCCTCGTGCGGATAGGCGGCGACGAAACTTTCGGGCTGAATCCGCATTTGAGTGCCCGGTTCAGGTTCGATGGACAAACGCGCCCGACAACCCGGTCCGCGCAAAACAAAATCGCCGCCGTTCGCTGTCACCTTGGCACGAGTATGCCAGTGCCACGTGAGCTCCGCTTCACGGGTGAGCTCGATCACATCTTCGCCACGCAGGCTCCCGTCATCGCCGACCACGATTATCCGCGTATGCCGGCGAACGCCGAGTTGCGGCAGATACGTGGCCGCCAGTTCGCTAGTGATGCGGACTCCCCCGCGGATTTTTCTGACCACGGGCTCGGCCGGAATGAACCCCTCCTCCAGAAAATCGGGAAACCACACGCAACTGTCACCGATCTGCCCGCGGCCGTCGACGGTCACGAGATTGTGCAGCGCGGTGTCGCGGCGATAAAGCGGACCAGGACCGCTGCCGACAAAGGTGCCGCCGCGCCAGACCAGCACCGCACCGTTGCACGGATCGGAATGCCCGTAGCCGCCCACCTCGCCCGCCGCCCGTCGCTGCCGGCCGAGCGGCGCGCCGCTGCGCAGCGTCACCAGCGTGTCGCCGCGCCGCACAAACACCTGGCCGCCGTCGCGGAAATACGTGACCGCGTCACCCGGCGGTTGCGTCGACCGTCGCGGATCATGCCAGAGCAATTCATAAACGCGCCTGCGCGGCGGGGCGTGCCGATGGTCGGTATCCCGCGGATGCTGGTTCAGCAGCCGCTCGCCCAAAGCCTGCGCCTCGGCGGCGCCGGTGCGCTGTGCCGCCAGCAGATGACACCAGCTGTCGCCGGTCACGCGATATTGCGGATCGCCAAACGTCACGCCGCACGAGTCGTCGGGCGAGGTGGCGGCCGCCCGGAATCGCGCTGCCGCGGCGAAATACGGCGTGGTGTTCCACAGGTCCTCGCCCGCGCACTGGCGGAACAATTCCAGCCAGCGGTGCAGAAAACCGTGTTCGTAGATCCAGAGATTGATGCCGTGCGGGAAAAACCCGTCCGCGGGCAGCATCGCGAGCACCCTTGCAAACGCGCCGCGCAGTTCCACCGCCCAGGCTTGCGCGGCCGGATGCTCGTCCCAAAACAAAAACGCGAACGCCAGCATTCCCAGGCCGCAACCGAGGTAGTGCGCCTGCGCATAATCGCGCCGCGCCGGGTCGAGATGCTTGCGACAAATCTCCGCCACCGCCCACAGCCGCGCTTTGGCGCGCGTGCGTTCACGTGGTGTCATCGCACCGTGCAGCCAATCGTAGCCCACGCACAGCAGGTAGAGCACCTCGCCGCTTTGCGTGTCGATGCCCAGCGGACCGAAATCCGGCCGGGCGGTCTCGCGCAGGTAGGCAAAGTAGGTGCGTTTCGCCCATGCGGTGTTTTTCGGCGTCGGTTGCAACAGCGCCACCGCCGCCGCGATCAAAGCGCGGTCGGCACCGGTCAGACGTTCCTTGCCCGTCAAAACCTTGCCCTCGGGCGTGGTCGCATACGGCAGCGCCCACGAATCGCGCACGAGCCTATTGATCCGCCGCCAGTGCGGCGCCTTGTCCCCACGGATTTCACCGCGCAGCTGCTCAACTCCGGCAGCGTCCAGCACCAGCCGCGGATGCCGCCCTCGCAAATCCGGTCGCAACGTCACCGGCACCGGCGGCGCCCACGCCGGCAGGTTGCCCTGCAGCTGCGCACGCCGCGGTTGCAACTGCGGATCGGGCGACTCGAAACGCAGGTTGCGGTCAATGCCCTGCTGGCAGGGAAACATCACTCGCAGTTCGCCACTCAACTCCTCGTCGCCCAGAAAATAATATTTGCCGGTTACGATCTCGCGCCCGGTATGCAGCCGCACTTCCGGCAGCTCGGGTATGCCGCGCCAGCCGGGCCACGGACCGACCCGAATGCCCGGCGGCGCGGGCGCGTAAAGCGTGTTGAGAAACGTGGGCGGCTGCGCGGGATCGATCGGCCGCGCGTAACGACAGAAACGCTCCAAGTAACCCGCGGGCAGGGTCAGCCCCATCTCCACCAAAACCGGCCGCCGCACGGTTTTCGCCACTGTGGCCCGCCAGCCGCCGGCCCGGTCCCTTTTGAAACGCAATGCCTGGGTTTTCATGTCAATCGAGCCGCAGAAACTGCACGTCATCGAACCACACCCGGCCTTCGCCATCTAGCTCCAGCAGCACATGCACGCGATCCGGCGCGGGTGCCAAGGCCGGCGTGGTGAGGCGGAGTTCCGTCCATTGACCTTCGTCCGTGTTCAGCGTCGCGCTGGGAAAAACCTCGTAGCCCGCCACGTCAAAAACACTGCCGCGGCCCTGCCGGTGCACGCGCAACGCCACCCGCACCGTGCCGCGCAAACCGCGCGTGAACACCAGCGCGCGCAGGAAAAGTTTGCCGCCCCTTCGAAACGGCGGTTCGCCGAACGCCGGCCCCAACGTGGACGCCAGCCACATCGAGGCGGCCTTCGCCCGGTGATGGATGCGCAGCGAAAAGCACTCGGAAGACCCAAACCAACGTTCGCGGGCCAACTCCACATCGTCCGCCGACCCGGCGGTGATTGCGGTCGCCCAAGGCCACGCGGTGTTGCGGTCGATGTCCGCGCTGCGGAAGGTCTCCTTGAAGGTATGCAGGCCGCCCGTCCACACCGGCGTATCGGCCGCGCGACCGGGCGAAAGCAGTTGGGCGCGTTTGCAGTCGGGTTCGAGTTCGGCGCGGGCAACCGCCGCGAGCGTGTAATCTGCCGTCAGCACCGTGCCCGGCGGCAGCGTGACCGGCTCGTGATCCGGACAGGTGCGCAAGCCGAAATGCGCATCCCACATGTAGGCGCAAAGCCCGGCCAGCACCGGCGCACCCGGTCCGATCGTGAGCACCGGATTGATGTCCTCCAAGGCCCAGGCAAACCGATCGCCCGCGCGCAGCGCGATCCGATGTTTGTCGGGACTTTCAAGATGATGGTGCTCGATGCGCCGCATTTTCGTCCCGCGCGACGCCAGGCAGCATTGGAAACGCTTGGGCGCGCGCCCATCCGGCGAAAACACTCCCGTCGGCCACAGCGTGCAAAACGTCACCTCGCCGTGATCGGCGTGCGGTGTCACCAGCCAGCCGTCACCGGGCTCAACTTCCAACCGCGCCGCCGCGTGCAGGCTGAGCCGTTGTCGCGCATCCACGCGGAAGGTCAGCTCGAACGTGCTCGTCATGCTGCGCGACTGCGTCGAGCCGACTGCGCGCAATCGCAACCAGCCCGGTCCGGCCTTCTGCAGGCTGAGCCGGCGATGATACCGCGCCGAACGTTCGGGATCCTGATGGTTGCCGTATTGCTGCCACAACAGCGGCACGCCGACATCGCGACCGACGAGCGACACCGCTCCGGCCCACGGCACGAATTTCACCAACGCCAGCTCGCGGATCTCCGCCACGCAGCGACTGCCGAGCAAAATGCGGCCGCTGTCGGCCGCGGTGGATTTGAACGACAGGATGGCGCCGCGCGGCATCGGTCAGGGTTGGGCTTCAGCCAGTGCCCGTTCAAGTTGTGTTTTCCATTCCGGTCGCAAGCCGCCGGATTGCAGTTGGCGCTCGAGATCGGTGCGCACGCCGGCGTTGATCTCCGGCACGGCGGCCATGACCTCGTCGATCGTGGCCGCGCCCGACCACAGCCGGTCCAGCCACGGCTGGAAACGCGTCATCACCGGCCCCATTGACCAGCTGGCGAAACGCACGAAGTAGCGCGGGTCGCCGCCGGGATGTTGTTCGCTCAGCGCCCACACCTCGCGGAAACCGCGTCCGCGCAGCTGCGGATACTTTTCCTCCTGCGCGGCGACAAACGGCACGCCGGTCAGCATGGGGCTGGGTTGATACGGCGCGGCCTCGCTGAGGAGCCACACCAGCGTGCGCCACGCGTCCTCGGGATGTTTGGTCGTGGCGCTGATCGACAGGCCGCCGCTGGCCGAGCGGAAATACCGCGGCTCCTTGCCGTCGAAACGCGGCATCGGCGCCACCGCCCAGTCGATGGTGAGCGTTTCGGCCAGCCCCGGATGTGGCACCGATTCGACCAGCATGGCCACGCGACCGGATTGCAGCATCTGCGCGGCCTGCATGCCCATCGCCTGCACCCGGCGCACATCGGGCATGATGCCGTCTTGGATCAGACCGAGGTATTCGGAATACACTTCGCGCGCCTCCGGCGAGATTTTCAGGAACAGCTGGTCGTGCCGGATCGGCGCGTGGTTCATCTGCTCCAACACCTCGATGAAATGCGCGGGGATGAACACCCCGTAGCGCTCGGGCCGGCCGTCGCCGTTGTCATCGCGGGTCAAGGCCCGGGCCGCCGCCTTGAAATCCTCCCACGTCCAGTCCGGCGCCGGCGGTTCGAGCCCCGCGGCGGCAAACACCGCGCGGTCGTAGTAGATCCCGCAGGTCTGCGTGTAGTTGCCGACACTGTAGATGCCGCCGTCGGCCGAAACCGCGACGTCGCGCACCTCGGGTCGCAGTTGCGCCCAAAGCGGATGCGCCTCGACCAGCGGACGCAGATTGAGCAGGCGGCCCTCAGCGGCCAGCCGGTCGCGCACGGCGTTGTTGGTGTAGAACACATCCGGGGCCTGCCCCGCTGCCATCATCGCGTAGAGCTTTTCCTCGCCGCTGAACGGATTGAGTTTCACGCGAATGCCGGTCTGGGCGAAAAACTTTTCCGTCGCGGGCCGCAGCGCCGCAATCTCGGCGGTGTTGGCCGCGCAGTTGTAGATGATGGTGCGGTCGTCGCCCGGCGCCCCGCCGCAACCGGCGAGGAGCATCATCAAAGGCAACAGCAGCCCGCACAGGCGGTGCATGCAGACAGATTTTTTGGTCCTGAAATTCATGGATGATGTAGGGCGGGGTTTCCGAACCCCGCCATTGTGGGTTTGCCATTTTGCGAGGCGGGGTTCGGAGACCCCGCCCGACAGCCGGAAAATCGTTTCATTTGCCCGCGCCCATGGAGATGCCGCTGATGAAATGCCGTTGCGCGAGAAAAAACAGGATCACGTTGGGCAGCAGCACGAGCAGCGACGCGGCCATGAGGACGTTCCACTCGACCACACCGGAGCCCAGCACCTGGGTTTTCATGAGGTTGAGCCCGAGGGTCAGCGTGGCCTTCTCGGGACTGTTGAGATAAAGCAGCGGACCGAAGAAATCGTTCCACGTGCCGATGAAGGTGAAGATGAGCACGGTCGCCAGCGCGGGCCGGGCCTGCGGCAAAATGATGCTCCACCAGATGCGCAGCCGCGAGGCGCCGTCGATCAGCGCCGCCTCCTCGCTGTCGCGCGGGATGGTCATGAAAAACTGCCGCAGCAAAAAGATGTAGAACGGCGAGCCGAACAACGCCGGCACGATCAGCGGCAGGTAGGTGTCCACCCAGCCGAGCCGCGCAAACAGGATGTAGAGCGGGATCATCGTCACCTGCCCCGGCAGCATCATCGTGCCAAGGCACAGGCTGAACAGGAAGTCGCGCCCCGGAAACCGGAAGCGCGCAAACCCGTAGGCCACCAGCGCCGACGAGAGCACGGTCGCAATCATCACCGGCGCGGTGATGACGATCGTGTTCCACAGGAAGCGCCCCACGGGCAGAATCGTGACCGCGCGCACGTAGTTTTCCCATTGCAGCGCCTCGGGTATCCAGCGGTAGGGCTGCGCAAAGACATCGGGCAGCCGATGGAGCGACGAACTGATCATCCACACCACCGGCGTGCTGAAGAGCGTGCCCAGCGCCACCAGCGCCGCGTAGATCAGGCTGATGCGGAAAATCCGGCCCGCCGGGGTGATTTCACCGGCCTGGGTCATGTGCCGCCTCCCTCGTAGTGCACCCGTGAACGCGCCACGCGCCACGCCACCCAGGTGCAGACGGTGATGATCACAAACAGCGCCCAGGCCAGCGCCGAGGCGTAGCCCATGTCGTATTCCTGAAACGCCTTCTTGTAGATGTAGAGCACGATGAAGAGCGTGCTCTGGTTGGGGCCACCCTCGCTGCCCGGTTGCACGCCGCCGGTCATCACAAACGCCTGCGTGAACACCTGCAGCGCGCCGACCAGGCCCATGATGAGATTGAACAGCAGCGCCGGCGAAATCATCGGCAGCGTGATGGCGAAAAACCGCCGCACCGCCCCGGCACCGTCGAGCGAAGCCGCCTCGGTCAGCTCCTTCGGCACACCCTGCAGCGCCGCGAGAAAAATGATCATCTGCCCGCCGACGGTCCACAGCGACATGAGCACCAGCGCGGGCTTGGACCACGCTTCATCCTGCAGCCAGAGCGGCCCCTCCAACCCGACCGCCGCCAGCGCGGTGTTGATCAGGCCAAATTCCGGATTGAGCAGCCACAGCCAGAGGATGGACATCGCCACGGTGTTGGTGACCGAGGGCAGGAAAAACAGCGTGCGGAAAAACCCGAGGCCCTTGACCGGCGCGTTGAGCAGCAGCGCGAGCAGCAGCGACAGCACCATGCCGAGCGGCACGCCGAGAAACGCGTAGTAGCCGGTGTTGCCGAGGCTCTTGTAGAAAATCGGATCAGCAAACATCCGCCGGTAGTTTTCCAACCCGACCCACTGTGGCGGGGACAACAGGCTCGACACCGTGAAGCTCAGGTAAAGCGAGTAGATCATCGGCCCCGCCGTCAGCAGCACGAAGCCGATCAGCCACGGCGAGATGAAACACAGCCCCTGCCGCGTCTCGGCCTTCATGCGCCGCCCTCCCCTTCGGGCGCAAACGTCGTCCACGCCTCGGCGCCGTAAAAGGTTTGAGGCGTCAGCAACGGCGCGCCCGTCACGGCATCAATCGCCTCGAAATGCTCCAGGGCGGCCGGTGCGCCGTTGATCGTGGCAGCCACGGTTTCCTCGGACCACGGATTGTGCACGAGTTCGAGCATCGAGTCGCCGCTTTGCACCCGCGCGCGCCGGTGCCGGCCCGCGCCGGGCGCAGCGTCCTCGATGCGGATGGTTTGGACGTGAGCCCACAAGGCATCGAGATCGGCAAATTCCCGCGTGCTCCACAGCTCGCAGTAAAACCCGTTGGTCCAACCGCGCAGTTCGTCGCGATCAAAATCGCGCGCCGGGCCGGCGTAATTCGCGATGCCTACGATGAAACAACCGCCCGCCACGCGCAGGCTGACCGGCGTCGGACCGGCCGCGGGTTGTGGCACCAGCGGAATCAGCACGCCCAGCACATCGCCGTCGCGAAACAACAGCCGGCTGGTCGCGGCGAACTGCGCCGGCTGGGCCGGGTCCACCGCGCGGTTGTCCACCCGAAACTCGTCAAACGGCGCGTCCCACGAGAACATGACATCCACGCGGAATCCGCTCATTCCGCGGTGCCCCACGCCCTTGGGCGCGTAGAGCACAAGCGCACGGTTGCGCTCCTGCAGCGTGCTGGTGCGGCCTTCCTCGTAAAGATAGCTTTCGTCGGTCCGGCCGCCGGTCACATGCACGCGGTTGGGTTGGCCGACCACCGCGTCGTTGCAAACTCCGCGGCAGAAGATGGAGCGGAAGTCGGCACAGCCGCGGATTTCGGGCCGGCGGCGCAACCGGGCCATGAAAGCATCGGCGTGGCCGGCGTTGACGTAGGGTCGCTCCGCCGTGCCGAGCGTGAACTCCGGCGCGTGCCATGTCGTCAACCGGCTCCAGCCGCCGGGATACAACCCGTCCTCAAAACCCCGCGCGGCGTGGTTTTCGTGGTAACTCTCGCCGTAGGTCATCACGCGCAGCTGGCAGGGCAGCGGCTTGCCAAAAGCGAGGCGGCGCGCCTCGGCCGGAAAATGATAAGGGATGATGGCAACGAGACCGTTCTGCAGCGTGGCCGAGGGATGGTTGTTGCGCAGCACGCGTTCCGGATCGAGCAGCATCGGTTCGTCGCAGGCCGCCGCCATCGTGCAGTGCAGGCCCGACCAGCCGCCGAGCGAATCGTCGAGGTAGGCGCGGCAATGCGGTCCGGCGAACTGCTGTGACGGTGCGTGATAATACAACGCCGTCTCGAGCCACAGCCGCTGTTCCAAAAACAGCGCCAACCGGCGCAACTCCGCATCGCGCGCGAACTCCGCGATCAGGGCGAGAAACCACAGGTCGAGCGCGGTGTAGGTCGGGCTGTTGTATTCGGAAAACACCGCCTGCCGGTGATGCGCGTGCCGCCGGTTGCCGACCGTGTGTGCGAAGCGGCGCAACCGCCCCGCCCCGCTTGCGACGGCCGTGGCATCATCGAAACGCTCGCCCGCCAATATCAGTGCGGCCCACGCGGCCAGCGGATGGTTGACGTTGCCGTCGTGCCACTCGCACTGCGCCGCTTCCGGCAGCGAGCGGCGGATCTGCGTTTCCAGATTGGTCGCGGTCGCGTCGGAAATCCGGCCGCGCTCGATGAGCAGCACCACCAGCATGGTCGCGGGTGTATGCGTGCCGTCGGCACTTTTCGCCTCGCCCAACAACACATCGCCGAGCGCGCGTTCGGTCGCGTCGGGCGAATGCAGCAGCGCGATCGCATACCACAGCGTGTCGCGCGGGCCGACGGCCAGCCGCGTCGCGGAATCATAACATTGCCGCCCGTGTTCCCGGGTCCAGGCGAGCAACCGCTGACAGGACGCGTTCATCTCAAAAAGACTTACCGACGCGCAGCGGGACCTGCGCGTTGACCTTCACTGCCGGGGTGGGCGGGCACGTCCCTGCACCCGCCAAGCAGCCCGACCCATTGCAGGTTGGCTCCAGTGCGTTCATGCCGGACACGCGATGGCCGCCGCGTAAGGCGCCGCGGTCAGGTCGACGACCCGGCCGGTTTTGATGGATTCGAGCGCGGCAATCACGACCGCCGTGGTGCGCCGCGCGGATTGGACCGTGACTGGCGACGGACCGCCGTTCGTTACCGCTTCGATGAAAGGCTGGTCGATCACCGCCGCGCCGTTTTCCGGCCAAGCGGGATGCTCGGTGATTTTTCCGCCCTCGCGCGTCATGAGCGAGTTGAGCCGGTTGTAGAGACTGAGGCTGCGGGTGCCGTCGCTGGTTTGCAGGGCAAACTTCGACGCGTGCGGCGGCACACCGACGTCGCCGATGGAGAGATTGGCCACCGCGCCGTCGGCAAAGGTCAGCGTGATCGCCGCGGTGTCCACGATGTCGCGCGTCGGGTGATACCGGTTGCCGCCCGCCGCGTAAACGCGCACCGGCGGCGCGGCGTGCAGGTGCAGCACCGTGTCGGTGATGTGGCAACCTTGCGAAAGCACATTGCCGCCGCCCTGCACGGGATCGTTGGCCCAAAAATCGGACGGCCAGTGGTCGTCGATCACGTGCGCGGCGGTCAGCGACGGCGCGGTGAGAAACCGCTTCGCCACCATCACCGCGGGGAAAAACCGCAGCTTGAACCCCACCGCCGCGATGACGCCGCTGCGCTCGACCGCCGCGACGATGCGGTCGCAATCGGCCAGCGTAAGCGCAAGCGGCTTTTCGAGAAAAAAGTTTTTGCCCGCCGCCGCAGCGGCCTCCGCCAGCGGCGCATGCGTGTGGTGCTGCGTGCTGATCCACACGGCATCGATCTCAGGGTCCGCCCAGATGCGCGCCAGGTCCGTGGTGGCGTAGCCCGCGCCGTATTTCGCTGCAAAGCCTTCCGCGCGGTCCGCCGCGATGTCGGCCACGGCGTGCAGTTTCACTCCGGAGCAAGCGGAGAGAAACTTGGCGTGCTCAGCACCATAACTGCCGCAGCCGATAAGCGCGGCATGGAAGAGTCGGGGCGTGGACATGGTGATGGCGGATCGATTTGAAGCAGAAAGCGGCAGCAAACGCCCCGCGGCGGCGTCAAACAAGCTTTTTGCCGGCGGATGACGGCTTTGCGCGTTGCGATGCGATCCGATCCCGCCAGCATGGGGAAAATCACCCATGATCCAGAAATTTGCCGTCTCCCGCGACGATTCGGTTTACGAAGCATTCCCCGACCTCACCCTGACGGCCGATGGCCGGTTGCTCTGCGTCTTCGAGGAGTGCACGCACCATGGCAAACGCGACTGGACCCGGCTCGCGTTGACCGAATCCTCCGATCGCGGCCGCACCTGGTCGCCCAAACGTGCGCTCACACCGCCCAGCCATGGGTATCCTTATTGGAATTGCGCGCGCATCACGACGCTGCGCGACGGCCGCATCGCCGTCATCACCGACCACATCGGCACCGACGAGCGCAGCAAGGACTTCGCCCTGCTGCAAAATCTGCTGCTAATCAGTCACGATCACGGCCGCACGTGGGACGAACCTGTTTTGCTGCCTTTGCAGGGCATCATGCCCGACAAGCTGACCGAGTTGCCCGACGGCCGCTGGCTCATCGCCGGTCACGTGCAAAATCCCGCCACGCAAAATCTCAAGGTGTGGCTCTGGCATTCCGCCGACCAGGGCAAAACGTGGACCGGCCCCGTCACCGTCGCCGACCAGGCCGGCTTGAACCTCTGCGAGGTTTCGCTGCTGCCCGTGGATGAAAAGGTCATCGTCGCCCTGCTGCGCGAAAATTCGTTCAAAGGCTGGGACGGCTACAAAACCATTTCACACGACGGCGGCCTGACTTGGGGACCGCCGATAACATTACCCATTCCGGCCTGCCACCGCCCGACCGCCGGCTGGCTGCAAAACGGTCAGGCGCTCATCACCTGCCGGATGATGCAGGGCGGCAAAGGCTGGGTCGGCTGGTGGACGCAAAACACCCTCGCCGTGCTCACCGACCAGGAATCGCTGCTCGCCGCCACCCGCGAGGACGCCCACACGCGCATCCTGCCGCTCGACTTTGACCGCTCGCCCGAGAGCGACACCGGTTACACCGGCTGGGTGCAGTTTCCCGACGGCGAGATCTACGTCGTCAACTACATCATGGACGACGCCCCCAAGGCCCAGATCCGCGGCTACTCCCTGCGCTTGGAAGATTTCATCCTGCCGACCACGACGCGCAACTGGACCGCATGAGCCTCAGCCCCGAACCCCGCTTCTACACGTTCTGGTCGATCAACGGTCCGCTGCAACGCGACCGGTTGCGCCGCCAACTCGCCGACTTCAAGGCGGCCGGTCTGCACGGCGTCGTGTTTCACCCGCGATTCTACCCCGGCATCCCGCCCTACCTGAGTAACGACTATCTCGACCACATCGCCGACACGATCCGCCACGCGCGCGAACTCGGCCTGCGCTTCTGGCTCTACGATGAGAACGGCTGGCCAAGTGGCACCGGCGACGGCAAAGTGCTCGCCCACTATCCCGACAGCGGCGCCGTCCGGCTCGATCTCAGTCGCGAACGCACCCCAGAATCCATCGGCGAATTTCACACCGATGCGGCCAACCGGATCGTCCCCGCCGGCACGCCCGGTGCGCAGGTCTGGTATCCCACGCCGCGCAAACTGAACTACGTCGATTCGCTCAACCCGGCGGTGCTCGATCACTTTCTCGAACTGATCCACGAACGCTACCGCGAGGGTCTGCCGCCGGATTGCTTCGATTATATCGAGGCGATTTTCTTCGACGAACCCGAGTCGGGCATGATCAAGGACCCGTTTCCGGAAACCGCCGGCGTGCCGTGGTCGCCCGTCATGCCCGCGCGGCTGCAGGCATTGTGGGGCGCGGCGTGGCGCGACAAGCTCCCGCTGCTCTTCGCCGCCGGGCCGGGCGCCGGCGAGGCGCGCATCGCGTTTTGGGAAAACGTCACCGACGCACTCATCGCCGGCTTCTTCGCGCCCTATCAGGCGTGGTGCGAGCGCCACGGCAAACAGTTCATCGGCCACGTGAAGGGCGAGGAGCATCCGCTCTTTCAACTGCCGATGGTCGGTTCGTGCCATCGCATCTTCCGGCACCTTTCAATGCCCGGCATCGATGCCCTGGAGCGTTATCCTTCGCTCGATTTTTTTCCGCGGCAGGCCGGTTCGTTTGCGCGACAGTTCGGCAACGGCCGCGCCATGGTCGAGTGCTTCGGCGGGGCCGGCTGGGGCGCCACGCCGGCAGACCTCGAACGCTACCTGCTCTGGCTCGGGCGCCATGGCATCACCGATTTCGTCTTTCACCTCAGCCAATACCGGCTCGATACGCCCGCCATCACCGATTGGCCGCCGTCGGAGCCGCTGCATCTGAGTTGGAAGGACGCCTTCCCCGCCGTGCTTGAGCGCGTGTCGCGCGAACTCACCACGAATCCCGTGCCCGCCGCCGGCACGCTCGTCGTCGCGCCCTATCGCGGCCTCATGGCCCTCTATGAGCCGTGGGAACTGATGCAGACCAATCAACACAACGCCTCCACCGCGCCCGATACTCCGGCCACCCGCGCGAACACCGCGTTTCTCGCCACCCTCGACCGGCTCAAGGCCGACGGCATCGCGTTCGACCTCACCGACGAACGCACGCTCGAGACCGACGGCGCGCGTTTGCCGAACGGCCGCATCCGCCTCGGCCACGCCGAATATAAGCACCTCATCATCGACCCCGCCGCGATCCTAAACAACCAATGGCTTGAGGTAGGGCGGGCGGTCCCTCGCCCGCCGTCAGTTACAACTGCGCCCACGCAAACCCGGCGCGCTGGGGACAGTGCGCCCTACCTTTCAATACCCCTCTACTGGACCTTCCCCGCCGCTCCCGACAACGCCTGGCTCCTCGCCACCACCCGCACCGCCGAGTGCACATTCAGCGCGACCATTGCCAGCGGTGCCTTACCTGCCGGCCTCACGCTGCACTTCGCGGATGACCTTGTATCCGCTGAATTGGTTTTAGGTAGGGCGGGACTGCTCGGCCCGCCGCAAACCACCGATGACTCTCGCGATCAATCCGGCGCGCCCAGCGGTCGCGCCCTCCCCCTGACCGTCGGCTACGACGGCACCTTCGCCACCCTGCCCCTGCTGACCGCGGGCAAACACAGCTTGCTGTTCAAGACCGCGCGCGAGGTGCCCGGCGTGCCCTTTGTGTGGCTCAAGGGCACCTTCGAGCTGCGCAGCCAAACGCCGTTCGCATCCGGTCCCAACGGCACGATCCGCACGGACGGGCCCTTCATCGCCGACGCCGCTTCGATCAACCCCGCCGGCGAACTCGTCGCCGGTGGGTTACCTTTCGCGTTTTCATCCGTTGCCGCCGAAGCCCATTTCACGCTCACCGCACCGGCCCATTCGCTCTCGTTTCACGGCACGCTCGGCGATGCGTTGGAAATCCGGATCGACAACCATGCACCCGGGTGGATTTGGGCACCGGATTGGACCTTGCACCTGCCCGCCCCGCTCGCCCCCGGTACGCACCGCCTGCGCACACGGCTCGTGCCCAGCACCTTCAACCACTTCGGCCCGCATCATTACTACAACGGCGACTGGCACGTCGTGAGCCCCGGCCAGGTCGTGGGAGCGAAAAACTTCGCCGATCTCGCCGACGCACCCGAACGCACCCATGTGCCGGCATGGCATTTCAAGCCGCTGCAGTTGCCCCTGCTGCTTGCGGTTCACACCGGATGATACGCGGATCGTCGCCCCGCACGACCGCAGCGCGACCAAATCCTGCCTTGCATCGCCGGGCTTGCGCTTTCGCCAAAGCTTCCGCAGATTATCCAATCTGTTCTTTGATTGGACGCACGGCCAATCATCCTGACTTGCCCAATTTACGGGGGTGTTCCGGATTCGATCCTTGGTTGGAGTGCGCCGCTGCCTGCCGAGAGTCGCAAGGCCTCTCGTAAATCCCCCTTCGAACCAATAACAGGCAACTACGAAGAAATGCCCTTGGCCGCCTAATAGTGCGGCCTCGTTGGTCCGGCGACACCTGCTAGCCGTGACTAACGTCGACAGCAGGTATAGTGCATGGTGCCGTCCGCGGAACATGCGCCGTATCTTCTTCCGGGGACTGGCCGACGCATTTGCCCGGATGCACGCATAACGTCGGCAA
Source organism: Opitutaceae bacterium (assembly GCA_019455245.1). GTDB lineage: Bacteria > Verrucomicrobiota > Verrucomicrobiia > Opitutales > Opitutaceae > Cephaloticoccus. The sequence goes on from JACFMR010000016.1 coordinate 31,889, forward strand.
GATCAAGTGCAACCTACGCATGGTAGACGCGGTGCATAAAGGTCAGGGACACGCGGGTTCAACTCCCGCCACCTCCACCATTTCGTGCCAGAGCCCCGGCGATCAGCCCAGATCGGCCGGGGCTTTGCTCTGTCCGGCGCTGCGCGCCGCTCGCGGATGTCAAACCCGCCCCTCCGGGCTGAACAACTCCCGCCACTTCCACCATTTGCAAACTCACCCATTCCGCCCTTGTGCGGCCTTTCCCATGGGTAAAATGGCGGAAATCGGTCTTGGCCCGGTTAAGCGAATTTTTGGTCGTTTTCCTGAAATTTTTGCCGCCAAAAAACCACCGTACCCGATGAATATCACGGGGCCATTTCCCGATAAAACCAAGCGCAAGGCCTGGAAGCCCGAAAGGTTGGTATCTTCGCGTACTTCAGTGCCACGCGGGGATTTCATCAACCTTACCCAAAAGCGGAAACACGGCGCAATGCGACCGTGGGCCGCCATGTAATTGTCGCCCTGCCTGATGGCAGGCCCGCCCTTCAGCAGTTTGGCCTGTTGAAGCAATTGGCGGAATTTTTGCACCGGGATCTCCACCTGCCGGTGTTGATTGCCATGCACAAGAACTCCCCGAAAAAAGGCCGGAATCCCAACCCCCACGGTCACCTGTTGTTCGGTGGGCGCGCCTGGGACGAGGCAACCATGACTTTCGCCCCGCAACGCATCCGAAGCTCTACGAGCGTTACGGGGAAGGACCCAAATTTCTGGAGGCGTTTCGCCGTGAGTGGGAGCAAATCATAAATGCCAGCCTGCCGGTGCTTGTGCCGCCGGTTTCACGCCTCTCCCACGCCCGCTGGCGCAACGACCGGACTCCCAGGCGCCACCTCGGCGACCACGCCACGGCGATGGAGCGCGTCACGGGAAAGCTGTCGCGGGATGGTGGGTTCAACGCCTTGATCGACGAGCTCGACGCCCACAATGCTGCCCTGACCATAAAGCTCGACGCCTGCTTGGCCGGCGCACCGAGTCGGGATTGATGCCTTGAAGGGCGTCGAGCCGGTTCACTTGGTTGACGCCACCTGAAAACTCCACGGAATAATCCTTGCGCGGAGCACCTCAGTTTTGGGGCTCAGGCGCCGCGGCGAGCTTCGAGGGTGCGGCGCATTTGGGCGGCGACGGTTTCGTCGATGGAGAAACGGCGGATGGCCAGCACAGCTAATAATGAGAACGCTATCGGAGCGAGGCAGTATAAAGTTTTTACGAGAGCGAAAACTCCAGAGGCCTGATGGACGCCAAGGTCCACATTGAAGCCGCTGAGCACAAGCAGAAATCCCGAGAAAGCGAAGTTGAGGGAGTTTACGGTCTTGCTTACCCAGCTCTGCACGGCGCCGATCATGCCTTCGCGGCGTTTGCCGCTTTGCAACTCATCCCAATCGGTAACGTCGGCCTTCATCGCGGTGAGGATCATGGTGGCCATGCAAACGCCGGGGCCGATGAAAAGAAAGGGGACCGCAACCCAAGTGGCATCGTTTTCGCGATAACACACCCATTTCAGCAGCGAGCCGACGACGATCGCACCGACGCAACCGTAAAACGCACGCCTGCGACCGAAGCGGCGGATCGCCCATGTTGCAGGACCAACGGCGAGCACGCTCGCCGCCAAGAATGCGGTGCCGAGCAGGCCGTTGTAGATGGAGGCTTTGGTCAGGTCTCCGTCCATACAGTAATACACAAGCAGGAAAAATCCGAGTGTATTGACGAGGTTGCCGGCGATGCCGATCAGGATGTCGGCGACGAGCAGCGGATAAACGGGAGTGAGACGGAACGTCTCGCGCACACCTTGGAGCAGGGTATATTTTTCCTGATTTTGAATGCGCTGCTGATGCCGCTCACGCACGCCAAGGAACGTCCAGCATGCGAGACCGATCGCCGCCATGCCGACGAAGAGGCTCATGACCCGGATGCCCTGCATCTGGTCAGTAAATATTGGCAGCTGCGTCATGGAAAAGAGCCAGACCACGAAGACCGACACCGCACGCATGAACACCGTCGCCACAGCCGCGAGGCGGTTGCGCCCCGAGGTATCGGGCGCGATCTCGGGCAGAAGGCTTTGGAAAGGCACATTCATCACCGTGTGCGCGGAATAGAACATGAACGAGAGAGCCGCGAGATAGACGAAATAGTGCGTTGGCGACCAGCCGCGCGGAAACCAGTAGAGAGCGATGAAACTGAGGCCGGCAATTAGGCCACCGCAGAGGATAAACGGCCTGCGCCGCCCCCAGCGCGAACGGAAATTGTCCGAGATGGCGCCCATCAGCGGTTCGCTGAACGCGTCCCAAAGCCTCGTGACGGTCAGCAGCGTTCCCACCCAAGCGGGGCTGACGCCGAGGATGATCGTGTAAACCGGGTTGGCAAGGTGCGTGAGCGCATGATCGGTGAGATTGCCTGCGGCGCTGCCGGCGCCATAAGCATAAAGTTCGCGGCGCGAGAGCGTGGTGTCCCGCGGAGGGGTGGCCGGCAAACTGGACATGGCAAGGGTTTGACGGCTGCTAATTCGGCATCGGCAGCCATTCCAGCTCGGTGGCGTAGAATGATTGGTGCCAGTGCGTGCCTGTGTGTCGCTTAAAGCTGACGCAGGCGCGCAACGGCTGCGACGTGCGTGCAAGCTTTAAAACGAGCCGATTTACGCCCGCAGGCAGGCTGGCAGCGAACGAGAATGTCGTGGGAGTGAGCGGTTGGTAGGTCTCGCTGTGGATCACACGATCCCCATTTAGCCACACCTCGACCGGTCCGGTCGCACCCAGCATCAGCCAAACGCGCATCGCGGTTGGTGCACGAAACTCAGCCACTGCGTAATAGCATGCCGGGCCGATATCAGGGACCACTTGGTCAAGATTGAGCCGATCGTCCGTTGCGGGCACCACCCACCGCCCTACCCCTGTTTTTTCGGGTGAACCCTCCTCCAGTGACAAGCGCGCGCCTGACAGGGGATCAAGCTCGAAGCCCGCTTGATTATGGGTGAAGTACAACATCGAGGGCAGTCCGGGAGTCCCATGCTCGCCCGCAGCCAGATCCGCCGTCGCTCGCTCGTCCCAAGCTCGCCAATAGGGTCCGTGAACCACCCAAGTGGGGAACCGACGTGTTGGCGGGCGAGGCGGTGGCACCGTGAATGCCGTCACGGGAAGCGGCGGAGGCCGGGGCGGCAGGGAGCCCTCCAACACGAACCCCGTCCCCCATTCCTTCGCCACGTCGAGCCCCAGGTGACAGGAGGCCACGCACAGTGCCTCAATCGAGCCGTCACGCGGGAATCCGCGCATCCATTCACTGACCTTGTAAGCGGGTGGCACGGCGACACGATACTCTTCGGGGATGCCCGAGTGTCCGAGCATCCCGCCCAGGATCGCTCCGGCGCTGGCTGCCGTGCAGTCTGCGTCATAACCGCAATTCAGTGTGATCGCCATCGTGCGGCCGAAATCGCCCTGACCCGCCAGCAAGCCGAGCACCGTGAAGCCGACATTCTGGAGGACATGCGTCGCGTCGGGATGACCATATCGCGCAAGAATTTGCTCGCGTACAACCGGCCACTCGGAAGCGCGTGCCCACTCACGCACGTCAGCCACCAGCGCCGTCAAGCGGGAGCGGGAGTCAATCTGAGCCAGCCCGATATCAAGCAGGGACTCAATGCTGACCGCGGAGAAAAGCGAAGCCTCGATCGCAGCGTAAAATTTCTCAGCTTCTACGGCGTCGCTTGCGTGGTCGATCTGCCCGTCCTGTGCAGCGAAATTTGCGGCCAGTGCCGGAGCCCCAGGGCAGATCACACCCCAGATTTCGGAGCGGATAGGGCAGCCCATGCCGTTGCACCAATACCAATTGTTAAACCAGCCAGACTGCGGCGGCGATACGCCACATTCCCAATTTGCGGCGGCAATACCGTATTCGCTCCAAGGCGCCCGCACATGCTCCCGCCACTCGGACACGAGGTGGGTCGAGTTCAGTCGCACGCCATGCTCTTCGAGTGCGTGCAGCCACAGGATCTGTAAGTCCGTGTCGTCGTTTTCGGCGATGCCACTTGGCAGGTGTTGGTCCGGGAAGGCATGCCTGCGCTTCCATCCCTCCACCGGAGCTCCGAGCGTGCCACCAATGAATTTGCCGGCCCAAACCCCTCGTACCACATCCAAATAACGTGCTGCCGAAAGAGTGTAAGAGGCCGAGCGATTGCGAGAGTTAATAGCCATCGATGTCTTTTAATATTAAAAGGCGGATGTTCGTGATTCTAATCTTCGGTTTTCATTCTTGGCGAACAACGAACGCGCCCAGATGCTTAAACGGGATCATTTCGAAACACGCAAGCTGTTTCCAGACATTTTAGACATCGGTGTCCTTCGGATCGTGACCCCACCGCTCTCACGAGGCCACATATTCCGCCGTGCGTGTTGAGCGTTTACGGGACCAAAGAGAAGGGCCATGCTTCATCAAACACGGCAGCACGCATCCCCTGCGACAAGGTTGCCCCTCCCCGTTAATTGCCACGGCGTGCTGCCATGGCCGAAGCAGCTGATAACGGGCGAAATGGCAATCCGGGGCGTCCTGTTCAGTCGCACGGCTGCTTTCTCTTCTTGTTGTGATCGAGGACTCCCTTGGGATCGAGGCCAGCCAGTCCCAAGGCCGTAAGAAACTTGGCGAAACTCATGTTTTGACATCGATGTTTTTTGGTATTTCCGTGCCTAAGCTGCCGCACTTGAAGACTGAAGAATGGCACAACTCAGCGCGTGCCACATAAGAGCTCCACTACTCTGTCTCTCCAACCATTGCCCTCTATGATCCGACTTCTGATTGCGATTCTCTTGCTGACTACCGTCACCCCACTCTGGGCAAGCGACACTCTACGCGTTGCCAGCTATAACGTCCGCTATCTCAATCCCGAAGACGCCGCCGCCGGCCGCGGCTGGGAGGTCCGCCGTCCATGTGTCACCGGATTGATCGTATTTCATGCCTTCGATTTGGTCGGCGTACAGGAAGCCACTCATACCCAGGTTCAGGACATCGCCGCCGACACCGGCCTCGCCCCGCTTGGTGTCGGTCGCGATGATGGCCAGGAAGCGGGCGAATACTCACCCATTTTCTACCGCCGAGAACGCTTCGACGTCCTGGACAGCGGCACCTTCTGGCTGTCGCCGACCCCTGAGAAGGTCTCTTTCGGCTGGGACGCACTCTGCCGCCGTGTATGCACTTGGGCTAAGCTCAAGGAGCGCGCCACCGGACGCATCCTCCATTTTTGGAATACCCACTTTGACCACCGGGGCGTCGAGGCACGAAAACAAGCCGCCGCGCTCCTGCTCAGCCGACTCGAACCCTTGCTCGGGACCGATGAACCCATCGTGCTCACAGGTGACTTCAACTGCGTGGAGACCAGCGAACCTTACCGCTTGCTGGCTGCGCGTCTCGTCGACACGCGCACGATATCGGCCACTCCCGCCTACGGCCCGGTCGGCAGCACCAACTCTTTTAATATCGCCGGCCCGTTCCAACACCGCATCGATCATATTTTTGCCCACCCGCGGCCTCGCGTCATTCGTCATGGCACACTCGCCGAGACCTGCGATGGCAAATTCCCGTCCGATCATTTCCCCGTCGTTACCGATCTTGAGTGGCACTGAAGCATCCAGCCGGGAATCCGCACCCATGAGAAAAGCGTATTTGTGGCTCGTTCTCGGACCGGTCTCAGCCGCCGTCCCTGGCGTTGCCTATCTGCGCGACCGCGTCGACCTACTTGAGGCTGAAATCCGGGTTTGGGCTGACCTGGACCGCCACACCTCGGACGAAAGGGTCCCCGAAAATTCCACGGGCGATTTTCCCGCAGCCCCGCGTGACGCCCACACGCCACGAACGAAACTTCTCAAGAGTTTTGCCGCACGGCGAACCAAGGCCTTTATCGCCTGATGGACGCGGCCGGACACAGCTTGTGCGCGCACTTTCTCGCGGAGACTGCGCACGTCTTTCGCCCACCGGACGGATGCCTCCATCACCCCTTCATCGTTCCCGGCGGGTTGTACTCCAACCAACTCTGGGATTGGGACACTTTCTGGCTCGTGAAGGGACTGCGCGCACTCACACCTGCGGCGGGCCATGAATTTGCGGCCACTCTCGGTCAGCACGCCCTGGGAAGCTGGATGAATTTTTTCGCAAATCAGGCGCCCAACGGTGCCGTCCCTCTCCTTATCGAGCCAGGCCGTTCGGACGTGTTCGATTGCGCTCGCGCCGACGGCACCCGCAACCAAGCCAAGCCAGTCCTCGCCCAGCTAGCCCTCGAAATCTCCGCATTGCTCGGTTCAACAGCTTGGCTCGAACCGGAGTTCGACCGCCTGCTGCACTTCCTCGAACGGTGGCGCATGCTTTACGGTCGTGCGGACGGACTAATTGTATGGGGCTCGGATCTCGCCGTCGGCATCGACAACGATCCCGCCGTTTATGGTCGCCCCGAGTTCTCCTCCGCCGGGCTCCTCCTTAACTGCCTCTACGCTGCCGAACTTGCCGCCGCCGCCACACTGGCCCGACAACTCGGGCGCGAAGCCGACGCCGGGCGCCTTGCCGCCGCGGCCCACACCGTCGGCGAAGCCGTGCGCCGCGAATGCTGGGATGAAGTCGACGAATTTTTCTACACAGTAGACGTCCAATGTGCCGATCACCGCCGGCGCTACGTGCCGGCGGACTTTCCGCTCGGCATGGACATGGGATGGCGCACGTTGCCGCTGAAACTAAAAGGAGCCACCGGCTTCTTCCCGCTGTGGGCCGGCTTGGCCACGCCCAAGCAAGCCGCCCAAATCGTAGCCCGGCACTGGCGCGGCACCGATACCCTCCGCGCCGCGCACGGCGTTCGTACGCTCGCCTGCAACGAGCGCATGTATGCTCCCAGCGTCGAGTCCGCCAACCCATCCAATTGGCTCGGCCCGGTCTGGGTCGTCACCAACTACATCGTTTGGGCCGGACTGCGGCGCTACGGCTTGCAGGCCGAGGCTGACGACCTGGCCCGGCGCACCCGCGCGCTGCTCACCAATGATCTCGCCAGTACCGGCACCCTGCACGAGTGCTATCATCCCGACACCGGGTCTCCCAATTTCAACGCCGGTTTCCTGAGTTGGAACACCCTAGTCCTCCTCATGTGAGGCGGACCCCGATCGTCAGGCGGCGGATCGGGAAGACCAGTCAGGAGGGAGACGCATGGGGAGGAGCTTTGCTCCTCACCCGCCCCGGTTGGGTTCGTGAACGATAAGCGCGTGGGATTCGAGCGCTGAGGGCGACCGGCAGGTCGCGGCGGCAGACTCCGTCGAGGTATATTGGTAGCCTTGGTCGGGCCGGAAGATTTCCGGCGTGCCATACTACGCCATGACGCGCCGGACGGCGCGCATGCCGAAGCCGGCATCGAGGGTGTTCGACCGCTCCCAATTATGAGGCATTCCTGCTTACAATGCAGAAAGCGACGGCCGCCATGGCAGCCGTCGCCTGTCGCAAAACAACTATGCCGAACGATCAGAATACCACGTTGAAACCGGAGTAAAGCTCGGCGCCGTTGTTATCGACCCAGTGCGGGCGAAAACCCTGATCGGGATTGCCGCGATAACGAACCCCCTTCGTATTCGTGATGTTGATCAAGTCTACATAGAAGCTCACATTGCCGAGGATTTTCTGTTCGAAATTCAAATCGAATTTCGTTTGGTCAGCCTCCCATCGCTCAAGAACCGGCGAAGCGTTGGCAAACCGCAGATATTGACCGCGGAAGTTCATGCGGGCACGGATGCTCGTCCCGGATCGGTTGTAGCCGATGCCAACGTTGCCGGTCTCAGGCTTGAAGCCGGTCAGGACTTTGTTACCGCCATCGCCATAATCGCCTTTGGCGGTGAGGCGCGTGTAATTCGCAAACATCGTGAAACCCTCGAGGATGGATGCCAATTGACCGAGGTTGGGGCTTTGGTAATCGAACTCGAAACCCGTGACCCGCCCCTTCCCTCCGTTGGCCTGCGTCACGAGATCCCAGCCTTCATACTCGCCGCTGAAACCATTGTTTGGTCCGCTTCCGATGATGGAGCTGGTGGAGAAAATGAAACTCTTGAGGTCTTTGCGGAAAACGCCAGCGGAGAAGCGTCCAGCAACTTTCGGATAATATTCCACCGCAAAGTCGTAGTTATTGGAAAAGCGCGGCTTGAGGCCGGTGTTCACCCGGTTGATGCGGCCTCGTCCGCTGTCGGCGTCATCGTCGCCGGCACCATACGGCGTAACCGTGGTGCTCGGGATGATCGAATTGGGTGAGGGCCGGCCGATGCTGGCGCTGTAGCTACCGCGAATCTGCACACCAGAACGATGGCGCCAAGTCGCGTGGAACGACGGAAACACGTTTGTGTAACTGTCCTCTTGCGCAGTCTTGGGAGAATTGAGGATCGGATCGGGGAGGAGATTGTTTTGGGCGCTCACAGCGGTGCGTTCCACGCGCACTCCGCCCAACACCGTCACACTCCGGATGCGTGATGTGGCCATCGCATAGGCGGCAGTGACATGCTCCTCGTAACCACGGTCAATCCGGCCGCTGGCGTTTTCCCTCGGGCCCGACCAGTCTTGCGGATTACTTTGGACATCGGCCCGAATCGCTGAAGCGTTTACAATTTCGCCGAAGTACAGCGGCATCTCGAATTGAAGCGGGTTGATTGGATCGTCGAGCGCTTTGGGTGAGTCTCCCCCCATCCGTTGACGTGTGACTCCCGCTCTCGGACCGACGTAGGAGTATTCGTTCCAGCGGGTCGGCACCTGGTCCTGCCCCTGATCTTGGTAGTTCATGCCCACCTTGAGGATCGTCGGAGCATTCAACAGCACCATCTGACGGCTCAGGTTGAATCCCGTGGAGGCGACGGTCGAAAGGCTTTGGTTCTGATTCCAATCGCCGTAATTGAAGACATTGTAGGCCGTAATATCCTCGGGATTTTGGCCGCCCACGTGCTGGAGCCGATAGTAGGCGGAGTCCTTCATGCCCGTAAGTTTCAAGCCAACGTTACGGACGGTGAGACCCATCTGACCGCCAAAACCGCCCGGCCAGTCGCCAGAAGAGCGTTGCAGGAGTTCATTGCGAGAGTAGTTCGCGTTATAATCCAGCTTCCAATCATTAAGCTTGTGCTCGCCGGCCATGCGAAGACCAAGCGTCTCCCCTTTCTGACGCGAGATCTGACTCTCGTAACGCACCTGCGCCTTAGGCCAGAAGACTTCATTGTCGGTATAGCCCGCGGCGATACCAACGCTCCCCGTGTAGGTCGTGCCGGTCTCGTATCCTTGCGGGAGAACAGGCACGCCGATGGTGTTGCTCGTCGAAGCCCAGGTGCGGGCGGAGTTATTGCCGAAACGTTCAAGCGTGTCGTAGGTCACAGCAAACGAAACCAGTGAATCGGCACTGGGCTTAAATTCGAGGCGTCCACCGAAAGAGCCACGCTTAACGTCTTGGTAACCGAACTGCCGGGTAACCGAATTGATATAGGGATAGCTCGGATTGGCCGTATCATACGTGGCTTCGTAATTGATGATGCTCTGGTCGCGCGGAAGGTAACGCCTGCTCTGCGACGCATTGACAGTAAAGCCCCAACGTTGGGATTCCCCGATGATCTGCCGGTAATTCATCGTGTAGTTAGGCTGCGTTTCTTTGAAACGCATGCCCCGCTTCAGTGTCGCCGATCCGCCTGCACTGATGCGTCCGCTACGCGTGGATTTACTCGAAAACACCGACCGGGTGCGCATATTGATCACGCCACCCGTCGAATCCGCCGCGTAATCCGGTGTCGGTGCTTTGATCACCTCAATCTCGGAGAAATTTACCAATCCGACACTAAACACGTAGGTGGTTCGATTCAGAGTGCCTTCCGCCATGCTTGCCACTTTGGCTCCATCCATGGTGATTGAGCCGAAGTCCGCGCTCATGCCGCGCACGCTGGCCGTGTGCGCCTCGCCATCGAACCCCTCGACCGTAAGGCCGGGCATGTATTGCAGCAGATTTCCAACACTGCTAGAGCCGACATTACCATAAGCATCGACGGCGACTGAAGTGACGATATTGGGCGCATCTCGCTGCATGACCAGCGCCTTGGCCTGGCCTTCGCGCTCAGCCGAGACAACGAAACTATCGAGTTTGATGACATCATCATCCCGTGATCGTAGACCGATGTCAGGCACTTGGGTCAGAGCCGTCGGCGACACTACAACGGTCTTTTTGACCCTTTCCAAACCGGGGTACGACACATGCATTATCGCCGTGCCGACGGGCACATTGATGAAGCGGAAATGACCCAGCCGATCGGTGAGTTCGACACGGCCCGTCTCCTCCAACTCTACTGAAACACCACTCAGGTAATTGCCAGTCGCTTGGTTAAAAACGCGGCCTTCTATGGAGCCGGCGGCCTGCGGATCGTCAGTGACCTGAGCTGTGACACTAGCGCAAGCCAGCACCAGCCAAACGGCAGCGACGGCGAGGGGTAGGTTTTTTTCATGTTAATAGTGGTGCGGTTGGAGTATCTTTCGCGACATAAATTTCGCCATTAAGTTGACACCGATGTCTTTTTATTGGAACAATCCCTTTGTCAACCCTTCTTTTTAACTCCCCATGAATTATCCCTCACTATTTCTCGGCAGCACTCGCGCGGCGCTGCTGCTGCTAGCGCTGGCTCCCACCACGTCCGTTGTGATGGCCGCCTTACCAGCAACCATCACGGTGGAAGCCAGCCAGAAACTCGGTCCGGTTCCGCGTCTCGTCTTCGGCCAGAACATCGAGGCCGCGGACGACAAGGACATCTTCTCGCCCGAGACCACTCGGGAACTTCTGCTTTCCGGCAAAGGCCATTGGGATCCGAAGCGGAAAGCACCGGTGCCGAAGGTGGTGGAACACGCGCGCGAACTCGGGATGACTTCCTTACGCTATCCGGGAGGCTGCCTCGGACATAACTTCGATTGGCGCATGGCTGTCGGCCCCCTCGAAGAGCGCGGGGACTGGCAGTTCGGCATCGACGAGTGGATCAGGCTTTGCCGCGAAATCGGTGCCGAGCCGATGATGACCATGAGCACCTACGTGCTGCCGCTTGATGAGCTTCCCGCCCACGCCGCAGATCTCGTTGAGTATCTCAACGCCCCCGCCACGCCCGATCATCCTTGGGCGATGAAGAGAGCCGCCGCGGGCCACCCGGAGCCTTATGGCGTGCGTTGGTTCGAACTCGGAAACGAATCCGACCATGGGAATCACAACCTCATCCCGCAGCGCAAACTCACACCGCACGAATACGCCGCCTATGCCCGTGCCACCGCCGCAGCGATGCGCCAGGTCGATCCAACGATCCAGATTGGAATCATCCTGGCCCCAGGAGATGCCACCGATGTCTATGCAAATTGGAACACCACCGTCATGCGGGAAGCGGGCGAGATCGCCGACTTTGTCGTCATCCACATCTACGCCCCCAACTCACCCAAGCTGCTCCGCCACGGGCTCGATCGCGAGCTGATGCAAAGCGCGATGGCGGTTGTCGACCAAGTCGATCACTACATCCAGGCCTACCACCGGATGATCCGCGAGATGTGCGGCCGGGATCTGCCCCTGGCTGTCACAGAATACAATAGCCTCGCTCCCGATTATCACGAGGACCACGGCTCGGAACTGCTCCCCTTCCGCTTCAGCTACGGCGCTGCGCTCGAATCGGCCGATCTCCTCCGGGTGTTTTTGAAACCGGAAAGCCGCATCTTCGCGGCCAACTACTGGCAGTATTTCAACGGCTATTTCGGCCTGCTGCGCAAAGCGCCCGAGGCGACAGTTTACGAAGTAATGCCGATGTATCACCTGTATCGCCTGTGGACCAAACACCTCGGCGAAACCATCGTATCGGCCACGGTCGACGGGCCGCGCGCCACCTTTCCCGGGATGGGCATGACCGCGCCCGCTCAAGGTGAGCGCTTCATTCCGTCAGTTCGGCTCGGCGAGCTGGAGTTTTGGTCGCACGCGGATTTCTCTGCGTTCGACACCACCGGCCTCTCGGCCCGTCGCGAAGACGATCGCTTCGTCATCCAGCTGGACAAGTTTTCCGGCAAACTCTTCCCGGCGATGGCAACAATCCCCGCCACCCGGTTCGGCTCCGAACGCAGCTACGATTTCACCGTCCGTTTCGAGGCACGCTTTATCCCGGAGGCGGGCAGCTTCATCGCCCCGCTGGGAGCGCGGATCACGGATGCACGTGGATTCAATCGCACCCCGCTTGGCCAGCAGCAATCACTGTCCTCCATGTCCACGGAATTGAACGGCGCGACCACCCCCGAATGGAGAACCTTCCGCACGTATTGCGAAGGTCTGGTGGACTCGAAAGGCATTCAGATCCAAGCGATGCTTGAAACCCTTGGTCGCGAGGTCTCTGGCCGCCTGGAGTTCCGTAATTTTCAAATCGAAGTCTACAGCCAGGAGCAGTTCGCCGCCTACGCGCTCGTCACCACCAACGCCACGCTCTCGGCAGACGGAAACACGCTCTACGTCATCGTCTTTAACAAGAGCGATTCCGAGTCCGTCGATCTGACCGTAAATATCGAGGGATTCACCCCCCACTCCGCGAAGGAATGGCAGGTCACCGGCCAAAGCCTCTTTGGCAGCGACGGGGTCGCCGAAACCACTACGGCACGGCTCCTTCGCCTGTCAGGCCAAAGCCTTTCTCATGCGATTCCGCCAAGTTCGATGACCGCCTTGGAATTCTATCGTCAGCCCTGACCAGCCCGAGGGGATTTCGCCCCGCTGAGACAAACATCCATCACTATTCGCACAAAGATACCTATCGTGAACACCTCCGTTTCTTCGCAAAATGCACCCGCCACCGTTGCTGCGTCTGTGCGTGTCGCGCGACGCAAGCCCCTCGCGGCCCGCATCGGGATTTTTGGCATCGGCTACCACGTTTATTGGAATCAGTTCCCCGGATTGCTGGAGGAGCTCACAGCCAAGCTCGCGATTCTCGAGCAGAAGGTAGAAAGCCGCGGCGTCACGGTCATTAACTTTGGGATGATCGACAAGGCGCAGCAGGCCTATGCCCTGCTGCCCAAGCTGAAAGCAGCCGACCTCGACCTGGTCTTCTGCGACATGGTCACGTATGGCACGTCGGCGACGTTTGGCGCGATCGTGAGAGGGCTCGACATTCCGATCGTCTTGGTCGCGCTCCAGCCGCTCGCCGCGCTGGATTACACGAAAGCCACGACGTACATGCAGCTGGTCAACGATGATTTCTGTTCCGTTCCGGAGTTTACCGGCGTGGCGATCCGCATGGGACGGCGCGCGCCAGAGGTCATCATCGGGACGTTGCACGACGATCCTGCAGCGGAAGCGGAGATCACCGATTGGTGCGAGATCGCCATGGTGCTCCATGATCTGAAGCGGGCGCGGCTGGGACATTTCGGACACCCGCTCGAGCATATGCTCGACATGCAAACGGACCAGACGGCTCTCACCGCAGCCTTCGGTCTGCATGTCGTGCAAACCGAGGCCGAGGATCTGCTCCGCGCGAGCGAAACGATCACTGCGGCCGAGATCGACGCCAAGAGCACCCAGATCCTCGCGCTGTTCGACACGCCTGACCCCAAGAGCGACCCCCTGACCCGCAAGCTGACGGCGGAGGATTTGCACACCGCCGCCCGCGCCGCGGTAGCACTCGACAAGTTTATCGCGCTGCACGAACTCGATGGGCTCGCCTATTATTACGAAGGCGCCCCGGAAAGCGGGCTGCGCGAGATAGTCACCAATCTGATCGTGGGCAATTCACTGCTCACGGCGGCGGGGTTTCCCATGTGCGGCGAATCCGACCTGAAAACCTGCGTGGCGATGCTGATCATGGACCGGCTGGGCATCGGCGGCAGCTTCGCCGAATTCCATCCGATCGATTTTCGCGAGGGCTTTGTGCTGGTCGGCCACGATGGCCCCCACCACATCAACATCGCCGCCGGGAAGCCGGTGCTGCGCAGCTTGATCAAATATCACGGCAAGCCCGGCCGCGGCGCGGGGGTCGAGTTCAAGATCAAACAAGGACCGATCACGATGCTCAGTATCGGCGTAAATGCCCAGGGCCGCTTCAAGTTCATCGTCGCCGAAGGCGAAAGCGTCGACGGACCGATTCCGCCCACGGGCAACACCAACACGCGAGGTTTCTTCCTGCCGGATGTAAGAACCTTCCTCAAGCGGTGGGTGGCGGAAGGCCCGACGCACCACTTCGCACTGGGGATCGGCCATCGTGCCCAAACGATCCGCCGAATCGGCGAGGCCCTGGGGATTGAAACGGTCATTATCGACTCCGAAAAGTAGCCCCCAGTCGGACGACCATAACTGAACGCGTTTTGCGCGACCACGCGATGCCGTCATCCAGGAGCCAGAAAACACGGAAGGCTGCATCGTTCAGAGCGCTGCTCATCAAGCGGATCATCTTTCGTCATCGGTGTCTTTTTATGCGAGTTTTAATTTAAGTCACGGTCCCGGAGATGTCACGGAATGACCTCTTTTCTATAATATAAAAAGTGGAAGCAATGAACGGAAAGACTGTTTGACATCGGTGCCATTATAATCTGCAGTTCTGCGCCATGGCCCTGCCCCCCTCCTCCGCACTCATGAGGCTCTCGTTCTTTGTCGCCCTCGTTCTCCTGCTTCTGCCCCCAGGAAGCGCGACGGAGACGGCCTCGAAATGGGAGGCGCAGGTCGCAGCGCTCGAATCCTCTCACCACCAGGTGGCGCCCCCGAAGCACGCCGTCTTATTCATCGGCAGTTCTTCGATCCGAGGCTGGCGCGATATTGCCAAGGATTTTCCCGACCTTCCCGTCATAAATCATGGCTTTGGCGGCAGTCAGATCAGCGACAGCATCGTCTATTTTGAACGCCTGGTGTTGCCCTTCAAACCTCGTCTCGTGGTATTCTACGCCGGCACGAACGATCTCGCCGCGGGGAAAAGCCCCGAGACCGTGGCCGCCGATTTTCGCGCCTTTTGCGCGAAGATGCACACCAGCCTGCCCGAGACCAAAATCCTGTTTATCGGTCTTGTGATGGCGCCCGCGCGCTGGGAGCTGCGCGAAAAGATGGCGCTGACAAACACCCTGATCGCCGCTTTTTGCGCGTCAGATCCGCGACGCGCATTGATCGACCTGAACCCCCATATGATGACACCCGACGGCCAAGCCCGTCTGGATCTGTATATCGGAGATCGGCTGCACATGAACCGCCGAGGCTACAAGATCTGGCAGGAGGCGCTCAACCCGCTTCTCGTTGATTGAAAGCGCCGAAGCCATGCCGTTCAGGCGTTTGATTAATTCCCACCACTGACCGATTCCTGGCGATGCGCCCTCCGATGACTTGGCGGCCCGTTCAAAACCGGCCAACCGCAGAAAACTGATTGCACCATGGCGTCTTCCGATAGCTCAAGCAAACATCATAAAACCGCACCGGAAGATGTGGTGCCAAAAAAGACCAAGGCGCTATTTGGAATCAGCCTTACTGCGGATAACACGATGGGGAATGGCGCGCACCAGCTGGTAAATCCGATCTATAATATCGCGCTTGGGGTGAATCCAGCCTGGCTCGGCATGGTGCTCGCCGGTGGCCGGCTGTTCGACGCAGTGATCGATCCGTTTGTCGGCAATTTCTCCGACAATTTTCGTTCTCGTTTTGGTCGCAGGCGGCCGTTGATTGTGGCTGGTGCGGCGCTATGCGGAATCGCGTTTCTTTTGATGTTCTCAATGCCGCGGGGCTGGAGCCCGGTCGCGTACATTGCGTATCTCTCCGTCTGCACCTTCGTTTATTTTACCGCTTACACGCTGCTGGCGGTCCCGAAAGCGGCGATGAGCATCGAACTGACGCCAGATTATCACGAACGAACGCGCGTGAGCGCAGTCGGCGCACTGTTCAGCCCACTCGGCGGCATGGTCGCGGTCTGGTTGTTTGCCCTGACGAAGCTGGACATATTTGCCGATTCGATAGAGGGGGTCAAGTGGGTGGCGCTGGGGGTCGGCATCTATATCCTGCTGATCGGTGCGCTGCCCGCATACTTCGTCCGGGAACGGGGCTATACCCAGGTCCAAAAACAGCCAAAGGTCGGTTTTGTTGCAAGCCTGTCTGCACTTCGGCGCAACACTCCGCTGCTGCTGATCGGCGCCGCCGGCATGTTCATCATGACGGGCCTGTTTACGGTGTTCAGCTTGGGACTTTATTTGAATATCTATTATGTCAACGCCGGCGATACCAAAGTCGCTTCCATTTGGCACGGTGCGACGGGCACCGCCTACCAGCTGGCCAGCATCCTGGCCGCCGCGCCGATCGGATACATTGCCACCAAGGTGGGCAAGCGGACCGCGCTGATCGGCTGTGTCGTGGTCGCGCTGGTCGGAACCGTTGCCAAGTGGTATTGCTTCACACCATCGGCGCCCTGGCTCATGTTTATTCCGTCGATCCTAATGGGGACCGGAATGGCCGGCTTCTGGGTCCTGACCGTCGCCATGATGGCGGACGTATGTGATTACGAAGAGGTACGCAGTGGCATCCGGCGGGAAGCGATGCTCACGTCGGTGAACACGTGGATTTACAAGACCGGAATGAGCGTGGCGTATTTTCTGTCAGGCCTCGTGCTCGTTTGGACCGGTTTCAGCTCGCACCTTGGTGGCGATCAGGCCCCGGCCACGATCATGGGAATGCGAATTCTGTATACCTTCGTTCCTGCCGCGGCCCTCGGCTTGGCTCTGATTTGTATCTGGCTGTATCCGATCAACGAGACCAAGGCCTATGCGCTGCGGGCGGAGCTGGAGCGCCTCCGCCGGACAAGGGGTGTTTAGGCAGCCAGCACAGTTTATGCGACGCGTCGTCCTCGAGTTGAGCCTGAAGTCATTTCGGAGCATCGGAGATACCGAGATCCGAGAGAACTGCCGTGATATCCTTCGGCAATGGCAAGCCTTGGTGCGGTCGTGCGAGGAGGTTGCGTTTCTCATCTGGGCCGCGGATGGCAGCGAGATTCTCGACTACCGGGGACGCGCAGCCGATCCGTTCGAGTGGGCAAAGTGGATCGGCATCGCGAATGGCCCGTGGGAGCAGGAGCACGCGAAGCGGTGTCTCCATAACTGGCGTTCGGCGTATATGGAATCGCCCCCGGTCTTCACGTATGAACGACTCGCATTCGTGGTGCGGGCGCTGAAAGAGGAGACGCAGCGCTTCGCCGGGAAACCTTGTCGCGTCGGAGCTTTGTTTGACCCTGGACCTGAGTTTGCCGAATCATCGTTCAAGTATGAGCGACATCCGGAGATTTCGCCGGGAAGTACAATGGGGAAAGGCCGCTGGGTAAACTGCTCCGCGATCCTTCGTGGCGACAACGTCGCTTATGCCGGATTCCCCGACGGCATTCCCGATGACACGTCCTTCGGTATCTTCCTCGGCCGGCAGAGCCAGCGTTTTCTGACGGATTTGGGCTTCGACTACCTTTGGTTTTCCAACGGCTTCGCGTTCGCTCTGGCGGCATGGAATGTCACGGGCGAGGTGTTTGACGGAAAGGAGTTCGATACTTCTCGGGCGCCACAGGTCCGCGATGCGATTCTGCGATTCTGGCGTGATTTCCGCCGGGAATGCCCTGAATTCCCGATCGAGACCCGAGGCAGCAATCTCTCCACGGGCATGGATCTTTCGGCGCATGCATCGCCCGTACGCGAGATATATGGCGGAGGATTCAACCTCACCGCGCCCGTCAACTCTCCGTGGGCAGCGTTGAACGGCGATTATGGGCTCGAGCTCGTCGGATGGTTATCGCATATCGCGGCGCTGCCAAAAAACGAGATCATCCCTTTCCGTTTTTACATTCACGATCCCTGGTGGGCCAACAGCCCATGGCTCGACCGCTATGGCCGCGAACCGCACGATATATATCTGCCGCTCGCGATCAACCGCATCGACGCCGCAGGCGCGACCACCCGACCGGATTCTGTATCAATACTCACCGTGGACGATTCGTGGGGACGGAGACCGGATGTCGTTCCGAACGAGGTCACGCCGCATCTGCAACGCGCCCTCGCGGACTTTCCCGATGCGCCCGGTTTGGTCACTTGGATATATCCCTTCAACGAATATCACGAATGGACCTTCGGGAGCGAGGGTCGCGTGCAGGAGGTCTTTTTCGGAGACTGGTTCATGCGCGCCGCCGTCAACCAGGGATTTCCGTTGAGCACGGTGGTCACCACGGAGAATTTTCTCCAAGCCAGACAGACGAAGCCCGCCCTTTTCCGCGCGAGCATCCTAACATGCCCGGTACCCGAACCCGGTTCTCCGCTGGCCGCCGCATTGATCGAGGAGGTGCGAAACGGGGGCCGGGTCTTGCTCTACGGCCCGCTGACGCACGCCGACCCGCAACTGCTGAACACGCTGGGGTTGAAGCCCGCGAAGCCGCTGGCCGGCGTGTTGCAGATCAAATCTTCTCTCGAGCCTGATCGATGGGCTGGCGATGCGGCAGCGCCCGATCAAATCCATGTTCGCGAGATCACGTCGGGTGGTGGTGTCGATGCTGTGTGCCTCGATTCGTCCCGGGAAGGACTGCTCGCACAGGTCGCCGCAGGAGAGGACGTCCGCGCTTTCACCGTAGTCCGCTCCGTGGGACCGCATAGCGGGCAGATCGGCTGGGTTCGCGGTGGCTTAAGCGAGGAAATCAAGGAGAGTGAGATGCTGCCGGTGCGTGACGATCCGGCAACGTGGTTCGGCGCTGAACGTATCATGCGTCTGGTCCTGGCCGAATACGGGGTGCTCTTGCGCTTTATTAAGCCCGATCCGACTGTGCCCGATCCGCTGGTCATCGCCGCGCGTTGCCGCAACGCCGTCTATTTTTCCGGATTTTCTCCCTCCACGAATGTCACGATGCAGTGGAGTTTCCCGGACGGAGTGCCGGTGCCGGTGGGCTGCGATGTCTGGCTGGAAGGCGGCACGGGCTCGATGGCGCTGCCGCGCGCCTGGCACCGCGAGTGCCGCGTTTTCGTCCGCCAATCTACCAGGGCCGAAGTTGGTTGCCGAGAGAAGTATGCTGGTGCCACTGACGTCGACCGCCGTTTGATCGTGACGGGCTTGGTTGACGCAACGGTGGTCTTTCTTCCCGAGCCTGACAGCGCCCGGCGCGTTCGCTTCCAAGAAGAAGGTGACTATCTCGGAATGGGCCGCGAGATTCCGGTGGAGTCACATCCCGGTGACCAGCTCGTTGCGGTCGGCATCTCAGGCTCGCTCCTCATCTCCTGGTAGAGAACGCCGCTGCTGCCAGTTTCTGCTCTCCAGCACATTCAGCGCAACGTCGAAGTCGTTAACGAGCCGCTCGAAACCCGTCGTCGGGTTCAATGAACGCTAACTCGTGAAAGCGGCACAGAAGCCGACTGGCTCGCCTTACAATAAGAATATCGTAACTTGAGGTGAGCTGATGGCAATTCTGCGACGCACTTCAACCATCATCAATCACTGCGCACTTTCCCCTTTCGCCAGCCAAGAGGACGATCAGCGAAGCTGCGCTTCAAGCCGGAGCGGTTCGGCCAGCGGCCACCGGGGGATTTTGATCTCGACAACCGAACCGCCCAGCGGGCCTTGAGCGGTGCCCTCGCCCGCAAATG
The DNA here is from genome assembly GCA_019455245.1 of Opitutaceae bacterium. Taxonomy (GTDB): domain Bacteria; phylum Verrucomicrobiota; class Verrucomicrobiia; order Opitutales; family Opitutaceae; genus Cephaloticoccus. The sequence goes on from JACFMR010000016.1 coordinate 51,506, forward strand.
GGATGACGACGCGTTGCGCCGACGGAGGAATCAACCTCGTGGTGATCTGAGGCGAGTGCCCGGTCGCAGGCTGGCTGGTGACCAAACGCACCTCCCCTGCGGAGACGCCGCAAGGCAGATTCAACCGGATCACCCAATTGCGATGCGTGACGCGGCCGGGCAATGCGGTCACCGGGACGATTTCGATCTTCGCGTGGGCTTTGCTGCGAGTTAGCGTCACCGCTTGCTTGGTGAATTGCCCGTCGGTGTAGCCGACGGAATCTCCGTCATCCTCATAAAGCAAGCGTGTCTGGCTGCCCTCACTTGTGGGCACAAATGCATCCACCACCACCGTCGAGTAATCAACGTCCCGGGTCGAGTAGAGCTGGGGAAAGGAGAAGATGATACCGCCGCCGCGCGCATAGAGCGGTATCTCGTCCAGCTCGGGAGAAACGGTTATGGTTCTGGGCCCAGTGAACGTGGCGCCGGTCCAGAGATCCTGCCATTCACCGGGTGGAATCCAACAGGTGCGCTCACTGCGCCCTTCCGTCATCGACGGCGGTTGCCATAGCAGGCGACACATGCCACGTTGCGCTACCTTGAGGTATTCAATGGAAAACGGGATGGGGTTCCCATCGCGTGCGACCACATCGATCCAGTGCGCTTGCGGCTTAGTTTCGAGATAATCGGCGACAACCTCACCGTTGATTTTCACGGCCACCTGACCGATCGCGAACAGCCCGAGGCGATAACGCAGCCCCGGCGTGAGGCCGGCAAGTTGGCCGGAATAACGAATGGCGAACCCTGCGATCGGAAGTTTGTGCGGCGAACCGCGGCTACCCCAGTTGAAGTCAACCGAGGAAAGGGTCTCAGTGAATACAGGTTCTCCCTCGACCGAAGGCCGATCGAAGTATTCGGCCTGCACCCCGATGCCGCCCAGCCCATTTCGCAGATTGGCCAATGGCAGAGGTTCGTAATCGCCGTCTCCATTCAGCACAGGCGCCACGAGCAGATCGTCGCCAAACATATATTGGGTCGGGTCGGCCGCCTCCGCGATATTTGGCCAGCTGAGATCGCCACGGCGAAGAAGCGGCGTGCCGGAATCGTAAACTTCGCGGGCCGCACCGTAGATGTAGGGGAGGAGCCGATAGCGAAGTTTAATATACTCGCGGGCTATTTTTTCCGCCTCACCGCCAAATCCCCACGGAAATCGCACCTCACCGCTGCTGTGCAGCCGCACCATCGGCGAGAACACGCCATACTGAAGAAACCGCAAATAGAGATCGCTCGTCGGCGTACCGTTGTGTCCACCGAGGTCCTCGTTGACATACGGCAGCAGCGAATCGATGCCGAGATCCACCGCGTTGACGACGCCACGACGCAGATACTCCCACTCGGCATAGCTGTCGCCCGTCCACCACACCGGGTATCGGTGCACCGACGGAGAGGCGGAACCCGTACGCACGCCGTGATTGATGCCTTCGACGTTGGCCATGAGGAAGGGACGCCGCCCGGGCCGAAGCGCCCGGGCGATATCGTGATAGACCCTCATGCCCCACGCGTCGACCGAGACCTCGGGATGGGGCACGCCCAGATGCGTGTGCCAGTTGCGGTCATACCACCAAGCATCCGCCCCGAGGTCGAACAGGCTTTTCAAGCCCCGATAACGAAACCCCAGCTCCGCCACGGATAGCGGATCGGAATCGTGGGGACTCGGGTGGTCATTAAACATTGTTCGCACCCCCCGGGCGTTGGCATCGCGGATGAAGCCCTGCATGTCGGGGAAGTATTTCGTCTCGATCTCATATCCAGCCGAGCCGCCCACCCGCCAATCCGTGTCCACCACGAAGACATCGAGCGGGATGTCCTTGGCGCGATACTCATCAATCACCGCGAGCGCCTCTTCCTGCGTGTAGGCGTGATACCGGCTATCGAACAACCCAAAGCTATACAGCGGCGGCAGCGGAATGCGACCGGTCAGCTTGAGAAAATCAGAGCGTAGCCCTGCGTAGCCCTGGTCCCCCGGCATGAAGACATAGAGGTCCACTGCCCCGTTGCCGAGGTCCCACTCCACATCGGTTGCCTGATCCAGGCCCGTGCTCGACGGCAGCGGCACTACACCGCGGGGGGGCGGCACCAAGCGTGGATTGTCTGCCATGACCCAGACCGGTCGCGCCTCCGCTGGCGAAGGGAACAAGAGGGGACCAGGAGCGGAACCGTCGTAAGCATAAAGCAAGTTGCCAGACGCATCCCTGACCGTCGCGCCATTCAACGAGCGCCCATCTGCACGCAAAATGACGGTGTGCCCAGCGGTGGTGAGCTGCACCGTCTTGCCTCTGACTTCTGTGCGGTAAGCGACCCCCGGCCACTGACGCCCCAAGACATTGAAGGTACTGCGGTCTTCGAATCCCCGCGGCCCACGCTCCTCCAACCGTATCAAACTCGGCGAGAGAAACTGGATCCGCACGCGGTTGAGGGTGAAACTTGATTCGATTGAGGACGAGGCGGCGATGGCCGGGGCCGCGAGCAGGAAGAACCACTTTCCGACGGCAGAGCGAAGAATGGCAGGGGAAAACATCGATAAAAAAAAGCTGCTTTCGACACCGATGCCAATTATTTTCCACAAAAACCCCCTCACCCAACCGATAGGACTCCATCGCAGTTAGCGCGTCCTGCTCCGTTAATCGAGCGGCGCACCCAACGGCCGCTGATGCCGCACCCGCTGCCAGAGCCGGCAAAATAGTGAGCATTTTCTAAAAAATCGTAGCCGCACTTGAGCCAAAGGCGTTCCGAACGAAGTGAGATTCAGCCAAGCGTGGCCACTGGTAAACCATGTTGTCGCTGCGCTCCCTACTTCGCCAAGCCTACGAAGGGCACGGCCAACGCGGCTGCTACACTTCAACCTAATCCGCTCCAGCGAACCCAATTGCATGAGTCCGTCTGAGAGCTGGCGTCCCGATACTCCGGGACGAAATCACAAACTTTGTGCCCGTCCGGTCCATGATCGCTTTGGAACTTTAGCGGCAAGAGCAGCAGGCCACAGCAAGCCGAGAATCATCCTGACGTTGCATTCAGGGTGCGAGCAGGAGCGCTCTCATGCACTCTCGCGAATTATCAATTCCGGCTCGTAAAAAAGCTTCTTGGGCGAAGAAAGATCCCGAGTGCGAATCCGTTCAAGCAGCAGCGTGACACACTCTCGAGCGGTTTGCTCCGTCGGCTGGCGCAACGTGGTGAGCGCGGGAAAACAGAATTGAGCGAGCGGAACATCGTCGAAGCCCACTACTGCGACATCCTGCGGCACGCGACGCCCCGAAGACAGGCAGGCGCGAATTGCGCCCAGGGCGAGCATGTCGTTGGCCGCCACAATCGCGTCTATATTGGTCCCTGATTCGAGCAACCTGACCGTCTGCTGATGCCCGCTTTCGGATGTGAAATCCCCATAGCTAATCAACGATGACTCCACGGGCAATTTCTCCGCATTAAGCGCGGCCGTGTAACCATCCAAACGTTCGACTGTCGCGACAGAATTCTTACTGCCGCTGATAAAGGCAATTCTGCGGCGGCCGATTTTAAGCAGGTAGTTAACACTCTTTTGCACACCGGCCTTGTTTCGCAATACAATCTCGTCCGCCTCCACCGACCGGGCCGGACGGCCCGCGACTATGACGGGCACCCCTCGGGCAATGAAGCGATTCAATATAACGTCGCAGTCTTCATCCGAATCCCCTTCCGCGACGTTGAGCAGGATGCCTTCTACGCGGTTCATCTCGAACATCCGCAAGGCTTGGGCTTCCTCATCCTTACGCCCGAAAGTGCTTGAGAGTAGAATTTGATATCCATAGCCGATGGCGACATCGTGCACCGATTGGAAGAAAATGGGGTAATAGGAATTCCTGATGTCCGGGATGACCAGGCCGAGCAACCCGGACTTGCCTGACCGCAAATTCGCGGCCTGCTGGTTGCGCACGTACCCCAGTTTCCGCGCTGCCTCAAGCACCCGCTCCCGATTTTGCCCCCGGCCTTTGTCACCCGCCAGAATACGGGCCGCAGTCTTGGGCGAAACCTTTGCCGCAATCGCTATCTCGTAGATCGTCACCATACGTTTAAAGTATCAGCGCCCATGTGAAGATCAACGTCGCAATTGTTCCCGCGTGGAGAGCCTCTACCTGCCCGAACCAAGAAAAATCGCGGTTTCGCGACAGTTCCCGGGCCACAACACGCAGCTGTCAGCGTCGCAGTGAATGCAGCCGGACTGAGCCAAATGCAGCCACGCTGAAGCGGGTTGGCCCACGCACAGGATCTCACCACTGCGGCGTTGAGGCGCAACGATCGAAATTAAATCTGCGACGAACTCGGAGCAAAGCTCTAACTGTGCGGCTGTCCGGTTCTTACCTGACGCGTCAGCGCCATCACGCCGTGCGGATTAAACCCACACTGAGCATCCGGCGGAATGGTATTTCGTTCCGTAGATTCCGTGTCACCGCTCCCCACCAACGCTCCCCCAAGCGCTGTGCGCTGCCTCACCGAGAGCGCGACGTCCTCCCCGAGCGCTTCTCCCATAAAACTTCGCCAAGTTGGGATTAAAAGCACGTCACGCACTTTCACGGTTCCAAACCAGCAGCGGCACGCAGCATGTGTAGCGCCAAGGCAACCCAGTGCATGCCTGCAAGCGATGCCGCGTGTCGTTGATTGTCACGGGCGCGTCGACGACAGGGAGCAGCCCATCCGAACACGCCTTCCGATCCAGCGGCGAGGCAGGAGCACGTAACCGCGATTGATCTCGGACTGTTTGACCCCACATCATTCGATGCCGTGCTTTTCCCCGGCCTGACCCGAGGCCTCGCCTGTACAGCCTTGGGCACCTGCTAACAGAACTTTTCGCCTAAATACGCTGCATTCACGCAATATCAGCTTCGGTCATTTACGATATTCTGGTGCATCCTACGATAATTGCTCGCTTTTTCTCACCGGTCCGACATCGGTGTCTTTACTGGTTAACTTACCTTCTGGTCCGGCTCGATCAACGTCCGGACCGATCCAACCCCAAGTCATGGTCCATTTTATGAAGCCTGTAACCTGCGTGGAAGAACGCTCACCTATGCCATCCCCGCAGTCTGATGCACCGATTTGGGTCGCCCCCTTGGTCCATCGCGCCAACACACCAACGCGACTCTTCGGGTTGGCTTATGCCGTCTCACTCCTCGCGATTACTGCGCTGGCACAAACGCCCCGCCCCATCGTCTCCGGCGGAACATACCGCCTTTTTCCAGCCCACGATACGACCGAGACCAAAGTCCTGCAAGTATCCGGATCCAACGCCACCATTGGCACCGCGATGCCTCCAAACATCAACGCTTCATCGGGAGATATCACGAGCGGACAAATCTGGGTGATCACTTCAGTGGGCACAAACACTTGGCGGATAAGCCCTTCAAATTCCATAAGCTACGCTCTAAACGCACCGAATGCCAACAATGGCGTCAACCTCACGGTCGCCGCGTGGGCCAACAACCAAAACCAAAAATGGATCTCCACGGCAAATTCTGATGGCACCTACACCTTCACATCGGTCTTGGGCGACACCCCACCCATGAGACATGTGCTTGATGTCGAGCGCGGCCTTACGGTCAACGGAACACCTGTTCAACTCTATACGAGCAACGGTTCAAATAATCAAAAATGGAAACTTGTGCGCGAAGCGGGCACCTACAAACCTGACGCATCAAGCACCGGATACCTAGGTTCACTAACGGTGGAGAACGGCCATGGCGGCATCTTTAATCCGAAATCCAACACCCTCTACCAAAACAAAGACTTTCGCTGCCTGGTTGTGGTCGATACGGCTGACGTGAAGTTCCGTAATTGCAGATTCTCAGGCCCTGCATCTGCCGCACCAAGCAATTCGGCTCTCCTCTTTGTCACACAAACCGGTCCCACGCCCACTCTTGTGGAGGATTGCACCTTCTTCCCGCAAACTCCAACGCATACTCTCGACGCCGTCCGTGGACGCAACTTCACCTTACGCCGCTGCAATATCTCCGGGACGACAGACGGAATCCACCTCTACGGCCCCGGGGGCGCGCCTTTCCCCGACCTACAAGTGCTCGTGGAAACAAGCTATATTCATGAATTGGTGTTTTGGGGCCCGCATATTCCCGGCGTTGGCCATTCCGATGGCACTCATAACGATTCGGTGCAAATCGCCCAAGGCTATAACGCTACCTTTCGGGGCAATTGGATGAATGGCCTCCTGCATCAGGGCCTTGGCGATTGGGGATCTTATAATAAGACATCCCCAGCCAATCAGGCAACTTCGGTTTTCATGATCACGCCCAGCCGCGGCCCGATTTCCGGCCTCACCATCACCCACAACTGGTTGGGTGGAGGCAAAGCCACCATCAACCAATCAAACAAGCCCGGCTACACCATCACCAATATCGGTAGCATTGTATATAATAAATTCAGTCACGATCAAGGACTACAGGGCTCAGGCTATAACGACACCGCGGCCATCATTCGCACCGGCTCTGCGGCGGCTACGAATTTCAATAACGGCAACGGCCAGCCGAGCAATGTCTACGAAGACAACGGCGTGGCGTTGAAAATTCGCGTCTGGAACTGAGCCGAAACGTCAAGGTTTTGATGCCTCGGTATTCGGCCAGGGCCAGGAGCGGTTGACCGCTTCGACAAGACCGCCATCTTACCGCACTGCCACGGCCTCGTCGCTACGGGTCGTTTTCATCCGCCGCAGCAGCACCCAGGTGGAGAAGGCTCCGATCGCTGCCAATGATCCCGCGATAAGGAACGTGAAACGATAATCGCGCCCAGTGTAATCAAGAAATGAACCGACAACCGGCGTGATGGAAATAATTCCTAGCGAGTAAATCATTGCTTGGGCGGAGGCGAATTGGGCAAACCGCGCCTTCGGATAAAGGCGCTGCCCCAAGGACGCCGTTGCGGTCATCCACGTGCCTGCAAGCACTCCATGCGCAACCAACGCGACCGAAAACCAATCCGATGTCGCTGCAAGCACCGAGCCCATCAGCGCCGCAGCCGCATACAGCCCAGCCGCCACCATCCCCACGCGAGCCGGATGCAATCGATCGGCCAACCACCCGATAAAATAGGACATGGTCAGCGAGATCGCAAACGTGATTGCGATACACTTGCCGTATTGATCCATGGACATACCCACGCTTTTCGCGAAATAGACGCTATAGATATTAACCGGGACGAAGGCCAACATAGGAAGGTTCATCGCCATGAATATCCAGATGTAAAAGCTGCTGGAAAAACACTCTTTGAAATAGATCTTAACCGCTTCGGAAAAGACTGCACGGTTACCGTCTTCCCCGGTCGGACATGGATACTCGCCCTCTTTCACATTTATGCACATTAACAGGAAACCGAGCCCGTATACCGTTCCTATAGTGATAAATATCCAGTGGTAGTGCGTCTCCGCACGCGCAAAGATCCAGTAATTGAAGATGATACCCGCGATCAAACTCAGGGCGCGGAATAGTCCTTGGAACCGGCCCAACAGGGCAGCCGGAACCACATCGTTGATCAGCGCCACAAGAACGGCGTTCGCCACCACCGTCGCGACTTCAAAAATCATCCAGAAGAAGGCGAAGCACCACAAGGTGACAATATTCACCCCGGGCGAATAATGACCGAGAAATTCGTGCAATGACGCTCCGATCGGCGGGCAAAATGCCAATCCAATCATGGCCAACGCGGCGATTGGAGTAGGGATGGCCAAAAAAGGAATCCGGCGTCCCCATCGACTACGATGTCGATCCGACCGGTAAGACACGATCGGCGTCACCACCAAGTTTAGAATTGATGGTATCGAACCGATTAACAATCCAACGAGCAAATCTGACGCTTCAAACCTCCTGAGCAAAAGCTGCACAATCGCCGTGACTGACCGCTCTTTGAGCGACCAAGCGAAATCCCCCCACAGCAGCCAGAAAAACAGCATTCCCAGTGCCCCTGCGGTATAAGTAAGCGTGCCCACCCGCCAAACGGGTTTGCCGTCCGGGCTTGTTGGACTCCTGAGCGGACGAGTAGAGTCTTCGTGCAAATGAGGGGCTGACATGGGATGACCCGGTCAATGGAGGCCAACAGATATCGATGTCATGATTCAGCCATTAGCCGAATTCTTCCGCCGGCAGCCGTAAGATTTACGGATTTGAAGCATGTGATCACAAATAATGTCGAGATGCATCAAGGCCGAAAATGATTGTTTGACATCGGTGTCAACTTAATTAGACTGGCTTCCGTTATTCCCGGTGGCCGACATGCATCCCGATCGAGCCGAGTTGCGGACAAGCGTCACCAAACCTTTCGCAGCGATACCCATGCATAACCCTACGAAACTGCTCCTCCTGTTTGTCCTGATCAGCCGCTTCCTCTTGGCCGAAACGTTCACCCTGCCGGTGTTCCCGGACACCCAAGCGATGCTCGATGGCCGTTTCAAGAAGCTCGATCAGTTCAAAGCGCAGCTGAACTGGATCGTCGAGAACAACCAAAAGCTCAAGATCCCGTTCGTACTTCATGTCGGGGACATTATCAACTTCGACACCAATGATCAGCATATGTGGATTAGTGCGTCCGAAGGATTTGCTCTCTTGGACAGGGCCGGAATCCCCTACGCTCTCGCAAACGGCAACCACGACAACGCTGCGGTGTTCGGCACTGGTAGCGCCGCACCGGGCGACACCCATGCGAACCTTCGGAATACGAATCAGTTCAACAAATTCTTTCCCACCTCACGATTTGGAAATCAGCGCGGCTGCTGCGAGCCGGGGAAAAGCGAAAATTCCTACCACACCTTCACGGCCGGCGGCCTGAACTGGCTGGTGTTAACCTTGGAGTTCTGTTCACGACAAGCGCCAGTAGATTGGGCGCGGACGGTTCTCCCACGTTATCCTGACCACAACGTGATTATCCTAACCCATTATCACCTGTCAGGTCGCGGAGAAATTGTGACAGGAAACGCCGGCTACGGCGATCTCAGTCCCCAACAGATTTTTGATCAGCTCGTCACCCGGTTCTCAAACATCCGCATGGTGCTCAGCGGGCATGTAACTTTTTCAGCCACGCGCAACGACCCGGGCGTATACGGAAACCGAATCTATCAGATTCTCCAGAACTACCAATCGGAGGATCACGGCGGAGGCTATCTGCGCTTGCTGGAGGTCGACACCGATGCCGGGACGATTTCCGGCTACATGTACTCTCCGTACTATAACAAAACTCGCGAAGATGCATCGGCATTCAAATTCGAGGCGGTTGATTTCGTGCGCAACACGACAATCAAGGCAGGCGATACTCCCCGCCAATTTCATCTCGGACTCCCCCAAGGTCGCGAACCCTTCGGCGTCACGTTCAAAGCCAGTGTCTCTGATCGCAACGCGGACATCGCAATTTCGCTGGGCACGAGCACTTCGGCCGTCCAGGGCGTCGGAATCCGTTTCGATCAAACTGGACTCATCAAGGCGCTAAATGGCCGCACTCTGTCGGCCGAGTCTGAAATTCCTTACACGCCCGACACCTCTTACCTCTTTCGGATCCAGCTCGATCCTCAGGCCGGGCGTTACTCCGCATTTGTCACGCCGCCAGACGGGCCGGAAGTGGCGCTCGCGAAAGGCTACCCGATCAACTCCTCTTCCACCGAATCCGAGGTATTTGAATCCGCTGAGGTTATCATCGACGGGGAATCACTTGGTTCATTAACCATCAGCCCCTTCCTGGTCGTAAAGCCACTGCCGGTCAGCAAACAACCGGCGCTGACAGTCGCCGCCCCGCTCGCGGTTGGTGACAACAGTGAGCACAGCGCAGAAAAAACCATCGATCAAAACCCATCTACCTATTGGGAAGCGCAAGGGAAGATGCACTGGCTCCTCTACGATTTGGGCGAGGTCAAATCCATCGATTACGTTAAGATTGCCTGGGCCCGCGGGAATAGTCAGACCACCCATTTCGATCTCCAGGCCTCGACTCATTTGAACACCGCATGGACCACAGTTCCCGGGCCATTTAAAAGCGGCGACACGACGAACGAAGCCGAAACTTTCGATTTTCCCGACGTCGCTGCGCGATACATTCGTATCATGCCTCGGGGCAATTCGGTGGACGATCCGACCGCCATCAGCGAAGTGGAAATCTGGGGACGTTAACGAGGCTGCGGTAGTGTCCCGTAAATAGGCGACGTTCGCCACCGAACGTCCTGACCACGCGCGCACCGCACCAGTCACCGCCGCCAGAGTCATTGCTCCGGGCCTGATCGACGCCGTAGCGCTGCTGCCCGCGAGCAACACACCCGACTTGAACGCGCAGCAGAATAAAATCCGGCCTCCACGCGCGATCCAGCCACCACGCGACGCAGACTGCCAGTCGCCAGATCCACCCGCGCACATCCCGCAATCGGGTGGGCCAAGCCGCCCCCGTCATCACAGCGGCACGCCCGACAATACGGTTTGCGGTTGCGCCAGCATTTCCTGCCATTGTGCCAGTTTCTTGCGCGCGGCTTCCTCGCCGAGGCCGCGCAGGAGATATTCGGCAAAATCGTAACTGGCCCCCGCCTCCACTGGATCGAAGATGAACAGATACTCCAGCGGCAGGCCTGCCTCCTGAGTGATGGCCAGGGTCTCGTTGTCCGGCGCAAAAATCCGCCACGAGGCGTAGGCGCGCTGCTCCGCCGCACTCAGTTTCCCCTCGGCAACGAGCCGGTCGACCAGCAGGCGAAACTCGTGCAGCCAGAGTTCAAAGTCAGCCTGCCTTTCCGGTTTCACGTGGTTCACCAGAATCTGGACGCCACCCGCCGGCCGTGCCATCGGTTCCTTGGCCACCGGGGCCACGATGCGCGTGTGTCGCAGGGCCCGCGACCAATCCGCGCGGCCCATCGGCCCGACGGTGGCGAGGTCGAAACTGTCAGCCGACACCCGGCGCGCGACCGCGCCCGGTCCGCCCGCCGTCGGCCACCACGGGAAGTTGCCGCCGAGCTTCTTGACCGTGAACGCAACGCTCACGGCGGGACGGCCGTTCTTCTCCGGACTGTGCCGGACGAGTCGCGCGCCGCCGGCGTGCTCGATGCGCACGGTGCCCGGCGGCACGGCGGTGATGTCCTCGAATCCCTCGACCGGCGCCGGCGCCACTGCCCACCCGCCGGCAAACCACGCGGTCTCTTCAGCCGAGGCATCGGCGGGTTGGGCTTGGAGCATAAGCGGCAGCCCGAGCAAGCCGGCCACACCAAGGACGCGAAGAAGAAAAGAAATCAGAGCGCTCATGAGGAAAACAGATTCACTACGTTTCGCTCCCGCGCAGCAGGGACGCAGCAAAAAGCGACGAACACGATGCCCGCGACGAGGCCACCCACGGTGCCCGCCGCCACCATCGCCCAGCTCAGCTTGCCCGGGCCAGCCTCGGTCACCACCCGCTCCGCCAGCACTCCCGCGCCGACCAAAGGCCCGGCGATCAGCAACGCGGGGCGCCGATGCCGGAGGGGAAAGTAGAGCCAGACGCAGGGGAGCACGACCAGTGTTACCGGCCACGCCAGGACCGGTCCAAAAAGGATGCCGTAGAACACGAAGGCCGGGATCCCCCGGAGCACATACCATCCTTCCAGCCAGGCACCGGCCAAACCCAGCAGCAGCGCTCCGGCGGCAGAACCCGCCGGAGTCGCGAGCAAACCGATACCCAGCGCCGCCAGCAACCGTCGCCAGAACGGCACGGTCCTGGGCGATCGCGTGGAAGCAGGCTCAGAATCCAGGCTCACGATGATTTTCTCCGGGGCTGCCGTTTGCGCGCCGGCGCCGTGAGCCGGTCTCCCTCCCAATCGCGCCACAGCGCCACAAGCTGCCACAGCCCGATCGCCAGCAGCACCAAACCGAGCGTCACCCGCACACCCGCCATGAACTGCACCCCGGGCTCGATCACGGCCTCCGTCGGATCGGCGGGATTCACCCACACTTGCAGCGAAGCGCCCACTGCGAAGCGCGTCGCCAGATCGCTTTCGACGGCGGCACGGTCCGGCGTGGCCATGGCACCAAAGGCCACCTGCTGCGCCTCATGCCCCCGGCCCGACACCTCGTAGCGATAGACCACCGCAGGGCGGTAGGCCATGTTGGTCGAGCGAATCTGACGGACCTCCGTCAACCGGCTTTCCACCACCTTCGCTTCAACCGGCACCCAACGCTGCGAGCGCCAGCCAGTCAGGAGATCCGACAGGGAGATCGCCACCAACACGCCACCGCCCAGCGCGAGACCACCAAACAGCAAGGCGCCGGCGACTGACGCCTGATTGGACCAGCGCGAACGCGCGGGCATCAATCCGATCCACACCTTGCGCGGTAACATCAGGGCGAGCAACCCGGCGACAAAGCCCGCCGCCGCCAACACAGTGATGAATTTCGTGATCATGGCCGATTCGGTAATGACGGTGCGAACGCGTCGATCATTTGTCAGCGCGAGACGACTTTCCCTCCGCCGTTTTCGCCGCCTGCAGGTCCCGCCGCCGCTGCCGGGCGAGGTGCCAGATCACCCCGGTCACCGGCGCGAAGAGGAACAGGAACAGCGAGCCCACCGCGTAGCGCGCCTGCGGCTCTGGGTAGTTGCCCACCTCGAAGAAAAAGTGCGCCACCACCGCGCCGACGAAACCGAGGAACAGCAACGGCGCGATCCAGCACGCCAACCGCGCGCCGAGGAGCGCGAGGCGGCGCATCGTCGGTGACAGCGTGGCGGGATCGCGCGTGAGCAGATCAAGCATGGTTACTTCTTCCCTCCCTGTTGCTGCTTGCGCAGTTCCTCGAGCATGCGACCGGCCTCGGGATCGCCGGCGGCCCGGGCGCGCTCGAGCCAGTTTTCGACGGTCTTGAAATCCTGCCGCCCCCACTCGCCGGCGTGCGCCGCCTGGGCCAGCATGCGCATGGCCGGCCAGTCCCCCGCCTCGGCGGCGCGTTCGAGTTCCAGCCAGGCCAGGCCGCGGTCGGCGGTGAGTCCAGCCTGGCCGTTGGCGCGCCAGCCGGCGCGGACACGCAGCGCCTCGCCGTTGCCGAGGTCGGCGGCCTTGTTCACCCACTTGACGATATCCTTCTCGATGGCCGCACGCGTGGCGTCGCTCACGCCCGGCTGTTGCAGGTTCGCATTGGCGACGCGCACGTAGCCGAGCATGGACGGCACGTGATCGGCGAGCGCCGCCTTCAGGTAATGGAACTGGGCCTTGTCGATGCGCTCCTTGACGTCGCGGCCCTTCGTTCCCTGCTCGAACTCGAGGCCCATGGCGTAATCGGCCGCGGGGTCGCGGCTCCGCAACTCGTCGTCCACGGACGCCTCGGCCTCCTCCCAGGTCCGGGCGAAACGCCGGCGGATGATGTCCTCGTTGGTCAGCGCCGGGCGCTGCACGTCGAGGCGGTTCTCCATTTTTTCGAGATTCGGCTCCTTGGGATTGAGCAGGCGCGCAACGGCGAGCGCGCCCTCGGCCAGATCCCACTCGCCGGCCTCGATGTGATAGCCCGCCCGCAACACCCACACGTCGGCCAGCGTGGGCACGTCGCGCAGGATGCGGTCGAGCACCTCCGCATGTTGCTCACGCGGGATGCGATTCTGGGCGACGCTCAACAGGCTCGGGAGCAGCAGACGGTTGTCCAGGTGCTGCGGGGTCTGGCCGAAGAGCGCAGCGTCGGTGCGACTGATGCCGAGCAGGACCGCGGCGCGCGCCATGCCATTTTCCTCGGTGTCCGCCAGGGTGGCCGCCTCGAACAACTTTTTCGCGAGCTGCCGGAAGCGGAGCTTCTCCTCCCACTTGTTGCGATGTTCCTCCAAAGCCTGCTGCCGCGCCGGCCCCTCCGGCCGGGCTTGCGCGTTCTGCCACTCCAGGTCGCGAATCGTGCTCTCGCTGGCCGTCAAAATTTCGAAGGTGGGTCGCGACGGAGCGCCTGCGCGTGGCGACGGCGCATCGGTGCCGGTGGCGGCTGAAATCTGTTTGGCGTAATCGCCCATCGCCGCCGCCGTGTTCCGATCGGCCTCGTTCATGACACTGAGCGCGGCCGCCATCTGCTCCGTGTAGCTGACGTAACGCGAGGCCTGCATGCCGCGCTGCACAGCGAGGTCGCGGTAGCGGGCAAAGTCCTCGGTGCGGCCCGCCTTGCGGGCGTCGAATGCGAGCGCGTCGGCGGCGAAAAGCGAACCCAGCCGGGCCTTCTCCTCGTTGCTGCGCTTCAGCAGGTCGTCGCTGCTTGCGGGCGGCGTGCCCGGCCAGAGCACGCGGGCGGCGAGCAGCCAGACGTGGCGCATGGCGGTGTCGGCCTCGATCTGGAGCTTGTTCGCGTGCATCACGTCGCGATCCAGCGCGGCGCCCGCCCAGCCCTTTTCGATCAGGTTCTTCAGCATCTCGGCGGGGTCGAACGGCACGTCGGGCTGGGCGACGAACTCGACCGGCTTGCGCGGTTTGTCGGCGTCGTAATTCGGATAGCCCTGCGGGATCTTCGGGAAGGTCACGCGGCGCAGATACGAATTGTCGGTGTGGCTCATCAGCAGCTCCTTCATCACATCCACCTCGTATTCGTTCACGGGCTGGGCGCCGGACGCGCGCTTGAGCGACCAGTAGATCTGCGAGTAGGCCTTGCCGTAGCGCGTTTGCACTTTCTTGCGGAAGCCGGGCAGGTGGTGCGCGAGGAAGGCCGTGGTGAGCGCATCACGAACCTCGAGGTTGACCACGAGGATCGAAAGCACCTCGGCGACCTCGTCGGCCAGCCGCGGCCGGTGCTTGCGCACGGCTTCGTGCACGCCCACGACCTGCTGGGCGAGATCCTTGCGCGAGGCGCCGGACACGTAGAGCCGTTCGAAGTGATGGAAGGTCTTCGCCATCTCGACCGCCCCGGCGACTGTCGGCGGGGGCTCCTCGGCGGCGGTCTTGGCCGGCGCCTCCTGCTTCTTCTGCTCGGCGACGGCAGCGGACCCGGCCGCCGGCGCGCCCGCGGCCGGATGCTGCGCGAGCAGATCAATCACCGCCGTGGCATTGGTTTTTTTAGCGTCGAGCATGCCTTGTGCGATGCTCGCAACCGACACCGGCGCATCTTCAGCGGGTGGCGGGACTGAACCCTGAACCGTCGACCAGGCAATTTCCGGCGCGCCGCCGCGTCCGGCGTATTCGAGCTCGTCGGGGAAAAGCTGCAGATAACGGCCGTCGTTTGTGGCGAGCAGCAGGAATTCGTTGTGCGGATTGTCGCCCAGAAACCAGGCATTGGCGGTGCCGAGCGGATTTTGCGCCACGCGCACCCAATGAAAACCGTTCACCGAAGCGGCCAGGTCGCCGTTGGGCAATCGCGCCCAGGCGTCGGCACCCATCTGGGCGACTTCCATCAGGCTGCCGCCCGGTGGCATGGCATGCGTGGCGATCCGCCACTCCACGGGACCGTCGTGGGGCCAGCGGTAAGCGAGCAGCGCCTGCGGCACGTTGAGGGTTTCGCCGTTCGCGGCATACGAGCCCGCCAGCACGGCCACCCCTTCTGCGATCACGGGGAAGACCGGACTGAGGGGCTTGAAGTGCTCCGGCAGCGGTTCGCTCCAGGTCCAGGTGCGCAGATCCTCGCTGCGACCGAACACGTAACCGGGACGATCTGGCTCCGACACCACCACCCACAAGTGCTGGTAGTCGCCGCCCACGGCACGAACGATTTTGTTTTCGGGCGCGAGTCGCTCCCAGTGCTCCCCGTCGGTCGAGGTGTAATAGCCTTTGGAGCCGCGCACCACGAACCGGTTGAACAACACCCGCAGGTGCTGCCAGTCGTTCGCGGGCTCGGGCACAAACGCAGCGCGCGGGAGCTCACGCCATTGCGTGGGCTCGTCGGCCGGGCCGGTCAACAGCAGGTTGCCCGCCGCGACCACCATGCGGTTTTCCCGCACCGCCAGCCCGGTGACGGCCTGCCGCGGTTGGCCCCAGATGCGCTCAACTTCGTCCTCTTCGTGCCAATCAGCCCGCCGCCACAGACCATCACGCGTGCCGTAATAACGCCCTTCCCCATACATGGCGAAAGCCCGGACCGTCTGCCCGCCCGGGAAGGTGGAGACCGCGGCTTCCCCGGCCGGCATCAACGAGACGGTCATTCCGAAAACCAAACCAAGCACGAGCACGTTAAGTCCTTTGTGGACCCGGGATTTCAGCATGGCGTGACGCTGCAACCGTTTTGCGACCTGTCAAAGAAATCACCGGCATCTACGTAGTGATGCGTATGGGCGACCGGAAGGATCGTTGCCGCCAACAATCTGACGCATCCTTCCTTCGGATGGAGCGAGGTGCTTCGCTGTCCCCAATCGCGGCATCCGGGGTGAATGAGCAAGCCCCGGACGGTGAGCCCCACCGTGCGGGGCTTTTGCGTTTACGCGGGGCGGATGGTGATCGTCTTCGGCGCGACCGTGATGGCGAAACTCAGGCGGCCGACGTAATCTTTCGGTGCGGGCAGGCCGTCCTGCGTGTACGAATTGTGCGGCACAAGCGGATAATCCAGCTGCGTGCCGGCCGGCAATTGCCAGTCGAGATCGCGCCAGACCAACCCGCGCTGCGGGCGCGGACCGCCGTGGTGTTGGATGAGCACGGTGGGATCGAGGCGATCCTCCCCGTGCTCGCTGCGCAGCACCTCGCCGGGCCGCAACGCGAGGATCAGCGCGAATTCATACGCGCGGGCGCCGGCCTCACGGACCAGCGCCGCCGTCACGCGGCAGGTTTCGCCGGTGAGCACAACCGAGACGGCGATTTCATCGTCATCGAAACGATAAACCGCCTCGACCTCATCGGCCGTGACGCGGTTGCAACGCGCCGCGGTCGGCAGGTAGGCGCGACCGCCGTCGGTGCGCCGCAACGTGGAAAAGCGCGGCATGTATTTGCTGCCGCCGGTCCCGGCCAGATAACCCGCCCGCACATGCCAGAGCTCGATGAAATTCTGCGCATCCAGCACAAACCGGCTGGGATGCTCCGGCACCAGCTGCCAGGCCACCACGGCGCGCCAGGCGGACGCTGCGAGCACGGCCGCCGGCAGGTGCCGCGGCGACGGCACCGTCGCGGGATTGTCCGGAGGCTGCACGCCAAACAAGTGTTCGGCAAAGGAGCCGTAAAAGGCGAAGGCCTGGGCGAGATTGTCGCGCGCGCCGTGCTGGCGCAGGTGCGCGCGCGCCGCGGCCAACCGCGCCCCGAGCCGGCGCCGTTGTTGCGGCAGGGCCAGCAGGCCCGGCGGCACAAACATGAAGGGTGCCGCGGTGTAGCGCATGCGCACATCAAGCGCCACCGAGCTGCTGCCGTCGGGAAATCCGAGGTGATTAAAAAAGCCCAGGAAGCGGACGATGCTCGCACGCGCCGCGGCATCGTCGGCCAGCTCCGCATACTGCGAAATCGCCTGCGCCGTGATCAGCGAGTAGCCCACCACGATGCCATGACCTTCGGGCCAGTAGCCGTCCGCCGCCTGAAACGGCAGCACGCACCGGTGCATGAAGTCCCGCGCGAACTCGGTCCACTCCGGCCGGCCGAGCGTGCGGCCCGCCCGATAAAACAGCAGCCCGTGCCAGACATCATGGTTGCCGGGAAACTCGGCCGGGGTGGTGCGAAATTTTTCCACAAACCGCGCGTGCAGCAACGCCACCGCTCCGGTCACCGCAGCGCGCACCTGCTGCCGCAGTTCCGCCGGACCCACGGTGTGCCGCTCCATGAGTTCCAGCGCGCACAGCAGGTAGTAGTTGATCCACTCCCCGACATGCCGGCCCCAGTCGCGTCCGCGCGAGTAGTGCGGCGTGTGAAAATCATCGGCCGTGATGGAGAGCACATAGCCGATGTTGCGCAGCGCGAGTTCGCGATACCGCGCCCGCTCCGCCTCATCCGCGCCGGGCACTTCGCCCGTGGCCAGCAATAGCAGGGCGTGCGCGCCAAACTGGTTGTAATACGACGGCCCCTGCGCCCCCGGCCAGTCGCGCAGATCGAGATCCATGCTGCCGGCCGGGCCGTAGTGCGGCGCGAGCAGGCGCGCCCAGTCGAGCAACAGGGCCGCGCCTTCGCGGCGCAGCGTTTCCAATGCAGAGTCCGGAGGTGGCATGAGGTGGATCGTCCAACTCGCGCAGGACACCGCCCCGACTGCAAGCCGCGGGTGCGGGCCGCCCCGGGACCGGCCTTTTGGCTTGCGACCGCCACGGTCCGGTTTCGCACTGGCACTCGCCGACATGGAGGACATGCAAACCACGACCGCTCCAGCCAAGCGACCCCTGCGCGAAATCCTCGCGGCCTTCGTGAAACTCGGGTGCATCTCCTTCGGCGGCCCGGTGGCGCATCTGGGTTATTTTCACACGGAGTTCGTGCAGAAGCGGCGTTGGCTGGACGATGCCACCTATGGCGATCTCGTGGCGCTGTGCCAGTTTCTGCCGGGTCCGGCGAGCAGCCAGCTGGTGTTTGCGCTGGGCCAGCGTGAGCGCGGCTGGCGCGGCGGTCTGCTGGCCTCGCTCGGCTTCACCCTGCCCTCGGCCGTGTTGATGATTCTTTTTGCTTACGGCGTGGCCACGCTGGGTGATCTGCAAAGCGCCGGCTGGTTGCACGGGCTCAAGCTCGCCGCCGTGGCGGTGGTGGCGCAGGCCGTCTGGGGCATGGGCCGCAACCTGTGCCCGGACCGCACACGGCTGACCATCGCGGCGGGCGCGGCGGCGTTGCTCCTGTTGCTGCCCGGGGCATTGTTGCAGATTGGTGTGATCGCCGCCGGCGGTGTGCTCGGCTGGTGGTTGTTTCGCCAAGAAGCTCCTGTTCAGGGCACCGCCCCCGTCGCCGATTGGCGGCATCATCTGGTCGCCGGCACCCTGATCGCGGTATTTTTTGTCCTGTTGCTGGGATTGCCGGTGCTGGCCGCCACCACCGGTTGGCGCGGTCTGGCGGTATTCGACGGGTTTTACCGGGCGGGTTCGCTGGTTTTCGGCGGCGGCCACGTGGTGCTGCCCCTGTTGCGTGCCGAGGTTGTGCCGCCGGGTTGGGTGTCGGATGATGTATTCCTCGCCGGTTACGGCGCCGCGCAGGCGCTGCCCGGCCCCCTTTTCACCTTCTCCGCTTACCTCGGCACGGCCATCCAGCCCGGACCGCAGGCGTGGCTCGGCGGACTATGGTGTCTGGTCGGCATTTTTTTGCCGGCCATCCTGTTGATCGCGGGCGCCCTGCCCTTCTGGGCACACCTGCGCACCAAGGCGTGGAGCTCAGCCGCGCTCAAGGGCGCCAATGCCGCGGTGGTCGGCGTGCTGCTGGCCGCACTTTACAATCCGGTCTGGAGCGAAAGTGTGCGGCACGCCGCCGACGCCGCAGCCGCCATGGGCGCGTTTGCCCTGCTGCAGTGGTGGAAAACCCCACCATGGCTCGTGGTGTTGCTGGCCGCAGCCACCGGCCAGTGGCTGCTGAAGTAAAATCGGATCTTCCCGCGTCGCTCTCTCCGCCCCCCACACCGGTCCGGTCGAACGCTCACCCTCGCCCGATCACACGGCGCCCAACCGGGCATAAACACCCTGAATAGTGTCACGTAATACGTGACACTCGCTCGATCAACGCATTCGCGTCGCGCATTCGGCCTTTCCAATAGGTATAACGCAAATCCTTGTTGGAGAATGAACCAAACAAAAAGTGTCACGTAATACGTGACACTTTTTTTGGGGAGGGAGGAGTGGATGCGCGAGGGGGCCTCAGTTTGTGCGGGCGGGGTCGGTCTCCAGGACGGAGTGCACGGTTTTGAGCAGGGCGGCGGCGGTGAAGGGCTTGGCGAGGAACGCGTTGGTGAGTTCCTTGGCTTCCTGCAGAATGGCTTTGCCCACACCGTCGCTGTTGTGCCCGCTCATGGCAATGATGCGCAGACGCGGACTGAGCTTGCGGAGGGTGCCGGCCAACACGGCACCGTTGAGGTTGGGCATGTCGACATCGGTGATGACCAGCGCGATGTCGCGCGAGCGCGTGTTGTATTGCACGATGGCCTCGACCCCGTCGGCGCAATCGATGACCCGGTAACCATGTTGGCTGAGGACAGTCTTGATGATGTCGCGCACGAGCTCGTCGTCGTCCACGATCAGCACGTGTTCCTCGCGGCCGCGGTCGGTGGGGATGGGGGGCATGGTGTCGGGCTTTTCGCCTTCGACACGGCTGGCGGGCAGGAAGACCCGGAAGGTCGTGCCCCGCCCCACGGCGGTGTCGACCTCAACAAAACCCAGGTGCGCGGTGACGATGCTGCGCACGGTGGCGAGGCCGAGCCCGGTGCCCTTGCCGGTGGCCTTGGTGGTGAAAAACGAATCCCAGATCCGCGGCAGAATCTCAGGGGGGATGCCCATCCCGGTGTCGCTGACTTCGAGCACGAGCCAGTCGCCGCGCTTGGCCCCGGGGATGCGTTCCGCCTCATCGAGGGAAAGCGTACGGTTTTTCAGGGCGATGCCCAGGGTGCCGCCCTCGGGCATGGCATCGCGGGCGTTGACACCGAGATTGAGCAGCACCTGGTGGATTTGGGTGGGATTGGCGTCCACCGGCCAGGCATCGGAGGGAATGTGCGTCTCCAGCGTGATGCTCTTGGGCAGCGTGACCTCGAGAATGCCGACGACGTCGCGCGCGATGTGTTTGAGCTGGGTGACCCGGAAGGCCTCCGAATTGCCCTGGGCAAAGGCCAGCACCTGCCGCACCAGACTGGAGCCGCGTTCCGCGCTGCGCTCCAGGGTGTCGAGGATGTTGAGATCGCGCTCGGCGGTCACGCTGCCGCGCAACAGCGGGGCCGCGAACAAGACCGGCGCGAGCATGTTGTTGAGGTCGTGGGCGATGCCGGAGGCCAGCTGGCCGAGGCTTTCGAGCCGCTGCGCGCGCAGAAACTGCTCCTCGAGTTTCTTCTTTTCCGTGATGTCCTCCGCCATGACGAGCCGGGCCGGGCGGCCGAGATACTGCAGCGGACGCGAAATGACCTCGACCGGGAAGACCGTACCGTCCTTGCGCCGGTGCCGCCACTCGCTGATGGACAGCGGTTCATGGGCCGTGGCGATCAGGTTGGCCTTGAAGCGGGCCAAGTCCTCCTCGGGCCGGATGCGGTCCAGGGTCAACCGGAGAAATTCCTCCTGTGAATAGCCGTAGTTCTGCACGGCGGTGTCGTTGACGGCGAGAAAACGCAGGGTCTCGACATCATAGAGCCACATCGGCAACGGATTGTGGTCGAAGAGCAGCCGGTAGCGTTCCTCGCTCTGGCGCAGCGCCTCCTCCATCCTGCGGCGGTCGGTGACATCGCGCTTGATGGCGATGAAATGCGTCACTTCGCCCGCGGGGTTGCGCACCGGCGTGATGGTCATCTCCTCGCGGTAGAGTTCGCCGTTCTTGCGCCGGTTGAGCAGTTCGCCGTGCCAGATTTGGCCGGCCAGCACCGTGGTCCAAAGTTGCTCGTAAAACGCCCGGTCCTGGCTGCCTGATTTGATAAGGTCGCGCGGATTAAGGCCCAGCACTTCGGCCAAGGCGTAGCCGGTCAGCCGCAGAAACGCCGGATTGGCCCATTGGATTTGGCCGGCGGTGTCGGTGATGATGATGGCGTTGGCGGCGGCGGTCAGCGCGGCGTCCTTCAACTCGAGTTCCTGGGTGCGAATTTTCTCCGCGGTGATGTCGCGGAAAAAGCACACCATGCGGCCGCCCTCGTCGGGCAGAAACTGCGCGCTGAGCTCGACATCGATGATCGTGCCGTCCTTGCGGGTGAAACGGCGCTCGCTGCGGGCGGACTTGGCGTCCACGAGCCGCCCGATCCGGGCGGACCAATCCGCGGCCGTCATGTCGGTGTCGATATTGTACACGTGCAACCCCAGCAATTCCTCCCGGGTGTAGCCGGTGATGCGTTCGGCCGCGTCGTTGACGTCGATCACGCGCCCCGCGAGGTCGGCCTGGCAAAAGCCGTCCCGGGCGGTTTGCAGGATGGCATTGAGCAAGGCGTGGCTGCGCTTTTCCTGCCGTTCACTGCGATGTTTGTAGAGCGCGATCTCGATGACGGTGCGCAGCTCGCGCTCCTCGAAAGGTTTGATGATGTAGCCGAAAGGGTCGGAAGCCTTGGCCCGGTCGAGGGTTTCCGTCTCGGCAAAGGCGGTCAGAAAAACCACCGGCAGGTCCAGCCGGTCGCGCACCAGCCGGGCGGTGGTGATGCCGTCCTGTTCGCCGGCCAGATGGATGTCCATCAACACCAAGTCAGGTTGCAGCTTTTCCGCCGCGCCGATCACATCCTCGCCCCGGCTGATGATGCCCGCCGGCGCGTAGCCCAGATCCGCCAGTTGCTGGCTGATGTCGCGGGCGACGATGGTTTCGTCTTCAACGATGAGGATGCGCGGTGGGGTCATGTCAGACGATGGTGATGATGCACAAAACCGGCATGTTGACGAACACGATACCGACCTCCCGGCCATGTAGGGGTATGCGGATGAGCGGGGTCAAAGTGGAGCCGGGTTTTGTTGCGGTCAAGTGACTTGCGGCCCACCCGGCGCACGCGGGGTGAACCGCAGCGCAAACCGCGCCCCGGGGCCGCGGCCCAGTTCAAACTCACCCTGCAACTGCCGGCTGAGATCGGCGACCAGTTGCATGCCCAGCGTGCCGGAGGTTTGCAGCTCGAAGTCCGCCGGCAAACCCACCCCGTTGTCGGTGATTTCCAGCTGGTGGAGCGGCCCCTCGCCGACCTTGCCCAGACTCACCTTCATCGCGCCCGCCCGGGCGTCGGGAAACGCATGTTTGAGACTGTTGGTGACCAGTTCGTTGACGATCAGCCCGCAGGGAATGGCCTGGTCCATGTCCACCGACACTGCGGCGAGTTCGAGAGACAGTTGCACGCGTCCCGGCGCGGTGTTTTGGGCCCGGAAGACCTGGGTCGCCACCTGGCGCAGGTAGTCGGCGAGATTGACGCCGGCAAAGTTGCCCGAGCGATACAGGGTCTCGTGCAACAGCGCCATCGAGCGGATGCGGCCCTGCATCTCCTGCAACACCTCGCGGCGCGACGGCTCCTTGCTGCGCCCGGCCTCCAACCGCAGCAGGCTGATGATCACCTGCAGGTTGTTTTTCACCCGGTGGTGCACCTCCTTCAGCAGCGCTTCCTTTTCGCGCAGGGAGGTCCGCAGTTTTTCCTCGGCCAGCTTGCGCTCATGGATGTCCACATGCGTGCCGCTGATGCGCAGCAACCGGCCCTGCGCATCGAACACCGCGCGGGCGTGCGACGAAATCCACCGGTACGAGCCGTCCTTGCAGCGGAACCGGTGCTCGGCCTCGTAGTAGGGTTTGCGCCCGGCCAGATGCTCCTGGATGGCGGCCCGGCCGATCTGGACGTCGTCGGGGTGGATCAACGCGGTCCAGACCTCACGGGAAGCGGGGATGTCTGCCGGGGCATAACCCAACATTTCCTTGCTGCGGTCGGAGTAGAAATCCTCGCCGGTCACGATGTCATTTTCCCAGATGCCCGCCGCGCTGCCCTGCACGGCGTGCCGCCAGCGGTCCTCGCTGGCGCGCAAGGCCCGCTCGGCGGCCTGGTGATCCTCCACCACGCTGAGCAAGGCCCGGCGCGACTGCTCCGCCTCGGCCAACAGGCGCGCCAGCTCATCCTTGGTGGCGACGGCCAGATCCTCGGCCTGCTTCCTGACCGTGATGTCGTCATACACCCCCAGCACGCCGATGATTTCGCCCGCGGCATCGCGCAACGGCACCTTGGTCGTATTCAACCAGGTCACGGTGCCCGACGCGGTGGTCAGCGTTTCACGGATGTCGCGCATGGCCACGCCGGTGGCCATGACCTCACGGTCGGCGGCCTGGAAAGGTTCCGCCCCGGTCCGCCAACTCAGGGCAAAGTCGTCCTTCCCCAACAACTCCTCGGAGCGGGTGAAGCCGGCATCACGCGCAAAGAGGCGGTTGCAGCCCAGGTAGCGCAGCTCCCGATCCTTCCAGAACACCCGCACCGGGATCGACTCGATGATCAACTGCTGCATGCCGCGCACGCTTTCGAGCTGCCGGACCGCGACCTGCAACGCCGCCTCGGACTGTTTCTGCGCCGTGATGTCAGTGGAGATGCCGCACAGGCCGACGATGATCGCAGGATCGGCGGGGTCGCGCAGCGGGGCCTTGACCTCCAAGTAATGACGCCGGGTGCCGTCCGGTGTGGCGATTTCGATCTCCTCCGCCGTCTCTTCACCGTGCTCCAGCACGCGCAGGTCGATGGCCCGCAGCCGCTCCACCACGGCGGGCGGAAAATAAAAGCTGTCGCCCTTGCCCCGCAGCTCGTCCGCCGTGGTCTTGAACAACTCCAGCGTAGCCCGGTTGGCGTAGGTGTAACGGCTGTCGCGGTCCTTCATGTAAACGTAGGAGCCGATCCAGTCCAAGGCATCGCGCATCCGCTCGGTCTCCAGCCGCGCATCGGCCATGGCCAGTTCCAAGCGCTTGCGTTCGGAAATGTCCTGAAAGATGCCCTGCACGGCCACGATGTGCCCGACGGCATCGCGCACCGCCTCGCCCCGCGTGTGCACCCAGATCCGGCGCCCCCGGGCGGTGATGATTTCCATTTCCTCGTCGTAAGACACGCCCTGCGTCGCACAGGCCTTGAAACAGGCCTCGATCTTCCCGCGCCACTCCGGCGGGTAATAGGAAATGCCCTCCGCCACCGGGGGTGAATAGCCCGGCGGTTGGTCGTGAATGGCCGCCACTTCGTCCGACCACCGCAAGGTGTGACTGCCTAGGTCCGCCCGCCAGCCGCCCAGCCGGCCGAGTTGGCCGGCCATGTGCAGCAGCGCGGTGGTGCGTTGCAGCTCGTGTTCGCCCGCCAAGCGGCGCAGCCGGCTGCTGAGCAACAGGCCGAGCACCACCGTCACGACCGGATGGATGATGATGACCGGCAGCCCGATGGCCGCCACCACGTGCCCGCCCGTTGACCAACCCAGGGTGAACATCAGGGTCAACATCACCCCGTGCACGACCAGACCGAGCACGTAAAGTTCGCGCCAGCCCAGTTGGCTCAAACGCTCCCGGCCGCGCCAGTGCCAGACCAAACCCAGCGCGGCGGAGGCCACGATGACCATCGAACCGGCCCCGGCCGCGGCCCCGCCCTGATACACCCGGAAAGCCGCGGTCAGCACCACCGCCACCGCGGTGGGTATCACCCCGAAGAACAAACCCACCAGTGCCAGCAGCACGGAACGCGTGTCGAACACGATGCCCGGCACCAGTTCAAACGGCGCCAGCATCACGCCCACGCCCATCAGGCCCAAAATGCCGCCGATGGCCAGTTGCGACCAACGGTCCAGCCGCTGCGGGTAGCGTCGCACCGTCAGGTCATAAACCAGCACCAGCGCCATGAGCAGCGCGGCATTGTGCACCAGGGCGATGAACGGAGCGCTGTTCATGCGCGGTCCTTGCCGGATTCGCCGGCGGCGCTGGCGTAGCGCGGAGGCTGCCCGGCCCTGGCCAGCAGTTCGTTGACCTCGCGCTTCAGGTCCATGACGCGCTCCTCGCGCCCGAGCGTGGCCTCGTGCCAGCGGCGCAGTTCATCGAGCTGCCGTTGCATGCGCTCCGCGTAGGCCTTCCGCTCCGCGATGTCGGTGATGATGGTGACGATGACCCGTTTCTGCGTGACCGGATCAACGTATTGGTGGCTGGTCAATTCCGCCCATTGCACGCGGCCGTCGGGGTGGAGATAGCGTTTTTCCACCGTGTAGCTGCCCATCTCACCCCGGTGAAACTTGCCAGCCAACACCTGCTGCCGGGCATAATCCTCGGGGTGCGAGACCCGCCCGAAAATCCCGGGCTCGAACGAAGCCTCCACCGGCACGCCGGTGATGCGGGCGTGCTCGGCGTTGACCAGCACCAGGCGTTCTTCCGTGGTCAGGGAAATACCCACCGGGGCATGGTCGAAAATGGTGCGGAAGCGCAGCTCGCTGGCGCGTAACTCGGCCTCGATCCGCCGGCGCTGTTCCTCCCGCTGCAAGTTCGAGAGCCCGAAGCTCACATCCAGCGCCGCCTCTTCCAGCAGTTCGATTTCCTTGGGTCCAAAAAAATCCGGTTCCGCGGCGTAGGCGGTGAGCACGAGTTCGACCTGGCCGTTGCGCAGCACCGGCAGGGCGATGGAGCTGCGAAAGCCCGACCGCTGCATCAGCTCCCCCCATGGCGCCATGCGCGGATCGGCCGAGATGTCCTGGCAGACTTGGGTTGCCTGCAGGCGATAGGCGCGGCCGGTCGGCCCCTGCCCTTCCGGCCGGTCGTCGGCAAAGATCCGGATGGCGTTGAGATAGCCCGCCGCGTCCCCCGCGCTGGCGAGCGGCTCAATCTGTGCGGAGGCGGCGGCGGGGGCGCCGATCCACGCCATGCGAAACCGGCCGTAGTCGACCAAAATGCGGCAGAGCTCGCGCAGGAGCGCCGTCTGCTCCGTGGCATGCACGATGGCCTGGTTGATCTGGCTGAGGGTCGCGTAGAGCCGCGTCATGCGCTCGCGTTCCGCCTCGTGCGCCTTGCGCTCGGTGAGGTCGCGATAGAGGGCCAGCACATGCCGGCGCCCGTCGAGTTCGACCGCGCGCCCGCTGACCTCGACCGGCATCAACCCGCCGTCCTTGCGGACCTGCACCGTTTCAAACCGCGCGCCATGCGGGGTGAAAAACTGCTCCATCTGCTCCGGATGCCGCTCCCGTTCGCCGGCCGGACGCAGCCCGCCGGGCGGCAGGGCGCGCAGTTCGGCCAAGGTGTAGCCATAGGTTTCCAGCGCCCGTTGGTTGGCCTCGACGATGCGCCAGTTTTCGTCGAGCAGCAAAATGATGTCGTTGGCCTGCTGCATCAGCAGGGTGAGCCGCTGGGCAAATTCGTTGCGCTGCCGCTCGGTGATGAGGCTCCGGCGCAAGGCCCCGGCATGCCGCTCGCGCCAATACGAAACCACGCCGGCCAGCACGGCAAGCAACAGCAGCGCCAGCAACAGGCCGCTGCGCCAGGTTTCCCGGCGGATGGGATCGAGCACCTCCGCCATGTCCATCTTGGCGACCAAAAACCACGGGGTGCCGGCGATGGCATGGCCCGTGGCCAGCACCGGGGTGCCGCGATAGTCGCGCCCTTGGATCACGCCGGTTTCACCCATGGCCACCCGCGTGGAGGGATAAAAACGGTCGTGGATCGACAACCGCAGGGCCAGCGGGCCGATGGCGGGAGCATGCCGCGGGGAATTCAGAAACACCACCTCCTCGCCCTCCCGCCGCAACAGCAGGATCTCCCCGGTGGCGCTGGGCACCGGCCAACTGCGCAACAGCGGAAACAGATAATGCTCGGGATTCAACCGCAGGTCGATCACCGCTTGGATGCGGCCGTCCGCCTGAGGCGAGGCAATCGGCACCAGCAGGTTGAGGCGCAGCGCCGACGCGTCGCCGGTGTGATGAATCGGCACCTGTGTGATCCGGCCCGCCGCCAGCACCCCGGTGACGGCCGCGGGCGGGATGCTGGTGGCGGCGGTGGCGGGCAGCGCGAGCTGCAACCGGGCTTGCGCATCATACACCAGCACCGCCTCGTAACGTTCGCCGGCCTGGATCGCGCTCAGCCAGTCGATGACATGCGCCCGGGAGACCTCATCCTCCGGCCGGGCCAACAACCGGGCGAGGTCCGCGGCCACCGCCTCGGTGCGCATGAGAAACTGCGCCTCGGCGTTGCGTTCCCCCCGCCATTGCCGGATCTGATCCGACTTCAACCGCGCCACGGCCTCCAGGGTGGCATACGCATCCTTCCGGGCCTTGGTCACCTCGCTCCGGATGTAAACAAACCCGGCCAACCCGAGCAGGAGCATCACCCCAAAAGTGACGAGGGCGAGGCGCAGGACCGGAACTTGAGGTTGAACGTGCGCATCATCCATCGTCAGGCCTGCCGCCCGTTCCTGCAGCCAATTCCACCAGCGGGCCGAGAACAGCAGCGCGCTGTTGAGCAGGACAAAGCCCAGTCCCGTGGTCAACGCCATGGGCACGTTCCCCTCGGCATAACCCAGCGGCGAGCCCGTGGCATAGCCCAACACCACCAGCAATCCGATCAACAGCCCCAAACCGGCCAACCCGACCGCCAGGGGCGGCACGTGCTGCTCCCAGCCCACCGTCTTCAAAACCAGCCCCGCCGCCACCAGCAGGAAGGAAACCGCGGTGAGATTGGACATGTGCGCCAGTGGAATCCCCCCGATGTGCGTGGTCTCGCCAATCATCCAGCCCTGCCACGGCAGCGCCAGTCCGTGCCAGGCCTGGGCCAGCTCCAGCCCGCAGACAACGGCTGTCACGACTGCACCACCCCAAACCAGCCTTGGGTCGAGCGCATCGGTTTCGGCTTGAAAACACCGCCAGGCCAGCAGGCCGCCCAGCAGCACAAACAGCACCGCGGTCAACGGCGCCATCGGCACGTAATCCGGACCCAGCGCCGCCACGGTCAAGGCATTGAACTCCCACGCGACCAAGGCCAAGCCCCCGAGCCCGGCCGCCACGGCTGCCAGCAAACCACCAACCATTTGGGCGTGTTTGGATGTCATGCGGGGGGTGTTTCGGAGTTTGGCGCAAAGGCCGATGACGACAAGCCATCCACACCGGCATCAGCGCATGACGTTGGTGGTCGCTGGCTTTGCGCCAGCACCCGCCGCAGATCGTCGAGCCGGACGGGCTTTGGCAGGTAATCGTTCATACCGGCGGCGAGACAGACCTCCCGGTCGCCCTCCAGCGCGTTGGCGGTCATGGCAATGATCCACGGCGGCGGGCCGGGCAGCGTGCGGATTTGCCGCGTCGCCGTGAGCCCGTCCATCTCGGGCATCTGCACGTCCATGAAAATCAGGTCGTAGTTTTGCGCCCGGCAGGCCGCCACCGCCTCGACGCCGTTTTCCACCGTGTCCACCCCGTAGCCCAGCCGGCCGAGCATGGCGAGGGCGAGCTTGCGGTTCACCAGATTGTCCTCGGCGAGCAAAATGCGCCGGGGCAGGGTCGCGGACAGGGGCGGCGGGGGCACGGGGGCCGGTTTCGGCGCCACGCGCGGGTGGCGCGGCGCATGGCCGTGGCAGGCCCGTGCGGCCGTCTCGTAGAGCTGCATCTGGCGGACCGGCTTCGACAGGGCCGCGGCCAGTTGCACCCTCGCCACCCGCGGATCACTGGGTTGATAGCCGCCCGATGAAATCATGATCACGGGCGTGGCCGGGGCGATGTTCGCCGCCTTCTCCAAGGCCCGGACGTGCAGCACAAAATCCAATCCGTCCATGCCGGGCATCAGCATGTCGGTGATGATGAGGTCGGGCCAGTCGGGCCGCCGCAGCCCGTCGAGCGCGGCCGCGGCGGAGTCCGCCGTCTCGACCGTGCATCCCGCCTGCTGCAGGTGCGTGGCGAAGATCCGCCGGTTGGTGGCGTTGTCATCGACAATGAGCACAACCCGGCCGTCGAGTTCGCGGGTGAGTCGGTCGGGGTCGATCGGCTCGATTTCCGCGGTGGTCGGCACGGTGATCTCGAAATGAAAGACCGAGCCCTGTCCCGGAATGGAATCGACCTTGATCTCGCCGCCCATCAGGCCGATGAGGCGTTGGCTGATCACCAGCCCCAGCCCGGTGCCGCCGTAGAGCCGCGTGGTCGAGACATCGACCTGGCTGAACGCCTTGAACAACCGCTCGCGTTTTTCCGGCGGGATGCCGATGCCGGTGTCGCGCACGCGAAAGTGCAGCCGCACCTGCCCTTTCCCGGCCGGCGCCGCGCCCACTTCCACCACCACTTCGCCCCGCTCGGTGAACTTGACCGCGTTGCCCTCCAGGTTGGTGAGCACCTGGCGCAGCCGCACCGGGTCGCCCACGACCGCCGCGGGCACCGCGGGGTCGATCTCCAGCGCGAGGTCCAGGTGCTTCTCCCGCGCGCGCACCGCCACGGTTTCCAAGGTTTCCTCCAGGCAGCGGCGCAGGTCGAAGGGCACGTGGTCGAGCTCGAGGTGGTTGGACTCGATCTTGGAGTAGTCGAGCACGTCGTTGATCAGGGCCAGCAGCGTGTTGCCGCTGGCATTGATGGTCTCGATGAAATCGCGCTGCTCCTCGGTCAGCGGCGCCGTCTCGCGCAACAGGCTGGCCATGCCGATGACGCCGTTCATCGGCGTGCGCAGCTCATGGCTCATCATGGCGAGAAACGCCGACTTGGCCTCGGCCGCCGCCTTCGCCTCCAGCAGGGCCTTGTCCAGGGCCAGATTCTTGGCCGCCAGTTCGGTGTGCGCCGACTTCAGGTCGGCCAGGCTCTGCTTGAGCGCCGAGATGTCGTGCTTGATCGCGATGAAATGCGCGATGTCGCCGTGCCCGTCGTGCACCGGGGTGATGGTGACGGATTCCGTGAACAGCGAGCCGTCCTTGCGCCGGTTGATGAACTCGCCCTGCCAGCTCCGCCCCGCCGTGACCGTACGCCACATAGCGCGGTAGAAATCGGCCCGGTGAAAACCGGATTTCAGCACGCGGGGATTCTGGCCGATGGCCTCCTCCCGCGTGTAGCCGGTGACGCGGCAGAAGGCCGGGTTGACCCACTCGATGTTGCCGCGGCGGTCGGTGATGACCACGGAGCTGTCCGCGGCCTCCAGCGCGGCGCTCTGCAGGCGCATCTTCGCCTCGGTCTGTTTTTGCCGCGTGATGTCGCGGATCACGGCCACCGTCTGGTGCTCGCCCTGATGGCTGGCCGGGGAGAGCGAAAGCGAAATCTCGATGCGGGTGCCGTCCTTGCGCCGGGCCGGCAGCTCCAAGGTCCGGCCCCCGGCGCGGTCCGCCCCTGTGCGCAGCACCTCCGCGAGGGTCTGCCCGGGCGCCTCGCGCGGCGGCGCGTCCGCCAGCAGCACGTGCACCTCGCGGCCCAGGACCTCATCCGCGCCGAAGCCAAAGATGCTCCCGGCCGCGGGATTCCAAAACGTCACCCGGCCCCGCGCGTCGATCATCACGATGGCATCCTGCGCCGAGTCGGTGATCGCGCGCAGCCGGGCCTCGCTCTCCCGCAGCCGCACCTCGGTGCGGTGCTTGTAGAGCGCCATCTCCACCACCGTGCGCAGATCCTGCTCGGCAAAGGGCTTGATGATGTAACCGAACGGTTCGGCCTCACGCGCCCGCTCCAAGGTCTCCCGGCCGGCAAATGCGGTCAGAAAAACCACCGGCAGATGGAGGCGCTCCCGGATGGTTCGCGCCGCGGTGATGCCATCCATCTCCCCCGCCAGCTGGATGTCCATCAACACCAGGTCGGGCCGCAGGGTTTGCGCGAGTTCAACCGCCTCCTCGCCGGTGCGCGTGTCGGCCACGGGCGCGAAGCCGAGATCGGTCAGCTGCTGGCAAATGTCCCGGACGACAATCGATTCGTCCTCCACCACCAGTATGCGGGGCGGGGCGGCGGCAGGCAGGGAAGGTTCGGCGGCCATGACGGGGGTTCAGACTGCAGTTGAAAAAGGAGGCTCGGAGCCGCGCGGCACGGCCCGGGGCGTGAACGTGACCATGAAGCTCGGTCCGGCGGCGAACTGCAACTCTCCGCCGATCTGGCGCGCCAGATCCGTCACCAGCCGCAGGCCCAGCGAATCGGTTTTCTCCAAATCAAAATCCACGGGCAGTCCGGCCCCCGTGTCGCTGACGACCAGTTGCACCGCCCCGCGGCCAACCGGCTGCAGGCTGACGCACACCTCGCCCCGCTGTGCGCCGGCGAAACCGTGCTTGAGGCTGTTGGTCACCAGCTCGTTCACGATCAGACCGCAGGGAATCGCCTGGTCCAGCTCCACCGTGACCGGCGTGAGGTCCAGTTTCAGCCGCACGCGCTCCCCCGGGGAATTCTGGGCGCGGAACAGCTGCGTGGTGAGCTGGCGGAGGTAAATCGAGAGGTTAACCCGCGCGACGTTGTCCGCGCGATACACCGTCTCGTGCAGCAACGCCATCGAGCGGATGCGGCCCTGCATCTCGCGCAGCACATCCTTCACCTGCGGCTCCGCGTGGCGCGCCGCCTCCAACCGCAGCAGGCTGGTGATCACCTGCAGGTTGTTCTTCACCCGGTGGTGCACCTCCTTCAGCAACGCCTCCTTCTCCCGCAACGACGCCCGCACCGCCGCCTCCGCCTGCTTGCGTTCGGTGATGTCGAGATGGATGCCCGCCATCACCAGCGGCCGGCCGTGTTCATCGCGGGCGATAATCTGGCCCGTGTCGGCCACCCAGATCCAGTGGCCGGCCTTGTGCCGCAACCGCACCTCGCATTCGTAGTGGTCGCGCCGCCCCGCCAGATGCTCCTCCGCCTGCATGCCGGCGGCGGCCGTATCGTCGGGGTGGATGCGCGAGCGCCACGTGTCGAGCGTGGTCGGCGCCAATTCCGCCGGCGTGTAGCCCAGCATGGAGCCCCAGCGCTCGTTGTACTTGGTCTCGCCGGTCTGCACGTTCCATTCCCAGGTAGCCGCGTTGGTCGCGTTGATGATGTCGGCCAGCCGGCGGCGTTCGCTTTCGAGCGCCAGCTCGGCCTGCTTGGTCTCGGTCACATCCTGGATGTAGCCGTGCCACAACACGGACCCGTCGGGCTCCTTTTGCGGCAGCGCGTTGCCCCGCACCCAGCGCACACTGCCATCGCGGTGCACCACCCGGTGCTCGTCGTGCCATGGGCTGAATTCCCGCGCGGAGACCAAAATGCTTTCGGTGACCCGGTCGAGATCATCGGGATGCAGGGCGGCATAGACCGGCGAGGCGTCCTCCCGCACCTGCCCGGGGTCGATCCCGTAGATCCGCCGGATGCCCTCGCTGACGTAGGGGAAACACGTGGTGCCGTCGGCGCGCAGCCGGTATTGGTAAACCACGCCGGGCACGCGATCGGCGATCTTCGTCAACCGCTGCGCGGCTTCTTCCCGCGCCTGCTCGGCCAACCGGACTGCGGTCACGTCGGTGGCGAAGCTGAGCGTCGCCGGCCGGCCCCGCCAGTCGATGCGCACCGAGCTGACCGACAGCCGCAGGTCGCGCCCGTCGGGCAGCACGGCCCGGTAGTCCAAGCGGCTGGCCGTGCGGGCACCCTCCAACAACTCCTGCTGACGAGTGTTCGCCGTGGCCTGTTCCTCGGGCCGGATGAAATCGAAAATCGATCGGCCAAGCAATTGGTCGGCCCTGAGTCCGGTCATCTGCAACAGGGCGGGGTTGATGAAACAAAATTTGTGCTCCTGCAGCACGAAGATGCCCTCGGTGGTGTTGTCCACCAGCACGCGGTATTTTTCCTCGCTGGCCTGCAGGGTCCGGTTGATGCGCCGTTGCCAGAGCATGAACAACACCACGCCGGCCAAGACCGCCGCGGCGGGCAGCAGATACGGTTGCAAATCCACCGCCCGGATCGGCCGCGGTCCGATGGGGCCGATCCATTTCGCGAAGAGCCGGTCCGTCGTGCCGTTGTGCCGCACCGTCGCGAGGGCCTCGTTGAGGTTTTCCAACCGTCGCCGGTCGCCCCGGTGCACCGCCATGTGAAACGGATAGCGGATGTCCTCCACAAAGCTGCGCCGCAGCCCCATCTCGTCCGGCTGCTCGAACTTCAATGGCCGGATGATGAGCGCAAAGTCACAGTCGCCCCGCACCACCGCCCCCAGCATCTCCTGCCAGGTGGCGTAAGGCACGATCTCCGCGCCCCAGCCCCGGTGCCGGACCGCATCAACATCGCTGATGCTGTTATGGAGCGACGCCATGCGCTTGCCGGCAAACTGCGACGTATGCGTGAGCGGGTGCTCCCTCGGTCGCGTGTAAGTGATGCCGTGCACATAGGAATGCTGGATCGTGAAATCCATCGTCTCGCGGCGGGCGTCGTTGATCGTGATATTGGCCAGCACGTCGAGTTCGCCGGCCTCGAAGGCGGCGCTGAGTTCCTTCCAAGATGCCGTCACCACCTCGAACCGCAGGCCGTTGACGCCCGCCATCGACGCCAGCAACTCGGGCGTGAAACCGTGCAGGACTCCGTTTTCATCCAAAAACGAGAGCGGCGGGGAATTGCGGTCCACGCCCACGCGCACGCTCCGGTTCTCCTCCGCCGCCGGCGCGATGGGCCGGCCCAGGGTCATGACCAACGCGGCCAGCAGCAAAGCCCGCGCCCATGCCCAGCCCCGCCCCGAAGGATGCGATACCCTCGGGCAGCCTGCTGGGCTGGGCATGATTGACCCGGGCATGGATGGATTTGTTTGGTCGACCGCCAAGGCAAAGCGCGGGCCGGTTTGATGGTGCCCCGCCAGTGTAAACCGCCTCACGCAAACTGGCTGCGCATATCTTGGCAATCGTTGCTCACTGTAGGCCCGGCCGCTGGCCGGGCACCCGCCCAACGGGCGGGTCTACACCTCCAGTCGGCACGTTTGCTACCCGGCATACCGCTCCCGCAATGTGTCCACCAAGGCCTGCAACTGCGTCCGCGCGAGTCCCGTCTTGGCGCGCACCCCGGGCCCCGGATACTCGTAATCGAAGGGCACGTAATATGAATCCAGCGATCGCGCCAGTTTGGCCACCTCGGTCCAGGCCGCGCGCGCGGCCGCGGTTTCGCCCCGCCACTCGGCGTCGTGCAGCCGCGCCATGGCCCGGTAAAACCGGAATGACTCGTCACCGTAGCGGAACGCCCGCGCATCCTCCTCCAACCGGCGCCGCACCGCCGGCGGCACGCGCACCTTTTGCGCCCGCCGCAGCGCCGCCGCCGCCCGGCGCAGATGTTTGAGCGACTCCTCCGGCCCGATGGCCTCGCCGCCCCCGGGTTGCAGGTGGCGCAGGACAAACACCGATTTCGTCGGCCGGCTGATCCCGTCCCACGCCAGCAGTTGCCGGTTCACGCTTTGCTCCAGCCAATTGCGCCACGGCGTGACATTCTCGTACGCGAGTTCCAGTTCCTGATAAAACGTCCGCATCGGCTGCGCCGCGCCTTCGTAGCGTTTCTCCAGATAATCGGCCACCAGTTCGTCCACCGGCGCATGCGCGTCCCACGCGAGCCGCGCGTAGAGCAGCTGCGTGAGCGCCCGCGGCCCCCACAACGCCACCGGCACGTGCATGTAACTCATGCCGCGCACGCCGACCCGGTGGTAATACGCGAAGTCCGCGCCCATCGTGCGCGTGAACAGGACCGGCAGATCCTCGAACTTGGAAACGTTGTAATACTCCACGACCGCGAGGGGCAGCCGGTGCGACTCGCGACCCCAGCTCTCCACCGCGGCGGCGTAATGGGCGTTGAGTTCGCCGCACGCCGCGTCCGCCAGCGTGTGGGCGTAGCAGCGGTTGATCGGCGCATAGAGCACGCAGTCGCGGCCGTTCGCGAGGTTGTCCGGGATGCCGCGCGTCGGCCCGTCGAGCGACGGCGTACCTTCGTAGGCCACGAGGACCAACCCGGGATTGCGATCCAGGGTGCCGGCGGCCGCCGCCGCGTCCACCGCCGCGCGCAACGCGCTGAGAAAATGCAGGTAGCGGTCGGCATCGTTGCCCAGCGCCTGACAGCCGGCGCACTGGCACCAGCCCGCCCAGGTGTCGAACATCCAGATGTTCTGCCAATCGGTCTCGCGCCAGTCCGTGCGGAACCGCTCCACGAGGTGCCGCGCCACATGTGCCACCGCCGTCTCGTTGGCCACGCAACATTGGTACCGGTGCGCCTGCGCGCGCTCGCGTTTGCCGTCCACCTCGGCAAACCAATCCGGGTGCGCCTCAAACAGCGTGCGCCCGTCCGGCTGCGGCAGATCGGGATCAAGGATCGTCTCCAGCACATGCCCGCCCGAGATGAAACGAAAGCCGAGCTTGCGCATCAGCGGCGCCGACTGCGGGTGATATTGCCAGGCATTGAGCCCGTGCCGCGCCATCCAGGCGAACAGGTCCGGCGACTCCATGCCGTGATACGCCACATGAAACCCGCGCAGCAGCGGAAAGTCCGGCGCACTCGTCACCGCCCAGCCGCCCAGCGGCAGATCGGTACGCGGCGGCGGCGCAATCTCGCCCGACGGCCCGGGCGTGTGCCAGCGCCAGCCCAGCCGGTCCAGCCACGCGTAAACCGCGTAGAGCGTGCCTTCCCTTCCCCCGCCGGCCAGCACCAGGCAATCGTCGCGCAGCGAGTACAGCCCATAACCCTGCGGATCCGTGGGCACATCGGCCGGCGTCACGCCGAGCTTTTGCCGCAAAGTCGCGACGGGCCCCAGGATCAGCGTCGGCCCGTCCGCCGGCACGTCCTCGCGCAGCTCGATTTTCAACCCCGGCACCGTGCGCAGGAGATGGTCGCGCAGCTCGATCGCGGCAAACGCCACCGTGCAGCGTTCGGCCTCGGGGCCGCCGCGGTTCCAGTCCACCGTCGCCTCGCCCCGCGCCCAATACGGTGTCTGGCGCGCGGCATCCGCGTAGGGCACCACGATCGTGAGGGTGTTTTCAGGATTCATCGGGAAAATGCTCCACGGTCGGCGCCACCGCCTCGCCCGCCCGCGGCGGCCAGACGTAACGCCCCAGCTCCACCTCGGGGCCACGGTCGGTGTTGATCGCGCCGGGGTCCGCGTCGGGAAAAAG
Source organism: Opitutaceae bacterium (assembly GCA_019455245.1). Lineage (GTDB taxonomy): Bacteria > Verrucomicrobiota > Verrucomicrobiia > Opitutales > Opitutaceae > Cephaloticoccus. The sequence continues at coordinate 87,961 of JACFMR010000016.1, forward strand.
GATCTGCCACTGCCGCATCTGCTGATCGAGCGTGTTGCGGCGCAGTTCCACCGCCGCCGGCGTTTCGGCGTCCTCGGTCGCATCCGGTGGCGTCCAGATGAAACCCGCGCCGCCGTAAAGCGTGATCAACCGGCCCGCGAGATCGTTGGTGCCCCAGAGACAAAGCGTGATGCCGAGCACATTCGGGTGCGCCTGCGCCTCCCGCGCCCAGACCCGCGTGGCCTCGAAATCCCCGTGGCAACGGATCCAGCTCGCCCCGCCGCCGAGCATGACGGGCGGTTGGCCCGCGCCGCCGTAATTGCGCACCTGCTCGATGATCGCCGGGATGCCCTGCGCATGGTAGCCCCACGGTTGCACCACGATCTTTTCGCGTAGCTCCACCGGCAGCGGCCGCCCGCCGTGGTCCGCCCACACATGCATTGTCAGATCCTTCGCGTGCCGCGCGCCCACGCGCATCAAAATCCCGTGCAGCCGGCCGACCATGTTTTCCGGCGTGTGGCCGCGGTTTTCCTCGCCCGGCAGCACCGCCCACAACGCCTCGTCCAACCCCAGGTGCACCGCCGCGGTGTCTTCCAGGCACGGCACGATCTCGTCGAGAATTTTGTCGATCAACGCATACGTCGCCTCACCGACCCCGAACGACGACCCGCCATACTGCCCCGCCGTGCCGCGCAGGTGGGGATAATGATAAACAATGCTGTTCACGTGGCCCCACGACTCGATCTCGGGCATCACCGCCACGTGGTAACTCCGCGCATACGCCACCAGTTCGCGCAGGTCGTCCGCAGTCAGCGCATACGGATTTTCCGCGCCCAACGGCAGCCGGGCGAAACGGAACCCGCACAGCTCGTCGTCGATCAGATGCAGGTGCAGCAGGTTCAGTTTCAAATGCGCCATGATGCGGATCAGTCGCCGCAGCAACGCCGGCGACCACGGCGCCCGTCCGCTGTCCACCATGAAACCACGCTGGGCAAAACGCGGCTCGTCCTCGATCCGCAACACCGGCACCGCCCGCCGCGCCGCCGCCGCTCGGGCGGACACCGCATGGTTGAACCGGCCGAAGCGCGCCCCGTGATACGCGTGCGTGAGCAACTGATACACCGTCTGCGCGCCGTAGAACCGCCCCGCCGCCGTGCGCGCCGCCACCGTGATGCCGCCCTCATCCGAACTCAGCGTGTAGCCTTCCGCGTGCCCGACCGCAGGTTCGTGGCGGAAGGTGATGCGATACGGCGCCCCGCCGCCGAAATCGAAAGGCACCTCCGGCAGCTGCGCGCCGAGCGCCGTCATGGTCTCGCGGGTGCGCTGCTCCGCCGGCGCCGCATCGTCGAGTCCGTGGACACTGATCGCCGCGGGAAACGGCACGTGCTTGTCTGCCCGCACCAATTTGCGGGGTGGCGGTTGCAAGGGGAGCGGAGTCATGGGGGAAACGGTCGGCCGGCGGTTCAGGCCAGCCAGCGCTTGAACCAGTCAAACGCCTCGGCCTGCATCTCGCGGTTGAACTGGTGGTGCCCGGGATACCACGAGCAGCGGAAGTGATCCGGCACCCCGGCGGCGGCGTAAACTTTGTCCAGGATTTCCGCCGCGCGCTCCATCTCCGGTCCGGTGAACAGCGGATCCGCCCGCGTATTCATCACCAGCGTGGGCCGCGGCGCCCGCAGGCCGAGGATCTCCGGATAGTCGAGCTCGCGCGGCAGGTGCGGCACATAGCACATCCACGTGTGCGTGTGACTTTTGTTGAGCAGAAAATCGCGCCACGTCGTCATCATGCCCACGCACACCGCGCAGGTGACGCGTTCGTCCAGTCCCGCCAGAAAAACCGTGCGCAAACCGCCGCCCGACAAGCCCGCGACGCCGATGCGCGCCGGGTCCACATCGTCCCGTGCACACAGGACATCGAGCGCCAGCCGGTCCTCGTTGAAAAACACCCCCGGCCAAGTCGTGCCCGCGCTGAACAGCGACTTCGCCATCACATGCTCGTGCATGCCCGCCCACTGGTTGTAGGCGGTCATGCCGTGCGACGAGTCGTCCGCGTCGTCAACCACCGTGCTGGGCAAAATCAAAGGCACCTCGGCCGGCCGCACCCGGCGGCTGCCAAATGCAAACGCATCGTGCACCAGCACCACATGTCCGCGCTTGGCCGCCTCGTTCGCCCAGGCCAATCCCGAATACGCATCGGCCCGGTGCGCCTGCACCAGCGCCGGCACCTCCGGTCCCGCCTGCGCGATCTTTTCCTTCCCGAGGTACTTGAATCCGCCGTGGTCGTGCAACGCCACCAATCCTGGCAGTCGTCCCGTCGCCCCGGCCGGTTTCAACACCCACGCCTCGGTCGGCGATCCATACGGCATCACCCAACGCAGTGCCTCGATGTGCAACCCGTCGTATTCCCGCTGCCACAAAATCTCGGGCGCACCCGCCGTCGGCCGCGGCGGCGGCGCCATGCACTCCAGCACCCGCGCCCGGGCTTTATCCCGGCGGACCGGCAACTCCTCCCGCGGCCCCCGTTGCAAAGAAAGCGCCCCCGGCTCCTGCGGCAACAACCCCGCCGCCCACTCCCCGTATTGCCCGATCACCGTCTTCATCCCCGTCCCCTCCCTCCCCTGGCTTCGCCCACCCCTCCCCACCCGCCAACCCCCAAGCCAGTGTCACGTAATACGTGACACTTTCCGTCTCGCCCCTCGCCGCATTCGTAAGCCCAAGAGTTCGTTTGCACTATTTTCATCTCTTATCCTTCAGTAAGTTACCAAACCAGTGTCACGTATTACGTGACACTGGTTTGGGGGCGTTCTGAATATTTTGATTCGGGGTTTGAGGTGTTGGGGTGACTGGTGCGGGGGCGGTCCAATGGTCGGTCAGCTTTGGAGGAAGCGGTCGGTGAGGCGGCGGTGCCAGGCGACGTCCTGCCAGTTGGCGAAGTGGGGTTGCAGGTAGTTGTGCGGGGTCCAGCCCCACATGCGGGCGTCGATTGCGTCCTCGACGCTCCACGCGGCCCAGTCGAGCAGCCAGCCCCAGTCGAGGTCGGGGCTGTCGAAGCTGTACCAGCTCGCCCAGGACTCGGTAGTCGTGAGCGGCATCCCGTGTTCGTCGGCCCACGCGGCGACGCGCATGAGCTTCGCGCGTTGACGCTGGCGCAACATGGGCGCGATGGCCGCGGCGGTCTGGCGGCAACGTTCGGAATAGTCCGCCTGCCAGTCGTCGCGGGTGAAGAGATACGGCATGTGGGTGTGAAACTTCGTGCGTTGCTCCCAGCGCGGATCGGCATCGGCGTAAAAGTGCACGTCGAGGCAGTCGAACTCCACCGGCACGTCGAGCCAGCGCAGGTCGCCGTGGATCGAGGCAGTGAAACGCAACGCGGGAAACTCGCGGCGCAACGCGGCGAGCGGCGGGTTGAGTTCGGCGGCGATGGCCGCGGCCTGTTCGGCGGTGAACGGCGCGCCCGAGCCCCACTCGAGGCCGTGCTCCTTTTTCATCCGCTCCAAAAATCCCGGGAAGAAATACGGCACCTCGTTCGCGAGGTCCACGTACACGAGCCGGTCGAAGCCGAAACGCTTTTCCCACTCGCGCAGTTGCGCGGCCCACAATTCGGCACCCTCGGTGTGGTTGCGGGCTTGCGCCAGCACAGGCGGTCCGGAGTGGGCGCTGCCGGCCTTGAAGCCAAACCACCACGCGCTGAGCGTGTAATGCATCGCCGGCCGCGTGAGCAGCTTCTCCATGAACTCGATCAGCCAGCGGCCCGCAGGCGCGGTGACCGCGGTGTTCCAACACCACGGCATGTAGGGTTGCTGCGGGTCCGGCCAATGCAGCTCGCGGTCGGGTGCGGCGAGATCGATCCACTGCGGCATGGGATCGAGCCGTACGGTGTTGTAGCCGCGCTCAAGGGTCTCATCCAACACGCGGTCCCAGTCGGCAAAACTCCCGCCGGCGCCGTGCCGCAGCAAAAACGCCTGGTCCCACATCGCCATGGTGAGCCGGCGCGGCGCGAGTTGCTCGCGCGGATCGTAACCGCTGGAGGTCGCGGAGGCGTGGGTACGCCGGTTGGGTTGGGCGGAGACTTGGGCGGGCATGTCCATGGGGAACGGAAATGCCAACGTGCTAGCCGGCGCCTTGGTGCACGTCGAGCCGCCAACGACAGAATCGGCGTACGCGTAAACGATTATTCAAAGCAAAAGGCCGCACCACGGTGCGGCCCTACGGGAAGATCTCACGGCAGCGTCCCGGAGCTCTTGCATCATAGGTGGACGCGCACCCTGCTGCAGGGCCGGACCTTGGTCCGGCCGGATTGAGGCTGCACCAAGGTGCAGCCCTACGGGCTCATCTCACGGCATCAGTTGCTCTGCAACAGCGACGACGAATCGGCGTCGAGGTAGAGCACGGCGTGCGACTGCCGGCGCAGGAAGCTGCCCGGGCACGCAGACGTGACGGGGCCCTCCAGCGAGCCTTTCACCGCCTCAGCCTTGCGGCGCTCGGGCACGACCGCGATCATGCGGCCCACCCGGCAGAGCGTCGGGATCGTGAGCGTGATCGCATACATCGGCACCGCATCGAGATTCGGGAAATGCCCCTCGCCGACCTGCTGGCGGCGGCATTTCTCGTCGAGTTTCACGATCTTGATCACCTCGGGATCGGCAAAGTCGGCGACATCGGGATCGTTGAAGGCGAGGTGACCGTTCTCGCCGATGCCGAGGCAGCACAGGTCGATCGGCGCAGACTGCAGCGCGGCGGTGTAGGCGCGCATGGCCTTGAGCGGCTCGAGCGCGTCGCCCTCGAGGAAGTGCGCGCCGGCGGGATTCACGCGGTCAAACACGCGCTCCTTGAGATATTTTCGGAACGAGGCCGGATGCGTCATCGGCATGCCGAGATACTCGTCCATGTGGAACAGCTCGACCTTGTCCCAGGCGATGCCGGGCAGCTTGGTGAGATTCTCCAGAAACAAATCCTGTGAGTTGCCCGTGGCGATGATGGCGCGGGCCCGGCCGCGGTCGGCGATCGCGGTGCGCAGCACCTGGGCGGCATCCGCGGCGGCGGCGGCGGCCATGTCGGCCAGCGCGGCAAAGCGCCGCACCTGCAATTGCTCGGACTTGAAGGAAATTTCTGCAGTGGAACTCATGGTCGGTATAAGAAAGCGCGGAATACGTCCGCACAACGCCGATCCATCCTGCAAACCTTCGCGGTGACAACGGAAAAACGCCCGGGCCGACCTTGACACCCGCGCGGTTCAATCCGCTTCTAGGCGCATGAGCGGAGACTATCCCGTTTCAGAGCAATTGCGCACCACCTTGCGCGGATTTCCCCAAGAGACGGTGCAGGCCTGTGCGGAGTTTCAGGCCACCGGCAACTGGGCGGCCTTTGATCGCGCCGTGCTCGATCTGATTTATCACCACCTGAGCCCCAAACCGCCGCGGCCGCTCAACACCTACCCGGGCAGCACCGCACTGGTCGCTGACCTCGGCCTTGATTCGATCGCCATGGTCGAGCTGGTCTTCGTGTTCGAGGATCTCTTCAAGGCGAAGCTACCGCAGGAGGAACTGCTGAAGGTCGTGACCATCGACGACCTGCGCAACCTGCTGCGCAAGCACCTGCCGACGGTGCAGACGGCATGACATCCCCTTCCGGCATGCCCCGGGTGGTGATCAGCGGGCTGGGCTTCATTTCCAGCATCGGCAACGACGCGGTGGGCGTGACCCAAAGCCTGCGCGAGCTGCGGCACGGTTTCGAACCGCACGAATTTCTGCCGGGGCGTCAGCTCGAAGTCACCGTCGCCGGCACGATCAAGGAATTCGACACCCGTGCGACGCATTTTTCCGAGTGGCGCTGGCCCGCGCGCTACACTTTCGAGCGCGACGTGCTGCGCAGCCTGCCGCCGCACGGACTGCACGCGTTGTGCGCCGTCGAGCAGCTGATCGCCGATGCCAGGTTGACGCCGGAGCTGCTGGCCGACGGCGACACCGGCCTGTTCACGTCGTCGGCCGGCTCGCCTTTTCTGCAACGTGAGTATCTCAACCAATTCATCGAATCGGGCGGCATGCGCGTCCATCCCATGGCGGTGGTCAGCACGATCTCGGGCACGTTGAATTTCAACCTGGCGCCGCGGTATCACATCAAGGGTGCGGTTTGCGGCTTTGTCTCCGCGTGTGCATCGACCGCCCACGCGATCGGTTACGCGCTCGACGAAATCCGGCTCGGCCGGCAACGCCGCATCTTGGTCGTCGGCGCGGAAGACCTCACCTGGCCCTCGACCTATTCGTTTCACGGCATGCGGGCATTGTCGCGCAATCCCGATCCCGCCACCGCCTCGCGTCCGTTTGACCGCCATCGCGACGGTTTTGTCGGTACCGGCGGCGCCGCCGCGCTGCTCATCGAGGCGGCCGATTCAGCGCAGGCGCGCGGCGCGCCGGTTTATGCGGAGCTGTGCGGCTGGGGCCAGGCTTCCGACGGGCACAGCATGGCCATCGCCGATCCGGCCGGCCGCGGGCTGGCGAGCGCCATGCGTCGCGCGCTCAAAGCCGCCGGGCTCACCCCGGGTGACATCGGCTACATCAACGCCCACGCCACCTCGACCCCGCTCGGCGACCTCTCGGAAATCCGCGCCATCCACAACGTGTTCACGCAACAGGGCGCGCATCCGGTCATCAGCAGCACCAAGGCGTTGACCGGCCACGCGCTGTCGATGGCCGCGGCACTGGAAACCGGTTGCTGCGCGCTGGCGTTGCGCGAGGGTTTCACCCCCGGACAGGCGCATCTCGTCAATCCCGATCCCGAGGCGGACGGGCTGAACCTGCCGCCCACCACGCTGTCATCCGCGCCCGGCATCATCCTGAAAAACAGCAGCGGATTCGGTGGTAGCAACGTCTCGCTCGTGCTGCGGCCGTGGACCGCCGGCGAGTAATGGGTTGCATGCGGCAATCGGCCGCCCTTCCTTCCCCCTGAATGCGCCTCCTGCTCCTGCTGCTTCGCACGTCCCGCTGGGATGCGGTCACCGGCATCGTCGCGGGTGCGGCGGTGGGCCTGTCCGCCAGCGGTTTCGCCTGGGTGTTGCAGGCCACCATCGCGCACCGGGGTGAGAACTGGCTGGCCTACACGCTGGCCTTTGTCGGGTTTTGGCTCACCTACGGGCTCGGTTCCGTGCTGGCCGGCAACCGGATCACGCGCGTCGCGCAACGCGCCGTGCGCGACCTGCGCCTGTCGATCAGCCGGCGCATCCTGTCGTTGCCGCTGACGGTGCTGGAAAAGGACCAGGCGCGCATCTTCCCCGTGCTCACGGAGGACATCGCGATGATCTCCTCCGCGACCTCGCGCCTGCCCAGCGCAATCTCCGGCTGCGCCACCGTGCTGGGTTGTTTTGTGTTGCTCACGGTCATCGCGTGGCCGCTGGCCCTCGCGTGTCTGGCCCTGCTGATCGTGGCCGTGGGGCTCTACGTGCAACCGCTGCGCCGCTTTCAACGCCACCTGGTCGTCTGGCGCGCCGACTGGGACCGCTTTGCCCGGCTACTGGATGCGATCGTGCACGGCCACAAGGAGCTGATCCTCGACCAACGCAAACGCACCGCCTTTCTGGAACAACAACTGGAACCCATCGCCCGCCGGCAGGAGCGGGAAATGACCGGCGCCAACACGTGGGAAATCCTGATCCGCCGCTGGGGCGAACTGCTGATGCTGCTCGGCCTGGGCCTGCTGCTTTTCACCCTGCCCTGGCACGCGTGGGCCACGTATGATCAGTTCGGCCGCTTTCTCTTCGTCGCGCTTTTCATTCTCTCGCCGCTTTCCACCCTGGTCGGGTTCAGCACCGATCTCGGCCGCGCCCGGCTGGCGATCAACCGCATCAACGACGTCGGCGGGCTGCTCGAACAGCACGCCGGTCCGCCGCCCCCGCCCGTCACGTCCGCGCCCGTCGGATTTCGGCATCTCGCGTTGCGCGAGGTCAGCTACCGGCACGCGGGCAAGGAAGGCGCCGCCTTCACCCTTGGCCCCGTCACGGTCGCCTTCGACCGGCCCGAGGTGGTCCTGATCAGCGGCGGCAACGGCAGCGGCAAGACCACCCTGCTCAAGGTCATATGCGGACTCTATCCGGCGGACAAAGGCGAAATCACGCTCGACGGCCGCCCGCTCGCCGCGGCCACGCTGGAGGAACATCGCGCGAGCTTTGCCGTGGTCTTCTCCGATTTTTTCCTGTTCCCCTCGCTGCTCGGTTACGAACAAAGCCCGGCGGACGAACAGGCGCGGCTGCTCCGCGAAATGCAGCTCGACCGCCAGGTGCAGGTGAACGCCGACGGCGAGTTTTCCACCACCAAGCTGTCGCAGGGCCAGCGCAAGCGGCTCGCGCTCGTCGCCGCCCTGCTGGAGGACAAACCTGTCTACGTGTTCGACGAATGGGCCGCCGACCAGGATCCCGGTTTCCGCCGCCTGTTCTACGAGCGCATCCTGCCCGGCCTGCGCGATCGCGGCAAACTCGTGTTGGCGATCAGCCACGACGAGGCCTACTACCCCCTCGCCGACCGCCACCTGCATCTCGTGGACGGCCACATCACCGGGGACACCCGTCCGGTGACAACCTGACATGAAAACGCATTTTCTCGCCCTCGTCACCAACAGCAAAAACGAGCACGCCTACCTGCGGGAGTGGCTCGATTACCACCGGCTCGTCGGCGTCGATCACTTCTTCATCTACGATCAGGACGACACCGCCGCCTCGCGCGACCTCCTCGCGCCGTATGAAAAACAAGGCGTCGTCACCCGCTATCCCTGGACACAGTACGACGGCACGCGTTTCGACGGCCCGACCCGGTTCTACCAATGCAACAAGAACCACCTCGCCTTCGCGCACTGCGCCGCCAATCACCGTCACGAGGTGCAGTGGCTGATGAAGATCGATGTGGATGAGTTCCTCCAGCCGCTGCACGACGACGCCGACCTGACCGTCTGGCTGCGCACGCTCGATCCGAAACGCGTGAAAGGCTGCCGCATTCCACGCATCGATTTCGGCAGCAACGGCCACCTCACCCCACCGGGCGGCCCCGTCATCGCCGCGTTCACCCAACGCGAGGCGGCGCCCTCCAACCACAAGGATCTGGCCAACGGCGACTGCCTCAGCACCAACCGCTATTGTTTCAGTTCGCACTGGTGGCGGCATCGCCTCGGCTGCCAGCTGCGCACGCTGGTGACCACCGGATTGGGCTGGCGCGTCAACCACTACTACACCAAGTCGCGCGAGGAATTCTTTGCCCGCCAAAACGTCTGCCGCGGCCGTTTCCTGACCGAGGAACGCTGGCGCGAGGTCGAGGCCCGCTGCAACGCCGTCACCGACGAATCCATGCTGCGCTTCGCCGCGCAATTGCCCCGCGCCTGAACGCGGAGCCGGCGGTATATGTCCGCGGCGTTCGTGCAATGAAGCGATTAAGCAAAGCCGTGTCCTATATGGAAGGTCGTGTAAGCAGATAACGGTTTTGAGGTAGGGCGGGACCGCTGGGCCCGCCGCGAATTACCAGCCAGCGAAACCTGAGCGGACGGCCCGCCTGCCCTCCGTCTTGTCCGCCATAGCCTTGGCGACGGCGGAAGCCTTGGCGAAGGCGGGCGGTCCGTCCCTACCGGTCAGCCTCACGCTTATAACAACAGCTATTGTTTCAATTGCGGTAAGCTGACTTTTGGTTGAACGCATTGCCCTCAATGCGTTGGTTTGGCCTAACGTAAAAACCAGCGCCTTGAGGGCAAGGCGCGCCACCGACGCAAGCTACGCCGGAACGTTTTCGCGACAGTTCCGCCAGCGCCAGTAACCGCCGAACACCGCGAAAAATCCCGTCACCAGCCCCGCGTTGCGGCCCACCAACCAGACCGCGGCCACTGCCACGGGCCAAACGCCCGGCATCCCGGCCACAAAGGCGACGGCCACCAGCACCGGCGCGACCAGATCAGCGCGGGCCGGCGGCGTGCCGCGCAGGTGCGACGCGATCGCCCGGCCGGAAAAATCCGCCCCGTGCAACGTAAGCAGCAGCACCGTCTCCCACCACGCCGTGCCGCGCCACAGCCCCAACGCACAAAAAACCACGCCAACCAGCGCGAACATCGGCAGGCCCGCGGGCATCCGCCCGATGCGGCGAACACAACCGACCGCCGTACCGACGCTGCCCAACGCGCCGCCCGCCATCACCGTTTCAAAAATCGTGAAATCCCCGAGCAGCGGCGCATGCCACCAACCCGCCGCCGCGGGGTGACACCAGCTCGCGAAAAACGCGAGCCCCAGCAACATGCCCTCGAGCGGCCCGAGCACGCCGAAATACAGCTCCTTGCGTTCGCGCTCCTCCACCATGATCGCCGCGCCCGCCAGCGCCACCGCCCACACCAGCACGACCAGCAACGGCGAATCCGCGCGACCGGCGACCAGAAACATCACCACGACCGTGATCGGTCCGTGAAACGCATCGGTGTAGTGATCGAGAAATTCGCCCAGCGGACTGCTCGTGCCCGTGCGCCGCGAATGCATGCCGTCGGCATGATCATAGATCACATACGCCGCCATCAGCGCCAGGCACCACGGCGCGAGTTCAACGGGATTGGCCGCGGTCACCGTCAGCGCCAGCATCAGCCACATGCAGGCCGAGGAACCGAGCGTCAGCAGGTTCGCCGGCACCGACCGCGGCATCCATAGCACAAACCACCGCACCACATATCGGCAAAAGGGATCCACCAGCACCGACCGGTCCACACACCGGTAGTTGTAGGCGGGAGTTTCAGGACGCATGCGCACCAGTGGTAGCGGCGTCGCGCCGCTTGTCGCGCCTAAAACCGCGCCGTGACTTTCAGGTCCGGCCACCGGGCAGGTTTTTGCGCCGCCACAGGTGCACCGCCACCACCACCGCGCCGATCACGCCGATGCCCAGCGCGACCAGTTTCACATCGCCCGCGAGCATGCCCCGCCCCAGCACCACGCCGCCGATCACCCACGGCAGCGCGATCAGCCACGACACGACCATGTAGAGCCGGAACGGCATCTCCGCCACGGCCAGAATGCAGCTGCCCAAAATCATCGGCGGCCCCGGCGTGAGCCGCACCAGCAGCGCGACGCTCAGCGCATTCTCCGGCGTCACACGCGGCACCGTGTAACCGCGGCGGCGGATCAACCGCGCGACCAGCGGACGCAAACCGTAACGCGCGACCGCATAGCTCAGCGCGAGCTGCACCGCCACCGCGACCAGTGCCGCCACCACCACGCCGGGCAAGGTCAGCTGCGCCGCGAACAACTCGCCCGCCGGCACCGTGAACCACGCCAGCGGCGCGGGCAACAGCGCCATCGCCGTAAAATACGCCGTCGGTCCCGCCGCGCGCACGCCTGTCAGCAGGCGATCCAAAACTTCTCGCGGCGCAGAATCGCGCAGCCACCACAGGATAACCGCCGCCGCCACGATCAGGAGCAAGCCCAGCCACCACGCGCGCGGCCGGGTGCGGTTGGGGCGGGAAGCGGACGATGACATGCCCGCACTCTGCCCGCCGACCCGGCGCGGGCAAGGTCAACGTCAGATGCGGATGCGTGTTGGCAGCGGCGGCCGCCTAGCGCCCCATGCCAGTGCTGTAGATGACATGAAGCCGACAGGCGGCCCTAGAGCGGCCAACCTGTCGGCTGA
>JACFMR010000088.1:0-1400 GCA_019455245.1 Opitutaceae bacterium
CGAGCGCGTCGGCGACCCAAGCATCCACCGACTTTTCTGCCGGGAGACTGGGTTGGAAATTGTCCGGCAGCCCCTTCAGATTGCCGACCGATGTGCCGGTAATTTCCACCAGCGCCTGATAGGCGTCACGGGCGGCATTGCGGGCCAAAATGGTGTTGGCGCGCGCGCCGTCGTATTGGGCGCGGGCTTCATGCACGTCGGTGATCGGGGCCAGCCCGACTTCCAAACGCTTGCTGGCGAAGTCGAACTGCTTCTTCAGGGCGGCCTCTGCCGCTTCCGCTGCGTTCAGTGTTTCCAGCTGCACCAGCACATTGAAATAGGCCGCCGACGTGCGGGTGATGAGGTTCTGCCCCGCCGCTTCCAAGTTGAAACCGCCGGCGCGGTCTTGCGCGCGGGCACCCTTCAGATTCGAATAGCTGCCAAAGTTGAACAGCGATTGCTGCAGGTTCACGCCCCACGAGCCGGTCTGAGCATCGCCGCTGCCGTGATCGACACGGTTGGCGCCGATCGAGCCGCCGATATTGGGCAGCAGCGCGGCACGCGCCTGCACCGGGCGCTCGGCGGCGCCAGCGCGGGCGGCTTCCGCCGCAGCAAACTGCGGGTCGCTGCTGCGCGCATTCTGATAGCTCTGCAGTAGGTCATCGGCCTGCGCTGCGGCGGGCAGCAGAGCCATAGCCGCCAATAACCCCACCGTCAGCGCCACAAAAGCCAATTTAAATAGAGATTTAGACTGCATTGCGTTCACCTCCTGACAAAAATAAAAAATTAGATAGATACACTCCCCCCAGTGTATCAAGCCGGGTGAACCGCCTCAACAGTAGCAATACAGAAAAAAAATCGGGGAAAACCGGGAGATATTTTTGCGTGTTAGCACGGATAAAGCTGACTTGACGTTCCATAGTGATTAGGGTTAAGATTTTGAGTGATTAACTCCACTCCCCTGCCATTTGAGGCTGTTTCTCCTCCTTCTCCCATTGGGAGAAGGAGGGCAGGGGGATGAGGGAGAAAATTTTACAGGACGATAACTCATGTCTCCTATTTGCGTGCTGATTGCCGAAGATCAGACAATTTTGCGAGAAACCTACCTGCACCTGCTGCAGGACACGCCCCACATCAGCGTGGTTGGTTCCGTGGCCGATGGCCAGGCCGCCGTGGAAGCGGCTCGCCAACTGCGCCCCGACGCGGTGCTGCTGGATATCCAGATGCCCAAACTCAACGGCATCGACGCCGCCCGGCAAATTCGGGCCGAGTTGCCGGAGGTGGGGCTGGTGTTGCTTTCTCACTACAGCGAGCGCCAGTATGCCGAGGCCTTTCTGCGCGACGGCACCGCCGGCAAAGCTTATCTGCTCAAAACCACCCTCAGCGAACCGGCGGCGCTTGTCCGGGCCATCGAGGTGGTG
>JACFMR010000088.1:1410-1736 GCA_019455245.1 Opitutaceae bacterium
AAGGCGGGGCAATGCTGGCCCCGGAAATTCAAAACGAACTGCTGCGGCTGGCCTCCAACGACCCCTACGCCCGGCTCCGCGAGCTGACCCGGCGCGAGATGGACGTGTTGCAACTGATGGCCGAGGGGTTCACCAACAGCACTATTGCCCAAAAATTGTCTATCAGCGAGCGCACGGTTGAAAGCCACGTCAACAACATTTTCTCCAAACTGGACCTGACAACTGAAATGATGCGCAATCCCCGGGTGATGGCGGTGAAACTGTTTATTCAGGCCACCGAAAATTGAGTGTGGTGAGTTAGTGAGTTAGGTGAGTTAAAATCTGAT
>JACFMR010000017.1 GCA_019455245.1 Opitutaceae bacterium
CAATTCGAGTGTGTAGGTGGGGACGCCTTGGAAATACAGCTGCATGAGCCGTTGTGAGACCAGTTCGGGCAGATCATTTTTGGTCTCACGCAGCACGATGGCCTCCACCGGCAGGTTGCCGGTTTGGATCTCGTCCAGCACCTCGGCGATCGGACGTAAATCCGCCTCGAAATCGAGTGACATCGGCGGGGTGGAGTAGCCGCTTTGAATGCCCGAACTGAAGGAGTACACGACGGGGAAGGTTGCTCCCATGGTGCGGTATTCCTCGGCGAATATCCGACAACTGGCGGCGTCGCCGACGAACACCACCCGGCGGTTGCGGAGTGCCCGCGCGGCCCGCGCATAGGCCACCCGCCGGTAGCTCAGGGTGATCGGGATAAGAATGACATAGGAAAGCAGGACAACGATGCGGCTGGATTGCAGCTCATACCCGCCGGGAACCACCACGAAGGTGAGCAAAACGGTGATGACGAGTGCGGCCAGCAACGCAATGGTGTGCTGGCTGGTGTAATCCACACTCATCATGTCGGTGTGCGACTTGTAACCGTCCACCAGATAGATCGCCAGCATGCTCACCAACATCGGCACCAGCAACGGCGTGACCACAAGCCCGCCCGGGATGCCACGCAGATACATCGCGAGATTGAAGCACAGGACCACCGCCACCGCGTCCAATGCGATCAAGCCGAAGGTGCTTCTGCGCAGGGAGGCCATGCTTCAATTGTCAGGGTGACGGGACACGTGATCCGAAGCAAGGGCAGGCTGACCGTACAGCAGTTGCTGCCAAGTGGCGGTTGCCTGATTCAAATTATGCATGTGGGCATAGCCCCGCCCCATTGCGCCCATTTGCTCGCGCAGTCCAACGTCGGATTTCAGCCGCAGGATTGCATCCCCGATGGCGTGTGCATCGCCGTTTGCCACACTGATGCCCAGACCGTGGGTTTTGACCTGGGAGGCGAGGCCTGATGCCGGAGGCGCGATCACCACGACCGGACGACCGATGGCGCAGATGCCGATCAGCTTGCTGGGGAATACGAATCCCTCGCACCCCGGGCGCAGGGTGACAAAGTGCACATCTCCCAACCCCAAGGTGGTCGCGAGATTGACCCTTGGTTGCGGCGGAAAAAAGCGCACGTTGTGCAAGCCGCGAGCAGTTGTCTCACGTTGGAGCCGAGACAACTGGGCGCCATGGCCGATGAACACAAACCGGATGTCCGGGTGATCCCGCAGGGTTTCGGCCGCATCAATGATGCTCAGCAGGTCGTGGACCCGGCCGAGGTTGCCTGAATACAGGGCGACAAATTTGTCGGATAGATTCCAAGCATGGCGCAGAGACCTGATTGCGTCCGGGGCCGGTGGCGTGAGTCCAGCGGGAGCCCAATTGGGAATCAGGTGGATCTTGTTGGCAGGGACCCCGGCGGAACGGATGACCTCGACCATGTCACGATCCAGCGCGACACACGCTGCGGCGCGGCGCCAGGAAAGATTGCGCAGCGGGCGCATCACGTTGAGCCAGCGATGCCCGGTGAGCGTGGCGGCGATTTCCGGATACACATCCTGTACCCAGTGAAAGTAGCGCGTTTTCCGCCATCGCAACCAGGGATGCAACCAGATCGCGAGCATGGGCGGATCAGTCATGAATATCACGACATCGTCTTGCCGCAGCATGCGGCCTGCCCGCCAGACTGCTGCGATTGAAAAGGAGAAATAATCGCAGAACCGACGGAGCATGTGCTTGCCGCGGCTTGGACCAGGGCCAACTCGGACAATCTCAACCCCGTGGTGTTGTTCAAATCCAAGGTGCCCCGGAAGAAGACTGCGACTCGTCACGACGCAAATCTCGCACGGTTGTCGTGCCAGGCTTTCTGCCAGATCGGTGAGCAACTGCGCGGTGGCAGATTCGTCCGGCCAGTAAAAGCGGTTCACAAAAATCAGTCGGGACATCGCCGTGGTGATCAGCGCTTGCCTTGCGCACGCATGGCTTCGTCGATGAAGCGCTCGTATTGCATCAGCAGCCGACAATAACGATAGCCGGGAAGTCCATCGAGCATTCCACCGCGGAGAAGATATTGATAAAGAAACCGGATTTGAGGCCGGCATGGAAGCCGTTGACTGAGCCTCTTGAGTGCCCGGCGGCGAACCAGGGCATCTTTATGCAGCAGTTCGTTCCAGCGCACCTCTCCGTTCGATTGTCTGCTGGCCATGGCCTCCTCATGGGCGTAACGGCGGTGTTTGGCCAGCCACGCATCGGTGCCTTCGGCTGAGAGGTCATGCAGATAGTTGGACCGAAGACGTCCCATTCGCATGTGCAGCGCCTCGCGCTGACCGTGGCCAACTTGAATGAATTCGAATCGGCGGGCGTGGACAAATCTGGCCTGATAAGCGGGAAAGTCGGTGCAATGGGGGATCCAGCGGCCTTGGAAGTACATCTTGGGTGCGACCAGCCAGCCATCATGCTTTGTATCCTGGCTACCGGCCACACGTGAGCACTCCTCATGCAATTCAGGGGTCATCACTTCATCCGCATCAAGATGGAAGACCCAGTCGAATTTGAAAGCGATGTGGTCCCGGGCGAAATTCCTTTGGCCGGCAAAGTTATCGAAAGGTCGTGAAAAGACCCGCGCGCCATGCTGGCGGGCGATATCGGAGGTGCCATCGGTTGAGCCTGAGTCCAAGACGACGATGTCGCCACATGGCTGCACCGATGCCAGGCAACCGGGCAGGTTGTGCGCCTCGTTCAATGTGAGGATTAATACCGAGAACATGCTCAATCTGACGCTCGATCTGTCTCAATGCTTCCGTACAAGCTGGCGGTGAACAAGGTCACCCAAAAAGCACACACCACGGCGGTGTTGCCGAAGGGGAATTCGACCCACGCGTAGGCCAGCAGGAGTCCACTGCAGCCCAAGGCATACCATGTCACCGGGCTGCGTGGGAGGGTCCGCCGATGGAACCATAGCGGCAGGACTCCGCATAGGCCGATCAGCACAGTGCCGGCGAAGCCTCGTTCGGCCAGCGATTGCAACCAGTCCGA
The DNA here is from genome assembly GCA_019455245.1 of Opitutaceae bacterium. GTDB lineage: Bacteria > Verrucomicrobiota > Verrucomicrobiia > Opitutales > Opitutaceae > Cephaloticoccus. The sequence continues at coordinate 3,035 of JACFMR010000017.1, forward strand.
ATGGGCGTCATGGAAGTATCTTGGTAATCGGTCAACGGCACTTTCGCGTTGGGTGTTGAAGTCCTGAAACCCCACCGGGTAAGCGCCCAGGCCCCAGCCCCAAAGCCAGCGTTCTTTGGCCATGCTCCAGGTGTCGGCATATAACTGCACCCGGAAGTCCGTTTCCTGTCGTGTTCGGGCTTCCGCAACTTGCGCCCGGGTCTCCTCCCAGCGTTCCCGGATCATGGGTTCGCCCAGAACGTAAGCGATCCAAATGACAGCCAACAGGCCCAGAACTGCGATCATGGCGGAGCCCACGACAGGCTGATGATCATGGTGTTTGCGCCTAAGCACGGGCAGCATCCAATGAGCACCGGCAATCATGAGTACCAGCAAAGCCATCAAGCTGCACGAGCGGGAGCCGCTTAGCGGCATGGTGATGGCCAGCAACCCAACCGCCAACATCAACAGGGGGGCGGGAGTGTTGATCAGACCGCGGCCCAAGTTCCGCCGCTGCAAATGGAAGATTAGGCCCAGGGCAATGGCGATCATCAGCAGGGTGAAAGCACCCCAGTGGTTATGGTAGATGAAGGAAGCGAAGAACTTTGTTTGCGGCGACTCCTGCGCGCCAAAAAACAAGCCCGGCGCGTTCACCAGTTTCTGGATGCTGCCAAACACCGCTAATAACGATGCATTCGCCACCAGCCCGTAAAGCAGCAAGCGGAGTTTGCTCCGACTCTTGATGGCCAGCAGGAGATTGAAGCACGACAGATAGATGCTGTTGAACAACCAGAGCGTCATCAGGGTGCGGCCGGGAACTGCACTGCTGGGGAGCCAATCTGAGACCGTGTTACGAATAAGAATTATCTCACCTTCGTAAGTCATCGCTCGGTATCCCGGGAAAAACAGTGAGACCAGAGCGATAAGGTTGTAGCCCAACAGCGGCCACAGCAGATGGAGGGGGCGCGGCAGAGTTTTCGTCAATGCGTGATGTTCCCGCACGAGCAATGCACAGAGAGTCATGCCCAAGGTGCCCCAACTGGCGATCAGGGGTTTAGCCCACTCGGCATTACCGCCGAACATCCAGGCCGCTCCCACCACCAAAACAAACACGTGGATGAGCACGGTCAGTTCATGGTCTGTGCCTTTGCCGGCACGATGGGATTCTTTGGGCATGGGTTATGAAGGGCGGTGGATGGATCGACCCGGTAATGCGCGATAAAACTCCACGAGCCGATCGGCGGATCGTGACCAGGAGAATTCTTTGATCACCCACCCCTGAGCGCGACTGCCCGTCGCCGCCAAGTCTGCCTGAGAGGTGGACAACACTCGCTGCAAAGTGGCGCCGTAAGCCTCCCACGGCACACACCAGCCGCGATCCTGAGAATTTAGCGCCAGCCATGGGGTTGTGTCCGTAACCAGTGCCGGCACCCCAGCGGCCATGGCCTCGGCGATGACCAGCCCGAAGTTCTCGGAATGTGACGGCAACAAAAACACGTTTGCCACCGCATACGGCGGTGGGACGTCGGCACCCGAGAAAACCCGGATGCGATCCGCACCCGATTGCCGCTGCACATGGCTGGTGATCTGACTCACCGAGTACTCTTCCGGAATACCGACGAGCAGCAGCAACCATTCGCGCTGTGCAACCCGCAGCCAAAGATCAATGAGTTCCAAGATGCGCTTCTTGCGGTGGAAGCGGGAGTAGAACAGGGCGGTCGGTCGGCTTGTGGTCTCGGGACAGGCCTTATGCCAATGCCGGGCTGCGGCCGCGAGTTCCTCTGCCTGGGGAAGCGTAACACCGTTGGGCGAGACGCAGATTGACTGTTTGAATCCGAGCCGACGAATGTCATCCGCTTCAATTTCGCTGGTCGCATGCCAGCCGGCGACCAGATCGAAGGCCCCGGGATGAATCCACGTGCCGGCAAACTGCTTGCGCCAGCGGTGGTGCCCCCATGCCCAAGGGCTCATCATGCCGCGCGGTGAGATGACCAAGCGACGGTCATTATCGGCGCGCACGGCGTTGGCGGCATAATGCAGGGTGCGCAGCCACAGGGAATGATGATGGAAGATAGTGGCATCACAGTGCTGCAGATGCCTGTTCAAACCTGACGAGCGGCTGATCGAGCGGGGAAACTCGCGTTTGTAGCAGTGAATGGGCAGCGTGCCTTGCTGCTGGGGTCCACTGGTGTGTGGATGGGTCGTGAGCAGTTCCACCGCATGTCCGGAGTCGCTCATGGCAGTGGACAGAGCAGCCACACTCACACTGGGCCCTCCATGTCGGAGTTCCAAACTGGGAACGATCTGACAGATTTTCATTCGCCGGCGGGCTCGTGCCGGGGTTTGAGCGGACGGCAAGGATTGCCGGCGCAAATCATCCGCGGAGGCAGATCCTTGACGACCACTGCGCGGGCGCCAACCACGCACAATTCTCCGATGGTGACGCCGGGGCCCACAAACACATCCGCCGCCACCCAGGCATTGCGCCCAATCACGATCGGCTTGGTCACCAACGGCATCGACCACCGGTTGAAATCATGGGTGCCGGCGCAGAGGTGCGTATTCTGACTGACATTGGCACCATAGCACAGGGTGATTGGCGCGAGGTTGTAAACCGTGACGCGGCGGCCGAGCATGGCGCGCGGTTCCAAGCGAAGCTGCCACGGAAAGGTGATTTTGACCGTGGGGAAAACCACGACTTTGGCCGGATCGGGAATATCGGCGCCGAACCACTTCAATAAACGTGAGCGGAAGCCATGCCACGGGCGCGGACTCCAGCGAAACAGGGTGGACTGCACCAGCACCCAGAGATAGCGGGTGAGGATCACGCGTTTGGAAAACGGGGTGACGCAGCCGCGGGCGAGGTAAGGGGCTTCTGGGTCCGGCTCAGGCATGAAAGGGATGGCTGTTCATGGGGCTAGGTGATTTTGCGTGCGGTTGCAACCAGCGTGCTCAACGCAGCGCTGCGAGATCGGTTTCCAATTCACGCACGACGGTTTCGTAGTCAAAGCGCCGGGCGGTGGTTTGCGCTTGGTCGGACAGTTTTCGCCGAAGGGCGGAATCGCGGAGCAGTCTGGTGATTTTCTCCGCGAGTGCCGCCGCCGGGTCGGTCGAGCTGCGATTGAAGACAAACGCGTTCTCGCCGTCGCGGGCGAAATCGCGAAAGCAATCCAGATTTGAAAGCACCGGCACTGCGCCGGCGGCCATGGCCTCCAACGCCGACACCCCGAAGGTCTCACCTTGCTCGGACAAACTGGGGTAGCAGAAAACATCGATCTGCCGGTAATGTTTGGCGAGCTGCGCGGAGTTCCAGATTGGCGGGAGGATTTCGATCACTCCTCGAGGCGTGGAATCCGGAAGCATCCTCCGCAGGTCGTTCAACCAGGCCGCGCCACCGCCGCCCGCGGCCACGTCCGCCGGACCGATGAGCATCAGCCGCCAAGCCGGCAGGTCGGGGATTTGTGCGATGGTGCGGATGGCCGCCGCCAGCAACCCGAGTCCCTTTTCAGGATGCAAGCGACCGATGTAACCGATCGTCACGGTGGCGGCGGGATCATGTGCGCGCCGGGGCTGAGCGAACGACGCGACATCGATCGCATTCGGAATCACGCGGATGAGTGGACTGACCGTGGGACATTGCGCATGTGCGACGGAGCGGACGGCCTCACTGAAGGCATAAATGCGACTGACGCGGCGATAGAATCGCAATTGCCCTTTGGGCATGCGTCCCAGCGTGACCGCAACCGGAGCGGCGTGGCGACGCGGTGGCGTGGTCAGCAGCCAGGGCAAGGCGATGTTGTGCGATATGACGAGAGCGTCCTTCGGTAGCGCGCGCCGGACCCGCAGGCTCCAGCGCAAATCGAGCAGCAGGTTCTGCCAGAGTCGCGGATAATGATCATGGCCGGGCAGCCGCACATGCCGCACGCCATCGATTACGGTGTCGTCGGGCAGTCCGGGCCATTGCCGGGAATAGGCTACGACTTCGTGTCCACGAGCAGCCAGCCGCGTGGCATAAGCGGTCCAGATTTTTTCGGTGGCGCCGCCACGCAAAGGAGGCACCGGTAAAAACGCGCCGAAGCTGATGGCAATTTTCATCAACCTGATTCCCCGGTAGGCTGGTAATAATGAATGTCCGTGCGTGTGACGCCGTAACGAGCGGGGCCCAATGACGGAAACCGCAGGGTTTTCGCAAGATGCTTGCTGGCTAACGCCGGGTAGCGCCAGGCATCGTCGACAATCAGCGCGCCGCCGCGGTTGAGCAGATGTTGTTCAAGCCAGGGCAAGGCGGCCGGGCGGCGATCGAATTCATCATCCATGAAATCGAGGACGATCCAGTCGAATTGCCGGCCTTGTAGTGGAGCGAGATAGGGCGCGGGATCGAAAGGGGTGAATGGTGGCGGCAGCGGGCTTTCGATGATCTCAACTTTTCGAGCCGATTCCGGTGGGAGCTTTGTGCGAATGAGGGCGGCCCATGCCGGATCGCTTTCCAACGTGACCACTTGTCCGGCGCGTTGGGCGAACCACAATGTCGAGCCGCCGCCGCCCAACTCACACACGCGATCGGTGGGCTTGATAACGGATGCGAGGAAGTCGATTGCGGCGTAGGAAAACCACGGCAGTTCCAACTCGAGCGGTGAACGGCGGGTCCACGGTGATTGGCTGACGTAGCGCAGCAAATCCTGCGGGCGACGCAATAAGGCCAGGGGAATCCGACCTAGGCGTTGGGCGTAATTACCGTGCATGGTGCATCAGGAAGTTCGGGCGACGGACTTGACGGCGGCACGCAGTCCGGCCGTGGCGCTGTCATAATTGAATGCCGCCGCGTGTTGGGCGGCGGCGCGCCCCATGGCCGTGAGTTTTTCCCGCGGCAGAGACAATGCTTCACGCAAGGCTCCGGCCAAGCCGGCTTGATCACCTGCCCGAAACAGCCAGCCGGTCTGTCCGGGGATGAGCAGATCTGTGTGGCAGCCTACGTGATCGCTCAAGATGACCGGCCGCTGCAGGTGCATTGCTTCATTGGTCGCCAATCCCCACGTTTCGTGGCGCCCTTCTGATGGCAGCACAAACACATCTCCCAGGAAGTAGCGCGCAGGCATGGCCGATTGATTGGCAAAGGGTAAAAAGTGGATATGCGGATTGCCTGCGGCAACGGTCTTCAGGTTTTCGAGCAATTCTCCCTCTCCAGAAAATACGAGATGCGCGTCCGGTGTGCGGGCTTGGATAAACGCGGCCAGGAGCAAGTCCGGCCGTTTCTTCGGCATCAGTTTCCCCGCAAACAAAACCACCCGCGCGTTGGATGGAATGTGCAGCGACGCGCGCAATTGCGCGGCCTCGGCCAGTCGCGCGGCATTCGGGGTGAAGTGTGATTGATCGACACAATGCGGGGCCGAAAACAACTTGCCGTCCGGCACTCCGTAGTGGCGGAAGTAGTCGGCGTTGGCCCGCCCCACGGGCAGAAAGGCGGCACAGCGGCCGTAGATGATGCGTAACAACCATCGTTTCATTTTCGATGGCGGTGGTCCACCCAGCAGGTGTGAATCACCGCGAAAGATGATCGGGGCCGGCCGGCGGATCAAAAGCCCGAGATGCGGACGGTAGGCGTATCCGAAGAGCAACAGGGTATCGGGTTTGAATGAGTCCAACGCTTTGCGCAGCAGAGGATTTTTCAGTCCTTGGAATCGGGTGACGTCGGGGTGCCTGGCGGCATTGGGGATGAACTCATGGTCATAGCCCGATAGCAGATCGGTGTCCCACGAGAAGGTCCGGCTGAATTGGGCGTCTTGGTGCGATGCAATACCATGATCAGACAGGTAGAAGACTCGGATCGTGAGCGAGGCTTCGGCTGCTATTCTCCGAAACCAAGGCGCGTAATACTGGATGGGATGGGATAGGACAACGGCCACACGAGGTGCGGGCGAAGTGCCGGTATTCGGATTTGGCTGCGAACCCATCTGTCAGTTTAACGCGAGGTGAAGTGCCGATAAAGCAGCGGCAAGCCAATGCACACGACCGACGCCTGAAACAGAGAGGACAGCCAGGTGGCCAAGACAAATTCAGCCTGAAAGCTCCATGCAGTCATCAAGATCATGAGGATGCCGAGCGCGGAGAATTGCGGCACGTCTTGGGCGAGCAGCGATATGCGCTTGAAGATGGAGCCAAACAGAAAGCCCAGCAGACCGACGCCCACGAGCCCGAAGTTGACGTAGGACTCGGCGATCATCCCGAACGCAATCGAAACGCTGAAGGGATCGGAAGGATCGATCAGGCCGAAGTAGATGCCCAGTCTTACATTGGCCATCAGGCTTGAGGGTTTGTCGGGCCATAAAAAGCGCGGCACGATTTGAGCGGGAATATCAATGTAACTCTCGCCCCAGAGATAAGGGCTGAAACGTGGAACTTGCTCGGTGCAAAGACAGAGCATCTGAATGAGCGATGCGCGTTCAAAAATAGTCGACTGCCGGACCACGCCTTCATCGCGTTCCCGGCTGGTCTCCAGACTGTAGCCGACCCATTCGGTAAAGTAAGCCGGCAATTCGGTCACGGTCGGGGGCTTGCGTTCGTTTTCCCAATACAGGTGACGCATGTCGGACTTGCCCAGGTGGAGCAGTGCGATCACCGGGGTGAATAAAAGCAGAAACACCCAAGGGACACGTCGGCGAGAGGCACTGTAGGCAATCAGGAAGAGTGCGACGAGCGAGATGCCATTGATCAGATACAGCTGAGAGAAGAGGAAAATGATCTGGACCGTGAGGTTGGTGATCAAAAACCAAATCTGTCCCTTGGGCAGCAGGCCCGAGCCCCAAAGTCGGGCCATGATAAATGTGCTCATCGTGCCCACGCCGAAGAACAACGCCCGAAGGGTGCCGGCGAATTCGGCCGGGACGAGGTTCGTGAAAGTAATGAAGTAGAGGTAGACCGAGTTGAGCAGCAACCCGATGGGCACGTAGCGATAGGCGTGCTGCGGGATCAGTGAAGTGACGGCCCAGCGCGCAGGTTTGGGCGGAATACGCACGAAGGCAAAGCCGGCATTGGCCGATATCAGGTAGATGAGGACCGCCGCGCTGGAAGTGAACAAGACATCCGGCGGGTAGGTGCGGGTTTCGCTTTGATGCGATAGCAATGGAATCGCGTAGAAAGGAATGCAGGTGAGCATCGCCACCTCAAAAGCGGGAAACCACGTGCGGCGATGGCGCGCCCAATTAAGCACAGGCAAGCTGGCGAGCACGAGGATGCCCAGACCGGTCAGGGTGACGCCGTCGATTTGACCGCCCGCGTCCCAAATAAATCCTGCCGCGGCCAGCACCAAGGCGGCGCGACCGAATTGAAACAAACGCTGCGATGCCACCTTGTCTGGCGGCTGTGTCGGTTGGTCGAGCGCGGAAAAGGCGTTGGCCGGTGGTTTCATGCCTTGGGTGATTTCAGGACTTGGTCAAAGATTGCCACCAATCGGCGGGTCATGCCTGCAGCCAGATGCGGTTCGAGCGCCTCCATGTCCCCAGTCGGTGGACTTTCCCATTTTTTCTGCGCGAACCAGTCATCACAGATTCGGCGGGCCAGCATATCCCCTGATTCTTTTGGTGGATCGTTTTCAAAGCCAAAGCCTGCATCAGGGTTTTGTTCCCGGGCGAGTGTCAGCATCAAACTGTCTTTATGCACGACGGCCAGCAATGGACGCCGGGCGAGCAAGTAGGGGAAGATTTTGGACGCACTGTAAGATGCGTCATCGGAGCCGACCACGATGAGTGCGTTGGCACGCACGAGAGCGTGCAGCGCATCAAAATAGGGAACCCGGTAGCATACCTCCGTGACTTGATCGGCCACGCCTTCCTTTTCCGCGACGGGCAACACGGAGTTTTGACCCAATGGCGGAGGCGCATAGCCCGTGCCGATAAAATGAAAATGCAGCCGGGCAGCTTCAGCGGGAGCGGATTGCCGATAGAACCGGAACGCACGAAACAGAAGGCTCAGCGCGCGGTTCATGTCGGGTCCGCAGCGACCGGCGTAAACCAAATGCACTTTGCCATCATCGGCCGGCACCAGCGGTTGGGCGGGCTTTAACTTTCTCGCCATTTCCAGATCGGCCGCTGCCGCGCCAAATGGCAGGTGATAAAGCTGACCTGTATCATACGCCGGATAGCGCTCCCGCAATTCGTCATTGTATTTCGCCGATACCGAAATGATGGCCCCGGCTTCGTTGACTGCATGCGGTTCACGCCGACGTGCAGTGTATTGTGAAAAGCTGAAACGCAGCCAGCCCCCCGGTGGCTTGGTCCGAGTGAGGCGGTAGTAATCGTTGATCCACGGATCCTGATAATCCAGGACGTAGGGCACGCCGAATCGCCGCAACCAGCGTGGTCCGAAGGTGAACGCGTCAAACTGGGTGGTGGTGAAAAAAACGAGATCAAACTTCTCGGTCGCGAGCAGCTCGTCACCGGCTTTCCGGAGGGCCCGGCCGCAACGCCACCATAGTGAACCGATGCCCAGCCAGCGGGTGAATTTGGATGGAATGCCCTGCACTCGGATTACGCGAATGTCTGCCGGGTAAGTGTGCTCAAACAACGGATCCAACACTGCGCCCTCGACAGAACCCGGTGTAACCGCCAGCACGACCGGTTCCCAACCGAGGGCGCGAAAATAGGGCAGCGCGATGCGGGCCCGCTGCATGTCAGGTGCATTCACCGGTGGAAAGTGGGGACTGACTATCAGGACACGTCGCACAAGAAATTCAGGTTCGGGTATTCAGACTTTGATTCACCATGGCGACAAGTCGTGGCGCCTCACGCTCCCAGCAATAATGATCCTCCGCCAATTTGCGCGCGGCGGCTTGCCGCAGGCGGAGGACCGATGGTTGCACAATCAAGTCTTGGAGCGCCGTGGCAGTGGCTGCGGTGTCCGCCAGATCGCGCAAAATGAGTCCGGCATCCGGCGAATGCGCCAGCACTTCGCGTTGACCGGCGGTCGGCGTGGCCACAACCGCCAAGCCGGCGCCAAGGTATTGGAGGATTTTATTGGTGATGGTGAGATCGCGGTTGCGGATCGAAGCTTGTTCCAATGCCAGTCCAATGTCGTGGCGGGCGATAAATTCGGGCAGTGCTTGGGGCGATACCAACGGCATAAAACTCACGCGGGTGCGGTGGCTTTCCGGCAGCGGGCCGAGCAGATACTGATCGTAGCCGCCGCGCACCTCACCGAGCAGGATCAAGCGTGAGGGTGCGGCGACGCGCGCGTAAGCGGCGAGGAATGATTCAAGACCGCGGCCCGGTCCGGTGGTCTGGGAGAACCAAAAGAATGCGGGCGGCGCTTCGTCTGTCGCTGGCTTGGGCAACGCAGGCAGCGGAAAGGAATTCGTGATGACCTTAGGCCGGCGACCGCCGTAAGCGGCATGCAAGGCGTCGGCCAAGGCGTGCGAGGTCGTGCTGACGTAGGCGGCTTGGTGCAACAAGGCGGACTCTTGGCGGCGCAGCAGTTTTAACGGGCGTCCTTTTCGATCGTCCGGCAGCAAATCCTCCGAGTGCCAGTCTTCGATATCCGCCGCGACCCGCCGGCCCAAGGTCATCAATTTCCCGCCGGCCCAATGGGCGATCTCGTTGTGCGCAATCACAAGGTCGGTCGGGATTTTCATTGCCGCCCGCAGGAGCGGTCCCGCCGGCCCGAGTGCATGAATGCTCTTCCAGCCGAATTTGATGGCCGCGTCACGCATGAGCCGCAATCGCAGCCGGCGCATCGCAACCACCGCGGCGGAGGTTTCAAAGCCGGGCAACATGTCGATCACCTGGCGCTGGTATGGCGCATGAGCCAACATCGCACGGTCATTGACCTCCGAACTCGCGTGATTGCGGACCGTGAGCACGCGCACTTCGTGTCCGGCCCCAGCCAAAGCTTCCGCTTCCTTTACCACGCGGGGATTACGGCAAAGGGGACCGTTGCTCAGAATGAGAATGCGAGACGGCATGATAATCTAGGCGAAGCGAGCTCGCGGTTTACGACTTAAGTCGAGGCTTTTGCGCCAAGCTTCGATCGGCTTTTCGCCCCAATGATACAGTAGCCATGCGGCTATGCCGGCGGCGGCGAGTGAACCGAGCCAGACCAAAATGAATGCCGTCGAACCGCTGGGAATCCAGCGTTGGGCCAGATTTTGAACCGGCGACATCACTGAAACATGAATAAGATAGAGGGAATACGAAAGCACCCCGACCCGGGCGAGGACCGGCACTGCGGAGATGGTGATTCGTTCCAGCGTCTGCACAAACAGCAGAATCAAACCGGTCCCGATCGCGGCGATTCCGATCCAGCTTGCCGTGGCGATCCATTGAAACACCCCGAGCGCACAGAGCGCGATCAAGCCATTTCGTCGTGCCCCGACGGAGCCGGCGCGCACCGCACTCCATGCGATCACACCAGCAAAGAAGTCCGGCCAACGGCCAAGCACATAACCGACCTGCGGCTGCCAGGGACTCACCAGCCAGAGGCACAACAGAGCGCCGACGGTAAGCGCCAAGGAGGTGTGGAATTCCATTTTTCGCCGAAGAGCCAGGACACCGGTCGCGATGACGTAAAACCCGAGTTCATAGACGAGACTCCAACTGACCATCAGTGCCACCGGTGTATGCAGATAGGGTTGCAGCAAAGCGATGTCACCGAGCCATGCTTGAGCGGTGGGCGGCAATGCCAAGCTTGGTGGCAAACCGCGAACCGCGGCGGAGGCGGTTTGCAGAGCCAGCGTCACCGCCAATGCGATCCAATAGGTGGGGAAGATTCGCAACCCGCGTTCGAGCAAAAATGCCCAAGTGCTTTCGTCGCGGCGAAAGGCATTGTGCACCCGCTGGGCGATGCACCAACCACTCAAGGCAAAAAACACATTCACCCCGAGGTAACCATATTCCGTAAACCAGCGCAGCAGACCAAGAGCGGCGGGTAGCGCGTCATCTCCTTTGAAATTGTTCAGGCTGTGGAAAAGCAGCACCACAATGGCCGCAACCCCGCGTAACGCGTCGATCAATTCCCAGCGATGAGCTTGGGATTGCGATGTGGAGGTGGGGGGCATGATTTTGTTTGGGACTGGCGGCGAGGAAGCTTGAAACACGGTTGTGCGATCGAGCAGTGGCTTCAGCCCAGCCCAAGCGTCGTGGCGATCCGACCGATGGTATGGTTGATAGAGTGGTCGCGCAGAGCCCGGCGCTGACCGTTGCGCCGCAACCGATCGCGTCGGGCTGCGTCTGCGCAGAGTTCCCGGGACTTTTCAACCAGTTCGGCGGCAGTGCGGTAGGTTTCGATCTCCTCACCCAAATCATACAGCGCGTCGAGCCCTTCGGTCCATTCAGTGAGATAGCAAGCGCCGGCCATCGGTGCTTCGATGTCACGCAAACGTGAATACGTATCAGGCTTCGCGGGGTTGTGCCGCGGACTGGGGTAGCGATTAACGCCCAGGCAAACGGCGGAGTTGCGCAACAAATCCCAGTAGCCGGTTTCATCGGCGACCGCATGGGCATAGGGGGCGAAGTCGAACTCCGGCATTGAAGACGAATGAGTTTTGGCCGCGAGCTTCCGGGCCAGCGCTCGGAAGCCGTGCTGCCGCACGAAGGCTGCCTGTCCGGTCAATTGCTGCCAGCGGGATCGCTTTGGTGGAGCGACGGTTGTCGTGGCCGGTTGCTTCCAACCGTGACCGACCAATTTGGGGTTAAGACCGAGCCGAATGGTCTCCGCAAACAGGAGCGCGCGGGTTTCGTCGCGCGTGCCGACAAAGACCACGGCGGACTCTTCTCGATCACGATCGGGCAGCGTGCGCAGGTGAGGCGGAATCCAGCAAGGCATGGGAGCAGGCAATGCGTTCAGTCCGGCCTTGGCGTAAAGTGGCAGGGCTTTCATTTCAGGCACCCAATGTAGATCGAACGGCGAAAACTCCTTCGGCACGCGCATGAACTCGCGCACATTATCGCAGAAGAAATTAATGCAAGGCACTCCCAAGCTGCGGATGGTTGAGATCGCTGCCGGGAGAATTTGCTGCGGGTAAAGGTAGGAGAGACAGCAATCAATGTGCTGGCGCGTGTGTTCGCCTTTGAGCCAGTCGCAGGCTCTTGCCCAAATATGCTCACGCCACTCACGGGCCTGTTCGGCAGGCATTGCGACCAAACCCGAGGCCCAATCGCATGCAGGTATTTCAAGCACCTCGTGGCCTGCTTCGCGGAGCGCCGAAATGAAATAGGTCCGCCAGAAACGATAAGCCGGGACCGGGTGGGGTGTGTCGCCGAGGTCTTGCTGGCAGATCAAAGCAATGCGCAGCGGAGGTTTCATTGTGGCGCAGTCACTTGACTCGATTGCGGGCGCTTTCCTGCCAGCCGCGGGCCCGCTTCCAACCGAACACGTGCATGAGCAGTTTGAAAATCTTGCCCCCGCCAGGCATCAGCTTGGAACCACCGTGCCGCGCGACCAAGTCCTCGCAGCGAGCCACGAGATCAGGACAATCTGGGTGCATGGTATGGGCCAGTCGCATGAACAAATCGGCGCAGGCCTGTCGGGTGCGGGGCGAGCTTTCGGCGGCGAGCAGGTTTTGGGCGCAAGATACTTGGGAGCGGTAGGCTGAATCCCAAGCGCGGCGCGAGCGCGAGCGGCTCAAACTGCCCGGCAAACCGGAGCGGTAAAAGCTTTTGGCATCCGGGCAAAAGAGCACTCCGTTTGAAGCGAGCAGCACGCGGGTGTAGTATTCGCCATCGTCGTTCAGCGACAGCGATTCGTCCCACGGCCCGGCGGCGTCGAGCAATGATCGCGCGGTCAACCACGCAACAGGAGGCATCATACCGCGGCCGGCGAAGTTCAGGCAGAGCCAGTCAACGGCCGGCATGGTCTGCCAATTATCTTCCGGCGTGAATACAGCCGAGTTTGGTTGATCGCAAAATCGCCCCCACGGTCCGGCGGCGATTTTTGCGGGATCGGTTTTGGTCAGCGCTTCGAGCTGCAACGCGATTTTATCGGATGCGAGCAAGTCATCGGCATCCAGGAATTGGATGTATTCGCCGTGAGCCTCGGCCAGCCCCCGGTTGCGGACGGCGGCGGCGCCGGCGTTTGACTGGGTGATAACCTTTAGCCGTGGGTGATTGAAACGACGTGCAATGCTGAGCGAGTCATCGGTGGAGCCGTCATCCACCACGATGATTTCAATCGCCGGGCAGGTCTGCGCGATCGCGGATTCCAAGGTCGCCGCCAACCATGGCGCGGCATTGTGACACGGAATGATAATGGAAACGAGCGGGGTCATGCTCCGGCGGTTCGATCTGTCAGCAGGCGTCGCCAGTTCTGTTGAAAATAGTGCCGTTTGGAACCCGCGACGTAATGATGCATCACGGCGCGGCAATCGCTGGCTTCCGGTTCGATTGGCAGCGTCACGTAATCTGCTGCCGGCGCGATGGTGCAAGCCCGACCGGCGGTGAGCATGGCGATCAGCGCTTGCTCCAGATAGTAGTTGGTGCGTTCGCGCGTGATGAGCACGGAACACCAGTGCTCCAACTTTTCCCAGTCCAGCGAAGAGCTTTCCAGGCCGGTGAGTCCCACATTGACCAAGTCGGCGACCGGAGTCCCGGCGAGTTCGTTCATGAGGTTTCGCGTGTAACCATACGAAGTTTCACAGTCCACGGCGTGCAACGGTCGTTCCGGCTGATCACACCACGATAGGATAAGATCCGGCCGGCGGAAGAACAGCAGGTCCGAATCGATCACCAATTTCCAACCTTGGGAGCCGATGTGCGGATCAATCAGTTTGCGAATGTTCGGATAGTTCTGCCAACGCTCACGCAACACCGGGAAACGATCGGCCGGCAACCATTGATCGAGCCGGGCAATGGCCTCGCGTTGTGCGATAAACTGTGTGGAGGGGAAAAGTCGGGAAAGCGCATCGCGATGAACCGATTCCAAGGTGCCATCGTCATAGATCACCGGGTGCAGCGGTCGACCGGCTTGGCGCGCAAACGACCAGAGGCAAAACGCGGTTTGATACCAAAACTTCCGGCCGGTCAGCAAGTGCAGCTCAATGGCCGGGCCGGTGCCAGTTGGCAGGACCGGCAGTTGGCTGGCGGCGAGTTCCATTTGCATTTTTCCGCGCTCGGTCCGGCGTTGTTCGAAAGGACCTCCCGCGGCCACGAGGGCGTTGAGCCACTCGATCGGGCGATGATAAAGCAGGTAGAAAAGGCGCCCCAGTTTCAGTTTGCGGATCAGTGTGCTCATCGAGCGAAACAGGTTCAGGCGTCTTTGGGTTCCATCCACAGCCAGCCGTGCGCCTCGAACGGCCGGTCTTCCGCGAGTGCGCGGCGGCGGATGGAACCGGGCAGCAAACGGAGCAGCCAGTCTTCCGTGACCAGATCGGTTGTGTTGCGTGGAGCCAGCTCGATTGGGCTGACGTGATGGGTGGGAGTCATGCGTCGGTGGAGTTCAACACTCAGGCCGGGCAAAACAAAGTCATGATATTCGAGCAATATCCGGCAGCGGGCGAGCGCCGGCACCCGGAGCGGATCGAGGAGAAGCGCTTCGAACCCTTCGACGTCCATCATCAAGGCGGGGCGGGTGGCGTTCGCGAGAACATCCTGCAGTGCCGCCGGATGACACGCGCCGCGCAGATCCAATTTCTCCGGTCCGATTTCGTTCAACCTCATCAGCTCACGGCACGCGGTATAAGCGGCAGGGTCGGCTTCAAAAGCGATCACTCGTTTGCACCAACCCGCAAACAGTGTCCCCACGGCGTAGTAGCCTTCGGCCGCGCCGACGTCGACGAATACATCCGGCGGTCCGGCAAAGAGGCGGGGCAGGTATTCGTGAATCTCCAGTTCGTAAGTGCCGGCAAGTTTGGGTGCGAGGGCACTGCAGTGAGCGCGGTTGATGTAACGCATCCCGCGAAAGGGACCGCCTTGCACGACATGACCGCTGCACTTCACCAAACGCGCAGACGCCACCGAGGCGGGACGCCAGGACCGGGGCAGCAGTTGGTTTACCAAGGAGGCGATTGTCATGATCAGGCGGGACTGCCGGTTGGCGCGGCGGCGGCGCGATTTTGCCAGTGGCGCCACTCGCGCGCGGTGTAGATCGATTTCGATTTGTGCAGATAGTGGCGCAACGGAGGCGTTGCCCCGCCGAAATCTTCGCGCCCATGGCACAGGTGATAATCGGATGACGGCAGGGGGTGAGAATGGCGGTGGCTGACGTGCACGGCAAAGAGCGTTTGCTCGGCCCATTTGTGAGCGCGTTCGTCATCGGTCATCGCGGCCGCGGCGCGTTCAAGCAACGGCCAATCAAAGCCATCGTCGTCGAGCGCGAGGATGCCTGAGTTCACACCCTCGGTAAGTGCGAGACCGAACCGTGATGCCAACTCGGCTCGATTTGCGACCAGGGCATCTCCGATTTGTCGCATGTGAAATTCACCCGCCGGCTTTCGCAACCAATCACACAGCAGCGGCGGACGGGCAAAGAACAGCATGTCACTGTCGAGATAGAGCGAGGGGCCGGATTGACCGGCGTGCAGATCGAGCAATTTGCGCATCAACGGATGCGCGTCGCGCATGCGGCGCAAATGTGGATAGCGGTCAACGGGCAAGACGGCATCAAGGCGTGCCGTGACTTTATCCGCAGCTGGCACGATCGCGCCGGGCAGGGTGGTTTGCAGTGTCGAGATGTTTTCCGACGTCAACGTGCTGTCATTGTAAACTTCAAAGCGAAAATGACTGCCGCAGGCCCAGGCAAACGATTGGGCGCAGAACAAAGTTTGATGCACAAACCGTGCTCCAGTGAGAAAGCGCACCGGCGGTGTTTCCAAACCCCACCGGGCCAGTGTCAGCGGCTTTAGCGCCATGGCAGCCGTTCGCATTTCAATCTCGCCTCGCCGACCCGCCATCGCATCGCGCCGATCCAACCACCACGTCAGCGGCTGATGGAAAAGCGTGTAGGCGATTTTACCGGCGGAAATTGCCATGATCAGGACAGGCGTTTGAGCACGGCATCATCCAACGTGCGGATACTTGCGTAGGAGGCGTTACGCAGGCGCAACAGCCGGCCGGCGCCGACGCGACCGAATACAGCCGCGAGCAGGCGGAACAGCGGGCCGCCCAGTTGCATGCGCTCGGGGTGGGGCGCGGCGCGCCAGATCGCGAGCAACCGCCGGTTGTAGGCTGGCACGAAACCACGCGGCAGGCGCCGCCAGCTGTTGAAGGCGCATTCCCCGACGAGAGTGCGCGCCGCTTCCGTGGCAGCGTTGATCGGGCAGTTGCGCATGAATGCTTCCATGATGCCCAGTGCGGCGAAACCGAGTTTCTCCCAATGCTGACTGTAGCGCCCTTCTTCGTGCACGCCGATGAGGGAAAACGGTCCCGCGATTTTGACGAGCTTCGCCGGATGAATGGAGAGGTTGTAATACAGCCAGACATCGCCGGCGGCATCGCACTCGCGCAGGGGTGGGATGACCGGTTGCTGCAACGCGCGTTGCAGGTATTCCCGACGATAAACCGGTCCGTGGGGGAGCGGTTGCACGCGCAGCACCAGCTCCTCAACGGTCGATACGACCGGCAACTCACGCAGCACCTTCACTGGTTGATCGGAGGCGGTGGTCGCGGCGCCGACATCGTCGTAGGAGATATCCGCGCCGGTGGCTCGCAGTTGCGCGACATGGGCGCGAAGTTTTTCCGGTGCGATCAAATCGTCGGAATCCAGAAACAGCACGTATGTGCCGAGGGCGGCTTTCAGGCCGGTTTGACGCGCGACGATCGAACCGCGGTTGGGCTGGCGCAAAATCCGGACATGTTTGGCATCGATTGTTCCAGCCAGAGTGGTCGCGAGTGGTGGTTCCGAACCGTCATCAATCAACAAGATTTCGGCCGGCTCGCCCAATTGTCTGATGGCGGCCACGGCGCTGGTCAGCGTGAGGCGCAGCGGCTCAACACGGTTGAAGGCCGGAATCACGATCGAAACAACCGGTGGCGGCGATTCGAGGCGTGACGCTTGGTTGGTCGACATGGCGGTGCTCATTCCGTCGCCTCCGGTGCCCGCAATAATTGCCACCCGCTATTGCGGCTGACTGGTTGCCAGCCCAAGTGCTGCAGGGCTGTCGCCACGGTTTCGTAATCGGTTTTGACCAAGGCGTAATCGGGGACGGCCTTTTTGACAATCGATGTGAGCAACGGCGTGATCGTCTGCGGCGAGGAGGTCTGGGCTTTGCGATTAAAACCAGCGGCGGCCAGTTCGTCGCGTTTGCGTTCGAAATCGTGCGTCAGGCTGAAGTGTCCCGCGTAGACGCGCAATCCACGCCAGCCGGGCAGAATTCCGCTGGTTGATGAGTCGGTCAGCACGACCGTGCGATGGCCGCGCGTCGCAGCCGGAATCGAACCGACGATTCCATTCAGATCGGGGTCAATGGTCGTGGTCGGTGAAAGCCGGATGGCGAGTAGACCCATCGCCATGGATGGGGTGCCGAGCAGTCCGGTGAGACTCAATGCGGCGCCGACGAAAGCCAATGCTGGCCAACGCAGCGAACGGCTCCAGCGCACGATGGCCGCTGCGCCCCAGCCGCCGAGCAACGCGGTGCCGAGAATCAGACCGCTGGCCAGTTTGGCTTGCGCGTGAGGAATGCCGATCAACACGACGATGGCAAGCAACGTGGCCGTGAGCGGCAACAGGCACGGTTTCAACGCGACGTGTCGCCGACTCAAAAGCCCCACCAGCGCCAAGAGCCACAATCCGCCGAATGCGGTCAGCCAACTGATGCGATCCAACCCAAGGGCCAGTGACCGATGCGCAAATGTAGACCAGACAGGCTGGATGGAAACATAGGCATTCCAAACCACGCCCGGCAACAAGCTCACCGCGAGCACGCTCATAACAAGCAGGCCGGCGCGAAAGTCAGTTTGGTTTTCACTTCGTTTCCACCAGAGCCAGCCGGTTTTCAAAGTGTAGGCCGCGGCGAAGGCCAACGGTTCATAAGGACGGGAGAAACTCAACAGCAGTGCGAGTATCGCGGTCCATCCCATGGCGAGACGCGCCGGTTCGCGGTTGCCCAGTCGCTGTTCGCTCACTGCCACGGCCCACCACAAACCGGCGAGCAGCGCGAAACTGACCGCATGATACGGATAAACGAGGAAAGCTGTGGACGGAAACAGATCGAGATAAAGAAACTCTCCGCCCGCCATCGGCGGGGCGAATCCGATCCGGTTGGCGGCATGCCACAGCCATGATGCGCCAGAACCAAGCACGAGGATTACCGTTGTCCAATTGACGGCACTGGGCTCCAAGCCAAGGGCGCGGGCGGCGCAGCGGAAGAGCATCACGGTGGCTCCGGCGCCAAGCAAACCGACCAGCCAATAAGCCCCAAGGGTGGGAATACTCAGAACCTTTGCGATCGTGCCGATGAGCCACAGCGGAAAAACCCAGAGCAAGGCGGGATGTGGTTCGGTGGTGTAGAGCAGGCCGGCGCCAAATTGGCCGTCGCGGTATTGGGCGATCCATGACAGATAGGACCAAGTGTCGTCGGGATTGAATGGAATCGCTTGCAGCAATCCATCCGCAGTGGTTACCGGTGCGAACCCCCACGGGCAGGCGAGCGCGGTGCGAACGATCAAGAGCCAGAGCAAGGTGAGACCGGCTGCGAGCAAGTCGCCGCGCCATGCAACCGGAGTGTGCGCGCCAAGTGTGGTCATGGCTTTTGCCTGGGAACGCGACCGTCAAAATGTCCGCACGCTCCCTGCCAGCGGATTTGTGCGACGGGATTGCGCCACGCGCCCTGCACAAACCAAGCCTTGAGCTTGCGCAAGGTCGCCCCGAAGGTGGTGAGTGGCGGCCACGGGTTCACGTTGTGCAGACTCAAAACCTGCATCCATGAGGTCTGGATGCCGCGATTCAAACGAGCGAGATAGCCCGCGGTCAGCCGGCCGGCTGGAATCAGATGGGTGAGCTGGAGCTTGGGCGAATAAGCCACGCTCCAACCGGCCCGCAGCACGCACAGCACGATGTCGTTGTCGCCACCCGAAGTGAGAGCCTGGCCTTGCCGGTCGCTGGGGCCGCGATCATGGGCGGATCCGAGCCAGTCCAACCATGCTGCGCGACGCAGCACCATGCCGGCACCAATGGGGGCGAACAGCGGATACTCTTCGCGCGCGGCACCCGGGGCACGCAGTGATTCGGCGATCAACTGCTCCGAGCCCAGATCGCGCAAGGCGAGCAAGGGAAAGAATTCACGGGTCCACTCCGGAGGTTCGGTTTCAAATTCGGGCAGGGATTTCCCGCCGGCTGCTCCGAGTTTTGGGGTGGCATCGAATAACCGCAAAGCCTGGGTCAGATAATTCGGCGCGAGCACATTGTCGTCGTCGACCAGCACGGCGAATTCGCCGTGGGCTGCATTCAAGCCTGCGCGCCGCGCATGACTGAGACCGGGCTGGGGCTCAGGCACCACGCGTGTGTTAATCGGTGCGACGGATTGCAGCCAGGCGTTCGCGGGAAACTCGGTGGAGGCGTTGTCGACGATCACGGTTTCCCATTCGCTGGCATCAAGCGATTGCGCGCGCAGCCCCGCGAGAGTGCGATGCAACCGCGTCCGATCGGGATTGAAGGTGGGAATGATGACGGAAACTCGGATCACGGGGAGTCATCCGTTGCCGCCGGATACCGCACGGGATCGCGGGTGATGGCGGCCAGTCCGGCGAGGAACCCGCACGCTGCCAGCCATTGCAGCCGGTTGGTGGGCGATTGCCAGGCTTTGAATGCGAACCACGCCTTGAGTTGGCGCACGGGCAGCATCCACCAAGCGATTGGTGCGCGGGTATTGAAGCCGTGGGCGAACAGGGTGCGCGCCCACAAGGTTTGCACGGCGGGAATAAGCTTTTCGAAATAGGAAAGCTCCAGGCGATTGGGCGGGATGATATGTGTCAGCACGGCGGCCGGCGTGTAACCGGTGGCCCAGCCGCGCCGCAGGCAGTGCAAAACCAGATCCTTGTCTTCGACGCCGCCGCAGCCCTGGCCTTTCCATGAAATGCGTTCGATCAAAGCGGCATGGGTTTCAACGTGTGTCACGTAGGCCGGTTCCAAGGCTGCCCGGCGCACGATCAGGCCGGCGCCGATTGGGGTCCAGTGCGGGAGATCGCCGCCCGCGGCCAGACTCCAGGTCAGCGGCTCGGATCCATTGTCACGCAGGGCCAGCGCCCAGCCGGCATGTTCGAGCCAATCCGGCGAAGCGGCCAGAAAGCGCGGGATTATCTTTCCCCCGGCGGTGGCGACACGCGGATGCGCATCCATGAACTCCACGGCGGCGGACAAGAAATGAGGATGGGGCACGGTGTCATCGTCGATGAAGACCAACACCGGCGCGCTGGTGCGGCGCAATCCGGTCAAGCGGGCCCACAGTAATCCGGGCCGCGTTTCGCGCACCACTTGGGCATGTGCGAATCCGTCCACCAAATCCGGCTCGAGCGTGGGGGTGCTGCCGTTGTCGAGCAGGCAGAGTTCCCAGGCCGTGGCCGGCAGATCCTGTTTGCGCAGTGCATCCAGCACTTCGTGCAAACGCTCCCGATTGGGGTTGCGCGTTGGGATGATGACAACGATGCGGAGCGGATTCACGTTTGGGTGCGTTGACGCAGCGCGTGCTGCAAGCGGAAGGTCCAGGTCGCTGGCAGCAGGTGTTTGAGCAATTGCAAAACCGGGCTGGCAGTGGTCGGTGGATCGCCGCCGGCCTGTCGCGCGATGCGCAGGGCGCCCGGCACATCTTTCCACCGTTTCAGCACCGCCATGCGTTCTGCGATTCGCTCGGCTTCGATGGCGATGGTGCGGCGCAACGACTCGGGTGCGTCAGGCAGCAGGCCGGCAATGAGCGCGAGCTTGCTGCGCCAGACTTCGGCCAGATTGGAATTACTGTAGCTCGAAGTCCGACGGTAAGCGTAAACCAAATCCTCCCGCACGGCGACGAAGCGGGCGCCGTTTCGCGCCAGCCTCAGATTCAGATCCGTATCTTCCCAGAACTTCCGGTTTTCGTCGAAGCCGCCGATCGCATGCAACGCGGAGCGGCGATAGAGTCCGTTGATGCCGCCGATGGTGTTGACGATCAGGTAGGATTGGGCGTCGCGTTCAAACTCACCGGTCTCATACATCCAACGGCTGTCCTGTTTGCCGGTGTTTTCCTCAACCCAGACCATGTTGCAAACGACGACATCGGTTTGCGGAGTGATGGCCGCGGCTGTCTGCGCCAGATACTCGGGGGCCAGCGTGTCGTCGGCGTCATGGAAATGCAGCCAGTCGCAATTGGTCGATTCGCTGAGCCGGTTGCGCGCGGCGGAGGGACCAAGGGAATGGACTGAGCGGATCACCCGGGCGCCGAGCGAAGCCGCCACGTCGGCGCTGTCGTCGGTGCTGCCGTCATCGAACAGCCAGATCTCGTCAAAGGGCCGGGTCTGCGTCCGGATCGATGCAAACAACCGGGGCAGGTAAGGCGCGCCGTTTTTGCAGGGAATCAGCAGGGCGAATCTCACGAACGGTTTAATTTCCATTGCCGCCATTTGCGCCGCAGCCGCACGAACGGATTCAATGCGTTCGGGTGACGCACCTGCACGCAACGGTCGGCGGCCAGCAGCAAGGGATAACGCAGATCCGGTTCCTGAGTGCAGACGTAACAGGTTGTGACGCCGGTCGGAACGCTTGCGATCAGGCCCGAAAAATCCTCCGGACCGAGCAGGCAATGATGTGCTTCGGCTTCGTTGCCGCCCCAGGCTCCCTGCGGATAATCACGATTGGGGGTGGTGGCCACCACCACGCGACCGAGCTTCAGAAGCGATGCGATCAAGGCACGTGCCTCTTCGCGCGGAAAATGTTCCAGCACATCGTTGCACAGGATGAGATCGTATTTGTCCAAGTCCGGCAGGAGCGTGCGAACATCGCCCATCATAACCTGCGAGTAAGCGTAGGCCCAAACGGGGTTGCGGTAGCTTTCGAAAATCTCGACCCCATCGATCGTGACCTGCCACTCATCGCGCTCGATTCGACCGTAGCCGATGTCGAGGCCTTGACGGAGCAGAAGGCCGTAGGAACCGGTGCCGACCCCGACATCAAGAATGCGTGACGGGCTGACGGCATGCGCGAAGTGCAACACCGCCGGGATATGCTCGGGATTACTAACGGGCATGAGAGGGAACGGGTTTATGGTAGAAGCACGTCTGCGTGCCGGCTGGATAGGCGCGATACGTTTCGCCCAGCTTGGCCCGCAACCACGTGCCAAAGCGTTGGCGCAAGGTTTGCGGCGTCCGTGCTTGACCGGAAGTGGCCAGACTCCAGCGCGTGACGGTCATTTTTTGCAGGCCGCTGCTTTGGACGAGCAGATCGAGACTGCGGGGCTCGAAGTGATTGAGATGTTCAACCGGGGCCACTCCATTCAAGGAATGCGGACTGTGCTTGGGGGCGAGCCAGTCGGGTTGCTCAAGCTTGGCGCGGAGATTCGGATCATAAGGCACACCGATCTTGAGAATGCCACCCGGGCGCAATGCGTTCGCACAACGACGAACAATATCGGCGGGCGCAAGCACATGCTCCATCACTTGATCGGTATTGATGTAATCGAAGCGAGCTGCCGGCAGTGCATCGATTAAATGGCAGCCGATGCCGGCGGATTCCAAGCGGGCAAACGCGTGCGTCGATAAATCGCAGGCGTGAGTCTCCACGCCACTAGCCGCCGCCAAAAAAGCCCAGCGCCCCGAGCCGGTGCCGTAGTCAAGCACTGCCGGCCGCCGGCCGTTTTGGTTGGTGAGAAAATGAACAACCATGGTCAGCTCGCGCACGATATGTTCGCTGTGCTCAATCTCGGGCGAAGGATAGGGCGGCGCGTCCGGACCGTAGAGACCGCGGTGATAGAACTCCTGGAGGAATTCAGGTGAAGGGGCCGGATTTTGATAAATGCACCCGCAGTGATCGCATGCTTCCAATCGATAACGGGCGGACTGGAGGGCCGTGAAATCGCAACCGGGATACGCCGCATAGAATTGCGCCAGATAAGTGGTCAACGGAGCCTCACCATAGGGCA
Source organism: Opitutaceae bacterium (assembly GCA_019455245.1). Classification (GTDB taxonomy): domain Bacteria; phylum Verrucomicrobiota; class Verrucomicrobiia; order Opitutales; family Opitutaceae; genus Cephaloticoccus. The sequence goes on from JACFMR010000017.1 coordinate 26,034, forward strand.
GATCAACCAGACATTTGCCGGCGGTGGCACCGCAGGCAGGGCAAAGGGGTCGATCTAGGGTGGAGCTCACAAATCCAGCACGCGGTAATCAACCGACGGCACATAAAATCCGCGATAGTTGCCGGTTTGCAGCGCGGCCGAGGTCTCGTTCACCTGCACCTGCAGGGTGAGCACCTCGGAGAGGAAATCAACGACCTCGCTGCCGCTGCGCAGGCCGATGCTGATGGTATAACTGCCGGGCGTGAGGCGGAACTCACGCAGATCACAAATGATGCGATGCCGGCCGCCCGTCTTGAGCGGCGGCAGTGCCGGGGATTGATTGGCCGAGACTTCGACCCCGGACATGGAGAAAACGGCGAAGTAGATGCACCAATCGGCAAGATTGCGTTCCGAGGCGACATCGGCCGCAATGGTGAACGCGTCGCCAAATCCGATCTGCCAGGCATTGGCGGCCGTGGTGCCCGGTTGTTCGAGGCACACAAATCGTGCACCGCCGCTGATCCAGCCCGGTCGCGGCAGGGAGTGGCAATCAACCACGCCGCCTTGGGCCACCCGGACCGCGGAGTAATGCGAAACGGCTTCCGCGACCGAACCGCGATAGGCGACGCGCCCGTTGGCGAGGAGCAGTGCTGATCGGCAGAGACGCAACACGGATTCCATGTTGTGGCTGACCAGCAGCACTGTGCGGCCGTCTTGATTGGCGACCTCGTTGATCTTGCCCAGACACTTGGCCTGAAACTGCGCGTCACCGACCGCGAGCACTTCATCGACGATCAGGATTTCCGGCTCCAAATGCGCGGCCACGGCAAAGGCGAGCCGCACATACATGCCGCTGGAATAGCGTTTCACCGGCGTATCGAGAAAGCGTTCGACCTCCGCGAACGCCACGATCTCGTCAAACTTGCGGCTGATCTCCGTGCGACTCATGCCGAGAATGGCGCCGTTGAGAAAGATGTTTTCCCGCCCGCTCAACTCGGGGTGAAACCCGGTGCCGACCTCCAGCAAACTGGCCACGCGACCGTTGAGGGTGATGCGCCCTTGCGTGGGCTCGGTGATGCGGGACAAAATCTTCAGCAACGTGCTTTTGCCGGCGCCGTTGCGACCGATGACGCCGACGACTTCGCCGGGCTCGACGCGGAAATCAATGTCGCGCAGCGCCCAGAATTCCTCGGTTTCAAACCCGGTGCCCCAGCGAAGCCGACGCCAGAGTTTGCGCGCCGTGTGATGCAGGGTGTCGCGCAAATTATCGTGCCGCGATTCGTGTTGAATCACGTAGCGTTTGCCCAGACCGGAGACTTCGATGGCAGGTGCACTCATGTCAGATGATGTCTGCAAACTGGCGTTCCACGCGCCGGAAATACCAGATGCCTGTGACGAGCATGATCAGGGAAAAAACAACCGATACGCCCAAACCCGGCAGGTAGAGTTCGGTCCGGCCGGAGAGCAAACACCAGCGCACGCCGTCGACCACGCCGGAGAGCGGGTTGAGCGCCAGTAAATCGCGCCAATTGGGCAGGAAATCTGCGCGGTAGCCGACGGGGGTGACAAACACGCCGACCTGCAAAATAAACGGCGTGATAAAGCGAAAGTCGCGAAAGCGCACGGTCAAGGCAGTGACCCAGAGCCCGGCACCGAGTGCGATCGTCAGCGCGAGCAGAACGAAAGCCGGCAACAGCAGCAGCTGCCAGCCCGGCCAATATCCGTAGTAGCACACGGGAATCAGCGTCAGAATCAGCACGATGGTGAAGTCGATCAACGCTACGCCCAATGCTGCGATCGGCACAACCAACCGGGGAAAATACACTTTGCTGATGAGTTGCGAATTGCCGACCAGACTGTTGCCGGCACCAGTGAAGGCGTTGGAGAACAATTGCCACGGCAGCAAACCGCAGGCGACGATCAGCGGGTAGGGCACGCCGCCGTCCGGCATCTTGGCGAGCTTGCCGAACACGAAGGTCAGGAGCACCACTTGCACGAGCGGCTGGATGATGGCCCAAGCTGCGCCGAGCGCGGCTTGTTTGTAGCGCACCTTGACATCACGCCACGCCAGGAAAGCCATCAACTCGCGATAACGCCACAGGTCAGACCAGTAGTGCTTCTCCGCCTTGCCGGCTTCGATGATCAAATGGGGGGCAGTCTGTTCGGCCATGCGTCAGGTGCCCAAGGCTTGGGCGAGTTTTTGGGTGAATTGGGCGAAAGCAAAGGACTCGGCATGACGGCGCACAACCTCCGAATCACAAGAATGGCGCAGGAGATAAATCAGTGCGACGGCGATTTCGGGCACATTACCATACTCGACCAAGATACCAGTGTCGCTCGAAATGACCTCGGGCGTTCCGCCGGCGCGGGCGCCAAGGCACGATTTGCCGCGGATCATTGCTTCAAGATAGACCAACCCAAATCCCTCGCGGCGACTGGGCAGGGCGAAGACGGTGCACTGTGCATATTCGTCGGCCAGTTGTTCGTCGGACACTTTGCCGGTGAAAGTTACGCTGTGGCTCACGTCGAGTTGTCCGGCGAGTGCCTGCAGACGCGGCAGATCATCACCGGCGCCGACGATGCGGAGTTGCGCGGTGGGGATTATTTCCAAGACCGCCGGCATGGCTTCGATCAGTGTATCAAACCCTTTGTAAGCGTCGGCATGAACCAAGCGCCCGACCGATAAAATGGTTGGCCGGTCCGCAGGCGTGGTTGGGGTGGTTTGCGCCAGTTGGGGATCGAATGTGTTCGGCACGACGGGCAATCGCGCCGGATCCAAGCCGGGGCAAAAGCGCAGCAGTTGCCGACGAGTATATTCGCTGATGCAGAGAATCCGGTCGGCACCGCGCAGCGCCCACCGTTCGAGCCAAGAGAACGGCCGCCAGACTTCGATGCCGTGGGCGACCAAGGCGTAACGCAGGGCAGGATTCGCCGTGCGCGCCAGACGCGCGGCGATCAATTGTCCGATGTGCCCGCAGACCAGCCAATCGGCATCACGCGCCATCCGAATGGCGCGCCACATGAAACGCAGTTTGTGACGATTCGCGCCGTGGTGTCCGGTGAGGCGGGCGTTGCCGTAGCGATTGAGCGTGGGCACGTCTTCGTTGGTGTCGTTCAGCGCGAGCGAGCGAACTTGGCCATCGGTCCCGCAAATCTCGCACAGAGCCTTGAGGTAAAGTCGCATGATGCGCGCGATGCCGCCTTCGGCACGAAACAGTTCAGGCGTGAGCAACACGATCTTCACGTGCGTTGGCCCTGCTGGCAGAATTGAATGAGCATCGCCACGGTCCAAACGCGCGACCACGCGCGGTTGTCGTTGCCGGTGATGAATTGCTGCCAGAGCGACTTGACGACATCGGCCCGCAACCAAGGACACGTTGCGATCGATGCGGGGGAGAACGTTTCTTCCAGAAACGGGCGCAGCGCGCCGCGCATCCACAATGGGAAAGGGAGAGTGAAGCCTTGCTTGGGCCGGTGCCTGATCGCTTCCGGCACGATGTCACGCGTGGCATCGGCGAGTGCGCGTTTGAGAGTGCGACGATCGAATTTGAAAGCGGTTTGTTGCGGCCACAGCCACTCGATCAACACGCGATCAACCAAGGGCACGCGCAGTTCCAACGAATGCGCCATGCTGAACACGTCACTGTCGCGCAAGAGCACATCAGCCATGTAGGTGCGCATTTCCCACGCGCTCACGGTTTGGAATGCGTCGGCACCGGCGAGTTCGAAGGCGAAGTCTTCCAGCATCGGGTGATGCGGCCCCAGTCGTTCCGCATGACGTCGTGCTTCGGGGGCCAGCAAATCGAGTCGAGTGCCTTCGGGCAAAACGCGCCGACGGAGCGAAGCCAGTTCGTGCAGGTCGCGGGCATGCGCGAGAAAATCGGCGAGTTTTTTCGACCGCGTATCGGGTCGCGATTGCAGGCGCGTCAGAATGCTATTCCGAACGGCGTGGGGGAGCATGCGCCAGCGCGGCAGCCAGCGGTTCAATTTCGGAATGTCGGTGAATGCTGCATAACCGCCGAACAGTTCGTCACCGCCGAGCCCGGAGAGTGCAACCGTGACGCCGCCTTGGCGCGCGGTCTGGCTCGCGTAATACGTGTTGATCCCGTCGCCGGTGGGTTGATCAAACGCCGCGATGATTTTGGGGAGATCGGCCGCCACGCGTTCGCCGGTGATAAGTTCGGCGTGATGTTCCGTGCCAAAGGCATTGGCGACGATTTGGGCGCTGCTTTTCTCCGAGTAAGCGGCTTCGTCGAAAACGAGTGAAAAGGTTTTGAGCTGCGTTGCTCCACTGCGCGCCATCAATCCCACGACGGCGGATGAATCCATGCCGCCGGACAAAAACGCGCCGACCGGCACATCGGCGAGACGGTGCGCGCGGATGGAGTCTTCCAATTGCGCACGCAGGCCGTCGACAAAGTCTTCGTAAGTGCCGGCGACGTTTCCGTGTGCTGCCGGGAAATGCCACCAAGCGCCGGTCTGGACGCGACCGAGTTGATCGCAGCGCAGCCAGTGTCCCGGGGGGAGATTGGCCACGCCGCTGAACATCGTGCGCGGGGCGGGCACGGTAAACCACGCCAGGTATTCGCCGATCGAGGCCGGATCGATTTCGCGCGAGACTTGACCACTCGCGAACAACGCACGCAATTCGGACGCAAAGATCACGCCGCCGCTTGGAAGTCGCGTGTAGTAGAGCGGCTTGATCCCGAAGGCATCGCGCGCGGCGAACAGGGTGCGTTCGACCGAATCCCACACTGCAAATGCAAACATGCCGCGCAGTCGGGGGAGGCACGCGTCGCGCCATTCGACATACGCGGCCAGCAAGACCTCGGTATCGCATTGCGTGCGAAAAGTGTGGCCGCATGCCTCCAATTCGCGGCGCAGTTCGCGAAAATTGTAGACGGCACCATTGAACACCAACGTAAACCGTCCGTCGTCGGACTGCATCGGTTGGTGTCCGTTGGCCGGATCAAAAATCGCCAGACGGCGCATGCCCAAGGTTGCGCCATTGAGGTCGGATAATCCCGCGTCGTCCGGGCCGCGATGGATCATGGCCTGACACATGCGTTCGACCGCAGTGGAACGATCCGTGGAGATCGCCTCGGAGCTGACAAATCCGGCTATGCCGCACATGGTGCTTTAAAAGGCTTCGCCCCGTCGCTTCTCGTTGAAGCAACCCGGGGTGTTCATTTGGGCAGGAGAACCCATTATTTTTTACTGGGGTTTATACCCCAGATTAAGAACGGTTTAGTCCTTCTGATATTCTGCGCAACCCCATTGATTGCTATGCAGTTTCACGCGTGGATCGAATCGGCGATTTTCTGGGAGGATTCCCGACCACAAAGCCGCTCAACCAAGGCCAAACCGAAGTCCAAGGCCGTGCCGGCGCCCCGCGAAGTCAGGATATTCTCGTCCCACACAATTCGCTCATTGGCAATGAGTTCGGGCAGCTCTGCTTGAACCGAGGCGTGGGCCGTGTAGCGCCGACCGGTCAAGATCCCGGCCTCATGCAAGACAGTCGGGGCTGCGCAAATCGCGGCTACAATTCGTCCGGCCGCGTGATAGCGTTGCACCAATTCGATTACCAAGTTACTCGCCCGCAAGTGGTTGACGCCCGGGCCGCCCGGGAGGAACAGGCAATCGACCATATCGACCGGGAGTTGCCCGAACATGGTGTCGGCATACATGGTGATGCCGTTGCGCCCGGTAACATGAAGCGAGTCGCCCAAGGCGGCGACGGTGACCTCTACGCCGGCGCGGCGGAGCAGATCGGTCGGGGTGATGGCTTCGATTTCTTCAAATCCTTCCGCCAAGATTGCGAGAACCGTAGGCATAGCTTCCACTTGAACAGTAATGTCCGAATCTTCGCACCGTTTTTTTGCAGGAAAACGCCTCTTTGTCGCTGGTTGTGGTTATGTCGGAAGAGAAGTCGCGCGTCGTGGGATCAAACTGGGACTCAGCGTCACTGCGCTCACGCGCAATCCGGCCAAGGCGGCGGATTTGCAGGCAGAGGGGATCTGCACGATCGTGGCCGACCTCGCGGATGAGTCCTGGCACGACCAGTTGCCGGCCGAGATTGATTTTGTCCTGAACAGCGTGAGTTCCGGTGGTGGCGGCGTCGAAGGCTACCGGCGCAGCTATTACGAGGGCATGGCCTCGATTCTGAAATGGGCGGCCCAAGCGAAAGTGGGCACCTGCGTTTATACGAGCAGCACGTCCGTTTACCCCCAAGGCGATGGTGCTACGGTGGATGAAACCGCTCCGTTGGGCGAGCCGGCGGATGAACGCACGCAATGGTTGATCAAAACGGAAGCGCTTTTGCGCGAAAGCACCGCGGTCGGTCGTTCCTTCATTCTGCGCTTGGCCGGCATTTACGGTCCCGGGCGGCATCACGTGCTTGATCAAATTCGCGCCGGCGGTGCCTTGCCGGGAAACGGCGAGCATCGCTTGAATCTCATTCACCGGGACGATGCGGCCGCGGCGGTGTGGACGGCGTTTGGTGCAGCGCCGGAGGTCGGGAGTGCAGTTTACAATGTAGCGGATGATCACCCCGTGGCGAAAGCGGCGTTTGCGACTTGGGTCGCAGCCCAATTGGGTCAAGACGCGCCGCAATTTGATCCGACGCTGCCGTCACGGCGTCGTCGCGTGGTGCCGGATCGCGTGATTCGGAATGCGAAGATCAAGCAGGAACTCGGGTGGCAACCACGCTATCCTGATTACCGCGCGGGCTACACCGAAATACTCGCGACACTCTAGCCTTGCCACTCGCGGCTCGCGCTTACCCAATCCGTTTTTAACCCTATTTGAATCATGGCCGGTGTAGGAAAACTTCTCAAACAAGCCCAGAAAATGCAGCGCGGCATCGAGGCGCTCCAAACGCAGCTCGATGCGCACGAGATCGACGTCACCAGTGGTGGCGGCGCGGTGAAAATCAAGGTCAACGGCAACGGCAAGTTCCTGTCGTTGGTACTCGATCCCGAATTGCTCAAGGAGGATCCCAAGTTCGTGGCCGACACCGTGCTGAGCGCGGTGCAAGATGCCGCGCGTCAGTCGAAGGAATACAACGAGGCGGAAATGCAGAAGGTGACCTCGGCATTCCAAGTGCCGGGCTTCATGTGAGCGCTTAAGGGCGAACACGTCGATGACCCCGGCTTTCGAAAACCTGCAGAAGCACCTGAGGCAGTTGCCGGGATTGGGCTATCGTTCCGCCGAGCGGATTGCGCTGAACTTGCTCGTCGAAAAACCGGATCGTCTGCCGAAGCTCGTGTCTGCCTTGGAAGAAGCGGCGCGTTCGGTGCGACGCTGTTCGCGGTGTGGAAACCTGGCCGAAGCCGAATTGTGCCCGCTTTGCGCTGACGAAGCACGTGATCACGCCTTGGTCTGCGTGGTCGAGCAGGTGCCTGATCTCGTGGCGATGGAACGCAGCGGTGCTTACCGCGGCGTCTATCATGTGCTGCACGGCAAACTTTCTCCGATTCACGGGGTGGGGCCGGAGGATTTGAATTTCGGTCCATTGCTGGAACGCATCGCCTCGGGGGAAGTGAAGGAATTGATCCTGGCGCTTTCAAACGACGTCGAAGGCGAGGCGACCTGCCACTATCTTACGGCGCAAATTCCGGCGGAAAAAACCGTGGCGGTAAGTCGCATCGGATTCGGTCTGCCCAGCGGCGGCGGAGTGCTGTATGCCGATGCTGTGACGCTGAAGAGCGCACTCGAAGGCCGGCGCGATTATTCGTGATTGCCGCGTGCGCGTGATGTGCTTTGCTGCGCATTCTTCCCTGCGGGCATAGTATATCGGCTATTATGCGTGCTTCCCAAGCATGAGAGGAGGGTTCGACTCCCTCTGCCCGCACCATCCGCCGCCCTTTCGGCTATGGGTGGCAAGCCAGCCGCAAGAGTCACTTGTAGGGCTGGGATAGCTGATCCCATTTCCTGAGTATTAAAACAATCGCAGCAGCTCGATGGGCAGTGAATTGATCGGAATGATTTTGTTGAAGGTCACATGAGCTGCAGGAATCAGCAAACTCGCGGCCGCCAATCCGATCCAATAGGTGCGACTCTTTTGGGCGACCAGACGGCAGGTGCCCCAAACGCATATTGGCAGGGCTATGCCGGCGGTTCGCATCGTGTCTGACGCGAGCAGAAATCCGAGGGCGACTGGGATTACGGTGACCGCCAGCAGGATCAGGGCAGAGCGCTTCTGAACGAGAAAAGCCGCCAGCCAGCTCTCGGCCGCGGGGAGACAGGCGAAGCGCAGCGCCATCCATGCTCCGAGTGGTGCGCACCACAAATAGGCTCCACTTTGTTTCAGACTGCTGAGGAGAAATGCACTGTCTGGTGCAGTATTTCTATCAGCCAGCGTCGCACCCAGCAGGCGCGAAAGCAAAAAGGGGATGAGAGCGGCCAAGCTCAGTTTTACCGCCGTTTGCAGCGTGCCTTTCAAGTCGGCGGCAGGACTCGACATGGCGCGCAGCCAGAGAGCCAGCGGCAAACCGAAGATGAAGCGCTCGTCAATGAAGGTGCCCAACAGACAAGCCGCCGCCAAGCCGGCGCGATTCGATCCGAACGCGAGATAACAGAGGGCCAAAGCAAACCAAGTGTCGTTGACTCCCAGCCAGCCAGTGGAGACCAGCACGGGACCCGATGCGGCGAGCACCACGGTCGCGCAGACTGTTTTTAACGAGTCGTTGGATTGGCGCTTAATCAAATGATACAAGTAGCCAATCAGCGCAACCGCACCAAACCAAGGCAGGGTCAGGGCGAGAGCCGCCCCGCCGCCAATCGACCAAACGAAGACTTGGGGCACGAAGCGCCAGCGCACCGCCGCCGTCAAATCATCGCGCCAAGGATCAAGGCATTGCTGGAGGTAGATTGTGGCGCGATTCCACTCGATGGTGTCATCATTTGGTTGCAGCAAAAGCCACCAACGTGGGCTGTGAAATGCGATCACGAGGACCAAGATGATCCATGCGATTACAAAGGGAGACTGAACCCAGCGGTTTGTGCCTTGGGCGCCGTTCATAGCCAACGTTTACACGTCAGCGGTGACGTCCTCGTGGCGATGGTTGCGCCAGCGGGTGAGAATACGCTGATACATCGCGTCCGGTGAAAGACCGTAGGCTTCGCGCAGGATACCCACGCTGCTGCCGTGTTCGATAAACTTGTCCGGCCAACCGATGCGTTCGACCGCGGTGTTGCAGTCGGCTTCCTGCAAGGTCTCGATCACCGCGCTGCCGAAGCCGCCGGTGACGACATGGTCTTCCATCGTGACGATGAGCGGAATGCAGGCGGCCTGACTGAGCAGGAGGGTGCGATCAAGCGGCTTGGCGAAACGGGCGTTCACGACGCCGACGGAAAGCCCTTGTTCGGCTTCCAATCGCTCGGCGAGGGCGAGCGCCTCGGTGATCATCGGCCCCAGTGCCCAAATCATGATGTTGGAACCTTCGCGCAGAACCTCGGCCTGGCCGATGGTAAGTCGCGCGGGCTGCACTTTGATTTTCACGCCGTTGCCGGCCCCGCGCGGATAGCGAATGAACGCCGGGCCCTTGTGCTCAATCGACGTGTGCAACATGTCGACGAGTTCATCCTCATCCTTGGGCTGCATGACGACCGCGTGCGGCACGCAACGAAGATAAGCCAAATCGAACAGCCCATGGTGGGTTGGGCCGTCATTCGCGGACAGGCCGGCGCGATCCATGCAGAACGTGACCGGCAGATTTTGCAGGCATACGTCGTGGATGATCTGGTCGTAGGCGCGCTGGAGAAACGTGGAATAGATCGCCACCACCGGTTTGATGCCCTTCGTGGCCAGGCCGGCGGCAAACAGCACCGCGTGTTCCTCGGCGATGCCCACGTCGAAAAACTGTTTGGGCAGAGCGGCGGCGAGATGACCGAGGCCGGTGCCGCTGGGCATGGCGCCGGTGATGCCGACGATTTTCGGATCCTGCCGGGCGAATTTCACCAAGGCCTGGCCGAACACATCCTGATAATTGGGCGGAGTCTTGCCGGACTGGCCGCGGCTCTCGCCGTTCTTGGGATTGTAGGGGCTGGCGCCGTGGAATTTTTCCGGATGATCGATGGCGGCCTGCAGGCCGCGGCCCTTCTTGGTCAGGACGTGGAGCAGAATCGGCCCGTCGGATTGCCTGGCGAATTCCAGGTTCTTGACGAGTTCGTCGAGGTTGTGGCCGTCGATGGGGCCGAGGTAGCGCAGGCCGAATTTCTCAAACAAGCTGGACTGGACGAAGAAGTCCTTGGTCTCGCGCTTCCACTTCACCCACATGTTGTGCATGTCGTGCCCGCCGGGCAGGCTGGTGAAGAACCGTTCCAGATCGTGGTGCACCCGGTTGTAGGTCGGGTTGGTGCTGAGGCGGTTGAGGTACTTGGCCATGGCGCCGACATTGCGGGCGATGGACCATTCGTTGTCGTTGAGGATGACGATCAGGCGCTTGGTCGAGCTGACGACGTTGTTGAGCGCCTCCATGGTGACGCCGCAGGTGAAGGCGGCGTCGCCGCAGACCGCGACGACGTGTTCGTGACTGCCGCGCAGATCACGGGCGGTCGCCATGCCGAGGGCGGCGGAAAGGGCGGTGCCGGCGTGACCCGCGCCGAAGGCATCGTGCGGGCTTTCCCCGCGGCAGAGGAAGCCGCTGGCGCCGCCGGATTGGCGCAGTTGGCGGAAAAACCGGCCGTGGCGGCCGGTGAGCAGCTTGTGCACGTAGCCTTGGTGGGAGACGTCGAACACGAACTGATCCTCGGGCGAATCGAACACGCGGTGCAGCGCGATGGAGAGCTCGACGACGCCGAGATTGGGGCCGACGTGACCACCGTTGGCGGCGGTCACGCTGATGATTTCCTCGCGGATTTCAGCGGCCAGGGCCGGCAGCTGATCGGCGGGCAGGGCCTTGAGATCGGTCGGACCGTGGATGCGGGCGAGCAAGGTGGCGGGAGGGACGGGAGTGGAATCGTTCATTTACGGGACGGGCGGCGGCGGCCGGATCAGGCTTCGCGGTCGGCTTCAAATTTGGCGAAAACCACGCCGTCCTTGGTCTGCTTCAACTGCTCGATCTTGAGTTCCGCGTCCTTCAGCCGGGATTCGCATACCTTCAACAGTTTGCTGCCCTCCTCGAACTTGGCCAGCAGATCGGCCAGGGGCACGTCACCGGACTCCATCGATTCAACGATGGACTCAAGCTTGGCCAGCGCGGCCTCGAAGGACAGTTTGGACTCTTTGGCTTCCACGCGGTCAAGATGGGCGGTGTCGGGACCATTTCAAACAATCTTTGGACTCGCGGCGGGGAGATTTTCGCATGCACTGGCGGCATGATGCTTGTGCTCTGGATCACCGCCGTGCTCATGGTTTTGCGACTGGCCGGCGAGTCGTTTTTGTCCGCGTTGAACCGGGCGGAAGTGCGTCGGCACGGGCAAAAGGCCCCGCCCGCGGTCGCGGCGATCATGGACGCTGCCACCTACCGGCGGTCGGCGGCCTATACGTTGGAATGTTCGCGGTTCGGCCAGTTGGTCGAGATTTTCGACGCCCTGGTGCTGGCGTTGGTGGTGTTCGGCGGGGTGCTGCCCTGGCTTTACAGCCAGGTGTTGGCGTGGGGCGGGCCGGAGGCGGTCTGGACCCGCACACTGTACATTTTGCTGGTCGGCGTGCTGCTGTCCCTGCCCGGACTGCCGTTTGACTGGTGGTCGCAGTTCCGGTTGGAGCAGAAATACGGTTTCAACAAGAGCACGCCGCGCCTGTGGATCACCGACAAGTTCAAGGGGCTGATCCTTTCCCTGCTGATCGGCTTTCCGCTGCTTTGGCTGCTGCTCTCGCTGGTGCAATGGGTCGGGCCGTGGTGGTGGTGGTGGGGCTTTGTGCTGCTGTTCGGTTTCCAGCTCCTGATGCTGGTATTGTATCCGAAACTCATTTTGCCGTGGTTCAACAAGCTCACGCCGCTGCCGGAGGGCGAACTGCGCGAGCGGTTGCTCAAGCTGGGCGAGCGCACGGGATTTCGGGCGCAGACGATCGAGGTCATGGACGGTTCGAAGCGGTCCGGACACTCGAATGCGTTTTTCACCGGCTTCGGCCGGTTCCGGCGGATCGTGCTGTTCGACACCCTGATGAACCAGCTGGCGCCGGACGAGTTGGAGGCCGTGCTGGCGCATGAGATCGGCCATTACCGGCGCGGGCACATTCCCAAGATGCTGGCCGTGTCGGCGTTGATGCAGTTCGGCGGGTTTGCCCTCGTGGCGTGGCTGGCGCAGAGCACGTGGTTCAACCTCGCGTTCGGCTTTCCGCCCGGCGAGCTGGCGCCCTCGCTGCTGCTGTTCGGCCTGTTGAGCGGACTGGTGACCTTTTGGTTGTCCCCGTTGGGCAATTTCTTTTCGCGCAAGCACGAGTATGAGGCCGATGCCTTCGCCCGCGAGGCGATGGGCGGACCCGAATCGTTGCGTGGGGCGCTGCGCAAGCTCGCCCAAAAGAATCTCAGCAACCTGACCCCGCATCCGTGGTTCAGCGCGTTTCACTACTCGCATCCGACGCTGGTGGAGCGGGAACGCGCGCTGCAGGCCGGCTGATGAAACGGGGATGGCCAGTGGTCGGCTGGTGGTTGCTGGCGGTCATCAGCGCCCATGCCGGCGAACTGGTGGTTGCGACTTACAACATCGAGAATTACGTCGCCACCAACCGCCTGATTCCCGACGGCTACCGCCAGGAATATCCGAAACCGGAGGCGGCCAAGGCGGCGTTGCGACGCGTGATCGGTGAATTGCAGGCCGACGTGTTGGTGCTGCAGGAGATGGGGCCACGGCCTTACCTGGAGGAACTGCAGCGGGATCTGGCCTCCGATGGGATATCGTATCCGGTGGCGGTTTTGTTGGAGGGGCCGGATCCGGACCGGCATGTGGCCGTGCTCTCCCGCCTGCCGTTGGCCGAGGTGCGGCAACATCGGGAGTTGGATTTCAAATACATCGACGGCCGGGAGGTCGTGAAACGCGGCCTGCTGGAGGCGAAACTGGCAACGGCCAACGGCCCGGTCACGCTGTGGGCGCTGCATTTGAAAAGCCGTTACACCGACCGTGAGGACGATCCGGCCTCGGCGCGACGCCGCGCCGGCGAGGCGATGGCCATCCGCGAGTTCATCCTGGACCGGCATCCCGATCCGGAGGAGGCGCAATTCGTGATCCTGGGCGATTTCAACGACACGAAGCGCAGCGCGGCCCTGCGTTACCTCACCCGCAAGGGATCAAAACGCATCGCGGAATTGCTGCCCGCGACGGATTCGCGGGGCGAGGCGTGGACTCATCACTACCGACGCGAGGATGCCTACACGCGGGTGGATCACATTCTGGTTTCGCCGGGGTTGCTCCACGCGGTGAAGGAGCGCCGGGTGCGGATTCATGACGGTCCCGGGGTGAAGGCGGCGAGCGATCATCGTCCGGTGGTGCTCACGCTCGAACTTGAGGCCGGACCAGAAAAGTCAGGCCAGCGCGATCAGCAACGCAGTCACTGAACCCAGCAATCCGACGAAGAGCATGCGGCGCCAACCGTAGACCCAGGCACCCTCGGTGGGCAGCAGCGAGTAGGCCGGGGCGGGCTGCCAGAGGTAGCGTTTGAAATTTGTCCATGCGAAGGTCGGACTCTTCAACAGCATGGAGTAGATGTCGCGCACGTCCTCCACGTTGGGCGGCAGCCGGTATTTGATGATGGTCTGTTCGTTGAACTCCTGGCGGGCGACGCGGCTAACGGAGGCGAAGGGCACCTGGTTGGCCGGATCGTCAGGGGTGTAAATCCGATCGGGCTCGGGGGAGCACACGAGCGCAGTCACGTTTTCCAAGGCATCGTGACGGCAGAGGTGAAAGAGGTCGGCCGAATTCAGCGGCCGGCCGCGGCGGTCATGGACGGCGACGATGGACGCCTGCGGATCAACGTAAACCCAGCGACCGCTCCCGGGCAAATAACACTCGGCCCAGGAGTGACCGTTGTAGACGAGCCGGTTGTCCTGCATGGTCGCACCAAAAACAAAGCGGGTGGCGATGCCGGCGCGATTGGCGAAGAAGGTGAACGCCTGCGCATTTTGGGTGCACCAGCCCTTGCCGCTGCCATCGCGCATTTCCTCGTAAATGCGCAGCGGATCCGCCCAGCGAAAATCATCCTTCGGGACGCCGCCGGCATCCTTCCACGTGGTGCGCAGATGGCGGATGATTTTCGTCATGCGCACCAACGGCTCGTCCGCCGGGCGGATGCCCATGAGGTCTTTGATGGTGCGGTCTGCTTCGGCGAGTTTGGCTGCGCCGAGGTAGCGGTAATGGTCGGTCCAGTGCGACACGGGCAGCCGCTTGAATCGCCCGACAGGAACCTCGGTTTTGATCAGGATGAAATCATGCGGCACGCGCATGCCGCGCCGCCGGTAGAAGTCGCGATCAATGGCGGTCAGGCCGAACTCCATATCCGGACCGGAGCCGGCGGGCAGGGGCCGGAGGGTGTAAGTGTGCCGATGATCTTCGAGCCGGGCTCCGTTTTCGCCCGTGAAATCCGGGCCGGTGAGTTCGATCCAAGGGGCATCACCGGGCAGCGTGGCGTGGGGCTGTCCATCCACGAGCAGCTGCCACTGCGCGGGTTTGCGATGCCACACGATGACAGGGAGCAACCGGCGACGCCCTTGCCGGCGCCAGCGGCGGATTGTCGGGGTGTCGAGCGGATGGTAAAGGCGGGCGTAATCGGTGGCGCGGTGCGAGGATTCCCACCCGCGGTTGAGAAACAGCCACAGGTTGGCGCCCAACAGCATCAGGGTGAGCAGCGCCAGCCAGACGAGGGGGTCGGTGAGCAGCGGGGGCATGGCCTTGGTCCTGGAAGAATTGCCGGTGGTAACAAAAAAGGCGGGTCTTGCGACCCGCCCGAAATCGGAGGCGATTACTGTGCCTGCACGTTGACCGGGATGGTCACCTCGCCGGTGTCGTAGCCCTTCAGGTAGAGGCTGCCTTGGCCCGGTTTACCGCCCTGCACGCTGATCGTGATGGTGTTTTGCCCGGCGGGCACGACGACCTCGGGCATGATCACACTTTCGGGGACATCGGTGGTGACATCCAGCAGCAAACCGCCGGCCGGGGCCGCATTGGCCACGGTGAAGGTGAGGGTCTGCATTTCACCCGAGCGCAGATTTAGTTCGGTGGGGGCGACACTCAGGGCGCTGGCGTCGATGCGGAAGGTGCCGACCGGCGAATTGCCCGAGACGCCGCCGAGCATCACTTCATAATTGCGGCCCGGGGAAAGGGCGGGGACGAAAAAGCTGAGCGAGGTGGGCGACTCGTAAACGGTGCGCACGGGCATCTGGTCGAAATAGATGACATCCTGCGGGCTGAAGCCGCGGCCGAGGATGCTGATGTGTGCGCCGACCGGCCCGCGATTGGTCTCGAGGGAGAGCACATAGCGGCTGGCCACCGAGACGCGGTTGATCTCGGAATAGGCCTCGCGCGTTTCGGTGCGCTCGGCGTAGGCGAGCTCGTATTCCACGAGGAAATAGTAGGCGAACTCGGTGCGGCCGGGCGGCAGCCGGTAGTCGTATTCGAAGATGCCTTCGCCCATGGAGCTCTTGGCCATGGCGACATTCTGGCCGTCGATCACGATGTGCGGTTTCACGCTGCCGGGCACCACCGAGGAGGGACCCTTGGTGGCAACGCGAAGGGTGAGGGTGTAGATTTGCGAGGGATTTTCCGGCAGGGTGGCCGGGGTGAGATTGGTCAAGGTGACCGCGTCGCAGCCGGTCAGCAGCGCCACGCCGAGCAGCGTGCCGATCCAGAAGAAAATTTTCCTCGTGAGGGTGAGGCGGGAGTTTTGCATTGGTTTTCGGTTAAAACCGGTCAGTTAGAGGTCGTTAATAATGAGCGACTTTGTGTCAGCGCAAGCCAAAGCTGCTCCGGCGGACCCGCTGGGGTTGTATGTGCATGTGCCGTTTTGTGCATCGACCTGCGATTTCTGCGCATTTTATCAGGTGAAGCCGACCGCGGATGGTGTGGGGAGGTTCCTGCAAGGCATGGAGATGGAGGCGGAATTGGTGTCATGGCCACGGCCGGTCACCACGATGTTCTGGGGCGGAGGCACGCCCGGTTTGCTGCCGCCGAAAGACCTGCGCCAGTTGGGTGAGCGGATGCTCGCGCGTTGCGGCGGCCAACCCGAAGAGTGGACGGTGGAAATGGCGCCCGCGTGTGTGACCGAGGCGCGGCTGGCGGTCTTGAAGGAGTTGGGGGTCAACCGCATTTCGATGGGCGCGCAGAGTTTTCAACCGGCCCTGCTCGATGCCCTTGGCCGACTGCACACCAAGGAACAGATACTGCGGGCGTATGACCGCGTGCGTGCGGCGGGTTTTGCGAACGTGAACCTCGACCTGATGTTCGCCCTGCCGGGCCAGACCGAAGCGGAATGGGAAGCCGATGTGCAGGCGGCGGTGGCGCTGGCCCCGGATCACCTGTCCACCTACTGCCTGACCTTTGAGGAGGACACCGCGCTTTGGGTGAAGCTGTCGCAGGGTCGCGTGAAACTCGATCCTGAGCACGAAGCGAAGCTCTACGAGTCCACCTGGCAGCAGCTGGCTGCGGCGGGTTATCACCAATACGAGGTGGCGAACTTTGCGCGTCCGGGCCACGCGTGCCGGCACAACCTCAATACCTGGCACATGCACGAGTGGATCGGGCTCGGTCCTTCGGCGGCATCGCAACACGCCGGCTGGCGCGGCGCGAATGTGTCCGACCTTGACCGCTGGCTGGATCATCTGGCCGCCGGCCGGCGGGTGACGGAGGACCGGCTGGTGCTGAGCCCGCGCCAACTCGCGGAGGACGCGCTGATTTTCGGTCTGCGCATGAACGCCGGGGTGGATCTGGCGCATTGGCGGGCGCGGGCACCGGATGCGCCGTGGTCGGAAATCGAGGCCTTGGCGGCAAAACTGGCCGCCGATGGACTGGCGCTGCGCGAAGGGCGTCAGCTGCGACTCACCATGCGCGGGCGATTGCTCGCGGATGCGGTTGGGCTGGAAATCATGGCCGCGTTTGCCGAACCTGCCGCGGTCTGATGCCACGAATCAACCACGTGTTTTTCTGTTTTCTGCTCGGCGGCACCCTGCTGCTGGCTGGTTGCCAGCATCGCCGGGCGCCGGAGCCACCCACGGCGGTGGCGAGATTTTTGATTGAAACCGAGGCCGACAGTGCGGCCGTGGTCGTGACCCTGCCCGCCAGCGGGGTGCGGGTGCGGACCGCGGCGAAACCGGTGATCACGGAGTTTGACCTGGCCGGCGTGGCGGAAGTGCAGGTGGATCTCGGCCGGTGTTTGTTGTTCCAACTCACCCCGGCCGCCACCCGCGATCTCTACCGGTTGTCGGCCCAAAATCTGGGCCGCCGGCTGGTGCTGGTGATCAACGGTCGGGCGCTTGGGGTGCGGGTGCTCGACCGGCCCTTGGAGGCGGATGCGCTCTTCATTTTTCTGGAGGTGCCGGACAACGAATTGAAAACCATGGTGGAAGATTTGAACCGCACGACGGCGTGGCTGCAGCAGGAGGCGGCGCGCAGGGGATGAAACGCTGGCTGACATGTCTGGTCGCGCTGCTGGTCGGGTTGACCGCCCGGGCGCAGCGTATTGAGGTGGACTGGCCGACCCCGAGCACGGCGTTTGCCGAGGGGCGGCCGATTGCGGAATTTTTGCAGCATGCGGGCACGGGCGATCCCATGGCCGGTGCATTTGGCTGTGTGCGCAGCAACGGCCGGCAGTTTCACGAGGGCATCGACATCCAGCCGGTGTCGCGCGACCGGCGCGGCGAGGCGACGGACCCGGTCTTTGCCGCGCTTGACGGCGTGGTCAGTCATGTGAGCACGGTGCCCGGGCACAGCAGTTACGGGCGTTATGTGGTGCTGGAGCATCCCGGTGTGGAACCGGCGGTCTACACGCTGTACGCGCACCTCGCCCACATCGCCCCGCAGATCCGCGCGGGCACAAAGGTGCGGCGCGGGCAGACGCTCGGGGTCATGGGCCGCAGCGCGTCCGGCTATGCCATCCCGAAGGACCGGGCGCACCTGCACTTTGAGATCGGCCTGCGGCTCACGAACGATTTTCAGCGCTGGTACGATGGCCGCAAGTTCGGCAGCAAAAACGAGCACGGGCGGTACAACGGCTACAACCTGATGGGATTTGATCCGCTGGATTTTTTCCGGGAACACCGGGCGGGACGGGCGGATGGTTTTTCGGATTACATCGCCCGCATGCCGACGGTGGTGACGGCGCGCATCGCCACGGGCCGGGTGCCGGATTTCGTGCGACGTTACCCGGCGTTGGTGATCCCGCATCCGCCCATGCTCATCGCGGGCTGGGAAATCTCGTTCAACGCGACCGGTCTGCCTTTCAGCTGGAAGGCGCTGCCTGCCTCTGAGGTGCAGGGGATGCGGCCGAACGAGATCCGCATCGTGCACGTGGATGCTGCGGAGGAGAAGAGCCATCGCTGCAAGCATCTCGCTCTCCAGCGTCGCGGCCGTTGGGAACCGGGGGCGGATCTGGAGACCGTGCTGCAGCTGTTGTTCGGGTTGCGCTGAGGCGGACTCGGGGTTGCCCGGGCGTCAGGTGCGCTTCAGGCCTGTGATTTCAATGCCTCCAGCACGCCGATGAATCCGGGGTGCTGCTTGAGGGTTTCCAGATCGGGATCCTGCAGCATCCAGTCGGCGTCCTTGTAACCCAGCTCGACCGCGCGCCGCAGCGTCTGCAACGCCTCGCGGTGGCGCTTGGAGAGAGCGAGGCTGCACGCGAGATTGTAGTGCGCGGTGGAGTTGTCCGGCAGCAGTTTGACCAGTTTGCGGTCCATGCGGAGTCCGTCCGCTATCCGGCCGTGCTTGGTGTAAAGTCCGCCGAGGATTTCGATGACCTCGGTGTAGTCGGGCGCCCGGCGGAGCACCGACTCGAAAAACCGCATCTCGAACTGGGGATCCGAAGTCTTGGCCATGGGCGGAATCAGCCGCGGCGCGGGCAGGAGCCGGTCCGGCGGTATTCGTCGCAATGCGCGCTGACCTGCAGGCGTTGGGAGACGGGGGTCAGGCCGAGTTTCGATGATACCGTGCTGCCGTACCATTCCATGAAAGGGGCGCTGATCTCGAAGATCTTGTCGCAATCGATGCAAACGACCTGGGCGACCTGGGTGTTGTTGCCCGCGATGGGGAGGTAGAATTTTTCGCCGCTGCCGATGTCGACCTCGCGGAGCAGGGCGCTCTCGGTCATGATGGGCAGGGTGCGGTAAACGGTGGCGCGCGAAACGGAATCGTCGATCGCCCGCGCGTAATCGAGCAGCTGCTCGGCGGTGAAATGCTCCTTGCGGCCGAACGCGGCGTCAAAGATCGCCAGCCGCTGGTTGGTCACGCGCAGGCCCTTCTGGGAAAGGAACCGGCGGAATTTCTCTCGGGAGGCGGCGATGCTCACGGGTTTGAATGTCGGCAGCGTGCATGGGCCTGTCAACCCGTTCGTGCCGCGGGCGGACTGCGCGTATTTTGCGGTGGGTTGCGGTCGGGAAACCGGACCTTCGCTTGCTTCGGGTTTGCCTCGACGGGTTGAGCGCGTCGTCATCCCGGCATGATCGTCGGGGTTCATCCGCTGGCCGGCTTTGACAAGCTGCTGCACTACCGTGTGCCGGGGCACCTGGAAAACCAGGTGCAAACCGGTTCATTGGTGCGGGTGCCCGTGCTCAACCGGCTGCATCTCGGCGTGGTGGGCGAGATCGGAGCGCCCAAGGATTTTCCGATCGACCGGCTGAAAAACGTCGCGCAGGTCGTGTATCCTTTCCCGGCCATGCCGCCGGACCTGCTGCAGCTGGCGCGCTGGATGGCGGTGTATTATGCCGCCTCGCTGGACGGCATCATCGAGGCGATGATCCCGGTGGCGGTGCGCAAAGGCGCGGGCATCAAGGAGGAAAAGCTGCTGAGCGTGACGCGGACAGCAACGCCGGACGAACTGGCGGCGCTGGAGAAACGCGCGCCGCAGCAGGCGCGGCTTTATCGTTTTCTGGCGCAGCAATTCACCCCGCAGCAGAAACGGCTGGTGCTTTCGCGTCTCGGCCTGACCGCCGCGGTGGTCGCGGCTCTGGTGCGGCGCGGCCTGGTGCAGGAGCGCAATCGGCGCGTGATCCGCGATGCCTATGCCGAGGACTGGGCGCGCGGCGAATTGGTGGCGGCCAAACCACCGCGGCTCAACGAGGAGCAACAGACGGCGGTCAACGCGCTCACGGCGCAAATCGCGACGGAGAAATTCGGGGTGACGCTGCTGCATGGCGTGACCGGCTCGGGCAAGACCGAGGTTTACCTGCACGCGATCGACACCGTGCTTCAGGCCGGCGGCGGGGTGATTTTTCTCGTGCCCGAAGTGGCCCTGACGCCGCAGACCGTGGCGCGTCTGCGTTCGCGGTTGGAAGCGATCGCGCCCGATCACAAGTGCGTGGTCTGGCACAGCCATCTCAGCGAGGGCGAACGGCTGGACGGCTGGCTGGCGCTGGCGGCGGGCGAGGCCCGCGTGGTCGTGGGGGCGCGCTCCGCGGTGTTCGCGCCGGTGCAAAATCTCCGGCTGATCGTGGTCGATGAGGAGCACGAGCCGGCCTACAAACAGGACGAAACCCCGCGCTATCACGGGCGCGACGTGGCGGTTTATCGCGCGCGGTTGAACCACGCGCACTGCCTGCTCGGCTCGGCCACGCCCTCGCTGGAAAGTTACGCCAACGCGCAGGCGGGCAAATACCGGCTGGCCGAATTGCGGCAGCGCGTGGATGCGCGCAAACTGCCGCACATCGACGTCGTGGACATGCGGGTGGAAGTGATGCGTTCGCGCGGGTTGACGACCTTGTCCGGCTTGCTGGTGCGGGCGCTGCAGGACCGTTTTGAAAAGCGGGAGCAGGCCATCCTCTTTATCAATCGCCGCGGCTATTCCTCGTCGATGCTGTGCACGGAATGCGGTCACGTGGAGGAATGCACGCACTGCAGCATCGCGATGACGTATCACCGCAGCGACGAGGTGTTGCGCTGCCACCTGTGCGGCGACCAGCGTCGCGCGCCGTTGGTCTGCCCCAAATGCCGGTCGCCGAAGATCCGCTGGCGGGGCCTGGGCACCCAGCGGGTGGAGGAAGCCGTGCGCCGCGTGCTGCCGCGGGCGCGCATCGAGCGCATGGATACCGACACGATGAGCCGCAAAAACCGGTTCCGGGAAATTCTGGGCGAGTTTCGCGCCGGCAAGGTCGACGTGCTGGTCGGCACGCAGATGATCGGCAAAGGGTTGGATTTCCCGAACGTGACGCTGGTGGGGTTGGTCGATGCCGACATCTCCATGCACATCCCGGATTTCCGCGCCAACGAACGCACGTTTCAGCTGCTGGTGCAGGTGGCCGGACGCGCGGGCCGCGGAGACCGGGCGGGCGAGGTGGTGGTGCAGACCTTCACCCCGCAGGCGGAGGCCATCCAGTTTTCACGGCATGCGGATTACGCCGGTTTCAGCGCCGCCGAGCTGAAGCTGCGCAAGGATTTCCATTACCCGCCTTACCGGCATCTGATTCACCACCTGTTCCGCGGGCCGAATCCGGAGAAGCTGCAGTTCTTTGCCGAGCAATGGGCGCGCTTGGTGGAGAAGGAGCTGGGCGCGCAGGTGGAACTGCGCGGACCGACGCCGTCGCCGATCGAGAAGATCAAGGACGAATACCGCTGGCAGCTGTGGTATTTCACCATGAACGTCTCCAAGACGATTCCGCGGCTGTCGCGTTTGCGGGCGGATTTCAAATGGCCGGACGACATCACGCAGGTGTTGGATGTCGACCCGGTGAACCTGGGGTAAGGGGGGCGGCGAGGTGTAGGACGCGACCTTGGTCGCACCTCGGCAGCACCAAGGTGCAGCCCTGCAAAACCGTCCTGCGAATTGTCACCTGCCCGGCACGGACCAGCGCGTGGCGTAGATACCGACCTTGTGCCGGTGAATGTCGGCGGGATCGAAGGCGGGTTTTTGGTAATAGACCGTGAGGATCTCGCCCGGACCGGTTTCGATCGAGGCCGGGTAGCCCAGATCGTGGTTGCCGTTGTCATCGCGCAACACGATTTCGCCGGTCACATCCCAAGTGATGCCGTCCTCACTGAGCGCGGCCCGTTCGCCGAACGGTGCGCGGCGGTAGCCGTAGGAGCAGAGGGTGCGGCCGTCCTGCAGCACGGTGAGATGCGGCGGAAAACCCAGCAGCGGGGTGCGGAAGGGTTTGGCCCACGTGAGCCCGTTGTCATCCGAATAGCTTTCCCAGAGATGGAGATCCTCCCGGCGGTCATCATACTGGATGGCGGTATAACGCAGCATCAGCAGAACGCGGCCGGAGGGCAGCTGCACCACATGCGGCTCGCCGATGTGGTGGGTGGCGGGCGAGGGATTGGGCACGACCGCGACGCGCGTCCATGGGCCTTGGGGATCGCCGGCGGTGTGAATGCTGACGTCACCCTTGTCCTCGCGATAGCCCGCGACCAGCAGGGTGCCGTTTTGCAGGGCGATGCCGCCGTGCACGCTGTCCGGTCCGCGGCTCGGCGCCGACCAGGTGTGGCCATGGTCCGAGGAGACAATCACCCAGCCGCCATGACGGTGGGATTGCGCCTGATAGGCCGGTTGGTCCACCATGTTGACCCACTTCGCGATGATCTCGGGCGGATACGCCTCAAAGGGCAGGCAGGTGAATTGTTCGGCTTTCCAGCAGGTGGACCAGACATGCATCGCAATGCGTCCGTCGGGCAGAATGGTGAGGCCACACTCGCGATCATCAATGGGCGTGTCGTAGGCCACGACCGGTCCGGTCCAGGTGGCGCCATGGTCGGACGACCGCATGGTGACGACCTGGCCGTCGGGATACATGTGGTGATCGGTGCGAATGAAGGCCAGCAGCAGGTCGCCGTTCTGCGCCCGAACGAGCGCCGGCCACGCACAGTAGTGATCCGGATGCTGATAAATGGTCTGATGGCCGTGGATGCGGGCAGGGGTGGTCATGGGGTGAGGGGAGTCGGGACTCGCCAAAGGGAGCGAAATCGTGAGCATGCCGGACGGGCAATATGAAACTTTACTTCCTGGGGATTTGCGGGACGGCGATGGGCAACGCGGCGCTGCTGGCGCGCGCGGCGGGTCACGAGGTGCTCGGGGCCGACGCCGGCGTTTATCCACCGATGAGTACCGTGCTGGCGGCGGCCGGCATCGAACTGCACGAGGGCTATGACCCGGCGCGGTTGGCGAAACTCGGGCCCGATCTCGTCGTGATCGGCAATGCTCTGTCGCGGGGCAATCCCGAGGTCGAGTGGCTCCTCGACACCCGCGCGCTGGCGTTCACCTCGTTGCCGGCGCTGCTCGCAGACTTCGTGCTCAAGGGCCGCAAGAACATCGTCATCGCCGGCACCCACGGCAAGACGACCACCACGGCGCTGACCGCCTTTTTGCTGCGCGAAAACGGTCGCGATCCCGGCTTCCTCATCGGCGGCGTGCCGCAGGATCCGCCGGTCGGCAACCACCTCGGCACGGCAGCGGATCCCTTCGTGATCGAGGGCGACGAATACGACAGCGCCTTCTTCGACAAGCGCAGCAAGTTCATCCACTACGCGCCGCACATCGCGGTGATGAACAACCTGGAGTTCGACCACGCCGACATCTTCCGCGACCTCGCCGACGTGCAGCGGACCTTCCTGCACCTCGCGCGCATCGTGCCGCGCAACGGCTGGATCGTGCTCAACGGCGACGACGACAATCTGCGCGCGCTCGGGCCATTCCCGTGGACGCGAGTTATCAAGGTCGGCACGGGCGAGGGGAATGATGTTCGCATCACCGACTTCACCGAGTCGCCCGAAGGCGTGGGTTTCACGCTGACGTGGTGTGGCGAGGAGCCGCAGACCGTGCGCTGGAACCAGCCCGGTCTGTTCAACGCGCGTAATGCCGCGATGGCCGCGGTCGCGTCGTCGCTGGCGCTCTGCCCCGATGATCCCACACAGCTGAAGCTCAACTCGCTGGCCCGTTTTCGCGGCGTGAAGCGCCGCCAAGAGCTGTTGGTGGACACGCCACGGCTCAAGGTGATCGAGGATTTCGGCCATCATCCGACGGCGCTGGCCGAGACGTTGCATTCCCTGCGCGCCCGTCATCCCGGTATGATCATCAGCGCGGTCTTTGAACCGCGCAGCAACACGGCGCGTACCAAGGTGCTGCAAGCGGGCTTCACCCGGGCGCTCGGGCTCGCCGACGAGGTTTACATCGGCGCGGTCAACCGCGCGGACAAGCTGAAGGACGGCGAGCGCTTCGACGTCGAGGCCGTCGTGCAGCATCTGGAACTACAGGGCGTGCACGCCTGCACGGCGGAGACCAACGCCGCCCTGCTGGAGAAACTCGTGGCCAACACCCGCGCCGCGCAGAAGCCGCAGCTCGTGGTCTTCTTCACCAACGGCTCCTTCGACGGGATCATCGGGAAGTTTACCGAAGCCGCCCAAACCTGAGACCTGAGGCCTGAGACTTGAGACCTGAGAATTAGAGCATTCTCAGGAAAGGTGTAGCTGCGATTGTGCCGCTGGCGAATGCGTGGCCAGAGAGCGACCACGTTGTCGCTGCGCTCCAACGCGGCTACGGTTCAATGTTACTGCGCCTGCTTGGCGACCTTGAATTCCTTCGGCTTCTGACCCTTGGGCAGGGCGAGGAGGTCGTAGTCGTGGTAGCCGGTGATCTTCACCTCGACGAACTCGCCGACGGGCAGTTCGCGCGGGACATAGACGCGGCCGTCGATGTCGGGCGCGTCGGCCTCGCCGCGGGCGACGCCGGGCTCCTCGACGAGGACCTTCAGCGTCTGGCCGACATGGGACTTGGAAACTTCGGCGGCGATGCGCTGCTGGAGCGCCATGAGCTTGTGCCAGCGGGCTTCCTTCACCTTGGGCGGAATCTGGTCGGGCATCTTGGCGCCGCGCGTGCCTTCTTCCTGCGAGTAACGGAAGACGCCGAGGCGCTCGAACTTTGTCTCCTCAATGAATTGGCAGAGCTCGGCGATGTCGTCGTCGTTTTCGCCGGGGAAGCCGACGATGAAGGTGGTGCGGACCGCGATGCCGGGGATGCCGGCACGGATGCGGCGGATGAGATCGCGGATGTAGTCGCCGCTCGTCTCGCGCTGCATGCGGTCGAGCATGCGGTCGCTGATGTGCTGGAGCGGGATGTCGATGTAGCGTGCGACCTTCGGGCACTCGGCGATGGTCTTGATGAGCTCGTCGCTCCAGTGGGCCGGGTGCGTGTAGAGCAGGCGGATCCAGAAATCGCCCTCGATGGCGTTGAGCTCGCGCAGCAGGGTGGTGAGGGCGGTGCCGCGCGAGGAGTCCACCGGGGTGCGCGGGTTCGGGCGCTGCTCCCAGGTGTCCATGCCGAAGAAGGTCGTGTCCTGCGAGATGAGGTTCAGCTCCTTTACTCCCTCCTGCACGAGGCGACGGGCTTCCTGGACGACGCTTTCCACGGTGCGGCTGCGATGACGTCCGCGGATCTGCGGGATGATGCAGAACGTGCAGGGGTGGTTGCAGCCCTCGGCGATCTTGATGTAGGCGAAATGGGCGGGCGTGAGCCGGAAGCGCGGCGTGTCGTAGTCCGGGATGTAAGTGGACTTGCCCTCGACGAACACCGCCGGATCGGCCTTGGGCTCACCTTTGCCGCGCTCCTTGGCGTAAATCTCCTCGATGATCGGAGCGACCTTCGTGACCTGGTCGAGGCCGATGAAGGCGTCCACCTCGTCGTGCAGCTCAGTCTTGAGGTCCTTGGAGAAACGCTGGCTCATGCAGCCGGCGACGATGAGCTTCTGCTCCTTGCGGCGCTTTTTCATCCCCTTGTTTTGATGGACCTCGAGGATGTGGCCGATGGACTCCTCCTTGGATGAATCGATGAACGAGCAGGTGTTGACGATGACGACGTCGGCCTTTTCCGCTTCGGGGATCACGGTCATTCCGGCCTGATGCAGGTGACCGATCATGATCTCGCTATCGACGAGATTCTTGGCGCAACCGAGGGAGATGAGGCTGACTTTGATCATGCAGGCGGTGAAGTACGGCCGCGCCGGGGTGGAACAAAAAACCGCGGCATGGGCCGCGGTTTTACGCACCGACGACGGTGGCGGGTTATTTCTTCTTGGCGGTGCTTTGGACGCGGGCTTTCTTGCGTTTCAGGTAGGCCATGCGACGCTTCTTTTTGATCTCTTTGTTATACTGTTTGCTCATGTAATTTGGATTGGGTGAGGCGGGTAGCATCCGGGCGGAAGGCCGGGAGTCAAGAGTCCGCCGCGGCGGTCGTTGGCTCCTTGGCGGCTTCGTCCGCTCCGACCCAGGCTTCCAGCCGGGCCTTTTGTTCCGGGGTTGCTTCGGGGTGAATTTCCAGGCGGAAGGTCTGCTTGGGTTCGACCGCGAGGGTGGCGGATCGGGTCAACAGTTGCCCCCGCCGGCTGATGAGCAGGGTCACTTCCTCGCCGGGCGGGTAGGTTTGCAGCAAGCGCAAAGGGTTGGAGTCCACGCGGAAGCCGTTGATGGCCACGACTTCGTCCTG
Source organism: Opitutaceae bacterium (assembly GCA_019455245.1). Taxonomy (GTDB): domain Bacteria; phylum Verrucomicrobiota; class Verrucomicrobiia; order Opitutales; family Opitutaceae; genus Cephaloticoccus. The sequence continues at coordinate 52,561 of JACFMR010000017.1, forward strand.
CACGTAGAGCCCGGCGTCATAGGCCGGGGTGCCGTGACGAACGCTGGTGACCATGATGCGGCCGTCCTCGACCTTGTAGTCGAGCCCGAGCCAGCCCGGTTCGGGATCGGGCGGTTCCAGCTTGTTGGGCAGGAGCTTGCGCTCCGGTTCCTTCGGCGATTCGAACCGCAGGCCATACGTGTCCAGCAGCGGCTGGTAGTCGAATTGCGCGGGGGTTTGGATGTTCGCCCGATACCACGGGGCGAGGTCGGTGCCGGCGATCTCGGTGAGCAGATCGATGAATTCCTCCTCGCTGTAACCGCGGTCACCGCTGAAACGCTCGAAGGCGGCGCGCATCACGTCGTCGAGCGAGGCGGCGCCATCGCTGACGCGGCGCAACTCCGCATCGAGCAGGGCGGCGGCGAGCGCTCCGCCGCTGTAGTAACTGATGCGGGTGTTGACCGAATTTTCGTCCGGGCGGTAGGCCTTGATCCAGGTGTCGAAGGAGGACTCGCTGAGCGATTGCACTAGGCGCCCGGGGGTGCGTTCGATGCCGGCGATGAGACCGCTGAGGGTGTTGAGGTAATCCTTTTGAGTGTAAAAGCCGGCGCGCCGCAGCAGCACATGTTGGTAGTAACTGGTGATGCCTTCCACGACCCAGAGCGTCTTGGTGTAGGCCTCGTGTTCGTAGGGGAACGGGCCGAGCTCCTCGGGGCGCAGGCGTTTGCCGTTCCAGGCATGGAAGTATTCGTGGCTCACCAACGACAACCAAGAGTTCAACCCGGCGCGGCTGCGCGAAAGCCAGCGGTCGGCCATCATCACGAAGCCTTGCCGGTGTTCCAAACCGCCGCGCTGGCCGGAGAGCAGGTTGAACACGTAATAAGGCTCGGCGTAGGGCAGGCCGCCCCAGAACCCGACCTGGGTGCGGGCGATCTGTTCAAAATGCCGGGCGGCGCGCGCGTTGTCCCAGACGCCGGCGCCACCGGTCGTGACGAGATAGTGTTTCACGCCGTCGATCTCGAAGCTGTCCACCTGCGGCGAACCGGCCAGGATCGGGCTGTCGATCAGCGTGTCGAAATCCGGCGCGATGTAGTGATGCGGCCGGTCACCCGCGGGCAGCGCGGTGTAGGTGCCGGTCCAACCCGCGGGCAACTCGAGTTGCACGTGGTAGGCGCGGTCAAGCTGGTCCGCGACCGCGAGGAAGGTGGGCGCGCCGTTGATCATGGCGAAATCGCCCTCGATCCAGTTGGAACGCACGTTGATTTCCCAGCCGTAGATGCGGTAGCGCACATGAACCTGGGCGTGTCCCGCGGTGGCGATCTGCCAGCGGTTCTTGGTGGTCTTCGTGACCGTCAGTTCACCGCCGGCGGGATCGGCCGCGGTGACGCGGTCGATGTTGCGGGCATATTCACGCACCAGATACGAACCGGGCGTCCACACCGGCATGAACAGGTCCACGGTGGCCGCGCCGGCGGTGGGGACAACCGCCTCGACCTCGACATAGTGCTGCAGCGCCTCGGGGAAGCGCAGCGTGTAGTTGATGGCCGGCAGACCGGCACCGTGGGCCGGCGCAATGGCCAGCAGCATCAGGCAGAGAGGGAGCAGCGAACGCAGTGACATGAATGGCCAAGCGTAGCAAACGTCGCGCGGACCGCGAGCAATTGTGCCAAAATTGGCGCTGATAATTCAGGCTTCGCCCCACGGCCGGCCGTCGCGGACCTGATTGCCCTCGCGGGTCCAGCGGTAGACCAGAGGCGCCTTGGTGCGGTCGAGCGCCTTCAGGAGCGCCGGATTGTTGCGCTTGGGCAGGGTAAGTTCGGTGAGGCCGTCGGCGTCGCAGTTCAACCAGCGGGCATAGGGTTTGAAAAATTCGGGCCGGCCGATGATGCGCGAAAGCGGCGGGAGGGCGGATTCCCCGCCCACCGGTTCCGAACTGCGGGCCGGCGGCCCGCGCTCCCGGTGCCGGTCGAGCGCGAGGAAGGCATAGGGCAGGCTGCGCAGGTCGATGCCCGCGCGCTGGCCGAATTTTACCCAGTCGGGATCCGCGAAAATCGCGGGCGGTGGCGGCGCGAAGAAGTGGCACCAATGGCGTTCGTTGCCCTCGGTGAATATCGGACAGGCCTGCTGATGCGTGCAGGGTGCCACGACGTGAAAATGCGCGCGCACCGCCTCGCGGATAAGACCCAGCCCGCGGCTCGTCTCGGAGGTGCCGGGCTCGACCCAAAGCACCGCCTCAGCGCGGGCGATCAGATCCCGGAGCCCCGCAAGTGCCTCGGTGGAGAGTTCGTTGAGCACATGGCTGATCAACAGCAGGCCGATGGAATCGTCGCCGCGGAAAAATCCCGGCGTCACCGTAGTGACATCCAGCCCGGGAAATTGACGCCGCGCTGCATCCGTGGCGAAATCCGCGGCGAGCGGTGCGTGGTCCCAGCAGTGGAGCGTGTCAAACCGCTCCGGGCCAAAACTCGCGATGACGCGCCGCGCGGCGATGCCGCTGCCGCAGCCCCAGTCGAGCACGGTCCGCGATGTCGGTTGCCACTGCCGGAGGTGCAGTTCGCGCAGCACGTGGTCCCATTTCCAGCCGATGCGCTCGCCGTAGGTCAGATCATAACTCGCGAGCGCGGTTTCCGATTCCCAGTAGGGCCCCTTGGCCGCGCCGCCGTGGAGAAACCCGTCGCGCAACCGGTCCAATGCCGGCCAGTCCAGTTCGGTCCATTTCATCGCGGGCAACGGTTGTGTTCAGGTCTCAAGGATGAAGTTCAGATGCCGGGCCAGTTGCTGGTGTTTGATGCCATAGAACCGCGCGAAGTCGCGCAACCGCTCCGCCTGTGCGGGGTCGGGGGGGCGGCCGGTCCGGATGGCGGCGATCATCAGGTTCTTGGCGGTGTGCTCGGTGGAAACAAACTCGAAGACCTTGGTGCGGTAGCCCGCGGTTTCGAGCAGCTGGGCGCGCAGGGCGTCGGTGACAAATTCGGCCTGACGTTCCTGAAAAATGCCGTGCTGCAGGGCGTCGGCCAAAACAGGCGGCGCGGTGAGCTGCGGGCGCAGTTCCTTTTGGCAGCAGGGTGAAACGACGAGCAACGCGGCGCCGCTGGCGATGCCCGCGGCGAGGGCGTCGTCGGTGGCCGTGTCGCAGGCATGCAGCGCGATGAGCATGTCGATCCCTGCCGGCGTGGTGGTGCCAATGTCACCGACGGTGAATTCCAGATTGGAGCAGTGGCACTCGCGGGCGATGCGATTGGTGAGGTCAACCAAATCGGCGCGGCGCTCGATGCCTTGCACCTTGGCTTTGGAACCGAGCAGCGTGGCGACGGCGAAGGTGAGGTAGCCCTTGCCGCAGCCCATGTCGGCAATCCGCCACGGGCGGTCCGTCGGCAGATCGGCTTCCGCAGACAAATGGTCAATGAGTTCGGTGAACTTCTGAATCTGGCGATATTTCGCCGCCATGCCCTCGCGGGGCTGGCCGCGATCGTTGGTGACACCGAGGGCGCGCAACCAGGGCAGCTGTGGATCAAGCGAATGCTGCCGGGTGCGGTCGTGGGACTCGGGTTGGGTCCCGGCCTGTACGGTTTTGCTGCGCAGCCGCGCGGTTCCGTCCGGCTGGAGTTCCAACTGCACCTGCCGGGTGGCCGTGAACAAATGGGCGTCGAAAAACGTGTCTGCGAGCAGACGGGAGATTTCCCGGGCCGCGGAATCCGCAGGGTGATTCTTGGTCACATCGCGCGTGCGATGGCGGTAAACGAAACTGAACTGCGGACCGGTCTTGAGCCGGACCGGGCGCACGTGGACATTGCGCAGATCGGAGTCGGGTGCGCGGGGCTTGCCGAGGGTCAGTTTGCCGAAGGTGCCGTCGGCCAGCGCGGTCCGCAGCAGTTCGTCAAAGCGTGCTAGGTTCGACTCCATGGCCGGGATCAGTGCGACCCGGTTTCCGCCGGCAGGAAGGCAAAGGTCGCCACATCCTCGACGCGCACCGGCTGGTCCAACGCGCCGATTTCCTGCAGGAGATTGATCTGGGATAGCAACCGCTGCGTCGTGAGCTGGCCCATGGTCTCGCCGCGCGCAGGATCGCCGAGCACGAGTTGATAATCCTTCATTGCCTTGATGCTGTAGGCCATGAATTCGGGCGAGAGATCAGGGCGCAGTTGGCGGAGCCGGTCGTTGGCAGGCGTGGGATCGCCGGTGAGATAATCCACCCAGCCGCGCAGGCTCGCGCGTACGAATTTGGCCACGACCTCGGGGTTGCGTTCCAGATAGTCGCGGCTGCCGAAGATGGCGCGGTAGGGCTCGTAGCCCAGCTCCGAGCTGGCGATGAGGAGCGCGCCAACCTTGGCGCCGCGCTCGGTCGCGTAAAAGGGTTCGTTGGTCACGAAGCACTGCTGGATGAATTTCGGGTCATTCATGAACCGCGCGAGATCGCCGACGAGCGGCAGCAGGTTGAACTTGATGCCGAGTTTGCGGCGGGCGACCTCGTGCCACGTGGAGCCGGCGCCGGCCATGAGGGTCTTGCCGTCAAGGTCGCGCAGGCTTTGCAGCGGATGCGACTGATGAAAGAGGATGCCCTGCGCGTCGCGCTGCATCTCGGCGGCGACCATGCGCAACGGCAGTCCGCGGGCGATCGCCACGATGATGTCGTCGCCGTTGGTCATGCCGAGGTCGGCGCGGCCCGTGGCCACACTGGACATGACCTGGGCGTTGGGTCCGCCCGGCAGGATTTCCACGTCGAGACCTTCCTCCGCGTAGTAGCCCTTGGCCAAGGCCTGGTAGTAACCGCCGTGTTCGGGTTGGGGAAACCAGTCGGTCTGAAAACGGACCTTGACCGGCGCCGAGGTTGCGGGCGCGGCGGATTCGGCCGGACGGCCGCAGCCGGACAACAGCACGAACAGCAGGCTGAGAAACAGGGAAACGGGGATGACGTTTTTCATGGTTGTATCAGTGATCGTGGCGTTCGAAGGAGTCGTGCCACTTGCGCAGCACGGCCCAGTTGAGCAGCGCCACGGCGGCCACGAAGATGAAGCCCAGCAGGCAGCTGGTCAACGCGGTGGCGAACAGCGCGGGGATTTTGATCTGGGTGTTGTAGACGTAAACCAGGAAGCCGAGACCGCCTGAGCCGCCGGAGGAGTTGCCCACCATGTATTCGCCAAAAATGGCGCCGATCGGCGCGAGCGTCGCCGCGATGCGCAGACCCGCCAGATAATACGGCATGGCGGAAGGCAGCCGCAGCAACCACAGCTCCTGCCAGCGCGAGGCGTTGGCCATGCGGAACAGGCCGACGTGATTCTGGTCGGCCGACAACAGGCCCTGCGTGGTGTTGGCCACGATGGGGAAGAAGCTGATCAACCACGTGATGGTGACGATGCCCGGGAAGCCCGGACCGGCCCACAGCACGATGATCGGCGTGAGCACGATGACCGGGGTCATTTGCAGCACGAGCAGCCACGGGTAGAAGGTGGCGCGCAGTGTGCGGGACACGCCGACGGCCAACGCGAGCACCATGCCGCCGGTGGCCGCAAGGGCGAAACCGGCCAACGCACCCAAGGCCGTGCTGCCCGCGGCCGTCAGCAGGCGAGTACGTTCGTTTACGGCGGCCTCCAGGATCTGTCCCGGGGTGGGCAGCAGCCAGTCGCTGACGCCGCCGAGGTGTTTCACGCCCAGCCAGATCGCTCCAAAAAGCAGGCCGCCCAAGACCGGCAGCAGCCACGTCATCCAAACCGGCTGGCGTTTCATGCCGCCTCCTCTTCCACGCTGTGCAGCAGACGCGTGACCTCGTTGATCTTGTCCTGAAACGCATGCTCCCCGCGCAGGTCGCGCTTGCGTTCCAGACCGAAATCAACCGCAACTTCGGCCGCGATGCGGCCGGGATGCGCGCCCATGACGAGAATGCGGTTGGAAAGAAAAACCGCCTCGGCCACGGAATGGGTGACGAAGATGGCGGTGAACGGCGTGCGCTGGCGCAACGCGAGCAACTCCTCGTTGAGGCGAAAACGGCTCATCTCGTCGAGCGCCCCGAAAGGTTCGTCGAGCAGCAGCAATTCCGGCGAGACGCTGAGCGCGCGGGCGATCGAGACCCGCATGCGCATGCCGCCGGAAAGCTGGCGGGGATAGTAGTCGCGCACCCGGGCGAGCCCGACCAGGTCGAGCAATTCAGCGGCCTGCCGGCGGCGGACATCGGGCGCCGTGCTGCGCAGCCGCATGAGCAGCTCGGTGTTGTGTTGCACGGTGAGCCAGGGGAGCAGCGTGGCGTCCTGAAAAATGAACGATTGCCGGTCGCGCGCGCCACGGGGCGTGGTGCCCAGCACGCTGATCGCGCCGGCCGTGGGCGGATTGAGGCCGGAGATGAGCTTGAGGATGGTCGATTTGCCGCAGCCGCTCGGGCCGATGAGGCTGACGAAATCCCCGTGCCGCACGGTGAGATCGGTGCGGTCGAGGATGAGCGGTCCATCCCCGTAGCGTTTGACCACGGATTGAAACTCAACGACGGGAGGCGCGGCGGACATGCAGCGAGTCAGGACAACGCGCCGGCCCGCAGAAGCAAGCGCAAGCCTCACCGCGGCGGACTCCTTGCAACCAGTCCCGTGACCCGCATCACCCCAACAACCGACCCAGCTCTCCCGCATCCTTGCAGTCCAGGATGTCACCTATTAAGTGACAAATAGCAATCACGTAAGAATTTATATGAAAGTGATATAAGGGCGTATGTCACTTAATAGGTGACATGGATGCTTGCATTGGTGAGGGAGGGGGAGGGATTAGCTGGCTGAATCCGGGCTTGGGGGGAGCTTGGCGAGAGAGGTGCGGGCCTGCTGGAAGTTGGGGTCGAGATTGAGCGCAGTCTCGTAGGCGGCGCGGGCGGCGGCGGGGTCTTTGCGGCGTTCGGCGAGATTGCCGAGGCGCCAGTGCACGGCGGCGTGCGAGGGTTCGTCCGAGGCGGGGGTGAGTTGCAAGCAGCGTTGGAGATGGGTCTGCCCGGAGTCGGTTTCGCGTCCGCTTTCCGCGGCGATGCGGCCGATGGAATAGTGGGCGAGGTAGTTGTCCGGCTGGCGGTCGAGCAGTTGCCGGAAGAGGGCGATGGCCTCCTCGAAACGATGATCGGCCACCATGAGCTGGCCCAAAAGCAAGGTGCCCATGACGGGATCGCGTTCGAGGATGGTCTCGGCCTGCCGGTAGGCTTTCATGACTCCGCCGCCGAGAAAGGACGGGGCCTGCCGGTAGTAATCCACGAGGCCGCGGCGAGCTTCGAGATGATCGGGATTCAGTTCGACGGCCTTTTCCAGTGCCGCACGGCAGGCGCGGGCGTGATGGATTTGATCGAGCAGGGAGGCCTGCTTGGCGGCGAGGCCGTGGGCGCCGCCCAGCTCGGCGTGGTAGTCGGCATTAGTCGGATCCAGCTCAATGGCTTTTTGGAGCTGGTGGATGGCGGCGGCGGTGTCGTTGCGCTTGATCGCGATAACCCCGAGAAAGTAGCGCGCCTTGGCGTGGGCCGGCTCGGCCAGGCTCAGTTCCTGAAACGCCACACGGGCCTCGGGATAGCGCCGCGCCTTGTAGAGAGCCAGTGCCTCGTCGTAGGTGGGAGCAGCGGATGCCGTGGAGACCCCAAGCCACAGGACGGCCGGGAGCAGGATCCAAGTCAAACGACGTGACGACATGGGCGCAGGATGGAGACACGAAACGCCCCACGGCAAACCAGGAACGCCCCGGCGCCACGCACGTCGAGCCCAGTGCTATTCGTAACGCAGCGCATCGATCGGGTCGAGCTGCGCGGCTTTGCGGGCGGGATAGTAGCCGAAAAAGACGCCGACGGCGGCGCTGACCACGAACGCGATGATGGCGGCGGTGGGTGACACAAGGGTGGGCCAGCCGTTCAGGCGCGACATGAGTTCGGAGGCGCCCATGCCCAGGACGATGCCGAGCAGACCGCCGAGGGCGCTGAGCAGCACGGCCTCGATCAGGAACTGGAGCAAAATTTCGCTGCCGTGGGCCCCGACCGCCATGCGGATGCCGATCTCACGGGTGCGCTCGGTCACGCTCACGAGCATGATGTTCATGATGCCGATGCCGCCGACGATGAGGGAAACGCCGGCGATGGCGCCGAGCAGCTTGGTCATGGTCTTGGAGGTGGCGGTGGCGGCCTCGGCGATCTCGACCTGGGTGCGAACGGTGAAGTCCGGCTCGCGGCCCTGCCGGCGTTGTTGAAGGAGATCCGTGATGCTTTGCTGAATATGCGGAATAACGTCGGCGTTGGCCGCCTGCACCATGATGGAGTTGAGATTGGTGCGGCGGGTGACGCGGCGCAGGTGACTGCTGTAGGGGATGATCACGACATCGTCCTGATCCTGGCCGAAGAAATTGAAGCCCTTGGTAGAGAGAATGCCGAGGATCTTGAAAGGCACGTTGCGAATACGGATGGTCTGGCCGATCGGGTCGGTGTCGGGGAAGAGCTGATTGGCGACCGTGCGGCCGATGACGGCGACCTTGGCGTAGGAACGGACGTCCTGCGGGCTGAACATCGCGCCCTCGGCCAGCGACCACATGCGGATGTCGGCATAGTCGGGGCTTTCGCCCAGGATCTGGGTGTTCCAGTTCAAACCGCCGCCCATGACCTGGGCGCGATCGCGCATTTCCGGGCTGACCGCGACCACGCCGGGCACCTCGCGCAAAATCGCCTCGGCATCCTCCGGGGTGAGCGTGCTGGCGGCGCCCCAACCCATGCGGGCGCCGCTGGCGGTGGCGCTGCCGGGATATACGAGGATGACGTTCTGGCCGAGGCTGGCGATCTGGGCCTCGACCTGGCTCTTGGCGCCGTTGCCGATGCTGACCATGGCGATGACCGCGCCGACCCCGATGATGATGCCGAGGGCGGTGAGCGACGAACGCATGATATTGCGCCGCAGGGCGCGCACGGAGACGATGAAGGTGGAGCTGACGCGCATGTTCAGGCGGGTTGATGGAGCTGGGCCTCTGCCTCGGCGGCGAGCAAGCGCTGCATCTCGACCGCGGCCTGCAGGCGTTTGGCGATCTGGATGTCGCTCACGATGCGGCCGTCGCGCATGATGAGGTTGCGCCGGGTGTATTGGGCGATGTCGAGCTCGTGCGTGACCATGAGAATGGTGATGCCCTGCTCGTTGAGCTGTTGAAACACGCCGAGGATTTCCACCGAGGTCTTGCTGTCGAGGTTGCCGGTGGGTTCGTCGGCCACGAGGATCTGGGGCCGGTTGACGAGGGCGCGGGCAATGGCCACGCGCTGCTGCTGGCCGCCGGAGAGCTGGCTGGGGAAGTGGTCGGCGCGGTTGGCGAGGCCGACCAGTTCGAGGCACTCCCGGGCGCGCTCGCGGATGGCGGCCATCGACAGGCGTTGGTGGCCGTAGAGCATGGGCAACTCGACGTTTTCCAGGGCGGTGGTGCGGCTGAGGAGGTTGAAGCCTTGAAAGACGAAACCGAGTTTCTGGTTGCGGATGTCGGCCAGTTCGTCGCGGTCGAGTTGCGAGACATCGATGCCGTCAAGCAGGTAGGCGCCGGAGGTCGGGCGGTCGAGGCAGCCGATGAGATTCATCATGGTGGATTTGCCCGAGCCGCTCGCGCCCATGACCGCGACAAATTCCCCGCGCTTGATGTCCAACGACACCCCGCGCACGGCGTGCACCTCCACCTCGCCGGTGTGATAAACCTTGTGGATGTCCTGCAGTTGGACGACCGCGTTCATGGCGGCTCAGAAGCGCCGGCGCGTGCCGGTGAAGGGATTGTTGGCGGGCATGGAGCCGGTGGCATTTTGTCCCGGGATATACGCGCTGGTGATCAGTTGGTCGCCTTCGGCCAGACCCTCGATCAACTCGGTGCTGATGCCGTCGGAGATGCCGAGCCTGATGTTGACCGCCTCGATTGTGGGCTGCGTGGCGGTGCCGGTAAGCTTGTAAACCGTGCGCGTGCTGATTTGGGCCGGGGCGGCGCCTTCCCGGCCGCGTCCACCCCGACGCAGGGCGGAAAGATCGATGCCGCGCTCCTGCGCCAGCCGGGTCAGGCGCGCCCGAACTTCGGGCGAAGGCGGCCCGCTGCCGGGGGTGAAACCGGCGTCGGCGTAAAGTTGGCGCAGCTTGTCCTCCTCCGAAACCGGGGCGGAGGCGTCGCTGCCCGATGACACGGGCGGTGCGGGTGGCAGCAAGGAATCCGGTATGCGCACACGCAGGGTGCTGTTGGGGATGCGCAGGGTGTCGGGGCGGTCGGCGATGACCACGGAGACGTTGGCGGTCATGCCGGGTTTGAGCCTTAGGTCGTCATTCCGCACCTCGATGATGGTCTGGTAGGTGACGACGTTGGACTCGGTCTTGGGCGAATTTCGGATCTGCATGACGCGGCCGCGGAAACGGCGGTCGGGGTAGGCGTCGACGGTGAAATCCACGCGCTGCCCGTCCTCGACGCTGCCGATGTCGGCCTCGGCGATGGCGGCGTTGATCTGCATGCGGGAGAGGTCGTCGGCGATGATGAACAACACGGGGGCGTTGAGGCTGGCGGCGACGGTGCGGCCGACCTCGATCTTGCGGTCGAGCACGATGCCATCGACGGGCGAATAGATGGAGCAGCGCGAAAGATCGACGCGGGCGTTTTCCACGGACGCCTCGCGGGTGAGCAGGTTCGCGTCGGCCTGGGCGAGGGTGGCCTCGGCCTGGTCGAGTTCCTGCTGGGAGACGAGGTTGCGTTCCCGGAGTTCGCGGGTGCGCACGGTGTTCAGCGTGAGCAGGACGTGGTTGGCCTTGGATGAAGCGAGCTCGGCCTCGGCCTGACGCAGGCGCTGCTCATAGGTGGCGGGATCGATGCGGGCGAGGAGCTGGCCGGCTTTGACGGGCGTGTTGAAATCAACCAGCACCTCGGTGATGAGCCCCGACACCTGGCTGCCGACTTCGACCGAAGTCACCGGCTGCAGGGTGCCGGTGGCGGTGACCACCTGGGTGACGGCACCACGCTCCACGGTCGCGGTGGTGAAGACCGGGGTGTTTTTACCGCCCGGCCGGAAATACAGCCAGCCGACGACGGCCGCGATGATCACAAGGAAGACGATGAGGTAACGCTTGAGGGGACGGGATTTGGCCATGGAGGAAAGAGTAGGATACGGACCTTGCCTGAAACTCCGCAAGGTCTGCCGGGCTAAGACGTCTGCAGCCGGCAAAAGTGACGGAAAAATATCAACACGGCACGATTTGCTGCGGTCGAGACGACAAAGGCCGACACGGACGGTCAGAGTGGTGGTGTTTGTCCGGCACCGGTCATGGTGGTCAGCCGGTCGTGGCGCAGGCCGAAATAGTCCTCATAGAGCCGGGTCCGGAGCGTCGGGGCGTTGGTGGCTGGCGCGGACAGGGTCGGTTGCCGCACAATGGCCAAGTCCAGCAGGCGCGAGGCTTCGGCGAGGATCTCCCACCCGGCAAAATAGACGATGTTGCGCACGCCGAGGAGCGCGGCGGTGCTGACGAGACGATCGGTGCCGATATGACGGGTCATGATCTGCGCGGGATCCTCGGGGAACAAGAACGACTGGCTCGTGGGCATGAAAAGGATGCGGTTGGCCCCAAAGGTTTCGGTCCATTGGTGGAGCGGCCAAGGCTGCGGCACGGTGTCCTCCCAGCCGTAATACCACACGGCCACGCGCCACTCGGGCGGGAGCCCGGCGTGATTGATGGCGACGTATGCATCCTGCCACCAGCAATTGGCCATCACCAGGTCGAGGTCGCCGCGGTGCGCCCGGGCGCGTGCGCCAAAACGGGCCAGAAAACGGGCGAAAGCGCGGTTGTACCACGCGTAGCGTTCCGGCTTGGGGGCGGTGTGCAGGTCGCCGCCGGTTTCCGCATGAAACGCGGCCAGCGTTTCGGGATTGTAGCGGTCGGGATCGCTTTCGGTGGGATGCACCGCGATGCCGTCGGCCTCGGGATATAGCGTCAGCACCTCGTCGAGCACGTCGAACAGGTAGCGTTGCGTGAGGGGATGCTCCAAGGCGAGTCCGTGTTGTTCGCCGGGCTGGCCGTCGCGGGTGAGGCGGGCGGCCTCGGGATGCGCCCGCACAAAATCACGACCGTGCCCGTCGGTCGTGAGCATGAGGTAGGTTTTCACGCCGTGGGCGTGGCCGCAGTCAATGAGTTGGCCCAAAAAGTTTTCGGACGCATTCCGGGCATGACGATCACACAGTTCCGGGTAGCGTTGCGAGGGATAGGCGAGGGTGTAGCCGTTGAGCAGCACCCAAAGCCGGTTCATGCCCTGGGCACCCATCCACGCGACCAGATCCTGCCATTGGGCGAGGGTCCACCCGGCCAGATCGTGGGTTTCGCGGCCGGTGATGATCGGATAATCGCCGCAGCCGAGAAAAACATAATAACCGGTTTCCGGGCTCGCTGCCGCCGGTCGGGGCTCGGGCACAATGAAATAGTCGCTGCCACGGGCCGATGGACCGGCCGGGTCGGCGGAGAACTGCAGCGGGTAAAAACCGGGACGAGGCAGCCGCCCGCACCAGCGTCCCGGACCGGAACGGCCGGTGGGGGTGAAACCGGGAAAATCCAGCGTGCACCCTGCCGACAACGGCGCACCATTGGAGGCCAAGATTTCAAATTCAAAGTCGCGGCCCGCCCCGATGGTGCGGGTGGCGGTGTGCAGTCGCAGCGGGCCGGCCGGCGCGGCCGCATCGCGCAGCGGTCGCGATTCAGGCACCATAGGCCTGGCGCAGGGCGGTGGCGACTCCGGGGGGGACGAAGTGGCTGACATCGCCACCGTACTTGGCCACCTGCTTCACGAGCGCGGAACTGGTGTAGCTGAACTGCTCGTTGGGCATGACGAAGATGGTTTCGAGCGCCGGTTGCAGGTGGCGGTTCATCAGCGCCATGTTGAATTCGAACTCGAAATCGGAGAGCGCGCGCAGCCCGCGGATGATGGCCTGGGCCTTTTGCGCGAGGGCGAACTCCACCAACAGGCCGTCAAAGGTGGTGACGCTGACGTTGGCGAGGTGGCCGATGCTTTCCTCCACGAGGGCCTGGCGCTGTTCCGCGGAAAAGAGCGGGCCTTTGCCGGGATTGTGGGCCACGGCCACCGTCACATGATCAAACAGCTTGGCCGCCCGGCCAAGCACGTCGAGGTGCCCGTAGGTGATGGGATCGAAGGTGCCGGGGTAGATGCAGTGGCGCATGGATGGGGTCCGAACATAGGATTCCGGCCGGCGCAGGCGATTGTCTTTTTTCGGAATTGCACGGGCGATTTCCATGATTGCCTTTGCCGGGGTGGAGTGTGTGCTGACTTTTTTCCCGTGCGCCTGAATCTTCCCAACATCCTCACGGTGTCGCGCCTGCCCGCGATGTTCGGCATCGTGGCCCTCATGTACAGCGATTTCAAATGGGCGGCGACGATTGCATTCTGGCTGTTCATTGCGGCCGCGCTGTCGGACTGGCTGGACGGCAAACTGGCCCGGGAAAGCGGCCAGGTGTCCACCTTCGGACGTTTCATGGATGCGGTGATCGACAAGGTCATGGTGGTGGGGCTGATGGTGGCGCTGGTCAACGGCGGCTACTTCCAGGCCTACCGCACCACCGCGATGCTGCTGGTGCTGTGCATCATCGGCCGGGAGTTTTTGATTTCCGGCCTGCGCATGGTGGCCGCGAGCAGGGGCGTGGTGGTCGAGGCCGATGCGGGCGGGAAGTTCAAGACCTTCCTGCAACTCAATGCCATCGGCTGGTTGCTGGGCTGGCGGATGCTGGCCACGGATTTTGGCGATGTGGGCCAGGCGTGGTTGACCGCCGGGGTGCACTTGGTGGGGCTGGGGCTTTTCGTGGCGTCGGTGGTGCTGACCGTCACGTCGGGCTGGACCTATTTCCGCCGGCACGGCCACGTCGTGCGCGATTGAGCGGCATGCAACTTCGGCAACCGATCTGGCCGCGCTTCCTGCCCACGGCGACGGTGCTGAACTGTGCGACGCTGGGGCCGTTGGGGCGGCGATTGCCGGCGCCCGGCACGTGGGGTTCGCTCGCGGGGCTGATGTATTACACGGTGATTTTTGCCGGGCGCTACGGGGTGATCGGCACGGTGTTGCTGAGCGCGCTGGGCTGCTATGTGGCGGTGGCGATTTGCGGCGAGGCGGAGTTCCGGCTCGGCCGCCGCGATCCGGGCGAAGTGATCCTCGATGAATTTGTCGCGCTGCCGCTGTGTTTCCTGGGTTGGTCGTACCTGGTGGTTGGCTTTCCGGCCTGGGTGGTGTTTCTCGCCGGTTTCGGCCTGTTCCGGCTCTTCGACATTGTGAAGCCATTCGGCATCCGGCGATTGCAGGATCTACCCGGCGGCTGGGGTGTGGTGGCCGATGATGTGGCGGCGGCGTTGCTCACCTGTGCGGTGCTGCACGGCGCGCACGCGGGCTGGGGCATGATGGCCGCCTGAAGGGCGGCGATCAGGGCAGGGCGGTCAGGGCAGGGCGGTCAGGTTTTCCGGCGGCACCCGCACGAGCAGGCCCTGCCGGAGCACGTCCACGGAAATGACGATGCCACGCGGGTCGTCCGGATTGTCCACAAAACCTTCCAGCCCATGCAGCGCGCCACCGGAGACGCGAACCCGCCGGCCCTTCGTCAACAGCGGCATGAGCGAAAGCTGCAGGCCGGAGGCGACGATGGCTTTCACGTCTTCCAGCTGCCGCAGAAAGCGGGGCACATCGTCCACCGTGATGGCGCGGGCCAGGAGGTCCTGTTGATAGATGCGGCTTTTCAACTCGGCCGGTATACACGCAAACACGTAGCCGGGGAACAGCGGCTTGGTGAAGCGCTTGGTCTGCTGGTGATACTGCCGGACACTCTCGATCAGTGCGAGGTAGTGTTCAAAGCCCTCGGCGCGCATGAGCGCGGCGAATTTCTTTTCGCAGCGGGGCTTGGTGTGGCAGACGAGCCAGAGGTGGTTGGGGGAATCGGGAGCGATGTCGTTGCTCACAGGTATTGGCCGATGCGTTCCAAGGCCTCGACGTAGCCGGGGAAGCCCCGGCCTGAGATCATGGCGCGGCAGGCGCCGGCGGTCATCGAGTGATGGCGGAATTTCTCGCGCTTTTTGATGTTGGAAATGTGGACCTCGATGGCGGGCTTGCCGGAGGCGGAGAGGGCGTCGCGCAGCGCGATGCTGGTGTGCGAGTAGGCGCCGAAGTTGACGATGAAGGCGTCGATGCCGCGGTCGGTCAGCGCGTGGATCCGGTCGATCAGCGCGCCCTCATGGGCCGACTGGAAAAACGTCACCCCGTAGCCCAGCCGCCGGGCCTCGCGCCGGATCAGCTGCTCGAGGTCCTTGAGCGTGGCGTGACCGTAGACGTCGGGCTCACGCTTGCCCAGGCGATCGAGGTTGGGGCCGTGGAGGATGGCGATTTTTTTCATGAGCAGGGCAACACGTCACACACGAAAACCCGCGAAGGGGAAGCCTCTTTTGCGCGGCGCCGTGGTTTGGTTTCAGAGGGGATTGTCCGTGGCGATGAATTCCCACGGCAGACCGAACTTTGCGGCCAGCTCGGCGGCGAGGGCCTGCACCGCGTGCACCTCGGTTGCGTAGTGGCCGCAGAGGTAGAGGTTGAGGCCGGTTTCCTGGGCGAGGTTGAAATGCTCCTCACGCAGCTCGCCCGTCACCAGTGTGGTGACGCCGGAGCCGGTCAATTCGCGCAGGGCGCTGTTGCCGCTGCCGCTGCAGAGGGCGATCTCGCCGGGCCGGTCCGGACCGTATTCGATGGCAATGACCCGGGTGTAATGGCTTTCGAGCCGGCGGCGCAGTGCGGCGCGAGATTCGCTGGAGGCGCAGATCACGCCGATGTCGCCGCCGGGGTTGGGCATGAAGCCGCGGACGGGATTCAGTTCCAGCTGGCGGGCGAGCAGGGCGTTGTTGCCGATTTCCGGGTGCGCATCAAGCGGCAGGTGGCTCGAATAGAGGGCGCAATTGCCCCGGATCAGGGTGGCCACGCGGTCGTAGGCCGGGCCGGTGAGCGGCCGAGGCATGTCCCAATACATGCCGTGGTGCACGATGAGAAAATCGATGCCGGCGGCCACGGCCTGACGAAAGGGCAGCACACCGGCGTCGACGGCGGCACCGATGCGGGTCACGCGCCCGTCGTTGGCGAGTTGCAGGCCGTTGCAGGCGCCGGGCGCGTCCTCAAAGGCGCTCCGCCGGGTGCGCTCGTCGCAGTGGGAGACAAGGTCGGATAATACGGGCATGCCGCAGGCTAGGCGACAAAGGGGCTGCGGTTCGAGGTGGATTTTTTGGCCGCCGGCTCTAAACACCAAAACATGAGCAAACCGGATTCCCCCGTGGAAATCATTGCCGAGGCCGCGTCGCACTTCGGTCGCCGGCCGTCGTGGGACGAGTATTTCATGGCCACCGCGGTCCTGATCTCGACCCGCTCCAGTTGCGAACGGCTCAACGTGGGCTGCGTGATCGTGACCGGCGGCGCGCGCAAGAACCGGCTCGTGGCCGCGGGCTACAACGGCTTTCTGCCCGGAGCGCCGCATGCCTCGCATGTCCGCGACGGCCACGAACAGGCGACGGTCCATGCCGAACAAAACGCCGTGGCGGACGCCGCGCGCCGAGGCAGCTCGGTGGAGGGCTGCATCGCGTATGTGACGCATTATCCCTGCATCAACTGCGCCAAGATTCTGGCCTCGGCCGGCATCGCGGAGATCCGCTACCGGCTCGATTACAACAATGATCCGCTCGTGGCGCCGTTGCTGAACGACGCGGGCGTGCAGATCTTGCAACTCTGAGAACCCATGCGCGAACGCCGGGTAAAATCTCCCCGCCAGAGTGTCGCCGGCTCGCTGCTGCTGGCGCACCCCTCGTTGCACGAGGAGACCTTCCGGCACACGGTCATCCTCATGTCGGCGCATGATCAGGAAGGTGCGCTGGGGGTGGTGTTTAACCGTCCGCTGGGCAAGCGGTTGGGGGAGTTGAACGGCGAATTTGCGCTCGGACCGCTGGCGCCCGTGCCGGTTTATCTGGGCGGGCCGGTGCAGCCCCAGCAGCTCATCCTGGCGGCGTGGGAAACCAAGGCCGACGGGTTCCGCCTGCATTTTGGCATCGAGCCGCTGCGCGCGATTGAATGCCTGGCCGAAGGCATGCAGGTGCGGGCCTTCATGGGCTATTCCGGCTGGTCTGCGGGTCAGCTCGACAACGAGTTGAAGCACAACACCTGGGTGATCTCCGCGATCCCCGAGGAATTGATCAGACTCGACCCGGACGAGGAGCTCTGGCGCCGGCTGCTCGGCGCGATGGGGGAGGAGTGGCGCCTATTGGCCGACGAGCCCGACGATCCCGCCCGCAACTGAGCGATCGCGCCGACATTTCGGTTGACAGGGGTGGGGCCGCGCTCTGTTTTCAGCCCTTTTATGAAAGTTGTCTCCTCCATCAAATCCGCGAAGAAGCGTCACCCTGCCTGTCAGGTTGTCCGCCGCAAAGGCCGCATCTACGTGATCAACAAGACCGAGCCGCGCTACAAGGCGCGCCAAGGCTAATCAAGCACTTACCACCGTGAAAGCTGAAGGCCATCCCACTCTCAACAACGTCTGCTTCCTCGACGTTGCCACCGGCAAGCGATTCCTCACCAAGTCCACGATGAAGTCCGCCCGCAAGGAGAAGATCGACGGCGAGGATTACTTTGTGGTCGTCCGCGACGTCACGATGGACTCCCATCCCGCCTACACCGGCGAGAAGCGCCTGGTGGACACCGCCGGTCGCGTCGAGAAGTTCACCACCAAGTTCAAGCGCACCCGCCGTTGAGCGGAGTCCCGCCGCACTTTCAGGCCCGCTTTCGCGGGCCTTTTTTGTTGCCGGCTGCCGGTGGTTGCCTCGTGTAAACGTCATGTCCGGCCCCCATCTGCTTTTTCTCGATTGTGACAGCACGCTCAGCGCCATCGAAGGCGTGGACGAACTGGCGCGCCTGCGCGGTCCGGATTGCCTGGCCCGCGTTGAGGCCATGACCAACGATGCGATGGAGGGCCGGTTGCCGGTCGAGGAAGTGTTCGGCCGCCGTTTGGATCTCATCCGGCCGACCCGCGCGGAAGTGGCGGAGATCGGTCGCCGCTATGTCGCGCAGGTCGAACCGACCGCGCAGACGGTGCTCGCACAACTGCAGGCGGCGGGGTGGGAGCCCCTGATTTTGAGCGGCGGTTTCCGGCCGGCGATCCAGCCGCTGGCCGACTTTTTCGGCGGCCTGCCCATCGAGGCGGTGGAACTGTATTTCAATGCCGACGGCACGTACCGGGATTTTGACCGTGACTACCCCACGACGCGCAGCGGCGGCAAACCCGAGGTGATCTCCCGGCTGCAGCGCGAATTGCAACCGGAGCGCATGGTGATGGTGGGGGACGGGGCCAGCGACCTGGAGGCCCAACCCGTGGTTGACCTGTTCGTGGGCTTCGGCCGATATGCCGCCAGACCCGCCGTCCGATCCGCGGCCAAGCACTTCATTCATTCTTTCCAAGAACTCCCCTCCTTGCTGCAGGCATGAAATCCCTCCTTTGCCTTTTTATCATATTCGCAAGCACCGCTTGGGTGCATGGCGCCCAGCCGCACAGCCCGTCGCTCAACAATCCGGAGGAGGCTTTCCCGACGCCCATTGAGATTTATGCCGTGGACGAGACCAACTCCACGCTGTGGGAAGTACTCAAGCATCGGGTGGAGGTCGAGCCGTTCAACCTGGTGGCGACGGTCATTTTCGTCCTGGCGGTGCTGCACACCTTCATGACCGCGAAGTTCCGGCACTGGGCGCATGTGCTGGAGCATCACCATGCCGAGAAGCTGCGCCGGCAGGGGCGGTACGTGGATTCCAACAATGATGGCGAGCCGGACGAGGTCAGTTTCTGGGGCAAGGTCCTGCACATTTTTGGCGAGGTGGAAGCGGTGTTCGGCCTGTGGGTGGTACCGCTGATCGTGGCGATCACCTGGTCGGAGAGCTGGCTGACGGCGGAGGAGTATCTCAACTTCCACGTGAGCTACACCGAGCCGATCTTTGTCATTGTGATCATGGCGATCGCGGCGAGCCGGCCGGTGCTGCGTTTCGCGGAAAACGCGATGGCGCGGGTGGCGGCGCTGGGCGGCAGCACGCCGTTGGCCTGGTGGTTGTCGATTCTAACGATCGGGCCGGTGCTGGGCTCCTTCATCACCGAGCCGGCGGCCATGACGATCTCGGCGCTGCTGTTGCTGGAAAACTTTTACCGCTACCAGCCCAGCGAGCGGCTGAAGTATGCCACGATCGGCCTGCTGTTCGTGAACGTCTCGGTGGGGGGCACGCTCACGCACTTTGCCGCGCCGCCGGTGCTGATGGTGGCGGGCACCTGGGGCTGGGATTTAACCCACATGATCACGCATTTCGGCTGGAAGGCGGTCGTGGGCATCGGGACGGCCAACGCGCTTTATTACTACGTGTTCCGGCGCGAATTCGACGCGCTTTCGAAACAGGCCAAACCCGCCGGGGAGGCCATGCTCTTCGGTGCACCGGTGGATGATCACCGCATGCGCATACCGGCGTGGGTGACGGCGTTTCATCTGCTGGCCCTGGCCTGGACGGTGTTCACGGCGCATTACACGGCGCTATACGTGGGCGGTTTCCTGATGTTTCTCGCGTTCACCCAGGCCACCGCGCAGTTCCAGTCGCCCATCCAGTTTCGCGGTCCGATCCTCGTGGGATTCTTCCTCGCGGGCCTGGTGATACATGGCAATCTGCAACAATGGTGGATCGAACCGGTGTTGCGCAGCCTCGACCGTCTGCCGCTCATGCTGGGCGCCACGGTGCTGACCGCGTTCAACGACAACGCGGCGATCACCTATCTGGCCTCACTCGTGCCCGGTTTTTCTGATGAATTGAAATATGCCGTGGTGGCCGGCGCGGTGGCGGGCGGCGGCCTCACCGTCATTGCCAACGCCCCGAATCCGGCCGGCCAGTCCATCCTGGCCCCGTCTTTTCAAAACGGGGTTTCGCCCGGCAAACTGTTGCTCGGGGCCTTTGCGCCCACGGTCATCATGGTGCTGGCGTTCCTGTTGCTGCCGTCGTGACCACGATCGGCGGTAAATCGGCCGGTTCGGGTTGACAGGGAATTCACCCTACAAAATGTGACAGCGCGAAACCGCCGGGAGGCGGCTTTTCGTCCTGCCACAGATGCTTGCCCAACTGTTAGCCGCGATTTTCTTCCCCTTCCTGCTGCTGCCCTTGGTGGCCGCGGCCGGTCGGCGTTGGGGCCGTCACACGGGATGGCTGGCCTTGGTGGGGCCGCTCGTATCGTTCGCGCTTTTGTTGCAATTCGCGCTCGCGGCCGAGCCCGGCGACCGGACCGTGTTGTCCTTGAGCTGGATCCCGTCGCTGGGGCTGGACCTGACCTTTGTGATCGACGGCCTGGCGTTGTTCTTCGGCCTTGTGGTGAGCGGGGTGGGGGTGCTGGTCTTTTTTTACGCGGTCAATTACCTCGACGACCACTACTCGTTTCACGGCCGGTTTTATGCCAGTCTGCTGCTGTTCATGGGGGCCATGCTCGGCACGGTGTTCGCCGGCAATCTGCTCCTGCTTTTTGTGTTCTGGGAGCTCACCGGCATCGCGTCCTTTCTGCTGATCGGTTTTTTGCATGAGAAACCCGCGTCGCGGGACGGGGCGCGCATGGCTTTGCTGGTCACCGTGGGCACCGGGCTGGCGATGCTCGCCGGTATCGCGCTGCTCGGGCTCGCCGCCGGAACTTATGAGTTGGATGCGCTGTTGAACGGCGCGCTGCAGGGGGCATCGCCGACGGTGGTTGGCGCGGCCTTTGTGCTCATGGCCATCGGTGCGTTTGGCAAGTCGGCCCAGTTCCCGTTTCAGTTCTGGCTGCCCAATGCCATGGCCGCGCCCACGCCGGTCAGCGCGTATCTGCACTCGGCCACGATGGTGAAGCTCGGCGTGTTTCTCGTCGCGCGGGTGTTCCCGGTTTTTCAAGGCGCCGACCTCTGGGCGCCGCTGCTGATCGGGGTGTGTTTCGGCACCATGCTGCTGGGCGCATGGCTCGGCCTGCAGTCACACGACCTCAAGGGCGTGCTGGCCTTCTCCACCGTCAGCCAGCTCGGATACCTGATGGGCGTTTACGGCCTCGGCGCCGCCGATGGCGTGCAGCACGACCTGATGCACATCAGCAGCCACGTGTTTTACAAGGGCTGCCTGTTCATGGTGGTGGGCATCGTCGATCATGCGACCGGCGAGCGCGACCTGCGGCGTTTGGGCGGACTGCGCCGCAACCTGCCGGTGCTGGCCGGCATCACCCTGCTGGCCACCGCTTCGATGGCGGGCTTTCCCGGCACGCTCGGCTTCATCAGCAAGGAGACGGCCCTGACGCAGCTCTTCGCCTACGATGCGGCGGGTGGCACCATGGCGATGTATGCGCTGATCTGTTTCGTTGCCGCCTCGATTTTCAAGGTCGCCTATTCGGCGCGGATTTTCTGGGGCGTGTTCGGCGGGGCGCAACCGGAGGAGATCCGCGCGCATTTCCATGCGCCTGGTCGCGCCGTGCAACTGCCGCCGCTGCTGTTGGGCGCCGGGTGTCTGCTTTTCGGTTTGCTGCCGGGTTGGTATGGCTCCGCCCTGGGGCAGCTGGCGACACCCGGGCTGCATGCGCCGGGTGCGCCGGCTCTGAGCATCTGGCATGGTTTCAACCGCGAGTTTGCCTACAGCGCGTCCATCGTGGTCCTGGGGCTGGCGGTGTTTGCCGTCATGCAATCCACCCAATGGCGCTGGGCACGCATCCCGGCCTGGCTGCGCTTTGACCGCGGCTTTGAAGGCTTGGTGACGGCGTTGCCCGTCGGAGCGAAGAAACTGGGCGAATTGCTGAGGTTCGACCGTCAGTTCGACTATCTGGCGATTGTGCTGACCACCTTTGTGCTGCTGGTGGGCGGCTATTGGTGGAGCCAACGCGCGGCGTTGTGGCCCGGCTGGCCGGCGCTCGCGGACTTCAATCCGCTGCGCACCTTCGTGGTGGCGTTGGTGGCGGTGGCGGTGGCCATGATCATCGGGCTCCGGCGCTGGACCGCGCAACTCATCGCGTTGTCCATCGTGGGCTTCCTGGTCACGCTCTACTACGTGCTTTTCCGGGCGCCGGATCTCGCCATGACGCAGATCCTGGTCGAGTCGGCGACGTTGCTGCTGGTGCTCCTGCTGCTGGCCCGGTTTCCGCGCTCCAGTGAACTGAGCGAAATCGGGCGCACGTTTTCCGCCGGTCGCCAAGTGTTCAACGTGACGGTTTCCGTGGCGGTTGGGCTCATTGCCACGCTGGGTGCAGCGATGGTCATGGCCCGGCAGACGGCATCGCACGCCGGGGAATTTTACCTTGAGCAGACCGTGCCGCTCGCGCACGGCACCAACACGGTCAACACCATCTTGGTCGATTTTCGCGGGTTTGACACGTTGATGGAGATTACCGTGCTGGTCATCGCCTGTCTGGGCGCGATCGGTCTGGTGATGCGGTACCGTCGCACGAAGGAAGAATATGCAGCCGGGGCCATGGGTCCGGCGGGCTACGGTCTCGGGCGCAAGTCCGCGAACAAGGGGAAGGGTGGGGCATGAAAACCGGCGGCTCGTTCATCCTGCGTGCGGTCGGCGCGTTTCTCTTTTTCATCATCAATGTCTTTGCGGTGTACCTGTTGCTGCGCGGACACAACGAGCCGGGCGGCGGTTTCATCGGCGGCCTGGGTTCGGCGCTGTCCATCATCCTGCTGAGCCTGGCCTTCGGGGTGGAGCGCACACAGCGGATCATGCGCGTGGATCCGGCGCGGCTCGCCGCCATCGGTTTGGTGGTGGCGTTGTTCACGGCGATGCTGCCGGTGCTTGTGGGCGAGCCGTTGTTGCGCCACTTCCATTGGGAGTTGAGGGACGTGCCGGGTCTGGGCACGCTAAAGTTCGGCACGCCGCTGCTGTTTGATGTCGGCGTGTTTCTCGTGGTGGTCGGCGTTTCCACCAAGATGATTTTTGTGCTGGCGCGTTCGATTTCCGGCATGACGGCACTGAGCGAGCGCGAGTGGCGGCGCTATGCCGCCGAGTTGGAGGAGCCCGTGGAACGTGAGCACAGCCGGCGCTCGGTACGCGAAACCCGCGAGGAGGACCGGCCATGATGTGGGAAACCGCCATTTTGGTCGGCCTCCTGTTCGGCGGCGCTTGCTACCTGATCCTGCAGGCCAGCTTTGTGCGCATCCTTTTCGGGTTCATCCTGCTGTCCAATGCGGCCAACCTGTTTCTGCTGGCGATGTCCGGCGTGCCGGAGGGCAAGTCGGCGCCGATCGTGCACAAGGCGGACGGAGCGATGGTCGATCCCTTGCCCCAGGCGCTTATCCTCACCGCCATCGTCATCGGTTTTGGCGTCATCGCCTACATGGTGATTCTGCTTTACCGGACGTTCCTTGACCAAGGCACGGCCAACGCCGGTGATCTGTTCAAACCCGACCGGGCCCGGCCGGAGGAGGAGACGTCATGAGCGATCTGCTGACCGCCCTGCCGATTGTCCTGCCCCTGTTCACCGCGTTGAT
This sequence comes from Opitutaceae bacterium, assembly GCA_019455245.1. Taxonomy (GTDB): domain Bacteria; phylum Verrucomicrobiota; class Verrucomicrobiia; order Opitutales; family Opitutaceae; genus Cephaloticoccus. The sequence continues at coordinate 76,039 of JACFMR010000017.1, forward strand.
TGCGCTGCTCGGCGGGCGGCCGCGCACGTGGCGGCGTTGGGTGGTGGGCGTTTCCGCGACGGCGCAACTGGCGGTGGCGCTGACCCTGGGCGCGGCGGCCTACGGCGCGCCGCCCCAGGTGTTGGCCCTGGGCGGCTGGGGGGCGCCGTTCGGCATCGTGCTCGTGGTGGACATGCTGGCCGCGATCATGCTGGCCCTGGGGGCGGTCACCGCGCTGGCCGCGCTGCTGTTCGGCTTTGCCGAACTGCCGGTCAGCGAAGAGAACCCGCTGCGTCTGCCGCTGCTGCAGTTTCTGGTCACGGGCATCAACCTGTCCTTTTGCACCGCCGACCTGTTCAACCTGTTCGTCGCCTTCGAGGTGATGCTGATCTCCTCGTATGCGCTGATGACGCTCGAGGCGGACGATTGGGACATCAAGCAGGCGTTTCCATATCTCGCGTTGAATCTGGTCGGCAGCACGCTGTTTCTGGTCGCCGCGGGCATGGCCTACGGCCTGTTCGGCACGCTGAATTTCGCGCAGATGGCGGAGCGGGCCGACAGTCTGGCGGGCACGCCGCAACTGACCGTGCTCGCGCTTTTGCTGTTCACGGTCTTCGGCATCAAGGCCGGCCTGTTCCCTCTGTTCTACTGGCTGCCCAACAGTTATCCGATTCTGCCGAGTCCGGTGGCGGCGCTCTACGCCGGCATGTTGACCAAGGTCGGGGTTTACGTGTTGCTGCGGGTCTTCGGGCAGGTGCTGCCGCCGGATCTGACGACGGTGCATTGGCTGATGGCATGGCTGGCGGCCGCCACGATGATCTTCGGTGTGCTGGGCGCGGTGTCGCGCAATTTCATCCGCGGCATCCTGTCCTTCCACATTTTGAGCCAGATCGGCTACATGGTGCTGGCGATCGGTTTGTTCACGCCCTACGCGATCGCGGCGGCCATTTTCTACGTGATCCACCATATCATCGTGAAGAGCACGCTGTTCATGGTCGGCGGCACGGTGGTGGTGCTGAATCGCACCGACGATCTGGAGAAAACCGGGCGCCTGTGGGCGCTGACGCCGGTGCTGGGGGTGGTGTTCCTGCTGCAGGCGCTTTCGCTGGCGGGGATCCCGCCCCTCAGCGGTTTCTGGGGCAAATACATGATCATCGTCGAGGGCCTGCGGCAGCAGGAGTGGATACTGGTGTTTTGCGCGCTGCTGGCGGGGGTGCTGACGTTGTTCAGCATGCTCAAGATCTGGAACGGCGCCTTCTGGGCCGCGACGGCCAAGGAGGAAGTGCAGACCGGCGAGCCGCGCTGGCGGGCCATGACCGCCGTGGCCGCGGGCATGACGGTGCTTTCGCTCGGCATTGGGCTGGGGGCGGAGTTTTTCCTGGGCATCGCCCATGAGGCCGCGCGGCAACTGCTGGACCGGCCCGCCTACATTCAACATCTGCTGGGAGGCGGAGGCTGATCATGCGTTCCCTGGCCCTCAACCTCATGATGGCGGTCATCTGGTTGTTTTTGCAACCGGAGCCCACGCTACGTGATTTTCTGCTCGGCGCATTGCTGGGTTTTGCGCTGCTGTTTGTTTTTCGGCCGATCCTGCGCAGCGAGGATTACGTGCGCCGGATGGTGGCGGCCGGCACCTTTGCGCTGGTTTTCCTGCGCGAGTTCATCGTGTCGTGCGCCGAGCTGATGTATTACGCGCTGTGTGTGCCGGTGTCGCGTCTGCGGCCCGAGTTCCTGATCTACGATGTCTCGGGCCTGACCCGCACGGAGATCCTGCTGCTTTCGCATTGCATCAGCCTGACGCCCGGCACCAACACGGTGGACATATCGCAGGACTTCACCCGGCTTTACCTCCACGTGCTGGACTGCGCGGATGCCGAGGCCGTACGGGCCAAGATCGACCAAACCTTCAAGCGGGGCATCCTCGCCTTCACCCGATGACCGATCTGCTGTTCCATCTGGCCGTCCTGCTGCTCGGGCTTTCCATGCTGCTGGGTTTCTACCGCATGGCGAAGGGACCGACCGTGGTGGACCGCATCCTGGCCTTTGATGCCGTCGTGCTTTGTGCGGTCGGGCTCACCGCCCTGCATTCACGCTGGTGGCAGTCGGAGCTCTACGTGGAACTCGTGCTGATCATCTCCTCGCTCGGCTTCTTCGGCACCGTGGCCTTCGTGTTCTTTTTGCAGAGTTCGCTGCCCTATGGCGGCGATGAAAACGAAAACACCGACGGGGAGGGGCGGCCATGAGTGCAATCATTTCCACCGCGGTCATGGTGTTGGGGGCGCTCATCGTGCTGATCTCGATGATCGGGCTGGTGCGTTTTCCCGATGTCTTTTGCCGCTCACACGCGCTGGGCAAGGGTCTGACCCTGGGCCTCATGGTGCTGCTCTTCGGCCTGTGGCTCGACCCGGAGTCGGGGGTCTCGGGTTTGAAGGTCGTGGCGGCGATCTTCTTTCAGTTCGTCACGCTGCCCGTGGCGAGCCACCTGCTGGCCCGCCTGTCGTATGAGAAGAACCTGCCGCGCCACCACAAGCCGGAGGCCGACCAACCGTAGCCACGGCGATCAGGGGAAGAGGCCGCGGCTCTGCTTGGCCTCGGCCACCCGGGCGATGCCGAGGGTCTGCGCGGCCAGCCGGCGGCTGAACTTGAACTTCCGTTTTTGGAATTCCACGGAATCCTTGGCCCGGTCGAGGATGGTGAAGAGTTTCGCGAGCACCTCGTCGCGCGACCAGTAGAAGTTCTGCAGGTTCTGCAGCCACTCGAAGTAGGAGACGACCACGCCGCCGGCGTTGCAGAGCACGTCGGGGATGATCTCGATCTCCTCGCGCCGGTCGAGGATGCGGTCGGCGGCGTTGGTGGTCGGGCCGTTGGCGGCCTCGGCGAGGAGCCGGCACTTGAGCTTGCCGGCGTTTTTGTCGGTGATGACGCGCTCCAAGGCGGCCGGCACCAGCACGGTGCATTTCAACTCCAGCAGCTGCTCGTTGGTGATCGGCTCGCCCAGATGGTAATCCTTCAGCACGCGGGCGTAGTTCACGTAGTCGAGGGCCTTTCTGACGTCGATGCCCTTGGGGTCATGGATGCCCGTGGTGTAGTCCGAAATAGCGATGATCTTCGCGCCGTAATTGGACAGGGCCAGCGCCGCCTCGCTGCCCACGTTGCCAAAGCCCTGGATCGCGACCGTGGCCTTCTGGATGGGGATTTTCATGTCCTCCAGGTATTTTTTGATCAGGTAGGCGACGCCGGCGCCGGTGGCTTCGCGGCGACCCTGCGAGCCGCCCAGGGCCAGCGGTTTTCCGGTCACCACGGCGGGTTCGTTGTGGCCGACGTGGTTGGAATAGGTGTCCATCATCCAGCCCATGATGGTTTCGTTGGTGCCGACGTCGGGGGCGGGGATGTCGATGTGCGGCCCGATGAAGTTGATCATCTCCTGCATGTAGCGGCGGGAGAGCCGTTCCAATTCGCCCGCGGAGAGCTGGCCGGGGTTGACGATGACGCCGCCCTTGGCCCCGCCGTAGGGAAGGCCGACGAGGGAACATTTCCAACTCATCCACATGGCCAGCGCGGCCACCTCACCGATGGTCACGGACTGGTGAAAACGGATGCCGCCCTTGGCCGGGCCGGTGGAGAGGTTGTGTTGCACCCGGTAGCCTTCGAACACCGTCACGCTGCCGTCATCCCGCTTGATGGGCAGGGCCACGGAGAGGCAGCGGCGGGGATACTTGGTGCGGTCGCGGATGGCCTCGGGCAGGTTGATGGCGTCGGCCGCCTTGTCGAACTGGCGGCAGGCCATCTTGAAGACATCAGAATTGTACAAGGCCGAGACAATGACTTTGGACATGGAACAAATTGTTGGGATGGGTGACGGGTGGGGCCCCGGGGTTGTTGATGGCCGCAGGTTGGTTGATTCTCCGGGCTTTAGCAATTGGCTTCCTGACACCCGTCCGCTTGAATGAACTTCCCTAATCCGGCGGGTCTGCGCCGGTGATACATGACGTCCGTGCTCAAATTCCTTCGCTGGCTTTTCCAAAAGTGCGCCGCGGCGTTGCTGATGGTGGTGCTGGCGTTGTGTGCCTACGGCCTGTGGCTGTTCCTCCGCGACACCGTTGACTTCGACCAGCACCGCACGGACCTGATGATCACGCTCAGCGGTGAGCGTCGCCAGATTCGCGAGGCCATGGCGGATGTGGAAACCCGGCTCGACGAATTCACCGTCCTGATGGAGGCCGAGCAGGACCGGATCCGCCGGGCGGAGAAGGTCATCGCGACATTGACGGAACTGGAGAGCACCTGGGACCGGCTGATCGGTAATCCGGAGCAACAGCAGGCCAACGCAGAACAAAAGGCCCGCATGGAGAAACTGCGCCAGGATGCGCAGACCAGGTTGACGGAGCTGCAGACCAAGTTTCAGCGCACCGTCTGGGAGAAGGAAGGGCTGCAGATCGCATTGGGTCGGCTCGAATCCAACATCAAGGCGGTCGAGGAGAAACAGGCGCAAATCGCCCACTACCTGCGCGATGCCTGGGAGCGCAGCCGGGTCTGGCTGGCGGTGGCCCTGGGCCTTTATTTTCTCGGTCCGACGGTGGGTCGGCTGACATTGTATTACGGCCTGGCGCCGTTGGTCATGCGTGGCCGGCCGGTGCGGTTGACCCCTGAACTGGCCGCGTTGCCCGAGGTGGGCGGCAATCACGTGTCGATCGACCTGCCCTTGGCCGAAGAGGAACGGCTGTGGGTGCGGGAGAAATTCCTGCAGGCCTCGGATGAAGGCCTGCAGAAGCAAACCCGGTTCCTGCTCGACTGGCGCATCCCGTTCACCTGTCTGGCGAGCGGTCTCGTCGAATTGCTCGAAATGACGCCCGCCGCCGGTTCGAAAACGCAACGGGCAACGCTCTCCAACCAGGCCCATCCGCACATCGAACTGGCGCTGTTGACGCTGCCGGAGGGCGCGGCGCTGGTGCTGCGTCCCAGCCATCTGGTGGCGGTGGCGTTGGCGACAGGGCAGCGCCTGCGCCTTCGTCGCCGCTGGCAATTGTTCCGTTGGCAGGCTTGGGTGACGCTGCAGTTCCGCTATTTTGAATTTGCCGGTCCGTGCCGCCTGATTGTCTCCGGCAGCCGTGGGGTGCGGGTGGAGAAACTGGCGCCGCGCGGTGACGGTACGCCCGGAGCACGGCGCACCAATCAGGACGCCACGATCGGGTTCACCCCCAACCTCGACTACAAACCGGTGCGGGCCGAGACGTTTTGGAGTTATTACCGCGGCATGAACCCGCTGTTTGACGACCTGTTTTCCGGCCACGGGTTGTTCCTGTGTCAGGAAATCACGGCAGGCGACGGCGTGGGCGCGGCCCGCAAGTTCTGGGCTGGCCTCTGGAACGGGATGCTCAAAGTCTTCGGACTGTGAGCAACACCACGACGAAATTCGGCGCCATCTTTGACTGGGACGGAGTCATCATCGACTCCTCCCGCCAGCACGAGGAAAGCTGGGAACGGCTCGCCGCGGAGGAAAAACGGGCACTGCCGGCCAACCACTTCAAGGTCGGTTTCGGCCGCAAGAACGAGTGGATCATCGCCTCGTTTCTGCACTGGACCGAAGATCCGGCCGAAGTGCACCGGCTGTCCCTGCGCAAGGAGGCGTTGTATCGCGAGATCGTGTTGGAGAAAGGCATCGAGGCCTTGCCGGGCGTGCACACTTTTCTGCAGCGCTTGCGTGATGCCGGCGTGCCGACCTGCATCGGCTCCTCCACGCACCGCGAAAACATCGCCACCATTCTCGGCGTGATGGGCTTCACCGGGCTGTTTGGTGGCATGATAACCGCCGAGGATGTCAGTCACGGCAAACCCGATCCGGAGGTCTTCCTCAAGGCCGCGGCCGTGACCGGGTGCGCGCCCAACCGCTGCGTGGTGTTTGAGGACGCCCTGGCCGGCATCGAAGCCGCCCGGGCCGGGGGCATGAAGGTGGTTGGGGTAGCCACGACGCATCCGGCCGACGGTCTGACGATGACCGACCGCGTGGTCGTACGGCTGGACGAACTCGGGGTTGCGGATCTGGCCGCGCTGTTTTCCCGTTGAGCATGTTGTTCAAGCTCTGCGCGGATTACGTCCCGACGGGCGACCAGCCGCAGGCGATCGCCCAACTGGTGGCATCGCTCAAGGCCGGTCACCGGCACCAGACGCTGCTGGGGGTGACCGGCTCGGGCAAGACCTTCACGATGGCGAACGTGATCGCGCAGTGCGAGCGGCCGACGCTGATCATCTCGCACAACAAGACGCTGGCCGCGCAGCTTTATTCCGAGTTCAAGAATTTTTTCCCCGAGAACGCGGTCGAGTATTTCGTCAGCTATTACGATTACTACCAGCCCGAGGCCTACATCCCCTCGAGCGACACCTACATCGAGAAGGACTCCTCGATCAACGACGAGATCGAGCGGATGCGCATCGCCACCACCAGTTCGCTGGTCTCGCGGCGCGATGTCATCGTCGTGGCGAGTGTGTCCTGCATTTACGGCCTGGGTTCGCCGGAGGATTTCACCGAACTCCGCATCCCCCTGCGGCGGGGCGACGCCCTCGGCCGTAACACACTGCTGGAGCGGTTGGTCGACAATCTCTATGAGCGCAACGACTACGAGCTGAAGCGCGGGTGCTTCCGCGTGCGCGGCGATGTCGTGGATATCATGCCGGCCTATTCGGAGCAGGGGCTGCGGGTGGAGTTTTTTGGCGACGAGGTGGACGCCATCAGCGAATTCGATGTCACCACGGGCCGGGTGGTGCGGCCGCTGGACCAGTTCGACCTGTATCCGGCCAACCAGTATGTGACCACGCGGGGCAAACTCGAGCCGGCCATCGCGAGCATCAAGGCCGAGCTGGAGGAACAGGTGGCGCACTTCGAGCGCAACGGCCAGCTGCTGGAGGCGCAGCGCATCCGCATGCGCACCAACTACGATCTCGAGATGCTGCAGGAGATGGGGTTTTGCAACGGCATCGAAAATTACTCCCGCCACCTCACCGGCCGCAAGGCCGGGGACCGGCCCTTCTGCCTGATCGACTTTTTCCCCAAGGATTTCCTGCTGATGATCGACGAGAGCCACGTGTCGGTGCCGCAGGTCGGGGGCATGTACAACGGCGATCGCGCGCGCAAACAGACGCTGGTCAAGTTCGGCTTCCGCCTGCCCTCGGCGCTCGACAACCGGCCGCAGAGTTTCGAGGAGTTCCAACAGATCACCGGCCAGACGCTGTTCGTTTCGGCCACACCTGCGAAATTCGAAATGGGTCTCTCGACTGTCGTGGCGGAGCAGCTGATCCGGCCGACCGGCCTGCTGGATCCGGAGATCACCCTGCGGCCGACCAAGGGGCAGGTGGAGGACCTCATCGGCGAGATCCGTCGCGCGGTGGAGGCGGAGGAGCGCGTGCTGGTCACCACGCTGACCAAGCGGCTCTCGGAGGATATCACGAGCTACCTGCGCGAGTCCGGCATCCGGGTCGAATACCTCCACAGCGACATCGATGCGATCGAACGCGTGGAGATTTTGCGCAACCTGCGCCTGGGCAATTTCGACGTGCTGGTCGGCATCAACCTGCTGCGCGAGGGGCTCGATCTGCCGGAGGTCGCGCTTGTGGCGATCCTCGATGCGGACAAGGAGGGTTTTTTGCGCAGCGAGACCAGCCTGATCCAGACCGCGGGCCGGGCGGCGCGGCACGAGAAGGGCCGGGTAATTTTTTACGCGGACAAGGAGACCGAATCGATCCGCCGGACGATGGAGGTGGTGAATTACCGGCGGGAGAAACAAATCGCCTACAACCGCGAGCACGGCATCACCCCGCGCAGCGTGAAACGCTCCGCGCAGGCCTCCCTGCATCTGCGCGATGCCGGCGCGGAGGCGGAGGAGCCGCAGGTGGCCGAGACGGTGGACGACGTGGCGGCGGTGATTGTCGAACTGGAGGTCGAGATGGTCGAGGCCTCCGCCAAACTGGAGTTCGAGCGGGCGGCCGTGCTGCGCGACCAGATCAACGCGTTGCGTTCGGGCGACTACAAAAAGGCCGCGCGCACTCCGCCGGCAAAATACGGCCGCGCCCGGCGCAAGCCGGGTTGAGCGCGGGCGGCTTGATGCAGATCAAACTTCCGGCATTCCGCGGTTGAGGCGCGACGGCCGGGGCGTTTCGCTGGGAGCATGACGGATATTGCAACCGAAGCGGATGTTCGCCGGCTCGTGGACGCCTTTTACACCAAGGTGCAGGCGGATGCCCTGCTGAACCCCATCTTTGCCGACGTAGCCAAGGTCGATTGGTCACACCATCTGCCGAAGATGTATGCGTTTTGGAACGGGCTGATTCTGGGGCAACCCGGTTACGCGGGCCGGCCCTTCCCGGCGCACGCGGTGTTGCCGGTGGACCTGACGCATTTCGAACGCTGGCTGGAGCTCTTTCATGCGACGGTGGACGAGCTCTTCACGGGCGAGGGCGCGCTGCGCGCCAAGAACGCCGCGGCGAGCATCGCGCACACCTTTGCCATGCGCATGGGCCTGATCGATCCGACGGCCGGCCGCATGCTCTGAGCGCAAATTGCGTCAGCTCCACTCCGGCGGGTTTTGCAGGTGGGGCTTGAGCACGCCGATGCAGGACAGGTTGCGATAGCGCTCGGCGAAATCGAGCCCGTAGCCCACCACGAACTTGTCGGGAATCTTGAAGCCCACGAAGTCGGCCTCGAAGTCGACCTCACGGCGGCCCTTTTTGTCCAGCAACACGCAGACCCGCAGGCTGGCGGGCTTCAGCTTGTGCATCAGGTCCGTCACCATCGCGAGGGTCTTGCCGGTGTCGAGGATGTCGTCGATCAGCAGCACGTCGCGCTTGGTCACATCCAGAGTCAGGCTGTGGATGAGCTGCGGCGTGCCCATGGACTTGGTCTCGTTGCGGTAGCTGGAGATGCGGATGCAATCGAGGCGGACGGGGTTTTCGATCTCCCGCAGCAGGTCGGCGGTGAAGAGGATGGCACCGTTGATGATGGAAATGACGGTGAATTCCTCGTTGCCGTAGACTTCCCGGAGTTCCCGGCCGAGACTTTTGATGCGCCGTTTGATCTGGGCTTCGGTCACGAGGACGCTCTCAAGGTCGGGATGGATGGAGGAGGCTTTGACGGAGGGCATGTCGGGATGCAGCGAGGAAAACCCACAGGCGGGCGCGTGGCAATGCGTTAGCACGGCGGGCCGGGGTTAATTCCTTTGACTTCACCAAGGGCGAATTCTTGCTTCATCGCACCTCGCGCGCGGCATGATTTCCATTCGTATCCAGAAACTGACGAAGCGGTTCGGAGCGGTCACGGCGCTGCACCACCTCGACCTCACCATCAATCCCGGGGAGCTGTTTTTCCTGCTCGGCCCCAGTGGTTGCGGCAAGACCACGCTGCTGCGCAGCCTGGCGGGGTTCTACCTTCCGGAGGAGGGGCAAATCTGGTTTGGCGACGAGGAGGTCACGCGGCTCGAACCCCACCGGCGGAACACCGGCATGATGTTTCAGAGCTACGCCCTGTGGCCGCATATGACCGTGGCGGAGAACGTCGCCTTCGGGTTGGAGGAGCGCAAGGTGCCAAAGGCGGAGATCCGGCAGCGGGTGGCCGAGGCGCTCGAGTCGGTGCGCATGGCGCAGTATGCCGACCGCCGGCCCAACCAGCTTTCCGGCGGCCAACAGCAACGCGTGGCCCTGGCCCGCGCGCTGGTCATCCGGCCGCGCTGCCTGCTGCTGGACGAACCGCTGTCCAACCTCGACGCCAAGCTGCGGTTGGAGATGCGCATGGAAATCCGGCGCGTCTGCAAGGAATTCAAACTCACCACGGTCTATGTGACCCACGACCAGAAGGAGGCGTTGTCGATTTCCGACCGCATGGCGATTCTGGAGAACGGGCACATCCTGCAGGTGGGGTCGCCCCGCGAGGTTTACAAGCGCCCGGTCTGCAAGACCGTCGCGCACTTCATCGGTGAAACGGATTTCATCCCCGGCAAGGTCACCGGCATCAGCGACGGCATGGCCACGGTGGAAACGGCCATCGGCTCGTTCGACGGCGTGCTCGGCAATCCGGCGCGTCCGCCGGCGGTCGGCGCGGAGGTCACCCTGTCGGTGCGGCCGGAGTGCTGGGAGCTCAGCCGCGAGCGCCACACCGAGCACAACTGTGTGCACGGGCGCATCGGCGATTTCGTCTACCTCGGCGAAGTCGCGCAATACGATCTCATCGTGCGGGACACGCCCCTGAAGGTTTTTGAACGCAACCCGCGGTTTGTGGACGGCGCCGGCCGGGGCGAGATCTTCGCCGCGGTCGACCCCACGGACGTCGTGGTGCTGGTGGACTGATCGTCATGGTCAAGCGCGTGCTCATTCTCCTCGCGCTGGCGGTGACCCTGGCGCTGCCATTTGTCCTGCGCCCGCGCCAGGCCGCCACGCAGCAGGCCGATGACACGTTGGTGATCATCACGCCGCACAACGAGGCGATCCGCTACGAATACACGACCGCGTTTCGCGAGTGGTATCGGCAGAAAACCGGCCGCACGGTCTTCATCGACTGGCGCGTCATCGGCGGCACGAGCGAAATCGCGCGGTTTCTCGAGTCGGAATACATCTCCTCCTTCCAGAACCACTGGAAAAACACGCTGGGCCGGAACTGGAGCATGGAAGTGCAGGGGGCTTTCGCCAACCCCCGGTTGCCGGCCGACGCCCCGGCCGAGGCCCGCGAGGCACGGGAAGCCTTTCTCGGGTCCGAGGTCGGCTGCGGCATCGATTTGTTTTTTGGCGGCGGCAGCTACGACTTCATCCGTCAGGCCGTCGCCGGCCGGCTGGTGCCTGCACGCATATTGCAAACGCATCCGGAGTGGTTTGCCGACGGCGTCATCCCGCGCAGTTACGCCGGCGAGGAGTATTGGGATCCGGAGGGACGCTGGATCGGCAACGTGTTGAGCAGCTATGGCATCCTGTACAACAAGGACGCCATCGCGCGCCTCGGACTGGAGCATCCGCCGGAGGCGTGGGCCGATCTGACCAACCCGCAGTTGCTCGGCGAGGTGGCGGTGTGTGATCCCACCAAGAGCGGCTCCATTGCGAAGGCCTTCGAGAACCTGATCCAGCAGCAGATGCAAATCCGGCTGCATGCGTTGCAGCGGGAGCCGGGCAACCTGTCGCCGGCCGAACTGGAGGCCCGCGCCGTGCGCGAGGGCTGGGATGAAGGCATGCGCATCATGCGCCTGATCGGGGCGAACGCGCGCTACTTTACCGATTCATCGCAAAAGCCCCCGATCGATGTGGCGCAGGGCAATTCCGCGGCGGGCATCTGCATCGATTTTTACGGCCGCTACCAGGCCGAGGCCGTCACACGGCGCGATGCCTCCGGCCGGCTCGTCTATGTGACGCCCCGCGGCGGCACGGTGAGCTCGGTGGATCCGATCGGGGTGTTGCGCGGCGCGCCGCACCGGGACGTGGCGGAGGCGTTCATCGAGTTCACCCTCAGCATGGAGGGACAAAAGCTGTGGAACTTCAAGGTGGGCACGCCCGGCGGCCCGGTGCAGTTTGCCCTGCGCCGTCTGCCGGTGCGCCGCGACTATTACACCGAGGCGACGTGGAAAGCGTATCAATCGGACCCCGAGGCCGAGCCTTACGCGGTGGATGATCAGTTGGTCTACCAGCCCGGGTGGACCGGCAGTTTGTTTCGCGAAATGTCCTTCGGCATTCGCGTGATGTGCCTGGACACGCACGCCGAGCTGGTGGAGGCGTGGCGCGCGATCAACCAAGCCGGGCAGCCGCCGCAGGCCATGGCGGTGCTCAACGACATGTCGCTGCTCGGCTACGACCGGATGTTTTCCGTGGTGAAGCCGGCGCTCAATTCGAAGAACAAGGTCGACGAGGTGCGGTTGGCGAGGGAACTCGGCGCGCAGCTTCGGGCCCAATACCGGCGGGCGGCCGAGCTGGCGCGGGCCGGACTCTAGTCGCCGGCGAGGGCGGAAATATTCCGCAGGAACTCCGCGCGATCCGGCGCTTTGAAAAAGGCCGTGCCGGCCACGAAGGTGTCGGCGCCGGCGGCATGGCACAGCGGGGCGGTTCGCAGATCGACCCCGCCGTCCACTTCCAGCCGCCAGGTTTGGCCCTGTTCGTCGCGCCAGCGTCGCAGCGTGGCGATCTTCTCCGTCATTGCCGCTTGGAACGACTGGCCGCCAAAACCCGGCTGCACCGTCATTACCAGCACCAGATCGACCTGGTCGAGCAGATGACGAACCGCGTCTGCCGGTGTGCCCGGATTGAGCACGATGCCGCACTGGCAGCCCAGGGCGCGGATTTGCGCCAATGTGCCGGCATGATCGTAGGCGGGCTCGATGTGGATGCTGATCAGGTCGGCTCCGGCCTTGGCAAAAGCTTCCACGTAGCGGTGGGGTTCCGCCAGCATGAGATGGGTATCGAAGAACAACGTGCAGCCGGCGCGGTGCAACGCGGCGAGGGTCTCGGGCCCGAAGGTGAGGTTGGGCACGAAATGCCCGTCCATGATGTCGAGATGGAGCCAGGTGGCGCCGGCATCGGCCACGAGCCGGGCGCTGGCCGCCAGGTTGGCATGATCACCGGCCAGCAGGGAAGGGGCGAGGATGGAGGCGTTGCGCATGGGCCGCCATGATGGAGCACGTTGGCGGCGGCGGGCTCAATCCCTGAATTTCACGGGATGGCGGTTACCAGGTGTCCAACACGGCATGGGCGGTCCGCGCGGCGAGATCCTGCGCGAGCAGCGGCAGCAGCTGATATTCCGCCTGCAACTGGCCGCTATCGGTGAAGAGGTCACGCCGGGCGACAATCGCCCGGTCCTGAAAAAGAACCGCGCCCGTGCGGTTGTCGATAAGCGTGGCGTCGGCCGACAGGGTCACGGTGAATTTGCGGGCCAATCCGGTGTCGCCGGGGCGCACCGTGGCGACATCCCGCCGGTAGTCCCGCACCGTGAGTTGCAGGGTGGCCTCCGCCGCGTCGGGACTGTTTGCGAGCCGGACCCGACCGTCACGCACGAACGCCTCGCGCAACTGGGTGCCGATGATGGGTTCGGCCTGCGGCACCAAGGTGCGCATGGTGACAGGCGCCACGTGGAGTGTGGCAAAGGACAGCTTCCCCGTCGTGCCCAGCTGATAATGGCCGCAGCCGGCGCAGGCCAGCGCAAGGGCCGTCCAGAGGAATGTTTTGAGGTGACGGATCATGCGCCGATGCAGGCCTGATCCCGGGACTCAAAAGAAGAAGAACCGCTTTTTCTTCGGGGCGGGGGCCGCCGCTTCGCCGTCCCCGGCGTCGGGCTGGCTGCGTGCGGCGGCGGCATCGACTTCGGCGAGCCGTTGCCGCGCATGGGCGGCGATTTCCGAGTCGGGATAAACCGTGATGGCCTCGTTGTAGAAAACCCGGGCCGCGGTGTAGTTGTCGCGCTTTTCGAAGTAGAAATCGGCGATGTTGATCTTGCTCTGGGCCAGCACGGTGCGCATCCGGTCCAGCCCGTCTTCCGCGGTGCCGACATTGGGATCGCCGGGGAAGAGGATCATGAAGTCCTGGAAATAGGTGATGGCCTCCTGGGTGGATTCCTGGTCGTAGTTGGGTCCGTCGACCAGCGAGGCGTGGGTCTTGGCGAGCTGGAGGTAGGCGTCGGCGGTCAGCAGGCTCTGCGGGTAGGTGTTGATCAGGCGGTCCAGCGCGTCGATGGCCTCGTAGGTGTTGCGGAGCTTTTGATGACCGCGGGCAATGTTCATCAACGCGAGCGGGGCGTAGTCGCTGTAGGGGGCGTTGAGCAGAATGAATTCAAAGTAGAGCACGCCCTTGGCCCGGTCGGGGAAGCCGGGCAGCCAGCCCCAGTAATGCTGCCGGGCGCCGTCCAGCAGCGCGCTGGCGATGCGGTATTGTTCGCCGATGATCTCGTTGAACCTCGGGGTGTTGGGGTAGCGGGTGACCAGATTCTGGAATGAGTCGAAGGCCTTGTTGTATTGCTTGCGCTCCAGATACAGCCGGGCGGTGCGATACAGGGCCTCGGGCGTGTAGATCGAGGTGCCGTAGCGCTTCACCACCTTGTTGTAGGTCTTGATGGCCGAGCTCAGGTTGCCGCGCTCCTCCGCGCGCCGGGCGTTGTTCATGAGCTCCAGCGCGTTGCGTCCCTCGACGCCGCTGAGGCCGGAGAGGACCCCGCCGTCGATCCGCCAGCCGGTGTCGGGATGCCAGACCAGATCGGCGGCGAGCCGGCTGGAGAACGACAGCGTGAAGGTGGCGACCAGCAGGCCGAGAAACAGGCGACGGAAGGAAGAAAGGATCATTGGCAACAGGGTTTACCAGCGAATCAGCGCGGACCCGTAGGTCAAGCCCGCCCCGAACGCGACGAGCAGCGTGATGTCGCCGGGCTTGATGCGGCCGGCCTTACGCGCTTCGTCCAGCGCCAGCGGCACGGAGGCGGCGGAAGTGTTGCCGTAGCGGTCGACGTTCACGACGAAGCGGTCCATGGGAAGTTTCAGGTAGGAGGCGACGGCATCGATGATGCGCAGGTTGGCTTGGTGGGGAATCACCAGGGCAATCTGATCCGAATGGAACCCGTGTTGTTCCAGAATATCCCGCGCGGCCTCGTCCATCGCCCGCACCGCCAGTTTGAAGACTTCCTTGCCCTTCATCTTCATGAAGAGATCACCGGCGGCGATGGCCTCGGCCGTGGCGGGATTGCTGCTGCCGCCGGCCGGTACGCAAAGCAGGTTCACGCTGTCCCCATAGGCGCCAAGTTTGGCGCCCAGCACGCCGGTGTCCGGCTGGTCGGAGCCGCCGAGCACCACGGCACCGGCGCCGTCGCCGAAGAGCACGCAGGTGTTGCGGTCATTCCAGTCCACGATCGCGGAAAGTTTGTCCACGCCGATGACGAGCGCCTTTTTGTAACGGCCCGACTGGATCATGGCCGAAGCGGTGTCGAGGCCGTAGATGAAGCCCGAGCAGGCGGCGTTCAGGTCGAAACAGGCCGCATGCGTCGGCACGCCGAGCTTGTGCTGGATGATGCACGCACACGCCGGCAGGGTCATGTCAGGGGTGACCGTTGCGACCACCAGCAGGTCGATGTCCTCCGGGGTCAGCCCGGCGTCGGCCAGGGCCCGGCGACCGGCCTGGACCGCCATGTCGGAGGTGGCTTCACCCGGGGCGGCGATGTGCCGTTCGCGGATGCCGCTGCGACTGCGAATCCATTCGTCGGAGGTTTCTATCTTCTGCGAGAGCTCCTCGTTGGTAAGGATGCGCTCGGGAGCGTAGGAACCGGTGCCCAGGATGATGGAGGATCGTATGGCCATGATAAAAAACAGGGTGCGCTCAGGCTTCGGTGGTCAGCAACAGGTTCGCCCGCTGGACATCGGCCTCGATGCGGTGATTGAGATCCGCCTTGATCATCTCGTTCGCGGCACGGATGGCGCTGCGGATGGCGTGCCGGTTGCTGGAGCCGTGCGCTTTCAGCACGTTGCCGCGCAGACCGAGCAGCGGGGCGCCGCCGTAACGCTCGGGGTTGACGCGTTCCTTCAGGGCCTTGAAGGCACCTTGGGCGAGAAAAGCCCCGCCCATGCGCAGGGGATTGGCCCGCAACTCCTCCTTCAGCATGCCGGTGAAAAAGTTCACCAGCGACTCCCAGCTCTTGAGCATGATGTTGCCGACAAAGCCGTCGCAGACGACGACGTCCACATGGTCGGCAAACACCTGAAAGCCCTCGATCGGTCCGGCGTAGTTGATGATGCCGTGGGCACGCTTGAGCAGTTCGTGCGTCTCCGCCACGAGCGCGTTGCCTTTGCCTTCCTCGGTGCCGATGGTCATCAGGCCGATCTTGGGGGCGGGCAGTCCCAGCATGAGCGAACAGTAATGGCTGCCGAGAATGGCGTTGTGCAGCAGGTGCTCGGGCTTGGCCTCGGGATTGGCGCCCGCGTCGATCAGCACGAAATGGCCGTTCTCCCGTGGCACGACGGCGCCGAGGGCGGGGCGGGCGACGCCTTCCATCGTGCGCAATTTGAGTGTGCCGCCGGCCATCAACGCGCCGGTGTTGCCACAGCTGACGACCACGCTCGCGTGGCCTTCCTTGACGAGTTCGATGGCCCGGACCATCGACGAATCCTTCTTCCGCTTCAGGGCCTGGAGCGGCTTGTCCTCCATCGTGATGATTTCGGAGGCATGGTGGATGGCGACATGCGCCGGGTCCTTGAGACCGGCCTTGTCCACCAACGGCCGCAACAAAGCCTCATCGCCCACCAAAGTGACGGGATTGAGCCCTTGATCCTGCTGCAGGGCCAGCTTGACTGCCTCAACCACCTCGACCGGACCGAGGTCCCCGCCCATGGCGTCGACCGCTATCCGACCGGATTCGCCCGAAGAGGAAACCATCGCGGAGATGGCGGGACTGAAAGCGCGGGCTTAGACCTCGACGTCGAGGACCTGCCGACCGCGGTACATGCCGTTCTTCGGATTCACGCGGTGCGGACGGAAGAGACTGCCGTCGGTCGGATCGGTGGCGAATTCGGGTGCCTTGAAAGCGTTGGCGGCGCGGCGGTTGGCGCTGCGGCGTTTGGACTGCTTGCGTTTCGGTTGAGCCATGATGGTGGTTGGTTAAGTGATGGAGCGACAGTGGTGCAAACGTCGCTGGAAGCGGTGAAAAGGTTGCGAGTAAAGGGCCGGCCAAGACCGCGTCAAGCGCTATAACCGCAGGCGTTTTACAGGTAGAAAATCCCTGCGATGACCGCAGCCAGCACCAGCCGGTACACGGCAAAGGCCATCAACCCGTGTCGCGTGAGGAAGGCCACGAAGAACCGCACCGCCAGCGCGGCCGAAACCGCCGCAACCGCCACGCCCAGCAACACATTGGACCAGCCGAACACCTCGATCATCGCGCCGCCGGAGCGCCAGCCCTTGAGCAGTGCGGCCCCGCCCAGAACCGGCAGGCCCAGCAAAAAACTGAACTCCGCGGCCTTGGCCGGATTCAACCCGGCCAGGTAGCCGCCGACGATTGTGACCATCGACCGGCTCGTGCCGGGCCACAACGCGAGACATTGGAACAGGCCGATTTTCAGCGCCTCGCTGGGGTAGAGATCCGATGCATCCTTGCTCATGTGACCCACGCCCGCGCGGCGCCAACGCCAGCGCTCCACCGCGATCATCAACACCGCACCGCCCACCAGGCCGATGATCACCGAGCCGATGGAAAACAGATGCTGCTCAATGAAACGGCTGGCCGCCAGACCGATGAAGACCACCGGAATGAACGCGCAGATCAGGTTGCGCAGCAGTCGCATGCCGTTGCTGTCCCGCCCGGACAGCCCGCGCAGCATGCTGAGGAGCTGCGCGCGATACAGCAGCACCACGGCCAAAATCGCCCCGACTTGGATCACCACCGTGTAGGTGTCGGCGGCCAGTTTGAGCGTGAGCGGTTCGCCGGCCGGATTTTTCGCGGAAGGCCGCTTGTGCCAAAGCGGCTGCCCGTCGTGCCCCTTCAGCGGCGTGTCCGCTTCCAGCCCCAGCAGGTGGTTGGTGATGATCAGATGGCCGGTCGATGAGATGGGGAGAAATTCGGTCACGCCCTCCACCACGCCCAGCACGATGGCATCAAGCACCCTCAATTCCGCGACCGGTTCGCGCGACCCGGCCGGGTCGGATTGCGCCGACAGGGACGGCACCGCGAGACCGCACAGGAGCAGGAAGAGGGGAAGCTTGCGCACCGCGCAGTTGGTGAAAGCATTCCCGGCGCGGAGCAAATTTATTTGCGGCCTTTTTCCCCGCCTGCCTGCTTTTGACCCCATGGCTACCCTGAACGAACTCTCCGGTCTGCTGACCGCCGGCACCCACCTCACGCCCGCCCAGGTGGAAATCGCCGCGGCCGCCCTCGCGTCGTCCGAGCCGCCCGATGCGGACAAGGCTGCGTTTCTCACCGCGCTGGCCGACAAGGGCGAGACGCCCGGCGAGGTCGCGGCCTTTGCGCAGGCCTTCCGCCGGCGCGCGCTTGATCCCGGCATGCCGGCCTGGGCGGACCGCGCGATCGATGTGGTCGGCACCGGCGGCGACCACGCCGGCGGCTTCAACGTTTCCAGCCTCGTCATCCTGACTTTGGCCAGCGCCGGCGTGCCGTCCATGAAGCACGGCAACCGCGGCATCACCTCCAAGTGTGGCAGCGCCGACCTGCTGGCGGCCCTGGGCGTCGACCTCGAAGCCTCGCCCGAAAAATTGCGCCGGGCTATGAATGAGCTCGGCTACGTGTTTTTCTTCGCGCCGAGTTTTCACCCCACGTTCAAGCACATCGCCCCGGTGCGCAAACTCCTTGCGGCGCAGGGGCGGCGTTCGGTGTTCAACATCCTCGGGCCGCTCATCAACCCGGGCCGACCGGCGCACGTGATGCTCGGTTCGTATGCCGAAGCATGGGTGCCGCGGCTGGCCGCCGCCCTCGGCGAACTCGGCGCCAAGGCCGGCATTGCTGTGCACGGGGTCATCGCCGCCGATCGCGGCATCGACGAACTCACCACGGCCACGGTCAACCGTGTTTGCGGCTTCGGCCGCCTGGCCGGGATCGATGCCCAATGGCGGGCCGAGGATTTCGGCCTTACGACCGCCCCGTTCGACGAACTGCGCGGTGGCGACCTGCAGGAAAACCTCGCCATCGTCGACGCCGTGCTCGCCGGCCGCGGACCGCGCGGACTGGTCGACACCATCGTGCTCAACGCGGCCGTGGGTTTGTGGATCACCGGCAAGGTCGAATCCGTGGCCGCCGGCCTCGCCCCGGCGCGCGACCTGTTGCTCGGCGGCGCGGTGCGCCGCAAGATCGCCGCCACCCGCGAATTTTACCGCTCCTGATCCGCCGGCCCGCGCTTCCGGCGTTGCACGTCGGACCGGGGTTGTTTCGATAACGTCATGCCGGATGTTGATGTTTCCTCGTTGGATGCCCGTCAGCAAAAGCTGGTGGAAAATGCCCGGCGGGCGTTGGCGCGGGGCAATCACGATTACGTGCGCATGGTCTGTGCCGAGATTTTGCGCGGCCAGCCCGGTTGCGTGGAGGTGCGGCGCCTGCAACGCGCCGCGCGGGTCCGCCGGTCGGGCGCCAACGCCCGGCTGGCCCGCACTCTCGGCGGACTCACCGCCTTGCCCTTCACCCTCGGCGCCCACCGGCGCGATCCGGCGGAGAATCTCGCCCGCGCGGAAAAGCTGCTCGAACGCGATCCCGACAATGTGCCCGCCCTGCGCCTGCTCGGCGAGGCCGCGTTGGGCTTCGATTGGCCGCAGACCGCGATTCTCGCCTTCGAAGCCATCCGTGAAATTGATCCGGCCGACCGCTCCAACCTGCTCTCGCTGGGCGAGGCGTGGCTGCGCGCCGGCCAGCCGGGCGAGGCCCTGCGGGTGGCCGACGAGATTCTCCGCCTGCAGCCGGTCGACGGCGACGCGCAGACTTTGATGCGCAAGGCCTCGATTGCACGCGCCACCGAAAAGGGCAACTGGGAGCAGGGCGGGGATTTTCGTACCAAGGTCAAGGCGGACGCCCATCAACCTCCGGCGGGCCCACCCGCGCCGGCAACGCCTGCGCTGCCACCGCTGCAACCGACGGCCGGTGAATCACCATCGGCCGTCGCTCCAACCGATCCGCTGGCGGCGGCCCGCGAGCGCGTGGAACGTTATCCCGGCGATCTGGAGGCCCGTTTTCAGCTGGCGGAATTGTTGTTTGCCGCCGGCGAAGTCGAAGCCGCCATCGCCCAGTATCAGCACGCGCAGCGGCATCCCCAATGGCGGCCCGCGGCCTTGTTGGGCTTGGCGCGTTGTTTTCGCGTCCGCGGGCTGACCGATCTGGCGGTGGTCCAACTCACGACCGCCAATGGCGAATTGTCCGCGATGGATGATCGGAAGAAGGATGTCATCTACGAACTCGGCCTCTGCCACGAGGCCCTCGGCCAAACCGAGGCCGCCATCGCGCAGTTCAAGGCAATCTACGCCGAGGACATCGGCTTCCGCGACGTTGCCGCAAAGATCAACGCGCATTATTCGGCGTCGTGAGCGCGCCCCGGATTCATTTTGTTGAAGTGGCCCGTCGGCCTGGCGTAACTCGTTCAACAAAAAGCCCTCCCGAGCAGAGGGAGGGCTTATAAATTGGGTGCAGGGGTTGGATTTGAACCAACGACCTTCAGGTTATGAGGGTGAAAAGGAGATGCTGTCTACCAACGGCTTATGTAATATTTCGCCGATTTACGTCACTTCTACGGAAGGCGTATAGGGGCGGGCAAGAGCGATTTGAGGTTGGGCTGCCCGACGGTCAATCCGCACTGACACTGACGCCCTTGGTTCGTAGCAGGACGCTTTGATCCTAACCCGGATATTGCATGAAGGCGGTGTTGCGGCACGGAGGGGCGGTCGGAAGC
>JACFMR010000018.1 GCA_019455245.1 Opitutaceae bacterium
ATCAGAATTCACCACAAAGACACGAAGAACACGGAGTTGATTACAGGACGAGCCGTTTTATTCCCTGTCGCAGCAGCGGAACGTTGAAATTCACCAAGAGCCCGGTTTTCAACCGGGCGAGCCGCAGGTAGGTCAACAGCTGGGCTTCATGAATCGGGAGCAGTGAATCAACCGATTTCAGCTCAAGCACCAGCTGGTCCTCGATCACAAAGTCCATCCGGTACGCACAATCCAGCGCCAATCCCTTGTATCGCAGTGGCAGCGACACTTCGGCGGCGAAGGAGAGACCGGAAGACCTGAGTTCGTAAGCCAGGCAGGCTTGATAGGCGGATTCCAGCAGACCCGGGCCCAGATGCCGGTGCACCTCGATCATCAAGCCGAGCACTTGCTGGGAAACCGGATCAAACTCCATGATTGGCGTATGCTTCGTGGTGAATCTCAGCGCGGGGCCGAGAGCTCCAGCCAATCGGGATGCGTTTCGGCGTGGCGGGCGATTTCCTCGAGGATGGCCGTGGTCGGGGTGGCCGGGCGCCAGTCCCACAGGCGCGTGGCCTTGGCGTGGTCGAGCACCATCCAACCGATGTCGAAGGGACGCGGCGTGCCGTCTTCCGTGACGTCGTGCGGGCCGAACCGCTTTGCGCACCAGATGCTGAGCTGGCGCAGCGACATTGCGGAGGCCGCACCGCCGGCGAAATTGGCGAGCCGGTCGGCGACCGGCAGCGGCGGCGCGGCGAATTGCTTTTCCAACACGGGCAGCAGATCGCGCGGGTGCAGGCAGTCGCGCACTTGGTGCCCATGGCCGCCGAAACCGAGGTATTTGAGCGGGCGTTGGCGCAGCCAGGCATTCAGCCAGAACGCGAAGATGCCCTGGTCGGCGCGCCCGAACTGGCCCGCGCCGGCGAGCACGCCGCAGCGGTTGACAAACACCGGGAAGCCGAAGGTCTCGCCGTATTCGAAGGCCATGGCCTCGGAGGCGAGCTTGGTGGCACCGTAGAGCGAAATCGGCGCGGTGGTGGCAAAGGATTCGTCGAGCCCGGCGGCGGTCAGCCCAGCGGGCAAGGGCCGGGAGGTGTCGGGCGCCAGCGCATCGTCGCGCACCACGGTCGGCAGCGTTGCCAGCGGGGCGATGGAGTAAACGCGGCTGGTGGAGAGCAAAATGAAACCGGCTTTGTGCGTTTTGCAGTATTCGAGGATATTGATCGTGCCGGTGAGGTTGTGGTCGACCAATTCGCGCGAACTCGTCTTGCCATCGATCCCGGCGAGCACGCTGGGATTGGCCGCGGCATCGACCACGAAATCGGCCGCGGGCAGTGCGGCCATGGCGACGGTATCGCGCAGGTCGGCGGTGATGATCTTGGCCCCGAGCTTTTCCAGCGGCTCGCGGTTGGTTTCGCTGCCGGGGCGGATGAAACTGTCGAAGCCGGTGACCTGGTGGCCCGCGGCGATCAGCCCGCGGGCGAGCGTGCTGCCGACGAAACCGCAAATGCCGGTGATGAGGATGCGCATCTTGTCGGTCAGGCAAGCAGAGCGAATTCCGCAGGGAAAGGGCGAAATGCCGGCAACCGCGCAGGTCCGTCGTGGCTGCGATCCTCAAAACGTCGCGGTGAGCGAGAGTGAGTAGGTCTGCCGGCGCCAATCGCCGTAGGGTTGGATGCCGGTGCCCGACGGTTCGTTGGTGTAGTGCGGGAAGCGGGCGTTGAGCACGTTGTTGACGCGCAGCTGGGCCACCAGATCCTGCTTGGGCGTCAGCCAGGGCAACCAGCGACGCAAACTGGTTTGCACAAAGGCGTCGAACTGCCAGTAGGGCTTGATGTGCGAACTGCCTTGGGCGGGCCATTCGACGACGGGCAATTTTCGTGAATGAAAATATTGGCCCTCGACGCCGAACGCGTGGTGATCCGTGGACCAGGTGGCGCCGAAGTTGGCGCGATAACGCATCAGGCCCGCGACCGAGCCATCGGGATGGTCGAGCTGGTTGATCTTGGCGGTATTGGCAAACAGGCGGCTGGTGTAGCGTTGAAAATAGAGCAAGCGGCCCCGCAGTTCGAGGGTTCCGCCCAGCACGTCGTGGTGGGCGTAGCTGACGGATGCGGTCCAGCTTTGGGAGTGGCGGGAGGAGGCGTTGACGCTGCCGGTGTGAACGGTGGTGATGACGCCCGCGGGCAACGGATCGCCGGGGGACAACGGCGCGCGGACGACGCGGTCCGGGAACAGGGTTTCCAGATTGACGATGGGCTGGGCGTCGAGGCCGAGAATTTCGTTGGTCTTGGTGGTGTCGACGAAGTCGAGGGAAATCCGAAAGCGACGCGTGTGGCCGCGTTGAAAAACCACGCCGGCGGTCTGGGTGACCGCTTCCTCGGTATTCACGGTGAAATCCAGGGCCTCGGAGGCCTGCACGTCGTAGCTTTGCGCGCGCACGGGATCGAAGATGCGCACGAGGTTCAAACCCGAGCCCGGTTGGCCGGGCGCTTCCAAACGCCGGCTCATCACCGGTGTGGGCATGCGGTTGGATGTCGTCAGGCTGCCGCGCAGGGAAAACCCGCCGGTGAAATCCACTTTCAGTCCGAAGCTCGGCGCGACGTTCACTTCGTTGCTTTGGTCCGAGGCGAGGTAACGCACGGCCACGCTGCCTTCCAGATGCCGCATGCCGACGGGCAGGCGTTTTTGCGGGAGCAACGGGGCCTGCACTTCGCCGAAGAAACTGTAGCGCTCGAGGGTGCGGCCCGACCACTCCTCGATGGGCGAGGCGAGACTGCCGTCGGCATAGCGACGCTCGTCCCGGTAGCCGCGCAGCCGGTTGCGGCGGTAATCCGCGCCGAGGTTGAGCGCGCCAACGCCGGTCGGGAGCGGGAGGGAGGGTTGGAGAATCCGCGCGGACGCGTCGAGCGTCGCGTAATCACCCACCTTGACGAATCGGTCCGGACTGCCGTGATGAATAAGCACCTCGTCGTAAAAGGCGGCGGGCGGTGCATGCACCTGGGTGTCGCGCAAGGGATTGTAGCGGCCGCCGTCCACCAGCTGTTGCCAACGCTCATGGTCGGCCCCGGCGAGGCCGCGGTAGCGGGAGAGGTTGCGCGCGATCTGGGCGTCGAGCGAGAGCTGCCACGAGCCGGGCAGCCGCAGCAGTGCGCCGGTGAGCAGCGAGGTGTATTCGATCCGGGCCTCGCTGCGATTTTGGCCGAGACGCGGTGCGGTCTCGTTCAGGGTGACATACACCGGTTCGCCGAACGGATTGAACGGCGAATCGGCGGCCAGCAGCAGGTCGCCGGTGAACACGTCGTAACCGCGGTTGATGGTGGTGCGCACATGCGCGCCGTCCACGCCCAGTTCCAGCCAGGGAAACAGGTCGTAGGCGATGGAGCCAAACCAAGTGGCGCGCCGCTGTTTACGGGCGTAGGGCGAATCGAGACTGTTCAGTGACGCGGCCAATCCGCCGGCGGAATCAAAGAAACCGAGGCTGCGTTCGCCGGCGCGACCGGCAAAGGCGGCCAGCCCGCCGTTCCCGTCCGCGTCCGGTGCCACCGACGTGTAGGTGGCGGTGCCGGGGCCGAACAACGGTTGACCGGAGGCGCTGACCACATTGGGCGTGGCCCGGAAAATCGGGTCGGGCGGAGTGCCCGCACGTTGCGCCGCCTTTTGGCGGTAGTTCAGCTCCGATTCCGTGGGCGGCAGGGTCTCGCTGAAGGAGGCGCTCAACCGGAGCCGCAATTTCCCGTCGAGCAGCGATTGGCCGTGTTGCAGCGCGAGGTTGGTCTGTGGTGCATCGTAGCCTGACAGCGCGTTGATATAGGTGGTGGTCACCTCGGTGGCGTCGACCTCCGGCCGCAGCACGATGTTGATCACGCCGCCGACCGGATTGCCGCCGTAAAGCGCGGAGGCGGAAGCAGGCAGTACCTCGATCTGTTGGACGAGGCTGACCGGGATGAAATTCACGTCCGGCGGCGCCGGGCCCGAGACATTGTTCAATACCTCCGGCAGACGGCGGCCGTTGACCAACACCACGGTTTCGTCCGAACCGTAACCGCGAAGCTTCAGGTTGGTGCTGCCGACGGCGAAGCTGTTCAGGTTGACGTCTTGCTCCGGCGGCCGGCCGGCGGCGTCGCTTTCGAGCACCACGCGTTGGAGGAACTCGTTCAGGCCGATGACGCCGCTGCGGGTGATTTCCTTGCGGGTGTGAATGATGAAGGGCAGGACGTCATCCTCGGTGCGTCCGAGATCGAGGTTGCCGATGGCACGGCGTTGTCCGGCCAGCGTGAGGCGTCTGGTTTCCGGGGAGTCGGCCGCCACGACGAAGGGTGCCATTTGCGTGGGATCGTCGTGGGGTTCCAACCACTGGGGCGCCAAAATCAAGGTCCGTCCGGCTGACACCCGCGCGCCGGTGATCTCCAGCGGACGGAATCCCTCCATGGACGTGGTCAGGATATATTCGCCGGCCGGCACCGCTGGAAAATGAAACCGGCCGCCGGCATCGGTTTGCACCGAGCGGCCGGTGCCGGCGAGGTTCACCACGACGCCGGCGGCACCGGACCCATCACGCAGGCGCAGTCGACCGCGCATGTCGCCGAGCAATGCCGTGGCCCGGGAAATGATGAATTTCCCCGCATCGCTGCGGCGCGCGACGAAGGGCGTGTCATGCAGCAGGCGGTTGAGCGCCTCGATAGGTTCGAGTGTACCGCTCACGGCGTTGGCAAGGTTGCCGTCGAGATCGTCCGAAGCGAACAGCACCTCGACGCCGGATTGGGCGGAGAACGCGAGCAACGCAGTGGCGACGCCTTGGGCGGGAATGTCAAAGCGGCTCGGCGCCGCCTGGGTCACACCGCACCAAACGCCGCACACAAAGAGGCATAGAGCGTTTCGAATAAAGTAGTAGCCGCGCTTGAGCCTTGGGCGAAAGCGTGGTCTCCGGTGTAAACCACGTTGTCGCTGCGCTCCAACGCGGCTACAATTCAACTGAAACTGCTCTAGCGCGCAGACGAAGGGATGCCGAAGCATGTTGGGTGCAATAAGGATTAACGGGGCGGCCGGGGGCCGACGCGAATGGCTCCGCTGGTTTCACGGGTCACGCGCACCGGCAACACCGCTTCCACCGCGGATAGGAAACCGTCCAGATCGTCCAGGCTGAACCGGCCGCCGAGATGCAAACCGGCGACTTCAGCCGCGGCGGTGATGCCCTTGCCGTGATAGCGCGCAAAATGCGCCAGGGCCTCGGCCAGCGGCGTGGCATTGCACACGACGAAGCCGTCACGCCAGGCCAGCTCGTTCAGCACCGCGGCATCCGACAGGAAATCGACGTCAACCTGACCGGCGTTGAGCTTGAGCCGATGGCCGGCCTGCAAGGTGTAGAGGCGGGGCTCGGTCGCGGCCGCGTCGGGCAGTTGCACCTGCACCGAGCCTTCGAGCACGAGCACCGCCAGCGAACGGTCGCTCTCGGAACGGGTTTCAAACTGGGTGCCGGTCACGCGGACGGTGCCGGCGGGGGTTTCGACCACAAAGGGACGCGGATCGCCATGCTGCACGCGGAAGAAGGCCTGTCCGCCGGCGAGCCGCACGCGCCGCTCCTCGGCGTTGATCTGGATTTTTAGGGCGGTGCGGGCATTCAGTTCGGCCGTGCTGCCGTCGATTAACGTGAGCGATTGGCGCCGGGCAATCGAGGTGGCGACATCGTCCTGTTGCCGGGGCGGCCCACCGGGTGACCAGAACACCAAGGCGACGGCGGCGGCCGCCGCCAGCAACGGGCCGGCGAACCACAGCAGGCGACGTTTGGCGGCGGATGGAGTCGGGCGGGATTCCGCCGGTTCCGGCGGCAAACCCAAGGCAGGCAAGAGCAGTTCAAGGTCGCTGGAAAGCTGGCAATACGAGGACAGCAGCTCCCGGTGCTGCGGATCGAGTTCGAGCCAGGCATCCAAAGCGATGCGCTCCTCGGCGGTCAGCACGGAGCCGTCAAGTTTCGCCGCCCAGAGGGCGGCCTGATCTTCAGCCGATGACTGCGGGGAAAGGGGATTCGTTTTCATGACTTGGCCTCCCGGTTGGGCAGGGGAGTTTCAGGGTTTGCCGGCGTGGAGGACCATGCGCCGAGCTGCTGACGCAACAGGCGCAAGGCGCGCGCGTGCTGTTTTTCGATGGTGCTGATGGCGATGCCCAGCCGTTCCGAAATCTCGCGGTGGCTGAGCAGCTCGACCTTGCGCAGCAGGAGGACGGTCCGGCAGCCGGGTGGCAGGCGGGCAATGGCCTGCTCCAGCAACTGGAGTTCCTGTTTCGCCGCCACCTCCTCGGCGACGCCACGGGCGGTGGAAGCGGTGGTTTCCGGATGCGGTTCCACCGGCAGGATCGGGGCGATGGAGCGGCGCTTCAGCCGGTTGAAGGCCAGCCGTTTCGCCGTGGTGTAAAGCAAGGCTTCCGGTTTGTGGGCCGGGTGGTCTTGTGTGGCCCGATAAACCCGGAGGTAAGCGTCGTGCGCAATGTCCTCGGCCTCGCCGGTGTCACCCAGCAAGCGCGCCAGATAACGCCGCAGCGGAGCTATGGTCCGGCGATAAAGCTCCGCAAACTCGGGTTCGAAGGAAGGGTCTGCTGCCATGAGGGAGGACATGCCACCCATAACAGACAATCCTGCGCTGCCAACCCGCCAGTGGGACCGAAACTTATGCTGGAGCTGCCGTATACGCTGCCACCAGGCGGGGGCTGTGGTTGCAGCAACTTATGCCCGTCTGTGAGTCTTGTTGCCTTCAGGCCTGCTGCTGCCGCCGTTGCCAGGCTTCGACGATCTGGCGGATGGTGTCCTCGAGGGACTGGGTGATGTCCCATGACGGGTAGTGGGCCTTCATCTTGCGCAGGTCGGAGTAGTAGCAGATGTGATCGCCGATGCGGTTCTGGTCCACGTAGGTGTAAACCTGTGCCTTGCCGGTGAACTTCTCGGTGATCTTGAACGCCTCGAGGATGGAGGTGCTGTTGGCCTTGCCGCCGCCGAGGTTGTAAACCTCGCCCTGGCGCGGGGCCGCGACGAAGGCGGCCATGAAGCGGGCGACGTCGAGCGAGTGGATGTTGTCGCGCACCTGCTTGCCCTTGTAACCGAAGACCTTGTATTCGCGGCCCTCGAGGTTGCATTTCACGAGGTAGGAAAGGAAGCCGTGGAGCTCGACGCCGGTGTGGTTGGGGCCGGTGAGGCAGCCGCCGCGCAGGCAGCAGGTGGGCATGCCGAAATAGCGGCCGTATTCCTGCACCATGACGTCGGCGGCGACCTTGGAGGCGCCGAAGAGCGAGTGCTTGGACTGGTCGATGGTGAAGGTTTCGGGGATGCCGTGGGCGTAGGCGGGATCGGCGTAATCCCAACGCGTGTCGAGCTCGGTGAGCGCGATGGCGTTGGGGGCGTCGCCGTAAACCTTGTTGGTGCTCATGTGCACGAAGGGCGACTCGGGGCAGGCCTGGCGGGCGGCCTCGAGGAGGTTGAGCGTGCCGACGGCGTTGGTGTCGAAATCGTCAAACGGGATGGCGGCGGCGCGGTCGTGCGAGGGCTGCGCGGCGGTGTGGACGATGACGGAGGGCTTGACCGACTTGATCAGGGCGAGGACGCCGGCGCGGTCGCGGATGTCGAGCTCGTGGTGGGTAAAGCCGGCGAGTTCCTTTTGCAGGCGCTGCTGATTCCAGCGGGTGTCGCCCTGCGGGCCGAAGAAGACGGCGCGCTGGTTGTTGTCCACGCCGTGGATGGCGTAGCCGAGCGAGGCGAAATAACTGCAAACCTCGGAGCCGATGAGGCCGGAGGAACCGGTGACGAGCAGGGTTTTGGTCATGGGCGAAAAGGTGACGTTGCCGGTGGGTGTGACGGATTTCCAGTGCGAAATCCCGCGGAGGCGCGCCCGGCTTGCGCCGGGGCGGTGCGGGCGGTTTAGTGCGGTCATGCGCATGAATACCCGGTTCCGTTGGTTTGGTGTGGTGCTTGTCCTTGGTCTGCTGGCCCCGGCCCTGGGGGCGGTGGAGCGGAGGCTGGAGATAACGGCGCCGGCGGAGGTGAGCGCCGGCACGACGGTGTCGGTGGTGGTGGCGGCGGCCACGGATGCGGGCGGCGGGGAGCGCATCGGGTTTTTTCAGGTGGAATTCCGGCCGGCGGAAGATGCGGAATGGATCCCGCTGGCCTACGTGGACAACATCGGGACCGAGCATCGGCAGGAGTTTGCCCTGACCGCGGAACGCAACGGGGTGTTGCGGGTCCGGGCGCGGGTGGCGTTTCGCGACGGTCTGGCCGGCGATGTGGATCAGTCGGGCGCGGCGATCCGCTGGCACGACACCTGGGCGGATTGGCGGGAACCGGCGGCGCGGCACGCCGCGGTCCGGGTGCGACCGGCGGGCGGATCAGACTGAGCGGACGGGCACGTCAAGCCGGGCGATGAAATGGAGCCGGCGCTCGAACAGGAGGTTTAGCGGGAGCGGGTAGAGTCCCAGCCGGTCGCGCCAAACGCCGATCGTGAGGCCGAGTTCGGCAAATGCCCGGTGCCAGCGGTCCTTGGTCCAGTAATTGTAGGGCAGGACCACGCCGTGGCGCGCATTGCCCACCCAGTCCATCAGACGCAGCGTGGGCCCGGCGAACAGGCCCTCAGAGGCATGCTCCTTCAGCACGATGGACCGACGCGCGACCCGCGCGGCTTCGCGGAGCAGGTGGGCGGGATCAGGCGTGTGATGCAGGACGTCCACGAACATCACGCAGTCGACGCTTTGGTCGGCCATGGGCAGCGTGTGGCCGTCAAACCAATCGACGGGCACATGGGTTTGCGGACGGATGAAAACATCGAGGCCACGCAGTTGCAGGTCGGGGCGCAGTGCAAGCACCCGCTTGGCGATGAGCCCGTCGCCGCAGCCGACATCCAGCACCGTCGCGTTCGTCGGCAGCACCTCAGCGAGATGCCGGCTCAGCACGCGCACGCGGCGCTGGAAAATGTGGCGACCGTGAATGGAATCGAGCAACGACATGGGCGGGGATCAGTGGAGATTAAAGGCGCGTTGCAGGGCCTTGGCGCGTTCGATGTGCATGTATTCCAAGCCCGGTACCCGGACCGCGGGATCGTCGGTGGCCGGCGCGGCCATGAGCGCGCGCAATTCGCTGCCGCGCCAGCCGGTGAACGTGCGCAGTTCACCGGGCCAGCCGGCCAGGCAAATGATGGCCAAGATTGCAGCGATCGCCGCCGCCGCGCCACGCCGCAGACGGACGGCCGGCAGCCGGTGCAGCGCCTGTTCAAGGAGCAGGGCGGCAAAAGGCAGCGTCGCCAGCAGCGAGCTGTATTGGTAACGTGAACTCATTGCGGCCAGGAATCCGGTGTGATGCCGGCCGATGCCGATGAGCAGCGCGTTGCCGAGATCGTAGATGAGCAGCAGCCAAAGCACCTGCCGGGCGCGGCCCCGGGCGCAACGCAATCCGCCGAGGAGCACGGCGAATTTGAGGCCGGCCAGCAGGATCAGCAGCAGCGGTTGCGCCGTGCCGTCACCCACGCAGGCGTAAAACGGGTTGAGCAGAAAATAGGAGGCGGCGAATTGGATGACGGCCGTCCACTGGCCGGCGAGGTGTTGGTGGTTGCCGCTCGCCGCCGTCATGATGACCAGCGTGACCGCGATGGATGGCAGGAGGCAAAGCGCCGCCGCCGGCAGCCGGGCGCGCAGGCCTTGCCACTGTCGCGCCAACAGCAGGGGCAGGATAAACGCGGCCGCAAGCACGCCGCCGGTCAGCACTCCGCGCGAAAAGCTGCACGCACTCGCCGCGGCGAGCAGCAACAACGGCAGTATGGTTGACCAAGTCAGCCGGCCGGCAAGATGGCGCCGGCGCTCGAACCACCACAACGCTTGGAGCATGAAACCGGTGGCGAGCACGGCGGACCACTGCACGGTCCAGCCGAGGGTTTCGAGATTGGTCGGGGCGAGGGCAAACACGCCCGCGGACAAGGTGGTGACGAAGGGCGAAAAGCCCGCGCGCCGCAACCAGCGCACCAGCACGGCGGTGTTCACGGCGTGGGTCAGCCACAGCAGCCAGAGCATCGCGAGGTAGCTCCCGCCGAAGCCCAGCGCGGCCCCGCCCCAAAGCAGTTTGAACAGCGGCACGAAGTTTTCCGCGAACGCCCGCAGGGTCCACGCGCCGAAGCCCATGGCCGCGAGTTGATCGAGCAGGAAGAAGCTGTCGCCAAACCAAAACAATTTCCGAAACTCACCCTGCCAGAGTAGGAACGGCAGCAGGGCGACCACGCCCAGGCTCGACGGGAGCAGCAGGCGGGCGCGCCAGGTCTCCGGCGGGGCGGGCTTTTCGTCCGGCAAAGGAGCGGTACCCAAGACCGGCGTGCGGAAAAACTGCCGGCGATCGCGCCAGATCAGGCAGGCATCCCAGAACGCGGCGACAACGAAAACGAGCAACAACGGGTAGATCGGCGCGAAGGACGTGACGCTTTTGACGGGAAACGAAGTCGCCTCAATGGCGGCGTGAATAAGAATCGACGCGGCGCAAACGCCCGCGGCGGCAGCGGCGAGGGTGAGCGGATACGACCAGCGCCGACGCCAGCCGGCGAGCAACAGTCCGACGAACGAGAAGGCACCGGCCACACAGACCAAGCCCAGCAGGATGAAACGCAGCGATTTGCCGGTCTGGTGGAGGACGTTGGCTTTCCAGAGGTTGAGCACGTAGCGTTTGGCGCCGACGACATCGAGTTCGCCTTCCGGGGGCCGCAGTCGTTCGCGGGTAAGGTCGCGGAACAATTGCAGTTCTTCCGTTGAACCGGTGCTGGGGGGCGCGATCGCACCGAAATGACGGAAATGGGTGACGAAAGCGGTGAAGTCCACTGCGGCGTCCAGCAGACGCCCGGTGTCACCTTCGCCCCAGACGGGGGCGAACCCGCTGCGGGCCGGTCCGGCGGGGAGGCGCCCGTCATCACAGGCGGCATTGATCTCATCGGCCAGCCGGCGGTAAAACGCCAGGGCCTTCGCGGCGTCATCGGTGTGACCGGCATCGGAAACCGCTTCGCGCAAGGCCCACATGAACCAACCGCCGCCGATCTGTTCCTCCTCGGCCGGGCGGCCGGTGAAAAAGCTGCCGTGCGAGGCCCAGGAGCGGGCCAGACCTTGATCGAACTCGGATTGAATTTCCGCAAAGGCCGGACTCACCCGGGCCATGGCGGCGCGGGTCTCGCGGGGCACCGGCACGGAGGGAATTGGTTGGCCGACCTGTACGCGGCTCATGGCGCCATAGGCATCGCGAAAGGCGGCGGCGCGGAACTCGCAGGTGCCGAACCAGCCGTAATGCGTGTAATTGAGCGCACTCACGGTGAACACCGGCACGGCGGCGCAACCGGCGGCCAGTGCCAGTTGTACGGCCATGGTTCGTAGCTGTGGACGCGAGACGCGCCAAGCGCCCCAGAGGCAGGCGCCGGCGAGCAGCAGCACGCCGGGCATGATCCAGACGGTTTCCTCGCGGGTGAGATAAAAGAAACCGGAAGAGAAACCCAGCAGGAGCAGCCAGGGCAGGTTGGCGCGCAGGGATTTTTCCCGGCGCAGATACAGCGCGATCAAGCCCGCAAAAATTATCAGGGCCAGCGGCCCGTAAATGTGTTGGCGCAAGACCCGGCCCATACCCGGGGCGTCGAACGTCATGGGATTGCACAGGAGCAGCGCAAAGATGCAGAAACGCGCGGCGTGCGAGCGGATGGCGGGGAACAGTGCGCGGGTGAAGGCCAGGCAGCCGCCGGCGTAGAGGAGGTGTTGCGCAACAAACAGCGGGAGACCGATGAGGAACGCGGCGGCAATGAAGAGCGGATAGGCCGGGCCCTTGGCGAGGGTGAGCACGCTGTAAGGGCCGAGCCAATCGCCGCGGACGAGATGTTGGGCGAGTTCCAGGAAGAGCCGGTCGTCGAGCCCGGCACTGCCGATGGCGTAGACGCCCTGGCCGCGCGTGAACCAGATTTTTACGGCGATGAGCAGCAGGGTCGCCGCCAGCCAGATACGATGACGCAACGGATCGGTCGTCATGCCGGGTCCTGCCGCGTGTCGAGCCGCAGCACGCCGAGTAGGAAGCTCGTCAGAATCATCTGGCAGCCGAGCACCAGACAGAGCGCGCCGGGGATGACGAGCCGCAGCATTTCGCTGGGGCGCAAACCGCCGAAGCCCTGGCCGCCCCAAAACCAGACCGCATAAACCGACAGGCCGAGTCCGCCGAGCAGGAGGAGACTGCCGGCGATGAGGCCGGATTCCAAGGTCAGGTGACGGAACCAGCTGGCAAAGCCGGGCTCCGCCCGGCGCAACCCGGCGTGGATGGCGAAAAACTTGCTCAGCCCCGCGAATGACACGGCTTGGAATCCGACCAGCACGGCGACGGCGGCAAACAGCAGCGTGTGCACGTCCAGCGTGACCTGACCGATGGCGACCGGTCCGCGCAGCAGGGCGCCGCCCACCACGAGGCCGGAGATCATCAGCAGCAGGCCGGGGTAGAGAAACAGCCAGCGCGGACTGAAAAGGAGCATGAAGCGCAGATGCCGCCAGCCGTCGCGCCAGGGCCGCAGGTGGGGCGGGCGGTCGCGTCCGTCCTTGCGCAAAACCGTCGGGACCTCCTCGACCCGCAGACCGAAGAGCACGGACTTGATGACCATTTCGGAGGCCAGTTCCATGCCGGTGGTGCGCAGGTCCATCTTGCGGTAGGCCTCGGCGGAGAAGGCGCGCAGGCCGCAGTGAAAATCGCCGATCGGGGTTTTGAAAAACAGGCGGCCGATGAAGGAAAGCAGCGGATTGCCGATGTGGCGGTTTTTCCACGGCATGGCGCCGGGTTCAATGCCGCCAAGGAAGCGGTTGCCCATCACCAGATCGGCGCCGGCGCGCAGGCGTTCGACGAATCGCGGCAGGTGCGAAAAATCGTAGCTGCCGTCGGCATCGCCCATGAGAATGAAACGGCCCCGGGCCGCGGCGATGCCGCCGCGCAGGGCGTTGCCGTAGCCCCTCGTGGCGATGGGCACCACCCGCGCGCCGGCGGCGGCGGCGATATCACGGGAGCCGTCGGTGGAGCCGTTGTCCGCCACCAGCACCTCGCCTTGGATGGCGTGCGCCTGCATGGCGGTCAGGGCTTCGCGCACACAACCCTCGATGGTCAGCGCCTCGTTGAGGCAGGGGATGACCAAGGTAAGTTCAAGCGTCGGAGTTGAGGCGGCGGACGTCACGAAGGGAAACAATGGAACAGCGGCCGGCGTGGGGAAGCGTATAATTCAGCGGGGTTCACGGGCATCAAAACGTCGGGCCGCGATGGCACCGGCGAACGAGCAAATGCCGATGACCAGCAACGCAAAGGGCAGGCTGGAGTGTTGCTCGAATTGAAGCTGCCGGGCGAGATTGGTGGCGAGTTCTGGCGTGTCGGCTGGAATCGGCGGGGCGACGGCGACCCACGCCTCGGTATCGACGCGACCGTCGTAGAGCACCAGCCGGACCAGCCGGCCGCGCACGGATTTCAAGTCCACCGGACAGAAGCCGAGACCGTCGAGATTGGGCGGCAGGCATTCGATCTCGCGCTCCACGTGCTGGCCGTCGGTGGAGAGCAATTGCACCCGCAGGCCGTTGCCCACGCCGATGGGATAGCCGGCGTAGGGTATGATGAGCCAGTCCCGGGTGACGGTGAACGCACTGCTGAAAATCGTGCAGGTAAGCGCCGGACCGGCGGGGGCGGTGCCGTAGAGTCGGTTGCGCAGTTCCACCGGATTTACCGGGGCGGCGCCTTGGATGCGGTCGGACGGGAATCCCGTGTCTTGGGAAAACCGGAAGGTCATGCCCTGCAGGGCAGCGTCGCCTCCGAGCAGACGCGCCCAACGGACATCGCGATCGGTGAACACCGGTTGGGACCAGAACAACAGTCCGCCGAAGCTGGCGAGAGCGATGCCGGTTGAAAGGCGAAACAGCCAACGGGGCGGCGCGGCGGAGAGTGCGGGTGGAGAGGAGGAGCCGCCGCGATAACGTATGACCAACAAACCGAGGCCCAAGCCGGCGGCGCCAAATCCCAGCACCCACACCCAACGGTCCAGCAATCCCCGGGTGAGACGAACCGGTGCGGGGTCGGAGTTTTCCGGCAGAACCGAGGCGGGCAACAGGGCGCGGAAATCGGGCCGGTCGAGCAGGTCGGTGATGACCTCGGTGTTTTGGAAAAGGATCCAGCGGGTGCCGCCTTTTTCGAGCAGAGTGGCGTCACCGTGATGAAGGTAAGCCTGGACGGCGACCCGGCGAATATGGGCGTTGTCGGCGGCGTGTTGGTGAAAATAGCGCGCGTGTCCCTCGGTGGCGCGCTGGAACAATCCGCCACCGACGAGACCGGTCCAGACCAAGACCAAGGCGATGAACGCGGTGCGCATTTTGCCGGGAAGCGGGCCCATGCGGACCAACGCCAAAGCGCCGGCCAGTGTGCCCACGAACAGCAGGTCGCCGTAGCGGGACACATAATCGCCGGTGTCACCGGCGCGGGCGAACGCCAGACCGGCAACTTGAATGAGATTGATGAGGCCCAGGGCGAAGATGATCCGGTCAACGGGAGCGGCGTTGCCGGTGCCTCGGAGTTTCAGCGCGTGCAACAGCCAGGGCAGGAGCAGAAGGCAGAGCGATCCCGGCAGCCCGCTGGGCCAGCTCAACAGGTGCAGCAGGGCGTGCGCGAAATCCATGCTGTTCGCCTTGGTCTGGGCAAAGGCATACCCCTGGTCGGAAACCAAATGCACCAGTGCCAGCATCAGCAGTCCGGCGGCGGCGATGATCGCGGGCACCAACCAGCCCTTGCGACCGGTTTGCCGGGTCCAGAACCAGGTTGCCACCACCGCGAGCGGCGCGATCCACATGCTGGCCAGAGTGAACAATCCTGCGACCCCCGCGGCCTGGGCCAGCCACCAGCGCCGGCTGCCGGGGGCGTGGCTGATCGAGTCGTGCACATGCCACCACAGGAACAACAGGGCGACGGGGAATTGGGATTGGAAACCCCAGGCGATGTTTTCCCAGGCATGGGGCAGGGCGCCGCCCAGCACGATGATCGCGGTGACGAAACCGGCGGCCAACGGCGCGAACGAGCGCCAAAGCCAGCGCAACACGAGCCAGGCAAACAACGCATACAGGGTCGTGTTCACCGTCATCTGCAGCAGCGGATCCCAACGGCCGGCAACGGCCGTTTCGAGCCAGGCCAACAACCGGGTCCAGACGGGAATGTGTTCGAAATGGGGCAGAAAAAACGCCCACGGCCGCAGGGTGCCTTCAAGCCATGGCAGGAGGATTTGCCGGGCCTCGACGATCCATTGGTCGTTGAAGGGCACGTCGCCACCAAAGAGGCGGATCTCGCGCAGCCGCGCGGCCCAGATCATCACGGCGGCTCCGGCGGGCACGAGCCAACGCCAGCGCGAAGGCAACGCGCCGGCAGGTTTGGCCACGGCCGGCATGATGGCGCGGCCCCAGGCCGGGATGGCGTCCAGTGCGATCACGAAGAGCGCAAGCAGGTAGAGCGGATACGCGGAGGCCATGGCCCCGGGACTGACATTCCTGAAGGCGGTGACGGTGATCAGGATATTGGCCGCGAGGTAGGCGCAGACACTCGCGAGAAGCGCGCCGGCCAACCCGAGGAGAAATGAAATGCGGCGGCGCCAGACTGCTTCAACCACGCGCACAAGGCCCATCAGCAGAATGACGGGTCCGATCCAAGCAATCACGCCGGCGGTAAACCGGCCGGCCTTTTCGAGGGTGGTTACCTGCAGGCGGTGGAGCCGGGCCTGCTCCGGTGGAAACGGGTCGGGTGAACGCGGAGCGTAACTCAAGCGGGTGCCCGCGTAGTCCCGGAACGGTTTGAGGTCGGCGTAATCGCCAAAACTGTCGGGCGACCAGGCGGTGAAGCCGCGAAATGCACCGAAATAGCCGAGGTATTCGAGCGTGGTTCGCCAGATGGGTCCGATGTCGTCGCGGGTCAGGCGGGGAAAAAATCCGGAGCGCGGCGGCCGGGCCGGCAGACGACCGGCATCGCAGGCCGCGTTGATCTCGTCGGCGATTTTCTGATAGTTGCGCAGGGCGGTGGCCGCATCCGGAGCAAGGCCGGCGGCGGTGTGGGCATCGCGCAATGCCCACATGAACCAGCCGCCGCGAATCTGTTTTTCCTCCACCGGAAACAGGCTCGGATCGAACCAACTGGCGCCGGCGCCTTCTTCGAATTCGTGACGCAGCCGCGCAAAGGTGGGGCTGACCTCGTAGGCGGCTTCGCGCATTTGCCGGGTAACGATAACGTGCGGCAACTCGGGACCAACCGCGATGCGGGTGAGGGCCCCATAGGCGTTTTTGAATTCCGGGGCGCGAAATTCAACGGTGCCAAACCAGCCGTAGTGGCGGTAATTGGCGTAGCTGAGCGCGAGCACGGGCAGGGCGCAGGCGGCGGCAAAAAAACCGCAGGCGACGGCCGGAGCACGCCAGCGCGACCGCCATTCCTTGCGCAGTGAAAACATCAGGCCCAACCAGAGCAGACCAATGGCGGGGAGGAGCCAGACGCTTTCCTCGCGGGTTAACCAGAACAACCCAAAGCACAATCCGGCGAGCGACGCGGGGAAAATTTGCCGGCGCCAGGACTCGCGCCGCCGGGTGCAGAGCATGATCAGCCCGGCGATGGTGAGCATGCCCAGCGGGGTGTAGATGTTTTGGCGCAGCAACCGCGTGAGATTGCTGGCGTCGTAGCTCATGGGGTTGAGCAGCAGCGCGGCGTAGAAGGCGAACCTCCAGCCGGCGGTGCGGAGCCAGGGTCGCAATGCGCCGGTCAATGCCACGCAGGCGCCGACGTACAGGAGCTGATGGGTGAACAGGATAGGCAGGCCCAGCCAGAAATTACCCGCGATGAAGAAGGAATACGCCGGGCCTTTGGCCAGCGTGAACTGGTCGTAGGGTCCCAGCCAGCGGCCATACAGCAGATGCTCGGCGAGCAGCACGAAGAGTTTGTCGTCGTGGATGGCGCCGCCGATGGCATAGACGGTCTGGCCGAGGACCAGCCAGAGCTTGACGACGGTGAGCAACACGGCGGCCCACAGCCACCAGCGGGTGGCGGAGGGGAGAAGGGACGCCGGCAGACCGGAAGGAGACGACATTACTTGAATTCGATGCCGGTCCAGCCGGTCCAATCGAAGGCGTATTCCGCGTTGGGTCCGGGATCAATGCGCATGACGACATGACCGGTGCCATGGGGCAGTCGCACGGAAAAGTGCTGGAGTCCGCGGTCGTTGAGCTGCTTGACCGGATTGAGGAACCGCTCGTGCAGGATCACGCGGTCGCTGCCGTCGGTCCAATAAATGGTGAACTGCGCACCATTGGTCCGGCCGCCGTTGCTGTAAGCGCCGCCCACGAAGCCGAAGTAGCCTTCCAGCATGCTGACGCCGGCCGGCACATCGAAGAACATCTGGCTGGGGGCGTGCAAAATCATGACCGTGCGCCCGTCGATGAGATCCTCGTTGGGCGGATTGTGCGCCTCGTAGGACACCGGGGCGTTGGAGAACATGTGAAACATGGCGTTGTTGGCCTGTTTGAAAAAGTCCTTCCCGGCGTCAGAAGGCGGCAGCGAGGAAAGGCGCAGGGTGAATTCGTCGCGGACGCAGTCGCGGTCTTGAGGGGCGGTGTCGAGGCGGATGCTGGCGACGCGGCGCTTGGGGTCGCCGCCGGCGGCACGCATGTATTCCAGCAGATCGTCGATCAGCGGATTGAGCATGAAGCCCGTGCGGCCGATCGGCCCGGGCAGACGATGCACGGTTTTGTTGCCCTGATGGTCGGTGATATGCAGAAAAACTTCGACCGGGCGGTAGAGAAACCGGCGAAGCTTGCCCAGCAAGGTGTAGCGGTAATCGATTTCGACCCAGAGGTTTTGCCCGGCGAGGTCGGCGAGATCGACGGACTCACCCAGCCGGTACGTGCCCTCGCGAATTGGGGCCGGTTCGTAATCGGCGGGATTGAAAGGACCGGGCTTGCGTTGCCAAAGGGCGAAGCCCTGTTCGGAGAAAAGATAACGGTAGCGTTGCACCAACAGGCGGAGGACATGGGGGTCGTCCATCGTGGACAGACGTCCATCAAGGGTCTGAAGTTTGAACAAAGCGAATTCCGGCGCGCGGTCCGAAGCGTAGAAATCCCGGTTCAGCCCGGCGAGGTAGGGGGTGTAGGCGGAGTAACCCTGAAATACCGGGCGCGGGGTGTAGTTGAAATCGTTGAACAGGGCCACGGCCTGTTCGAAGCCAAGCACGTCGATGGTGGAATCCCCCACCGTTTCGCTGACCTTGCGCAGCATGGCGGCATTGCGCGCAGCTTCGAATTTACCTTCGTAAATTTCCCGGGTGTAGGTTTCGCCACGGGCAAAGGCGACGTTGAGATTGATCGTGTTCTGGGCGTTGCCGAGGGCCCCACGAACCAGTCCCGGCAGGATTTTTTCCATGCCGAGCAGGCAAATGAAGCCGGCCGCGAACAGCAGGGTTTGTTTCAGCCGGAGGAATTTAAGGCCGTCGGCCAAAAGGAGGGGCGATGAAACTATGACGGAAAGGGCCGCGTAATAGTAACCGATCTGGTGGCCGTCGGCGCGGATGAAGCCGTGTTTCCAATTGACGTAGAGATAGCCGAAGGCCCCGAGGGACAGCGCGATGGTCTTGATCCGGTCGGGCGCGGTGAGGATGTTCAGCGCAAAGTAGGCGCAAATGAGAACCACCGTGGCCAGGGCGTGGTTAAGCTGGCTCGAATTGGGGGCCAGCCCCATGGCATCGAGGTAACCCTGGCTGATTTCCCATGAGCTGTGGAAATAGGCGGGCAAATTTGAAATGTGCTGACCGCAGAGGCGCCAGCCGATCAGGAACAGCCCGACGAAGATGAGCGGCGTACGGAGGGATTGCCAATGCCGCAAGCGGTACAGGGCGTGGGCGCCCGCCAACAGCACCAGAAAGAAAGCCACCAGCATGTTGGTGAATTTCACCAACGACAGGATGACGAGCAGCATCTGCCAGAAGAGCGAGGTCCAGCGCCATGGCCGGTCACTGTTGCGCACCAAGGCGAGACCGGCAAAGGCGATGATGGTTTGGTGAATCGAGTCCTGATAGGACAGGCCAAACAAAAAGAAGAAACCAAAGAAGAAGATGCGGGAGTAGCCTTTGAGCTGTTTGGCGTGCCAAAATATCACCGCAGTAAAAACAACGGACTGGATGGCGTGCCACCAGATGAGCACCGACCAGTGGTCGCCCCAGTAGGTCTTGCCCATGGAGAAACCCAGCGGGCCGTACGTGAAGACCACGTCCTTGCCGAACTGGAGCCCCTCGAAAAAGAACCGGCCGATGGCCTGTCGCCAGGATGAATCCAGTTCGAGTACCGGGAACAGGGGCAGGGCGAACGCGACACCGACCATGGCGGTGAAGCCGAGGATGCGAAACAGCCAGTCGAGCAGGCGCGAACGTTCGGGTGCGGGGGAAGCGACAGTTTCCATGAATGGGCAGAGGGTTAGTAATCGGAGGCCGGGCGTCTAGTGGTAATTTTCCAGCATGAGGTCGCTCCAGAAGGTCCAGTCGCTGGCGTTGTTGTCGGCGGGGCCGGGATTGATTTCGAGCGAAAGCAGACCGCCGGAGGGTGATGGGGGGATTTCAAGGCGGAAGGCCTGCGGGTCACGGTCCGCCGGCTCAGTCCGCGGATTCAGAAAACGTCGAAACAGCACCCCGGCGGCGCTGCCGTCGGGGGCCCAGCGCACCACGAATTCCGCGCCGTCGGTGGGACCCTGATTGTCCGAGGCATAAGCGGCGGGACGTATGCCAAAACTGCCGCGCAGGGATCGGACATCGGCCGTAAGGCGATAACTGAGGACGGAAGGTGCGTGGACGAAAAACTCGAGCCGACCGTCCCGGATCTCGCGGCTGACCCCGTAGGGGGCGCGGACCGAGACGGGGTGAAGAGGGGTGGTCAGGATACCGAGCGTCAACCCGGCCATGGTGGCGGCCGGCACGGTTGTTTCGTCGACCGCGATTTCCGCTGCGGTGGAACGTCGCTGATAAAGGCGGAACCCCTGGGGCACGAATTGCTCCGGTGCGACCTGGGTGTAATGGGCCTGCAAATACCGATGAAAGGCCGGGAAATTGTCCGGCGGGTATTTGTTCCAGTGCCGGTTGGGGCCGGCGCTGCAATCAACGATGAACTGCGGTTGGTGTTTTTGCAGGTCAGCCAACAGATCTTCCATGGCCCCGGGCACAATGGCATCGGTGGTGTCGCGGCCGGGCTCGACATTGGTCCAGGGGATGAGTCCGGTCAAAAACGACGCGTAGAGGAAGCGGCTGGCGGGTTTGCGATCGGAAAAATAATAAATGTCCGGGTGATAGCCCCACACGAAGATGCGGTCAGCCGGCGTGCTGTGCTCGCGAATGAAGGCCGCGATGCGCGCGGAGGGATCTGCGGGCAGGGTGCGGCTGCGTGAGGCGATGCCCGCACTGCCGACTTGCCAAATCATGATGGCCAACAGCGCGCCTGCCCCGATTTTGCGGGGCCAGTTTCCGGAATTGGTGCGACGGATCCAGTGCGTTATTCCGGCCACGGTCAGACCGGCGCCGAGGCAGAATGCCGGCAGAAATTGGATGGCGTAGTGCTGGAAGTCCCGGCCGCCGGAC
Source organism: Opitutaceae bacterium (assembly GCA_019455245.1). Lineage (GTDB taxonomy): Bacteria > Verrucomicrobiota > Verrucomicrobiia > Opitutales > Opitutaceae > Cephaloticoccus. The sequence goes on from JACFMR010000018.1 coordinate 20,607, forward strand.
GCGGCGCCGGCCAGCGAGGCCGCGGACCAGACCGCAAGGTAGGCCAAGAAGGGATTGTCGGAGCGCTCTGCTTCAGCCGGCGTTCGCTGGACCAAGCGGATCACCGTTGCGATGGCACCCAAGCCCCACAGGCCGATTAACAGAGGGGAAACCGAGGTTACCAGCTGGAACGGTCTGATGAAGGCCTCCAGGCGGTCCACCAACGAAGTTTCCGGACCGTAATATTCCAGGTTGTAGGTCCAGGTGTAGAACACGGCGTCGGACCACGCTCCACGCCAGATGAGCGGAAGCGCGGCGAGTGCCACCACTGCCAGCCAACCGGCGGCACCGGCTGCGAATCGCGAGATGAGCCAGCGCAGGCCCGGGTGTTCACGCCAGCCGAAGTAAGCGAGCAGCGCCAGCGGCGCGGCGACTTCGAGCAGCGCAGGCTGTTTGGAGAGAAAGGCACCGCCCAAAAGAGCGCCGGCCGCCAGTGCGTGCACCAGGCCCGGTTGCCGATTGCCGGAAAAAATCACCGCGGCGGCCGCGGCAGTGAAAAATGCGACAAACCACTCGGTGTTGATGGCGTTGGCATCGCCCTGAAACAGCGCCGCGGAACCGAGCACGACATAGAGAAAGCCGGCGCTCAACCCGCCAAGGTTGCGACCGGGTTTGCGCCCGGTCAGAAACAGCAGGAACCCGGTGGCGGCGATCATCAACGCGACGGCGCAACGCGCGGCCCACAGGTTGTTTTCGCCAAACAGGGCGAAGAGGCCCGCGATGGCGTGGTAGGTCAGCGGCGTGCGTTGGTCGATCGCGTCGCGATACATCACACCGCCTTCAAGCAGGACCCGGGCGGCCGCGGCGTGGATGGCTTCGTCCACATTCCAGAGCGGGTGATCAAAGGACGGCCAGCGCAGCCAGAGCGCCGTGGCCACCAAGCCGACCGCGGCCAGGAGCACGGTCCACTGCACGCGAAGCTTCATGGCCGGTCGGGGTTGTCCGGTGAATTAGCCGGACCTTTTTCCGCGACGAGAAACAAGGATTGGGCCAGGCGGTTGACCAGCGGGATCCGATCGAGCAGATCGCTGGCCGCGACCACCGGGGGCACGAGGCCAGTCGGGGTGTTGGGCAACAAAAAATCCCGCGTGGTGACCCGGATGTTGACGTAACCGGCGGTGTGCAACCGGCGGTGAATATAACGTGGAGTGAACGCCATTTCGTCGGGTTCCAGCTTTGCTTTCAGCCGGAGCGGAGCGAAGGAGAAGATCAACCAGACGTAGGGATTCCACAGGTTGGGCTCCCAGAAAATCAGCCGGCCGCCGGGTTTGAGCCAGCGCCGCAGTGCGGGCAGGACGGTGTCGAGGTGATGATACAGGTGGTGCAGGATGCCATTGCCGGTGATGGCGTCGTAGCGGTCCGCGCCGGCGGCGGGGATCTGTCGCGTCAGGTCGGCCAGCATGAAGTCAAGGTTGGGCCGCCGGTGTTCAGCGCGGGCGTGGGCGATGAATTTTTCCGAGATGTCCACCCCGGTTACATGGGCGTCGGTTTGTTCGGCCAATTGGCGGGCCATTTCACCCATGCCGCAGCCCAGCTCGAGCAGGTGGCGCGGGCCGGCGTTCGCGGGCAGGGCCTGAATGATCGCTGCGGCCCGACGCCGCAGCCGCAGGGCCTGGGCCGGACCGGGGGCGAAAATCTGATTGTGACCCTGTTCGTCGACGATGTTGGCCATGGCTTATTTTTCCAAAACCAAGGTGTAGCCGAGCGGGTCGTCGGTTGAGCCCCAGCCCAGCAGAATGCCGGCGTGACCCAGCAGCAAGGCGACCAACAAGAAAGGGAGGGCGAGCAGGGCGGCCAGCAAACGCAGCGGCACCCAGAGCAGATCCGTCGCGCCGTTCGGCTGCAGGCGGAGGAGGTTGCGGACATATGCCACCACGACCTTGGAAGCGATGACGGTGAAATCTGTGCCCCGCGGGGTGATGCTGCACCGGCTGAAATTCGAGAAGAGCCGCGCCAACATGCTGGGCGTGTAACGGTGATAATCGTGGGGTTGGTAGTGGAAACGGGCCGACCACGGCAGGGTGACGATGGCGCGACCGCCGGGTTTGAGCACGCGTTGGAGCTCGGCGACGAACGGTCCGGGCTCCGGTACATGTTCCAGCACCTCGGTGCACAGGACGGCGTCAAAAGTGCCGTCGTCGAAGGGGATGGTTTTCCCGTCGTAATAAATGACGTCGGGGTTGGCGTAGCCAAAACTTGCCGCGGTTTCCACATCGATGCCCTGATAGCGCACCTGCGTTGAATCCAACAGGTGCCGGAAGGGGCTGTTGCCGCAACCGATGTCGAGCACGCGTCCGCGCCAGCCGGGCAGTTCGCGGCGGAGATCACGATGAATGGTGTTCGTCTGCAGGTCGGCGAGCAGGCGCAACCGGTAGGCGAACCTGCGTCCGGGCGTGTCGGGCGCCCAATGGGCGCGCGGTTGGAAACCTTCGTTGGAGGCGGAGGACGGCAAGGCGGGGCGGGTCAGCCGCGACGTTCGCGGCAGGTTTGGCGGACCTCGGCGAGGAACCGGGAAATTTCTTCCTCTCCGTGGAGATCGCCGCGGCCCGAAAAGATGCCGGCCCGGATATAACGCGGCCGGGCCTTGGTTTCCTCCAGCACCTTGCCCAGGTAATCGCCGAGGATGCTGAGGGAGAGCAGTTGCATGCCGCCGAGGCCGAGCACGAGCAGAATGATGGTGGTGATGCCAGGGGCGTTCTGCGGCGGACTGACGAGGTAATAAATGAGGTAGAAGAAGGAAAGCGCCATGCTGAGGGCGAACAGCGCGAGGCCGAAACCCTGGATGTAGTGCAGCGGCTTGAGGCTGAAGGAGAAGATGGCCTTCTTCGCCCACCAGATATTTTTGAAGAAATTGTTGGTCGTGCGGCCGAACATGCGTTCGGGGCGCACATAAGGCACGCCGGTCTGCTTGAAGCCGACCCAGGCCCGCAGCCCGCGCATGAAAAGATCCCGTTCCGGGAAGCGGAGCAGGTGGTCCACCACCTTCCGGTCGATGAGCGAGAAATCACCGGCATCGACCGGCATTTCCACTTCGGAAAGATGACGGAGCACGCGGTAAAACGCCTTGTAGAGAAACTGCATGTGCACGGCGGCCTCACGTTTGACGCGCACGCCATAGACCACCTCGAAGCCCTGCTTCCATTGTTGGTAGAACGCCTCGATGGTCTCCGGGGTGTCCTGCAGATCTCCGTCGAGCAAAATGACGGCGTCGCCCGTGGCGATTTCCATGCCGCTGAGGAACGCGCTCTGGGAGCCGAAATTGCGGGAGTGGGAGATACCCACGACGTGGGCATCACTGGCGCAGAGTCCGCGGATGACCGCCTCGTCGTTGGTCGGGCTGCGGTCGTTAACGAAGATGATCTCGTAATCGACGCCGAGTTTGCGGAACACGGCCGTGAGGCGCTCGTGCATGTGCGGGATGGCCTCGTGATCGCGGTAGCAGGCCACCACGGCGGATAGCTTTTCGGTTTTCGGCGCAACGGCGGCGAAGCGCACGTGCGGCTCCGCCTCTCGTTCCCATGCTGCGGTGACCTCCAAGCCCCGGGTGAAATCGATGCGCGACTCCCAGTCCAGTTCGGCCTTGGCGCGGGCCGGATTGCCATACCAGTTGGCGAGGTCCCATTTGCGCCCGGACATCGAGCCGAACGTGGGCTCGTCCGGGATCGAGAACTGGCGGCGGGCGGCCGCGGCCACATCTGCGAGCGTGGTTTTTGTGCCCGTGGCGATGTTGTAGCTGCGGCCGGGAGTCTGGCGGCAACTGGTCAGGGCGGCTTTGACGAAGGCGCGGTTGCAGTCGTCCACGTAAACGAAATCGCGGGAAACGGCCGGGTCGACCAGCGGCGGGTATTTGCCCTGCAATCCGAGCCGCACCAAAGTGGGAATAAGGCGATCGCGCTCCTCCCACGGACCGTAGACCGAATACAGCCGCAGGTGGGTGCAAGGGAAGGAACGCAAACGACCGTAATACCCGAGCAGGTAGGAGGTCGCGGCCTTCGACACGGCATAATCGCTGTTGGGCTGCAGCAGGTCGTCCTCCGCCGGCGCGGCGCAGTTGAGGCCGTACTCCGAGGAAGTGCCCGCATGCACGAAGGCATCGCAACCGGTTTCGGCCAGCGCCTGGATCAGGTTGAGCGTGCCGAGATAGTTGACCTCGTGAATGCGCCGGGCCTGATTCTGCCGTTCGTAGGCACCGTAGGCGGAAAGATTGAATACCGTCTTGGGCTGGTGCTTGCGGACCGCCTCAACGACCTCCTGCCCCCGGGTGATGTCGAGGTTCAGGCGGTTGCCATAGGGGCTGTGCAACAACCGCCAGCTGTTCTCCGCCTGACGCGAGACGGCGTAAACATCGTTGCGGATGCGGGAGAGGGAAAAGAACAGCTTGGCCCCGATGAAACCGGCGGCGCCGACCACCCAGACGGGGCCCTGCAGGCGCCGCACGTCCTCGCGGTCTTGGTCGGTCCAGAGATCGGACCAGAGGTCAGGGGTGGCGGGCGTGGCGGGATTGGACATGCGGTTCAGGCAATCAAGGGAGTAACGGTAGTCTTGACCGCGGCAAGATCGAGACCGGACTGCTGCTGATGGAAGTGCTGGCTGCCGTAACGACCCGTGGGATAACCATGGGCGTGCAGGTGGTGCAGACGGAATGGGACGCCAGCCATGGCAAGCAATGCGCTCAGGTGTTCGCCGACACCACCGCGGGCCACATGCTCCTCGACGACCAACAGACGGCCGGTGCGACGCACACTGTCCGCGAGGGCTGCATCAAGCGCAGGCAATGGAAGCCGGGAGATGGCACAGACCTCGCATTTCCCGGTGTGGGCGAGCCAGTCGAGCAATGGCGGCAGCACCGGTCCGATACCCACGACAGTCAGTTTTGGATTGGCAGGCTTGACGAGCAGGCGGGTGGGGGCAAACGCAGGCATGGGGCCGAGTGACTCCGGCCAGTTGGCAAGCCCAAGCCGAAGGTAGGCGGGGCCGGCGTGGGAAAAAAATGCATCGGCGGCGGCCGGGACGTCCGAATTGCAGAGGGGGACGAAGCAGGCGAAGTTCGGCAGACAGGAAAGGACGGCGAGGTCCTCCAACGCGTGGTGGCTCGCACCCATGATGCCGTAGCCGTAACCACCGCCGTTGCCGACGATCTTCACCGGCAAATTATGCAGCGCAACGTCGAGCCGGATCTGCTCGTAAGGGCGGAAAACGGCGAAAGGGGCGATGCTGTAACAGAGCGGCAGCAGACCTTGCCGCGCGAGGCCGGCGGCCACTGAAATCATGTTCTGCTCGCTGACGCCCATGTTGACGAAGCGGTCGCCGAGGGCGTCGCGCACATTTTCGAGCGCGGCGTAGCCCAGGTCGCCGGTGAGGAAAATCAGACGGGCTTCGCGACGGCCGGTTGCCTCGGCCCAAAGTGAGAATTCCTTGCGCATGGTTCAGCCGGCGGCGGTTTCGCGGACGGCCTGTTCATAGAGGGCTTCGTCCATGGGGCGGTAGTGCCATTCCATGCGATCCTGCATGTAGGTGACGCCATGACCCTTGATGGTGCGGGCGATCAGGCAGCGGGGACCGGTTGCGGCGGCGAGGTCGGCGTGAGCTTTGGCCAGATGGGAGAAGTCATTGCCAGCTTCGGCGACGGCCACGGCAAACCCGAAGGCGCGCCACTTGTCGGTGATGGGTTCGAGATTGAGGATGTCGCCGGTGTGGCCGATGCCCTGCAGTCCGTTGAGGTCGATGATGGCGGTGAGGTTGTCGAGCCGGTGTTGCGCGGCGAACAGCGCGGCCTCCCAGGTGGAGCCCTCGTTGCAATCGCCGTCGGAGAGCACGGCATAGGTGTGAAAATGTTTTCCGGTGTAGCGGTTGGAAAAGGCCGTGCCGGCGGCGAGGCTCAGGCCGTGGCCGAGGCTGCCGGTGCCGAAGGGAATGGCCTTGATGGCGCCGGAGCAGGGCGGATGGGCGGCGAGGAGGGTGCCATCCTGATAGAAGGTCTCCAACTCCGTTTCAGGCAGACGGCCGGAGAGTGAGAGCACAGTGTAGAGCGCGCTGGCCGCGTGGCCCTTGGAGAGGATCAGCGTGTCATCCGCCGACATCCGACCAAAGCAGAGGTCGACGAGAATTTCGAGGCAGCTCAGGGAGGAGGCGATGTGGCCGGAATTGGCACGGCGGTGCAACTGCAGCATACGGGCAGCGCAACGTTGACGCTCGGCTTTCAGATTCGGCGGCATGGAGTGGGGGAATGTTTGGCGCAGGCAAACGACCGGGGCAAGGCATGATATAGTAATCAAGCCAACGGCAATGAAGGACCGGAAATTACTTGCCCGGTGTGCATGCCGCGCACGAGTTTGGCCCCACTCAGACTTATTTCCGCCCTGATGAACGATTCTGCATCCCCATCCGTCGGCCGTGTTCAACTTTCCCTCAGGCTGGGGCTGCTGCTGCTGGCTTTGTTGACGGCCTTGCTGCCGTGGTACCGCAACCGCGGTTACGTGCGGGATTTCTTTGATTACGGCGTCATCATCGGCGCGACCGGCCGGATGGAACAGGGACAGAAGCCTTATGCCGACTTCATCACCCCGATCCAGACCGGATGGTATGCATGGAACTGGGCGGCCGAACGCGTGGCGGGCGGCACTTTTCTGGCAATGACATGGAGCGGTGCGGCCAGCATCGTGCTGGCACTGGTGGGGCTGACCTTGCTGTTGGCGCGGCGCTGGCCCTGGAGCGTGGCGGTGCTGGTGGGCTGGGCCATCACCTGCGCCACGGCGGCGCAACACACGATTTACTGGTACAATCCCTGGGGCGTGGTCTGCTTGGCGGCAGCGGCCTGGGCAGGGGCGGTGGCCCCGGTTTGGCGCCGGGAGACGCTGGGGTGGCACGCGGTGATGATGGTGGCGCTGTTTCTGGGGGGGATCAACAAACTCAACATGCAATTGATGGCGCTGGGAATTGCGACAGGTTGGGCGGTGCGGGCCGGTCTGACCGGTCGCAGCACCTGGCGCCGGGTGGCGGTCACATTGGCCGCCTGGGGTTGCGCCGGGGGGGCAGTGCCGGTGCTGGCGGAGATGGCGTGGACCGGAGTTTCGTTTGCCCGCTGGTGGCATAATGTGATCGCGCAGATGTCCGGCGGAAGGGCGGGCATGTTGGCCGAGGCTTTGCACTGGGAATACCTGTTCAAGCCCTGCCACGATTACTACCGGCCGCTGCTGCTGCCGCAGGCGGGATTGGTGATGCTGCTCATGCTGGCCTTGTCCATGGTGGGGTTGGTGCGTCAGGCGTGGCGCAATCCCTTCGCCACGGACCGCTGGCTGGTGTGGGGTTGCGGGGGCGTCGCGCTGCTGGGTGGTTTGATTTTGTTCAGCACCAACATGGACATCGTCCATATTGCCCTGGGCGGCGTGCTGGCCATGATGGCGGCCTTGTGGCTGGGTTTTGGCGCCCCCGCCCGCGGCGCTTGGTTCAAGGCCGCGATCATTGCACCGGCGGTGCTGACGGGTATCGTGGGCTGGGAGTCAGCTTGGCGGGGGACGCGGTCACAATTCGGTTATTCGAATGCCCCGCGCAGCGATTACCAACCCGCCGAAACGGCCGGCGACGATTTTGCCTATTTGCGCGGCACGCGCGTGCCGCCGGAGATGTTTGATGCGCTGCAAAAGCTGGGGCAGTGGCGCAACCGCCTGCCGGAAGCGGAAAAAAATGCGGTCCTCTATGCCGGTGGCACGGAATTGGCGGCCCATTTTTGGCCGGCTCCGCATACGCCCGAGCTGCCGCTTTACATCTTGGGCGGACATCAATTCGGACAGCCTGAATATCAGGCGACGAAAATGGCGGTGAGTGGTGGTGAGTATCAGCATATCCTGGTCTCGCTGGTGTTGGATCACTGGGAGCCTGAACTGGCCGAGATTCTGCGGATACGCTATGCGCGCCATTCTTTGGGCGGTGTTTTTTACCGATACAGCCGTTTCATGAAAGGTTCGGTCACCGCCAGCCCGTTGGAACTTTGGCGAAGCCACGGCGGTGCCACCGATGGCCGGTTGCTGCTTTCCAGTGCGGAGCTGTTTGGGGGCAGCGAACCCGATGCGATCCACTTCATCGGCACGTCCGATGGTCGCGAAACCATGAAGCTGGCCGCTGCCACCAACCGGTTGGCCGGCCAAGTGGTGGTGCGACGCCTGACTGGTGATAATACGATCCCGCTGGCCGCAGATTTTTCCATTTATGCGGAGCATGATGAAGCCCATCGATTTCTCCGTTGGGAGCAACGCGTGGAATTGCATCCGGGACAAATGGAGACGCTGGTGGATTACTCGATCGACAGCAGCGGCATGCCGGCACGCTTCTACGTGGAGACGCCCCCGGATCAGACGGGTTTGCTGGCCACGGGTTGGACCGTGCCGAAAGTGCTGCACTCGGCCTTGGAAGGACCCGAAACGCCGCGATGGTTTTTCGCCAGTGACCGGTTGGTGCAGACCTTAAGTCCGGCGGAGGTGGACCAATTGCTGCCCGCGGACCGGACTTGGACGCCCGACAGGGTATATTTGCGCGGAGGGCGGGTGACGCCAGACGGCCTGGAGCTCGAGCCGGGCGGAGAATTGTGGATCCGCGCCGCGGACTACGTAACCGAATTATCGGGCACCGTTGTGGCCGGCCCGGAAGAGCAGTTGGCCAATCCACCCGGGTTGTGGGGCGTCTGGTTGAAGGGGGCGCGCATGGAGGTGATCTCCTTGCAGCACCTGCGGCCGCCGGTCCGGGAATTGAATTTCAAATTGTGGTGTCCGGAACCAAACGGTTGGTTGATATTGGCGGCGGATCAATTGGCCGAGGCGCCTTCGATCCGCATTAAGATCAACCGGTTGGTGCGCTGAAACAGCGTCCGGGGCTGATGGTGGAGTGGAGCCCCCCGAACGATCATTCGAATTCCCCGTCACCCCAACAGGTCCAATCCTTCGAGATGGACCGGTAGGGAGACGCGCGGAGGAGCAGGCGCGCGCCTTCGCCACGCGGCGGCAGATCGAGGGTGAATTGCTGTAATCCGCGGTCGGCGGGATTGGTGGCCGGCTCCAGCGTGCGTGAGGCCAACCGGTGGGTTTGACCGTCGTCGACCAGTTCGACGGTGAACGTCGCGCCATCGGTGTGGTCGGCGGGATCGGCATAGGCATCCGGCGCGAAACCAAACCGGACGGTGAAGGTCCGGGCGCTGCGCGGCAAGTGTCGCACGAGCACGCTCGGCGCATGGGCAAAGGTCAGTTCCCGGTCCTCGATGGTGATGCGGCTGATGGGGAAGGCGCTTTGGTCCTGAAGTAATTCGGCGCCGCCATGCGCAGACTGGCGTTCATACACGAGGAACCGGGCATCGTGTTTGAGGTAGGGCAAGCCGGGGACGTCGAGTCCGGCGAGTTGGTCCTGGACGGAAAACTCCCGTGCGAACAGGTATTCGGTTTTCAACAGGTCATAACTGGCTTTTTGCAGGCCTTCGGCTTCATGAGGACGCAACACCAGCCAACGGGGTTTGAGTTCCGCGATGACTTTCTCCCAACCATTGCCAACCCGCTGCCGGGCCTCGACCACCTCGCGCGAGGAGAGACCGGGCATGTCGTAAGTTTTGAGGCCGGAAAAATATCCGATGTAGCCCAACGGTTCCATGAACACGGTGTCGTCGGGCTGCGAATTGGCCTTGAGCCATTCACCGATTTTGCGGCGGTTGCCGTCCTCCACGATTTTCTGCTGGGCGGCGAAGAGCCGACCGGACTGCCAGGTCAGCCACGCATTGGCGACCAACGCCACGGTGACAATGGTGAGGGCAAATCCTAGAATCTGGCGGTTGCGGTTGGTGGCTGGGTAATGGTGCTCCCATTTGGCCGCGGCCGAAAGCAATTGGGCCAGCAGACCGCCCGCGCTGAACACCGCCAGCAACGTGGTGGCGGGCAGGTACCAGGGAAACGGGAAATAGGGATAATAGGACAGATAAACGTGCGCGCCGAAGAAGGCGAAGGATGCGGCGCGTGTCTCCATGCGCAGGAACGGCAGCACCCAGAGCAGTGCGATCGTCGCGGCTACGGCGCGGGCGCATTGCACCAAGACCTCGGGCCAGCCGCCAAATTGGTGGTAGGCGGGCAGAAAAGTGGCGTGGATCGAGCCGCTGCCGGCCCACATGTTCATGGGCAGGCGCAGAATGGTTTCGACCAGGCCCGTCAAGGTGTGCGGATCCCCGAAGCCGCTCTTGGCGGTGATGGTATGAGGCACCGGCGTGCCGTAGTAACCCCACGCGAAAAGCAGCCACGGCAAATACACCGCCGTGGTTACCAGTCCGGCCTTCAGATAAAGGGTGAACAGCTGACGGCGGCCGCGACCGGAGCGGAGCGGTTCATTGAACAGCCAGCATCCGGCCGCCAGGAGGCCGATGTAAATGAAGCTGTCCGGGCGGGTCCACATCAGGCCGGCCCACGCCAGGCCGAGGTGTTTCCACGCGTGCTCCGTGCGATTGAAGTGCGCATGCAAGGTCCAGGTCAGGAACAGCACGAGAAAGGCCGTCTCCATGCCATTGATGGAGAAATCGATGATTTTGGAATCAAGGGCCAGCCAACCGATGAGCAGGATCGCCGCGAGGCGGGCGTAGGCGAGACGTTGAGCCAAAGACCAAAGGATCAGGGCGGTGACACCGAGAACGGCGGCGGACAGCAGGCGGAAAAGCCAAAGGGCGGCGGCATCGGAGGCGTTGAACGTGGTCAGGCTGGCGGCCGCCGGCAGCAGCACCCCCAAGGGCGAGGTGAAGGTGTGCAGCTTTTCACCCGCGTGGTAAACCAAGCCCTGGCCGGTCGCGAGGTTCTTGCTGGAGCGCCATGTGATGTAGTAATCTTCCCACACATGCTGCGTGACGAAGGCGAAGACGATCGCGATGAGGAAGGGCAGCAGGAAAAGGCCAAGCCGGGTCGAAGCAATGTGGCGCATACGAATTACGGTCAGCAAAAGTGCGTCATGTCCTGAAGCAAGACCCGGTTTGCAGGGAAGCAGAACCGACAAATGCCGTGCTTGAGTTCACCGCCTTGGTCCCCTCTATTGCGAGGCCATGTTCGAGAAGATGAACGTATCGCCGAAGGACCTGCCCGGTCGGGCCGCAGGGGGACCGACCCGGGCGAAGCCGTATCTCCGGGCGGCGATCCCCAACCGCTAAGCGGTGCCCATGCTCCGCCCACGGAACCAATCGGAAGACCATAATACGGTCATGGCATCAAACCATACCCGTTTGGTGGTGCTGGCCGGCCTGTGTATTCTCGGGCTCTCTGTGGTTTTCAACGAGTTCGGCTTCATGCATTTCGAGTGGTGGAGCGAATATGTGACTTTCCACCTTGGGCCGGGTTCGCTCTGGACCAAGATTCTCAACAGCTACGTGCTGGACAGCGGACTGTATCTCGGGCGCGAGTTTTCATATCTCGTCGATCACATCGACATGCGCTTGATGGCGCTTTCGGTGCGCTTTGGGTTCCCGGTGTTCGACTCTTTCGTTCATCTGGCGTTGAGTCTGTTCATAGGCGTCAGGATCGCCCGCTACGCGTCGCGTGATCTGCAATTGGGTTCGTTGATCGGATTGCTTTTGGCCCTGATCTTCTGGACGGCTCCCAGCACCTACCTGCACTTTTTGATGCGCACGGCCAAGGGCCTCACGGCCACCGGATTGATCATTGTTTTGCTGGAGACCCACCGGCTGTTGGTGAACAGGCCGGTGGCGCAGACGGGGTGTCCCTGGCGCACCATCCTGCTTATCACAGCTGGGGCCGCGGTGATGAGTTTTTCAGACCGGCAGGGGTTGTATTTTCTCCTCACGATCATGATCGGCATCGGGATTCATTGGCTGCTGGTGCGATCGAAGGCCGCCCTCGTGGTTTTGGGTGCGCTGACAGCAGTGCTGGCGGCCGAACTGCTGGCTTTCTTTTGGATCACACCGGCGCTGATTCGGAAATATTGGCACTATGAACCCGATTTTTCGTACAATCGGATGCCATGGGCCGAGTTGTGGTCGGATATCGGCCGGTATGTGATTGATGCCGGCGGGTTGCTGTTTGACACCATGGGCAATGTGCTGGGCGGCCTGCCTGCCTGGCTGGTGCTGCCTTTGGTGCCGCTCCTGATCGTGCAGGTGGCGAAAAGCGATCTGCGAAGCAAGAACTGGCGCGGGGGGCTGCCCGCCTCGGCGGCGATGATATTCATGCTGTGCGCCCTGTGGGCCATGTATGGACTGCTGCTGCTGCGTCACCCGCCGTTGCTGTGGCCCGATATCCGCGTGGTCTATTATTGGATACCGACGAGCGTGTTGGTTGTCCTGGGCTTGGCGTGGGCGGCCCGGGCGGTCCGGTCGGTCCGGTCGGCTCCCGCCAGTCGGACGATGGTGCCGGTCATTCTAGGCGTGATCGTGGCGGGCAATGTCATGAATCTGCCCCGGCACAAGCAGATCTTGGCCAGCGGGCATCTGCGCGAATCGATTGAGACCAGCCGCGCGATGCGGGAAGCGCTGATGGAGCCGTTGCTGCCGGACCAAGCGGCTCCGGAGAACCTGGATCGCATCAATGCGTTTCGGACCTTGCGCGGATTGACGGATCAGCGGTCGGGTGATCCCGCCGTGGTCACTCCGGAGCAATACCTGGCACGGTCCGACGGTCATCAATCCTTTCTGCGGGCATACGGTGGCAACCTTGATCCACGGTTTTTGCTTACCACGGGTCAACTTTGGGAGCAGGGGGAAAAGCCGCCATTGATCGGAACTTCCGTCGAAGCGGCGGTGCTGCAGACCAGGATATCAACCAACCGGATCAGGGTGCAAATGCATCTGCGGCGTTTGCCCGGGCGGGACGGGACCCAGGAAAGCGCTGAGTTTGCCGCTTATGCACTGATGAACGATACGGAGGAGGGTAGGCTCTTGCGTTGGCGGGGCAGTCTGGATCTGGCACCGGATCAGGAAGAGGTTATCCGGGAGCTGGAAATCGACGGCAGCGGTCTGCCCACGTTGTTCACCGTGAGGGTGTCGGATGCATCGTCCGGTCACGTGGTGGCCGGGTGGCGTAATCCGATGGTGACGCATGTCTCCCGGGACACCGACAGGCCCCTGTGGATCATGCCCAATCAGCACCATGCATCGGTCGAGATGATTGAGGCGGACTATACCCGTTTATTGCCGGCAAACTGGCGTCCGATGGCAGGCTGGATGCGCGGGGCCCGACGCGAGGATGATGGCATCGTCCTGCAGCCGGGCGGTGAAATCTGGCTCAGATGTGCCGGGGACATTGTGGAAATCCAAGGTGAATCGTGGCGAGAGGACGGTTACGAGGAGGTCAGCGCCGGAGTCACTGGCTGGTGGTTCAAGGGCGGGAGGCTCGAGCCGTACGAATTGCCTTCAATCCAAGGTTCCCGGCCCGGTACCCGCTTGTTCCGGGCTTGGGGAGCGGAATACGGTGGATGGCTGGTGATCACCGCCCCGGCCGACACCGCGTCGGTGCCGCTCGTCCTACGCATCACCCATGTCACCGGGCGGTGAAAGTTATCGGCCGAGAATTAAAAATTTAACGCATGATCCGAAATCCCTTCCGCAAACCGCCCGTTATTGCCTTGATCGCCGTTCTGATCGTATGCGCGCTGGCGCCTTGGTTCAGAAATCATGGCTATTTGCGCGATCTCTATGACTACGGGCTCGTCATTGCGGCCAACGGGCACCTCAACCGCGGCGAACTGCCCTACGTGGATTTCACCACGCCGATTCAGGCGGGATTTCTGGGGCTCAACTGGCTGGTCGAACGGGCCGGCGGTGGTACGTATGACGCGCTGACGCGCGGCGCGGCCGCTCTGATCGTGCTGTCGGCGCTGGTGTTGCCCCTGATGCTGGCGCGGCGATTTCCGCCAGGGTTGGCCGTATTGCTGGGTGGGGCAGTGACGGTAACCTCGGCCAGCCAGCACACGATTTTGTGGCACAATGCGCTGGGGGTATTTTGTCTGGCGGTGGTGACTTGGGCGGCGGCGGTGGCGCCGGTGTGGCGGCGTGCCACCTGGGGTTGGCATGCGTTGCTTGTAGCCGGCCTGATGTTGGGCGGGCTCAACAAACTCAATTTTCACCTGGTGGCCTTGGTGACGGCGCTGGCCTGGGCCGCCTGGGCGGCGATCAATGGTCGGGCGCGATGGCGTGAAGCCGGATTGACCATGGCCGGTTGCCTGGCCGCCGGTCTGGTCCTGCCATTGCTGATTGAGTGTGCGTGGACCGGAGCCAGTCCGGCGCTCTGGTGGCACAATGTGGTGGCGTTGCCGTCGGAACAGCGACTGGGCATCGCGACCATGGTCTTTTCGGCCGATTTTCTCTGGCGCCCGATTCACGACTACTACGGTTGGATCTGGCTGCAGCCGGTGGGATTGACGGGCATTGTTGCCACCCTGCTGACCGCGGCGGCGGTTTGGAAGGGTGGCAGTTACAGGGGGTGGAGGCGTGGTTTGGCAGTGCTGGGAGCAGTGGCGGCCGGGGCGGCGGGCGCGGCGTTGATCGCGACCAATTTTGAAATCGTGTACCTCGGCTTGGGGGCGTGGCTGGTGCTGCTGGTCAGTGTATGGCTGGGCACAGGTGCGAGCGGTTCGGGGCGGCGGTGGCTCTGGGTCGGAATGGGGTTGCCGGCGCTCGTCATAGGTCTGCCGGCGTGGGACTCGGCCTGGCAGGGACAGCGCTCGCAATTCGGTTACGATGACGCCCCCCGCGCGAACTACCGAACATTGGCGGAGATTGGGGATGACTACGGCTATTATGGCGCGCTGAAGATGCCCTATGGTTACGTTTACAGTCTAGGGCGCTTGATGTGGAACCTGCCCGACCCTGACCCGGCCGGCCGTCGGCCGGTGTTTTGGGGCGTGGGGCTGGAGTGGCTGGAGCGTTTTATTCCGGCGCGACGGGAGCCGGGGCAGGCCTTGTGGATTCATTGGGGGACGAGCTACAACCAGACGGACATCGACAAGCTGGCCCTGAAATTCGAGGGGCAGAAGGATTATGCGTGGGCCTACAACACGGTGGCGCGCGACAATTGGCCCTGGCCGATCAACGACGTTCTGGACCTTAATTATCGCCGGGAGATCATTGGCACAGTGCTGGTCGGACGCCGGCCGATCAATCACGACGAGGTCGAACTGACGGATGCGTTGGCCACGATTCAGGGGCTGGGCGGGAACGTATCCGGACGGGCATTTCTGCAGGATCGTGATCCATTCACGTTCATACGCGGTTACGACGGCAACATCCTCTATGGATCGGCACGCCAGAACGCGCAGGTGAAGCTGCAGGCGCCGGTTTACCGGTTGCGCGGGGTGGCGGTGATCAACCGGATGGACAAAAGCGATCCCGAACCCTTGTCGATGATGGCGAGGGTCACGGTGCATGGCTCGATCCCCGAACAGGTCCTGTGGCAACGGGACCTGTTCCTGGCGGCGGGTGAAAACACCGCCCGGGTGCCGTTTGAGGTCGATGCGGGCGGCCGGCAAATTCTGTTCTGGATTATCCAGCATGATCGCTCGCAGGCCGGGCGTGCGTTTGCCGGCTACCGGGAGCTTGAAATCCTGCATGCGGGGGAAACGGAGGGTGCACCGGTCCTGCATGACACCATGCTGCCGGTGACGGTGACCGGTGAGGCGGCGGCGGACAGCCTGCTCGGACAGGTGGTGTGGCGGCCGGAGCAGATTGTCGTACGAGGTGGGCGGTTGACGCCGGACGGAGTTGAACTGCCGGCGGGTGGCGAGGTTTGGTTTCATTCCGCCAACATGTCCGGTGAAGTGCGCGGGTGGGTTGAAAGCGCGCCCGGCTCGGGGGCGTCGCGAACAGTGCGCACGCTCTGGTGCAAAGGAGGCCGGGTGCAACCACTGCAAGCCGGCGGGGTTGCGCTTGGTCGCAACCTCGACTTTCACCTGTGGACCGGCGAGTTGGGCGGTTGGTTCGGTATCGTCGTGGAACCGGGCCAGTCCGACGCCTGGGTCCGGGTGCGGATCGAAAGTGCGGCGATCAGCCAGTAATCCGGCGGAACCGACGCGATCAGTGGGCCTCGGGGGCCGGGTGATTGAGCCAGGCCTCCTTGGCGAGGGCGACGTGAAAGGGCAAAACCTTGCGGTGATCGTAGGAGCGCAACGCTTTGGAGTAGGCGGTGGGCGTGAGGGATTTGCCGCTGCGTTCTTTGGCGATGCAGGTCCACATCATCCGCGAGAGCCCGAGGTGATCGCCGGGTTTCACCACATACCCGTGCTGGCGCTGGCCGATCATTTCGGCGATGCCGTGCACATCGGTGGTCACGATCGGGGTGCGGAAAGCCATCGCTTCCATCACCACGCGGGGGAATGATTCCTCGTAGCTCGTGCAGACGAACTGATCGGCCGCGACGAATATATCGAAGACGTCGCGGGTTTCGGGGATGAGGGTGACATTGGGCAGCGCGAGGCGGGCGAGGTCGCGTTTGAGCAGGTCGAGGTAGATGCCGGGCCGGGCGCCGACCATCACAAACCGGAAATTGCCCCGGTGGTTCTGCCGGTTGAAATGCTCGATGGCGCGCAGGAACACGTGCTGGCCCTTGCGCTCGCAGACGGTGCCGATGTTGGCGATGATCGTCTCGTCATCGGCGAAGCCAT
Organism: Opitutaceae bacterium; assembly: GCA_019455245.1. GTDB lineage: Bacteria > Verrucomicrobiota > Verrucomicrobiia > Opitutales > Opitutaceae > Cephaloticoccus. The sequence goes on from JACFMR010000018.1 coordinate 37,263, forward strand.
GCTTGCGCCGCATGGCGGCCCGGTCGTGGCGGGCTCGGAAGGCCTCGATGTCGTCGAGGTTGATCCAACTGGGCACGATGCGGAAATTGCCGTTGACGTTGTGATCCTCGTAATAGGCGCGGGTGGCCTGGCAAAGAAACAGCGCGAAGGTCGTGTGATGAAAGGCCTCGGCGGCGAGGTGATGCAGGCCGAGGTCCAGCCGGCGCTCGAAAAAGCGGAACAGCGATGAGCTTTCGTGGATGTAGAACAGCGAGGGCTTGTCGGCGAGGCGGGCGAGATGCACACCCCAGAAACTGACCAGCGTGTTGCAGACCACGAGGTCGAGCTTGTCCCAGTCGATGCGCGTGCGGATGTCACCGAGGTGGGCGAAGAACGCTTCCTCGTCGGCGGCCGCGTAGAGCGGTTCGCTGTCCACGATCGTGACACTGGCGCCGAGCTGCGCGAAGGCGTCGCGCAACGGACCGTCCTGTGAGGCCAGGACTTCGATGGCACACCCGGCTTCGCGCACCATCCACGTGGCATATTCGAGCAGGAACAGCGGGGCGCCCTCAAGGTTGAGGTTGTGGGTCAGCAGCAGCAGCCGCAGAGAACCGACCCGGCCGGTGCGCGCGGGCGAATTCGGCGCACAGACCAGCCGGTTGTCTGCGAGCTGCAGATGCGGGCTGACGTATGGATCCCGATACGCTGGGTAGCGGCGGGCAAAGGCGATGTGTTCGGCATCATCAAAGGTGACGCCGCGCGTGGCGCTGCCCCAGTGCATCAGCTTGGCCTGCGGTGCATAGATCACGCGCCGGCCGGCCCCGCGGACGCGCAGGCAGTAATCGACATCATTGTAGGCCACGCCGAAATCCCGTTCGTCGAAGCCACCGAGCTCCGCATAGAGGTCGGTCCGGGTCATCAGACAGGCCCCGGTCACGGCGGAGACCTCGCGCGCGGCGTCGTGCCAGGCGACGGGCACCTCGTTGGACCGGACCTTGGCGAACGGCGTGTCGGCCAAACCGCCATGCGGGCCGATGATGATGCCGGTGTGATTGAGCGATCTGTCGGGATAGACCAGCTTGGCCCCGACCACGCCGACATCGGGCTGCAGGAACCAGGTCGCCATGGCTTCGAGCCAACCGCGCTCCAACGCGTTCACGTCGTTGTTGAGATGCAGCACCAGCGGTGTGTCGAGGTGCGGCCGCGCAAGGTTGACGAGATGGGAATAGTTGAACGGCGCGGCGCGATCTTCCGGCCGCACCACGACACAGCGCAGGTCGTCCCGTTTTTGAATGTGCTCCAGGTAGCGCACGGCATCCGCATCGCGGGAATGATCGTCCGCGATCACCAGTTGCACGTGGCGCCAGTCCACCGTTTCGTCGAGCAACTCGATGCACTCCTGCAACAGATGCAGGCGGTCACGTGTGGGAATGACGATGGTGACAGGGAAGCGGGCGAGAATGCCGGGCTCGGCGCGGAATTGATGATAACGGACCTGACGGTGGTGACCTTCCTCCGGCAGGAACGGCGCCCCCTGCAAGCCGCGCCGGACCGCGGCTTCGGCGAGGAGTTTGCGGGCTGACTCAACCTCGGGATCCGCCGCCGGCACCGGCCGGGCCGCCGAAGCCCGCCCGTGGTGACAAACCAGCCGCACATGCGCGATCTCCCGGGGATCAAGCGTCTCGGCGGTGCGCACGATCACGTCGAACCACGGCAGCAGCGGGTGTCCGACGTTGAACAGTGCGGGCCCGGGAATGCGATCCCTCCGCAGCACGCAGAGATTTCCCGGGAATAGTCCGGAGTCAACCAACGCCGGGCTCCAATCGGGTTTGAAGTCGGGCCGGCTGCGGTTGCCGGTATCGTCCATCAGGTCTTCATCGGTATAGACGAGCGCCGGTTGCGGATCGGTGACCAGCCGGTCGGCCACTTCAGCCAAGGCATCCGGACTGAGCCGGGAGTGCCCCGGCAGGACGGTCAGGAAATCGCCCGAAGTGTCCGCTGCGGCTCGGTTAAGCGCCGCACAGAAATCATTGAGGTCTGTGGATTCAACCCGGCTGAAACGTGGGTCGCCATCGGGCGAGGCGGCTCCGACAAAACAGGCCCGCCAGCGGGGATAAATCTGTGCCCGCAGCGAATGGGCCAGCTCGCGCAATTGGCCCGTGGAGCAATCGCGGGCATCAATCAGCAGGGCGAATTCCGGTCCGGTTCGTTCCAACTTTTGGGCGATCCCGGCAAGCTGGGAGCGGAGCCGCGGGGTGAGGTCATGCCGCTGTTGCCAGACCGCATAGGGATCCGGCGTGGTGCGCAGCAAATGGGCGAGCGAGCGCGGCGCGAAACGTCGGTACAGCCGGTGCGCGGTGCGACACTGCCGCCAATATTCGGTCAACGATCCCAGCCGAATCTTTTCTTCCCGGCAGGCACGGACAAAGGTGAGGGCGACCTGAACAAAGGTTTCGCGGCGGTATTCCGGCAGCGGTTTCTCCTCCTGGGTGCAGCCGCGCTGATAAAAGCGCCGGGCGAATACGAGGTGGCGCGTGCCGTCCTCCAGATCGGCGAAGATTTTCAGGCAGGCCGGATCGTCGGCCCGCTCGTCGATGTCCACCATGCCGAAATATTGTGAGCGGGCCGCATAAGGATGGCCGGGGAACATCGCGCCGGCGTCGGCGCGTTCGCGGTCACCGTAATCCATTTCCACCTCGACGAGCGGATGGGTGCTGGCGATGAGACGGCGGATGCGCTGTTCGGTGTGAATGATCCAACCCTCGACGGTGACCTTGCCGAACTGCGAACCGCCGGTGAGCAGCGGCCGTTCAAGGGCACCGAAAAACGGCGGGTTCGGCAGCGTGTCGAGCGGCACGACGGCAGACTCGCGGGCGAGCCGCCGGGCCGTCGGCATCAGGTCGGCCGTCGGTTCGGCGCGATGCGCCTGCAGGAGCTTGCGCAACTGGTCCGGCACGATGCCGGGGATAAGTTTTCCGCCCTGGCGCGGACCGCGGCGGACCTTGATTTTACGGCGCCAGATTTCAACCCAATGTCCGCCGGAATCGAGGAGCTCGATGCGCAGATCGGTGGCGCCGCCGGGTGGTTTCACCTGCAGCACAAACCCGGCGTGGGGCAGGCCGGTCCGGCCGCGATACTGTTCTTCCTTCTCCGGCCGGGGCAGGCCGAGCAGACCGAGAAACACGCGGCCGCCGGTCACGGCGCGGATGTCGCTGAACCACGCATCGGTCTTGGCGATGAACCAGCCGGTGATCCACGTGGGGTCGCCGTTGAAGCGCCACTCGGTCGGCAATTCGATGTCGAAAATGTAGGAGTCGTTCTCGTTCACGCAGCAAATTGCGACGAAGGCAGAGCTGACGGGGCAGCGCAAGCCTAGCCCCGGTGGGCGGCGACCGTGGAGAGGAGGCTGCGCCAACGGGACATCAAGTCAGCGGGAGAATGATGGGTGCGCACCTGTTCGCGGGCATAGGCGGTCTCGCGCTCGAACAAAGCAGGGTTCCGGTCGATTGCGGAAAGGATGAAGGCCGCGGCCATCGGATTGGCGTTGTCCAACCATGGCAGGTGACAGGCGGAGAAGATTTCACGCGTGGTGGGCGTTGCCGGGGCGGCGAATGGAATGCCCATGGCCGCGGCATCGAGCAACGGTCGCAGCGGTCCGCGGCCGCAGAGCGGGCCCAGCACCAAGCCGATGTCGTCCGTCGTCCAATCCTGACGGTGTTGCACGAGCCCCGGATTGGAGCCGTCGTCCAATGCGTGGAGCCGTTCGTCGAAATCGACCGGGGCCGGACCTTGCACAAACTCCCACCGGGTGAACGTCGCGGGGGCGTTGCGGCGCAGCCAATCGGCGGTGCGCAGCGGAGCCATGGCGCGGCGCGGCGTCACGGGTCCGGCAAATTCCGGCAGATTTGGTGAATGCCACAACGGGATGATCATCCCGGGCAGGCCGTTCATGCTTTCACGTTGGGCGGCGGAGGCGGCGTGGGAGCCATAGCAGACGCCATCGGCCGCACGCCAACCGGCGCGGAGCAACGCTTGCACGGCGGGGCTGGCGGTCGGATCCGGCCGCACGGGTTCATCTTCGAGGCAGTCGAACAGCACGGGGATGCCTTCTGCGCGGGCGAGGGTGACGGCCCAGCCGCAGACCGGGCTGAACACCGCGACCGCGTCGAGATGCCGCCACCAGATTTGGCGGCGCAGCTGCGCGAGGGCTTGTTCGGCCCCGCTGGCATCGGTGGCGGCAAGCAGGCGATCGGGTGACACGATGAGCGACTCGGCCTCCGCCTGGGCGAAATCCTGGCGCAACGGCCCGTCCTCGGTGCTCACGATTCTCACGGCCCAAGAGTGGTCAGCCTGTAAACTGCGGGTCAGATCAAGCGCGCGCAATGCGCTGTCATCCGGTTGCAGGCTGCGCAGCACCATGAGCAGACGGTGGGGCCGGCCGGAGGGATACACCGACAATTCGCACTTGGGAATATCGGGCACGGTGACTCCGGGCCGGGTGGAGTTGGCGGCGGCGGGCAACGGGCTGATCCGCCTGGCGAAACAGAGGTGCACGGAATGGTCGGGCCTCACCGCATATACGCGCAGACAGGCCGGTGTGGTGAGGTCGGCCGGAAAATCCACCGCCCCGCGCAAACGCGCCCGGCCGGCGCCGGGGTGGGTGACGCGGGCGGCCAGCGCAGGATCATCAAGGCTGTGCGCGAGGTGGTTGAACACCAGCCCGTCCGTGGTGGCGACGACCCGGTCGAGCGGACCGGTTTCATCGAGCAGCCAACCGAAAACCGGCGCGCGACCGTGAATCAGGGCGGTCTCCACCGCCGGTTGATCGAGATGCCCGTGAAACGGGTGGTGGGCATCACGCACGGTGCAGACCAGGCCGGGCTGCTCTTCCAACCGCCCCTCGACCCGGGGCGGCGGTTCGCCATCGGGCGCCACGATGAGAGGGATTTCCCGCAAGCGGTGCCAGGCGCCGTCGGCATCCATGGCCTCCAAGGTCAGCCCATGTTCCCCGTCGTTCACGGGCACGCCCAAAATGAATTCGGCGGGCAACCACGGACGATCCGGTTGAAAATGCGCCGCGAGATCCGTGCGGGGCAGGCCCAACACACCGAGACAGGTGCGCCCGGCGTGGCGCACGCGGACGTCGATGAAATCATGGCCGGGTTTGCCCACGATCCACCCGCGCAACCACACGATCGGACCGGCGATCCGCGCCGGCGCGGCGGGCCATTCCAGATTGTGGAAACAGCAATCGGATTCCTGCATGTCAGACCCGGATTTCGGCCACGCCCCGGGCGAGCTGCAGGTGCTGCGGCAGCGAATTGGCCTCGTGGTATTTGCGCAGCACGGCGGCGCGGGCTCGCTCCGGCCGGGCGTGGTCGCCGTTGAGGCGGGCGGTGATCGCCTGCTTGAGCGCATCGGCGAGCCGGTAGCGGTCGCCCGGCGGGATGAGCCAGGCATCCGTCGGCGCGATCATCTCGGAGATGCCATTGACGTCGGTGGTGACGATATGGCGCCGGAACACGGCGGATTCGAGGATGACGCGTGGAAACGATTCCTCGAAGCTGGTGCAAACGAACACATCGGCCAGCCGGTAAAAATCGAAAACCTCGCCCGTTTCGGGGAGGAACACGGCCAGTTCCTCCAGTCCGAGGCGCGCCACTTCATCCCGGAGGGTTTCCAAAAACAGCCCGGGGCGGGCGCCGACCATGAGAAATTGGATCTTGCGGCCGGGCCAAAGCACAGGCAGTTCGCGGCGAAGCAGATCGAGCGCCTGGATGAAGATGTGCTGGCCCTTGCGCTCGCAGACCGAGCCGATGTTGATGACGAGCAGGGCGTCGGGATCGAGCCCGTGCTTGCGACGCAGATCGGCGGCGGCGTGGGCGGCGGCGAAGGCGTCGATGCGTCCGGCGTCCACCCAGCTCGGCAGCAGCACGAAATTGCCGCGAGCGCCGAGGTCGTTGAAAATCCGGCGCGAGGAATCGGCCGTGAACACGACACGGGTGGCGAGCCGGAAGGCGTCTTCGATCAGAGGCAGGACCTCCGGGGCGATGTCCTTCTTGAAGAAACGGCGGACCGGTGAGCTTTCGTGAATATAAAACAGGCTCGGCAACATGCGCGCATGCGCGGCGCGGATGGCCCAGAAAGCGACCATGGTGTTGGCGATCACGAGATCGGTCCCGTTCCACGGCAGTGCGGCCACGGCGGCATCGAGCCGGGCGGAGAACTCTTCGGGCGTTGCGGCGGCCAAGGCTGAACCCAAATCAACCAAGGTGACCGGCATGCCTGCGGACGCAAAAGTCGCGCGCATGGGGCCATCCTGCGGTGAAACCACCTGCACGGTGATGCCGGCCTGCCGGCTCAGGAAACGAGCCAGTTCGAAAATGAACCACGGTGCGCCCTCGAAGTTGAGGTTGTGCGTCACCACCAACACCCGCAGCGGCTGATCGGGACGACGCGCCGGCAGCCGCGCGGAGGCGAGCCGGGTGGCCTTGACGGGGGCCGGCGCTTCGGCGGCAAAGTTTTGCCAGGCAGTTTTCAGCGCCGGCCACAGGTCCCGCCAACCCGTGGCGGGCAAACCGTGGCGCATGGCGGAAGCGCGGAGTGCGCCGGCTCCGCGCAGGAAGGTGCGCAGGGAACGCGAGGGCAGGCTGGTTTCCGCACCGGCGAGGATGCGCGGGGTGAACCGTTGGGCGAAGACGAGATGCTGTTCGCCGTTGTCGAGCTCGGCGAAGAGCTTGAGCAGAACCGGCACGGCGCAGTCGGCCGGCAGATCGAGATGACCGACGAAGGCGGAGGACTCGCGGCCGGCGAGATCGGAAAACTCGCCGTTGATGTCGGTGCGGGGCAGGCCGTAGAGCAGCGAACCCACGTGCAGCGGATCAACGACCCCGGTGATGCGTTTGATACGCCGTTCGCGATGGGCGAGCCAGCCGGTAATGGAGACGCGGCCGTAGCGGACCCAGCCGATGTCGCGTGGTGCTTCCAAGGCACCGAAGAACGGCGGGCCGGGCAGCACGTTGCGCGGTTCGGCGATGGCGCCCGAGATCATCTCGTCGGCCAAGGCCGCGAGCGGCACGGCCGGACGCCGCTGTTGCAAACGCAGCAGGGGATTGATCAACCCGGGCAACAGGTCCGGCAGAGGTTTGACCGGTGGAGCGGTCCCGGCCGCGGAATCGACGGTGATGCCGGTGCGAAAGATTTCCTGCCAGACGTTGGTCTGATCGCGTACCTCGAGGCGCAGCAGGGTCGCGCCGGCGTGCGGCGCGAGCGGCAGGGTGAAGCCGAGGAACGGCGGACCGGGACGTTTGAGATAGACTTCATCCAGCCCCGGCTTGGGCAGGCCCCAGTTGGCGAAAAAGCAGCGGCCATCCACCCAGGCGCGCAGATCGGAGACGATCCGGTTTTGCGGTGACCAGATCCAGCCCGCCAACCAAGTCACGCCGGCAGGGAACCGCCAACCCTCGGGATGGACCTCGATGTCGATTTTCCAGGCAGGGGTTTCGGTGATCACGGGCGGGATGAGGCCACGCAGGCGGCCAGGGCGACATGGCCCGGCAGCAGGGTAGCGGAGTTGAAGTGTTGGACGACGCGGTCGCGGGCCCGTTGGGTGCGGACGACTGCGGCCTCGTGGTGGGCCAGCAGATCCTGCAGCCCGTCGCAGATGGCCTGGCTGTCGCCTGGCGGAATGAGGCACCCATGCTCAGAATCAGGCAGCAGATCGAGAATGCCGTGCACCCCGGTGGTGAGGATGGGCACGCGTGCCACCATCGCTTCCATGATCACCCGGGGCAGGGATTCTTCGTAACTGCTGCAAACAAAAAGATCCGCGGCGCGGTAGTAGGCGAGGGGATCGGCAGTGGCAGGGATGATGGTGAGATTGGGCCGGTCGAGCTGCCGGAGCAGCGCATGGAGGTCGCGGTCAAACAGGGTGTCGCGGCCGCCGATCATCAAAAACCGGCACCGGGCGGCGGAGGCGGGATGTTGCCGCCAGAGCAAATCGACGCCGCGCGCAAAGATGTGCTGGCCCTTGCGATCGCAAACCGAACCGACATTGACCACGAGACGCGTATCCGGCGCGACCCCGAGTTCCTGCCGGATGAGCCCGCGATCCAGCTTCGCGAGCTGCGTATCAATCGCGGTCACGTCGATCCAGCCCGGGTTGATGCCGTGGTTGTCGCGGCCCAGCCAAGGCCGATAATAGTTGCGGGTGGTCTCGGTAAGAAACGACACGCAGGTGGCGAGGCGGAAGGTTGACTGAATCAGGGGCAACGTGCGCGGCGACATGTGGCCGAGGTAGAAGGTTGCCGGGGTGGTGCTCTCGTGCAGGTAGAACAGCGACGGTTTGCCGGCGCGGTGGGCAAGGTGCACCGCCCACCACATGGACAGGGTGTTGGCCACGACCAGATCGGTGGCACTGAGGTCGATGGCCCGGGCAAGGTCGGTCAATGCCCGTTGCAGTCCGCGCCGATCGGCCGACTGCAGCAACGGCTGCGTGGAAACAACCTGGTGGGTGGCGCCGAGTTCGTGGTAGCGCGCGGCCAGCGGACCGTCCGCGGCCGAGATAATGTGCAGCCGGGCGCCGGCAGTGCGGTATTCGCGGGCAAGTTCGACCAGAAAAAGCGGCGCACCCTCGTGCGCCAGATTGTGGGTGAAGAGGACGATGCGCCGCGGCGTGGGCGTGGCATCGGCGACGGGACGGTTAAACCGGCCCTGCACCGCAGCATTGGCCGCGGGGCTGACGGCCGGCCGGGCGCGGAGCCGATATTCCGCATGGGCCTGGCGCAATCCCCGCCAGAAGTCCCGGGTGCGGGGCACGGTGAATCCGCGTTCCCGACAACGCCGGTCGAGTTCACGCGCGCGTTGAAGAAAGGTGATCGGACGGTGGGCGATGAGCGGTGCTTTTTCCGTTTCCTGATCCCACGTGTGCACCCGTTGCACCTGACAGAGATGCCAGGATCCATCATCCAATTCGGCGTAAATGCGGACGCACAGGGGCAACGGCAATTGGGCGGGCACATCGATCAAACCATCGATCCGGCAGTCCTTGGCGTGCGGAAACTGCGGATACATGGCTTCCACGTAGGCCTTGTGCCCACCGAGTTCGAGTTCCTGCCAGGTCTGCAGGTCCACGCTGGCGGCGACGCGTCGGATGCGGGCGGTTTCGTGAAACAGCCAGCCCTCGATGCGCAAGCGCCCGAACAGCACACGCTCGGTCAGGGTGGGTTGATGGAGGTGGCCGTGAAAGGGCAGGTGCGGAAAACGCAACACGGCGGGCAGGGGCAGGGCGGCGGCCTGAGCCGACGCGTGATCCGTCTCGTCGGCACGCAGGGCGTTGAGCAGTGCACGCGCAAATTCGTGCGGTTGTATGACCGGGTGCGGCGTGGCGGCGGGGGCGGCCGTGGCGGGTTCCACGTCCAAGGTCTGCGTATGCAGAACGTGCCATTGGCCGGCGATATCCAAGGCCTCGAAGGTCAGTTCCGCGGTGCCGGGAAGCAGGTCCAGGTATGCTTCAAAACCGCCGGGGAGAAAGGCGGCGGATTGTTTGAAAAAGGCCGCGAGATCGGCGCGGGGAAAACCGTAGACGGCGGGATGAGCGGTGCCGTCCACGCGGATTCGCAGATCCACGAAGTGTCGCCCGTGTGTGCCGGCCGCCCACCCGGCCAACCCTGTCCGACCGGCTTTGACCGGGGTGGCGGGGGCAGGTTGATCAAGATGGAAGAACCCTGACGGCGTTTCGTGCATGTGCGGGGCGTGAAGCGGACACGATGGGTCGTGGCGCAGTCAATGTTAAGCTTGAAGCATGACGGGGTTATGGTGGGTTTTGCCGGCATCGTTGTCCCATGGTGATGAATCAACCGCCCAAACCCACGCACTCCCGCCGCCACTGGGGGGTGGTGTTGTTGTTTGTGCTGGCGATGGGGTACAACGTGTGGGGGGTGACGTATCATTTTGGGATGGGATTTTTGGCCGGGCACGAGTTTCGGCAGTCGCAGACGGCATTGATCAGCCGCTACATTGACCGGGAGAACAATTTTGGGCTGCTGTATGAGACGCCGATCTTGGGCAAGCCGTGGGTATCGATTTTGATGGAGGTGCCGATTTACGAGTGGAGCGTGGTGGGTTTGAGCCGGTTGACGGGCTGGGAGCACGTGATCTCGGCGCGGTTGATTTCGGTCGGGTGTTTTTACGCGATGCTGGGGGCGGTGTGGCTGTTGTTGGGGCGGCTGGGGGTGGCGCGGGTCCGGCGGCTGTTGTTTTTGGCGCTGATATTGGCGGCGCCGGTGTACATTTTTTATTCGCGGGCGTTCCTGATCGACGCGATGGCGCTGATGGCGGGGGTGTGGTGGTTGTATGCGTTTGTGCGGGTGATGCAGGAGCGGGACTGGCGTTGGCTGGCGGTGGCGGTGGTGGCGGGGAGCGTGTCAGCGTTGGTCAAGGGGGCGGTGTATGCGGTGTGGCTGGTGCCGGGTGCGGCGTACGGGGCGTGGGTGCTGTGGCGGGAGTGGCGGGCGCAGCTGGGCTGGAAACGATTGTTGCAAACCGTGGGCTGGGGGTTGGGCACGGTGGTGGTGGCGGTGGGGTTGTTGCGGGCGTGGGTGGCCTACACCGATCCGATCAAGGCGGCGCACGCGTCGGCGTGGATATTCACGTCGGCGAACCTGTCGCTGGGCAACTGGGGGATGTTTTCGGCGGAAGCATTGTTGTCGGGGAAGGTCTGGGGCTTCCTGACGCGGTGTTGGGAACAGGCGATCATGTCGCGGTGGCTGCTGGGGGCGGTGCTGGTGTTGGGGCTGTGTTTGCCGCGGGCGCGCAAGCCGGTGCTGGGGATCGGGGGGATGTTTTTTGTGGCGCAGTTCATGATGCCGTATGCGTTCGCCTACCAGGACTACTATTTTTACATGATCGCGGTGTTTGCGCTGGTGGCGGCGGGTTACGTGGTGACGGCGCTGTGGGAGACGAAGGTGTGGTGGAGCGGCTGGGTGCTGGTGGCGGTGCTGCTGACCGCCCAGGTCCGCGCCTACTTCGCCGATTATTACCAGCAGCAAAGTGCGGTGATGGACGGAGGTTCGCCGGTAACGACGGTACTGCGGGAGCTGACGCCGAAGAACTCGGTGATCGTGGTGGCGGGGGCGGACTGGGCGGCGATGACACCGCTGTATGCCGAGCGCCGGGCGCTGATGGTGCGCAACGGTCTGGAGTTTGACCGGGATTACCTAGAACGCGCCTTCTACGAACTTGGCGAGGAGGAGATTTCGGCGCTGGTGCTGGTGGGAGAGTTGCGCAACAACCGGAATTTCATCCGCATGGTGCAGGAGCGGTTTGAGCTGACAGATGAACCACTGTTCGCGTGGCGGAATGAGGAGGTCTACGTGAGCCGTCTGCATGCGGTGCGCATGCAGGCGATCATGACGAAGGAAGCGCGGTGGACTGCGCTTGATCTGCAGATCAATGCCGTCGAGGGCCACGAAGCCGTTTTGCCGGCAGCCGCGCCTCAGCCTTTCACGAGCGGCGGTCGCGATGCGCTGGTTCCCGAACCCCATCAGGGACGGTTTGAGCACGGCAGCGGTTGGATTGAACATGAGGGCCGGGAGGTCATGCTCATGAATCCGCATGCGGATCTTTGGGTGCGCCCGGCCCCGAATGCGCGTCGGATTGAGTGGCGCGTGGGCATCATGCCCGGGGCCTATGCGTCGGCTGACACCCGCACCGACGGCGTGCGGTTTCTCGTGTTGGGTGAAACCGAGGATGGTCCGACGCGAGCCATCGTGCAGCGGGTGCTCGACCCTTGGCGCCAACCGGGAGACCGCAGCGAGCAGTTGCTGGCAGCGGAATACAATCCGCGCCCGGGTGAGACGCTGCGGTTTTCTGTCCGGCCGTGGGGCAACGGGGCCTTCGACTGGGCTTATACGGTGTCAATCATGGTGAAATGAACGGTCTGTCTTTGGAGTTGCCGCATCCGTTACATCCATTTTTTTGCACGAAATATGAATGCAGCCGTAAATGATATTCGCCGCCACTGGGGGGTGGTGTTGTTGTTTGTGCTGGCGTTGGGGTACAACGTGTGGGGGGTGACGTATCATTTTGGGATGGGATTTTTGGCTGGGCACGAGTTTCGGCAGTCGCAGACGGCGTTGATCAGCCGCTACATTGACCGGGAGAACAATTTTGGGCTGCTGTATGAGACGCCGATCTTGGGCAAGCCGTGGGTATCGATTTTGATGGAGGTGCCGATTTACGAGTGGAGCGTGGTGGGTTTGAGCCGGTTGACGGGCTGGGAGCACGTGATCTCGGCGCGGTTGATTTCGGTCGGGTGTTTTTACGCGATGCTGGGGGCGGTGTGGCTGTTGTTGGGGCGGCTGGGGGTGGCGCGGGTCCGGCGGCTGTTGTTTTTGGCGCTGATATTGGCGGCGCCGGTGTACATTTTTTATTCGCGGGCGTTCCTGATCGACGCGATGGCGCTGATGGCGGGGGTGTGGTGGTTGTATGCGTTTGTGCGGGTGATGCAGGAGCGGGACTGGCGTTGGCTGGCGGTGGCGGTGGTGGCGGGGAGCGTGTCAGCGTTGGTCAAGGGGGCGGTGTATGCGGTGTGGCTGGTGCCGGGTGCGGCGTACGGGGCGTGGGTGCTGTGGCGGGAGTGGCGGGCGCAGCTGGGCTGGAAACGATTGTTGCAAACCGTGGGCTGGGGGTTGGGCACGGTGGTGGTGGCGGTGGGGTTGTTGCGGGCGTGGGTGGCCTACACCGATCCGATCAAGGCGGCGCACGCGTCGGCGTGGATATTCACGTCGGCGAACCTGTCGCTGGGCAACTGGGGGATGTTTTCGGCGGAAGCATTGTTGTCGGGGAAGGTCTGGGGCTTCCTGACGCGGTGTTGGGAACAGGCGATCATGTCGCGGTGGCTGCTGGGGGCGGTGCTGGTGTTGGGGCTGTGTTTGCCGCGGGCGCGCAAGCCGGTGCTGGGGATCGGGGGGATGTTTTTTGTGGCGCAGTTCATGATGCCGTATGCGTTCGCCTACCAGGACTACTATTTTTACATGATCGCGGTGTTTGCGCTGGTGGCGGCGGGTTACGTGGTGACGGCGCTGTGGGAGACGAAGGTGTGGTGGAGCGGCTGGGTGCTGGTGGCGGTGCTGCTGACCGCCCAGGTCCGCGCCTACTTCGCCGATTATTACCAGCAGCAAAGCATCTATCATGAGGGGGGATATCCTTTCACGGCGGTGATCCGCGAGCTGACGCCGAAGAACTCTGTGATCGTGGTGGCGGGGGCGGACTGGGCGGCGATGACTCCGCTGTATGCCGAGCGCCGGGCGCTGATGGTGCGCAACGGATTGGAATATGACCGCGAGTACCTCAAGCGGGCCTTTGCCGATCTCAAGGGCGAAGTGGTCTCGGCCATTGTGCTGTGGAATCAAACGCGGGAGAACCGGGAGTTGATCGAGGCAGCCGCCCGTCATTACGGCATCGATGGCCGGCAGCCCACCTTTTCGTGGGAGGACAAGGCGGATATTTACATCAACCCGCTCTATGCCCGTGCGGTGCAATACAGGCTGCTGCAGGACAAACGCTACGCGGGCATCATCCTGCCCGACAGCGCCAGAGAGATCACCAAGGATACCAAGTTGCTCAAGATCACGCCGGAAGAGGCGGAAGTGATGTTCTCCCAGATGACCCCGCTGCCGTATCAGGTTTCCTTTGACCTGGGGCTGGACTGGATGGATGTGGGCGACCGGAAGGTGCTGTCGGCCCACCCGGACACCGATCTCTGGCTTTATCCCCCGGCCGGGGCCACGCAGGTGGAGTGGACTTTCGGGATTTTTGACAGCGCCTACACCAAGGAAGGAGACAAATCGGATGGGGTCATTTTCATCGTGGTTGGAGAGACGCCGGACGGGGTGGCGCGCATCATCCATGAGCGCTTGCTGGACCCGTTGAACAACGAGGCGGACCGTGGCGACCAACATGTGGTGATTCCGTACACGGCATTGCCCGGCGAAACCCTGCGGTTTTCCACCCGTGGCAACAAGACTCCAGCCTACGATTGGGCCTACATTTACGAGATCAAGGTGCAGTGAGGCCTTGAATCTTACTCCCGGGCATTTCGGCTGATGCGGCAGTAGTGCACAGCGGGATCCGAAGCAGCGTGCTCAGGGCACAGTGGCCGCCGCTATTGCACTCAACAAGGCGAGATGACGGGGCATTAACGCCCGGTCGGAAAATTCGTTTTCCACCCGCGCGCGCGCGCGCCGAGCCAGGGTGTTCGCCGCCGCCGGTGCGCACAACATCCGCGCGAGCGCATCCGCCCAACGGACAGTATCGCCCGCAGGGACCAAGAGGGCTTCCAGGTCGGGTCGGACCAGTTCTGGAATGCCGTGCACTGCGGAGGCGATGATGGGACTGCGACAGGCCATGGCCTCGAAGATCACGCGGGGGGACGATTCTTCGTAGCTCGAACAGGCGAAGAGATCGGCGGCGAGGTAGTAACGCAGGTAGTCGGTGGTCTCGGGGTGAACGATGAGGTTGTCGCGGCCCAGTTCTGCGAGAACATCCCGCAGCATCACATCGAATGCGGTGTCCCTGCCACCGAGCAGGATGAACTTCGTGCGTGCAGCCAGATCCGGATGACGACGCCACAGCAGATCGACGGCGCGGGCAAAGGTGTGCTGGCCCTTGCGGTCGGACACCGTGCCGATGTTGCAGACGAGCTGTTCCCCATCGGCGAGACCGAAATCCCGGCGCAGCGCGTCACGATTCTGGGTGGCGATCCAACGGTCGAGCTTCGCCAGATTGGCCCAGCCGGGCGTGATCACGTAATGGTCCGGCCGTCCGTAACCCAGATGCACATCGCGGGTGGCGGCGGTGGTGAACGACACGACATCGGCGACGGCAAAGGCGGATTCGGCCAACGCCAGCGCCGACGGGGTGAGGCGCCGGTCATAGAACAAACGCGGGGTTGTGCTCTCGTGCACATACATCAAAACCGGCTTGCCTGCGGCTTTGGCGGCATGCACGGCCCAAAAGGTCGTGAAGCTGTTGGCCACCACCAGATCGCAGTCGCGCCAGTCGGTTTGACCGGTCAGATTGACGATGGCTGCGCGGGCGTCGTCAGGATCGGTTGATTGATGGATCGGCGCGCAATCCACGATCCGGATGGCCGCGCTGATAGCCTCGAATTCGGCCCGCAGCGGTCCGTCTTCGGCGCTGACCACCGTAATGGCGGCGCCGGTCTCGGCGCAGGCCTGGGCCAGTTCGAGCAGGAAGCGCGGCGCGCCTTGAAGGCTGAGTCCGTGGGTCGCCAGCAAGAGCCGGCGAGGCAAGGCTTCGCGCCGGATTGATGCAACGGCCGGCCTGATGGCGACCGGTGCGGTCGGAGTGCCGGAAGCTTCATGCTCGGCCCGCAATTCGGAGAGAAAATTGTCAGTTTCGGTGTCGTGTGGAACCTCGAAACCCCGCGCCGTCAGCGCCCCGTTCCACGTTGCAAGCACGGTGTCGAAGGACAAATCGGCCCGGGCGCGGCAGGAGAGTTTTTCAACGTCGTTGGTATGCAGACGCGTCCGCACCACCGGTCCCAGCCGCAACGATCCGTCCTCGAGTTCCGCATAGATCCGCAGGCTGACGGGGTTGGGCAGTTGCGCCGGCACGTCCACGAGACCGACAAAACCGCAGTCGCGGGCGTTGGGATATTGGGGGTAATGGGCGGACGGTCCGGGGGAAGGGCGTCCGATTTCAAGCGGTTGCCAAACCTGCAGGTCCACCGAGGCAAGGATGCGACGGATTTTTTGTTCCGGATGAAACAAGTGGCCGAAAGCCGGGATGCGACCAAACCGACAGCAACAGATCGAGGCAGGTTCATCCACGAAGCCGATGAGCGGTGGCGGGGCGTGACGCAGCACGCGGGGCGCAGGCAGTTCGCCGGCGAGTTCGTTTGCGAGCTCGGGAAGCGATTGGTGCGGGTGGCGGCCAAGTTCCCGCAGGAGCAGGCGCAAGCCGTGACCGTGATCGATCCAGCGCAAGCGCTGATCGGTTGCCGCCGGTTGATCCGTGGAGTGTGCGGGGGCGACGCTGAGGGCGATTTGCTGAAACGCGCGCCACCGGCCGTCAATTTCCAGCACCTCCAGCACAACGGTCGCCGGGCCGGGGCGCAGATCGCAGTCGATGTAAAATTCCGCCAGCGCGACGGGTCTGCCGGTTCCGAAGTGTACGGCGAGATCCGGCCGGGGCAAACCATGCACACCCGGGAAAACCTGACCGCCGATCCTGGCCCGCACATCAACGAAAAGCCCGCCGGTCTTGGGCCACACCCAACCCCGCAATGTGTGCCGGCCCGGCGCCACCGTTGTGCCATCGGCGGGTGATTCGAGGTGGCTGTAACTGAAGGCGGTTTCGGCCATGTCGGGTCAGGTTGTCGGGCCGGCGGCCACGTGGTGAATCAGCCCGGCGTGGCGGGGCAGCATGACGGCGGTGTCGAAGTGCGATGTCACCCGCTTTCTGGCCCGCTGCGCCCGTGTCCGGTCACCGCGACGATGGGCGGCGAGCGCGGCGCCCATGGCCTCGGCGAGAGCCGCGGCATTGTCGGGCGGAACCAGCCAAGCCTCTTTCTCGCCCAGCATTTCGGGAATGCCGTTGACGTTGGTCGTGACGATGCTGCGGGCGAACACCGCGGCTTCGAGCACGACGCGGGGGAAGACTTCCTCCAGGCTCGCACACACAAAAATGTCGGTGGCGAAAAAATAACGATAGGGATCGGAGGCTTGGGGAATGATGCGGATGTCGGCACCCTTGAGTTCGGCGATCGTGTGGCGCACGATGTCGGCATAGGGATCGGGGCCGGATTTGGCGCCGACCAGCAGGAAGATCAGAGGGACATCCGCCGGTGCCTCGCGTAGCAGGGTGCGAATCGCCTCGACGTAAAGGTGCACGCCTTTGCGGGCGAGCAGGGAGCCAATGTGCGCGAAGACCACGCTGTTGGCCGGCAAGTTCAGCTCGGCACGAATCGTGCCGCGGTCGTGATTGGTTTGATAGGCATCGATCCGGGCCACATCGACCCAGCCGGGCAGGGCGCTGAAATGTCGGCGTGTGTCGAGGTAGGCATGCGCCCTCCGGCCATCGTTGGCGGGAAAGACCACGCGATCGGCCTCTGCGATGGCCTTCTCGACCCGGCATACGGCCTTCGTGGTGAAATCCAGCGCGAAGAAGCGTCGTGCGCCGGCACTTTCGTGGAGATAATAAACGCTGCGCTTGCCCAGTTGGAGGGCGAGCAGGACCGCCCAAAAGGACAGGAGCGTGTTTGCGACGATCAGGTCGGCCTCGCGCCAGACCACATCACGGCCGAGTTCGTGCAAGGCGGCGTCGAATGCGCCGTCGTCATCACAGTGCAGCGGCACAGCAGGAGTCGCGACGGTCACCGGAATGCCGGCGGCCTCGTATCGCGCCCGCAGCGGGCCATCCGCGGCGGCAACCACCTGGATCGTGCAATTGCGCTGGGCGGCAAGATGGAGCGCAAACTCGAGCAGAAACAACGGGGCGCCTTCGAAATTCAGGTTGTGCGTGACAAGCGTCAGGCGCAGCGGCCGTTTCGATTCGGTCGCCGTTGGATCCGGGGGCGGTGTCGGCAATCGCCGGGCGGGCACACCTGCCCGATAGGCTTGCCACGCATTGCGCAGAAACTCATGCCACGCGCGATCGCGCCACGACCGGCGCCAAATGGCGCGGTTGAGCACATTTGCCGCCTGCAAGAACCGAACCCTGGAGAGTGGTGGCAGGTCGGTGCCGGCTCCGCTCACCAGCACGGGGTGGATGCGCTTGAGAAACACGAGCGTGGTCTGACCGTCGGTGGTCTCGGCAAAGATGCGCAACGAAAGCGGACGTGGCACAGCGCCGGGCAGACGCAGATAGCCCGCGAAGCGGGACTGTGCGGCATCCACATAGTCGGCAAACATCTGACCAGCATCCGGCCGGTCGAGGCCGTGGAGCAGCGGCAAGGGGCGGGCCGAGTCGAGCAAGGCAATGAGACGCGTGATGCGCTGGCTGCGGTGCGCGACCCAACCGGTGATCAGCACATGGTCGTAATGTACGGCCACGCGGGTCTCCAGTTGTTCGAGGGCGCCCTTGAACGGCTCGCTCGGCATGATGTCGATGAATTCCGCGCGGCGGGCGAGGAGCAGTTCGTCGGCGAGAGCCGACCAGGGCAAATGCGGGCGCACATGCCTGGCTCGCAGCAGGTCGAGCAACAGATCAGTGTCCGGATCGTGCGATGACGACTCCGGGGGGGCGACTGAGGTCCGGGGCGGTGAGGTGAGGGTTTGTTGAAAAATTTCTGTCCAACGGCCGTACTGGTCGCAGAGCTCAATCCGCAAGTCGCGGGCGCCGGCCACGGGATGAAGATAGAAAGAAAAACCGGGTCCGGGGGCTCCCGGCGGGCTTTCCCGGTCCGGCCGTGGCAGTCCGCAAAGGCCGAGGAACACCCGGTCGCCAACCCGCGCACGGATGTCCCATGGCACCAATCCGGCAGGGGATGAAACCCAGCCTGCCACCCAATACGGCTCCGCCGGGCACACCCAGTCCCGGGGGTGGATTTCAACGGCGGCCTGCCAGTCGGGCGGGTTCATGGTGGCGCTCAGATTCAGCCCAACCAAGCTTCGCGGATCATCTGCAAATGCCGCGGCAATACCCGGGCGTGATGGTAATGCCGCGCGGCGCGCGCCCGGGCCATGGACAGCATCTTGGTGTTGCCGGTGATGTGATCGGTGAGCGCGTGTTTCAGGGCGGCGGCCAGTTTGTGGTGGTCGCCCGCACCCACGAGGTAGGCCTCGTCGGTATTGGTCAGCATTTCGGCGATGCCGTTGACGTCGGTGCTGACGATGCGATTGCCGAAGACCATCGCCTCCAGCAGCACCCGTGGGAATGATTCCTCGAAGCTCGTGCAGACCAGCAGGTCCGAGAGGCGGTAGAAATCATAGATGTCGGGGGTCTCGTCGAAGATCACAAAGTCGCCGAGGTTCAGCAGTTGGATGTCTTCGCGCAGTGTCTCCATGTAGAGACCTTCGCGGGCGCCAACCATGATCCATTGGATTTTTTTGCCCGGGAAAAGGGCGGGCAGCTCCTTGGCGAGCCGGTCGATCGCCCGGATGTAGATGTGCTGGCCCTTGCGCTCGCACGCGGAGCCGATGTTGGCGACAATGACGGCGTCGGGATCGAGACCGTGTTTGCGGCGCAGAGCGGCGCGATCATGGGCGGCGGCAAAGGCATCGATGCGTTCAAAATCCACCCAGCTGGGCAGCCGGCGAAAATTGTCGTTGAGGTTGTGCTCCTCGTGGATTTCGCGCGTGGAGTCCGCGGTGAAAACCACGCGGGTGGCCAGTTGCAGGGCTTCCTCGGCGACCGGCAGCAGGGGGGCGGGCAGGGTTGGCTCGAAAAATTTTCGGACCGGACGGCTTTCGTGCAGGTAGAAAGCCGAGGTTTTGCCGAGCCGATGGGCGAGATGCACGGCCCAGTAAGTCGGCAGGGTGTTGCAGAGGAACACCTCGGCATCGTCCCAGCGGCGGGTTTTGGCGAACGAGTCCAGCGCGGCATGGAAGGCCTCGGGGGTCGTGGCGCGCGCAATGGCCGCGGTGTCCCAGATTTCAACCTTGAGCCCGTGCTGTTCAAAACGGGCGCGCAGCGGGCCGTCCTCGGTGGAGACCACGGTGAGTTGCACGCCGGGTTGGGCGGCGAGGTATCTCGCCAGTTCAAACACGAAGATGGGGGCGCCTTCGAACTTGAGGTTCTGGGTGACCACGATGGCGCGGAAAGGGCGCGGACGCTCCGCGTGGCGCCGGTGATACGGGTTGAGCGGCAGGTTGCGGGGCGGGAAGTGCAGGGACTCGCTGTGGTATGGATCCTGGAAGCCGCCATGGCGGGCGATGTATTCGAGATGCTCGCGTTCCGCGTAACCCGTGCCGCGGGTGGCGGAACCGACATGTTGGAGGACGGCCTGCGGAGTGTAAACGCAGCGCCGTCCGGCGGTCGCAACGCGAAGGCAATAGTCCACGTCGTTGTAGGCGACCTGGAGCTTGGATTCATCGAAACCGCCCAGTTCGCGATAAAGCGCGGTGCGCGTGAGCAGGCAGGCGCCGGTGACGGCGACAACGTTGCGCGCGGCATGCGGGAGAAAGAGGTGACCGAAATCATCCTGCGGCTCCTTTTCGAACAGTACATGCGGGAGACCGTCCTCGTGGCTCACGGAGATGCCCGCGTGATTGAGCGTGCCGTCGGGGTAGAGCAGCTTGGCGCCCACCACGCCCACCTCCGGCAGACTGAGCCAGCCGGCCATGTCCTCCAGCCAACCCGGGTTGAGCGCGGTGACGTCGTTGTTGAGGTGGAGCACCAAAGGCGTGTCGGCCCGGGCGGTGCCCAGGTTGACGAGGCGCGAATAATTGAAGCCGTCGGCGGTGGGCGGCGCGGTGATGACCTCGACCCGCAGATCGGTGCGGGCCGGCTGGGCGGCCAGAAAATCAAGGGCCGCGGGATCGTCGGAGCTGTCGTCGACCAGCACGATCTTGACGAATTCGCGCGGGGTGGTGCGCGCGAGCGAATCAAGACAGGGCGCCAACAAGTCCGCCCGGTTCTTGGTCGGGATGACAATGGTGACCGGGTTTTCGCGCAGGATGGCCGGATCCCACTTCAGCTGGTGGAGGCAAAGGGCGTTGTGCTTTGCGATGTCGGGCAGAAAGGGCGCGGCGCGCAAACCGCGCCGCACCGTGGCCTCGACAATGCCGCGCCGGGCGGCCTCGAACAGATAACCCTTTTGGTCGCCGCGCGTGGCCGTGCTTTCGGCATGCGCCCGCCAATGATAGCCGATGAAGGGCACGTGGATGACATCGCGGTTGTCGATGCGTTCGAAGCAGCGCAGAAAGAGATCGAGGTCCTGCGCCCCGTTGAACTCCGGGCGCAACCGGCCGGCTTGCTCCACGATGTCGCGCCGGATGACAGTGAGGTGGTGGGTGTAATTGTGGGTGATCGCCATCTCCGGACTCCAGTCACCCTTGAACTGCGGATCGAAATGTCGGCCGGCGTCGTCGATTTTGTCCTCGTCGGTGTAAAGATAGCCGGCGGTCGGGTGACGCAGGATGGCCTCAGCGACATGCAGCAACGCGTCGTGTGGGAGCAGGTCGTCGTGATCGAGCAGCGCGACAAAGTCGCCGGTGGCCACTTCCAGCGCGGAGTTGGTGGCGCGGGAAATGTGGCCGTTCTCCGTACGGAAAACGGGCTTGATGCGGGCATCGCCGCGGGCGGCGTCCTCGAGGATGCGGCGCACATGGGGCTGGGGCGAGTTGTCGTCGGCGATGCAAAGCTCCCAGCGTGGGTAAATCTGCTGCTGCAGGCAGTCGAGCAGCTCACGCAGGTATTTCTCGGGCGTGTTGTAGGCCGGCACCACGACACTGATCAGCGGACCGCCGGCCTTGATGGCGGCGGTGGCATCCCGGGCAAGTACTTCACGCAGCCGCGGAGTGAGGCGGTTGTGCCAGCACCAGCGGGTGTAGGGGTCCTGATCGCGCCGCCGCACGATGACCTGGGGGATGACTTTCTCTTCGCCATGGCTGAGGCTGGCTGAGAGGTGGTCGCGCAGCCGGCGGATCTCGCCGCGGGCGGCGGCGGGATTTTCCAGCGACCAGAGACCGAACCAGGTGCCGAGGCGGATCACGTTCACCAGGCGACGAAACAGCCGGGGGTTGTAAACGGGTACCGGACCGGAGTGCTCATCGCGCCGGTCCAGGTAGAGCCGACGGGCGAAAGCGAGCGTGCGGCGACCGTCGGATTGCGTGGCATAAACCAGCAGGTTGGCCGGACTGGGCGAGTCCTTGCGAATGTCCACCAAGCCATAGAAGCCGGATTTGAGCGCGTTGGCGTGATCGGGCCGGTGCGCGGCGACATCGGGCCGATCCTTGGGGTAGACGAGACGGTTTTCGACCAGCCCGTTGGTGGTGGCGGCGAGCCGGGTGATCTGATGGCCGATGCCGAACAGCCAGCCGGTGATGCGAAATTTCTCGTAGTTGACGTTCACCCACCGGCCGGGGTTTTCGATCTGCCCCAACAGGTTGTCACCCGTGGGCACATCGCTGACCGGCGTGACGACTTCACGTAGCACCGCGCGGGTTTCGCGCCAAAGGGTCAGCCACGAGGCCCGGTGGAAGTGGCGGTAAAGGTGCTGCAGGGTTTCGAAGACCAACTCGGTGCGCAGAACGCGGGCAGGTTTGCGGGCTTCGACCGGCAAGGCCGAGGTGTAGAGCGGGGTGCGGAAAAACTGCCGCCAGCCGCTGCCGTCGTGATACTCCAGCGTCAGCGTCCGTGCTCCCCGCCAGACCTGCACCTGCACGCAAAATCCGGTGCACAACGCCTCGTCCAAGCCGAAGTGTCCGCGGATGTCCGGCCGCTCCAAGCCGTGGATGCCGAGATGCGGCCGGCCGTCGACGCAGGCGCGCAGATCGAGACACCGACCCGTCGTGCCCGGGAAAAACCAGCCGCGGATCTCGAATCGGGCCGCAGCCGGCCGCCATGTGGCGGGATGGTCGATATGAAAGTGAAAAGGAGCCGGGTCGGACATGAGACAGGAAAAGATTTAGCGTGGCAGCAGCCACCGGAGTAAAGCCTGATTGCGGATGCACCGGGGGCCGGAGATCGACCATTGCCAGCACGGCGGCGCAGGCTCAACGATGCGGCCGCTTGAAGCCCCGACTCTCATCCAATCATCGCAGGTTGATTTTTTGCAGCCTGCTTGTGCTGATCATCGTGTCAGTGGTTTGGTGGCGCAACCGCGACATCCTGCGGGATATTTTTGATTACTCCATCGTGGCGGCGGCTGCCGGCAAGGTGGAGGCGGGTTACAAGCCCTTCACGGACATCCGCTCGCCGATGCAATCGTCCGTTTACCTGCTCAACGCCGCGACGGAAGCGGTCTTTGGCCGGACTTATCTCGGCCTGACCTGGGGCGGTTGGGTTCAGGCGCTGGGCAGCGGTTGGCTGTTGTTGTGGCTGCTCTGGCGACGCGTCGAATTTTGTCTGACCATGGCAGTGGTGCTGGCGGTGACCCTGGCCGGGGCATTGCAGCACATGGTGTTTTTCTACAACCCGATCGGCATTGTTTGCCTGAGCCTGGTGGTGCTCGGGCTGGCCATCGGGCCGGAGCTCAGACCGAGGAGTTCAAGCCATGCCTGGTTGATCTTGTTGGCGTGCTTCCTCGGCGGGATCAACAAGCTGAACTTCCACGGCGTGACGCTGGCTTTGGCGGGTCTGATCACCGTGGCGGCCTGGCTGCAACACCGCATCCGATTTGCCGGGGTCGTGCGGAATGCGGTTTGGCTGGCCATGTTTGGCCTGGTTTTGCCGCTCGGGTTTGAACTGGCATGGACCGGGGCCGATCTGCGGACGTGGCTGGATCAAGTCGTTTTTGGGCCGACCGCCCGTCTGGACTACCTGACCCAGGTGCTGGGGCTCGGCATGTACTGGCGTCCGGTCCATGATTTTCATGCGCATGTGTTGGTGCCGGGCATCGCCGGTGTGGGTCTCGTGCTGGTGCTGGTCACCGGTGGATGGATGCAGACGGCGGCAAAACCCACCACCTGGCAACCGGCCGGCCGGGCCATCCGCATCGCATTGACCGCGGCAACATGGCTGGGTGGGGCGGCGATCATGATTTCCAACCACGAGATCGTGGTGTTGACCGGTCTGGTGTTCCCCGTGATGGCGGTGGCGGTTTATCTGCTTTACCGCGATCCCGCGCACCATTCGGACCGGCTGATCTGGGGCATGCTGATTGCGGGTCTGGCGTGCTGGGTGGTGACCGGCGGTTACACCGCGTGGCAGGGAGCACGGGTGCTTTACGGACAAAATCCGCCGCCGCGTGACCGCTACGTGAGGTTCGAGCCGAACCTGCCCGCGCTGGACTATTTCGCCGGCGTCAGGATGTTGCCGGAGCAGATTGAGGCCATGGAGGCCGCGGGCCGGCGATTGCAGTCGATGGAGGATCCGAACGGCCGCCTGCCGCCGATGCTCTTCGGGCAAGGGCAGGAGTGGTTTGAGCGGGCCTACCCGCACAGCATTGTTCCGGGTGCGCCGGTCTGGTTGCATGATGGCACCACGTTGCATGCCGCCGACCTGGACTATTTCCGCAGCATCACGGACGGTGGCCAGCGGAGGATTCTGGTGCAGCGCGACTGGCAATCATGGCCTCCGGGCATCCAGGCGATGCTGGAGCGGGAGTATTTGCCGGAGATCCTGAGCGGTCGGGATGTGATGTATCACCCCCGGGGAATTGTGCCAACACCGGTGTCATCCGAGGTGCCGTCGGCCCCGCAGCCGATGGACTTTCGCAACGAGACGGCGAGCGCGATTTTTTTGCCGGCCACACTGTGGAGCCCGGAAATGAAGCTGCTGACAGGTGCAACGGGACCGGTTTTTGGCGCCACGGTATCCACCAATTGGTTTTTGCCGGCGGGAGCAAATGAACTGAGGGGAGTCGCCGAGGTGCGCGTGCTTGATGATGCGGAGGTTCAAGGCGTGGTGGTACTGCGCATCAGACGTGACGATGGCGTGCATGGTCCTTTGGTGTGGGAAATGCCCGTGGTCGTCGGCCAGCAGCGGGTCGTGAAACCCCTGCCGTTCACCATCCAGCCCGGAGGCCGGCCGCTGTGGATGCAAACTTTGGTGTCCGAGCAACTGCGCGGCAAGGTGGTCGCAGGCTGGCGTGAACTGCGCATCACCAACAGCAATGCCGCCGATCTGTCTCCACCTGCACCCTATCAAAGCGGCCTGGCGGGCGAGGTGGCCGCGATGCCGGCCGATGCGCGCGGGGAATTCTGGTACGAGAAGAACTCCGGTGAGTCACCGCCCTGGCATTCGCTGCCGGCGGAACATTGGCAGCCGGCCCCGGACATACCACGCACGGTAGCGGTGAGCGTGGAGTTCAAAACGGATGCGCCCGCTGCCGGTGCCAGGGTGAATCTGATTTTGGTTTGGTACCGTGCGGGTCGTTTTGAATATTTGACGGAGCGGGAGGTGGTGCCCGATGCCTCGCACAGGGAGGTGTTGCAGGGGATGATGCCGGAACCGGGCGGATGGCTGGGCGTGTTGGCCCGCGGCCACGGGGCCGCGTTGCGGGTGGTGGCGTTCGAAGCTGGCCACGACGGCTGAAATAAATCGGGATGGCGTCAGCATGAGTGACCAGACCAAGAGCCGAAGTGCCAATCCTGCGGTCAGCCGGTGGTTCTTTGTCTGCTTCCTTGTCGCGCTGGCGTTTCATTTCTGGGGCATGACGGTCGGTTGGCAGAGCAAGAATCTGCCGGGCAATGAATTTCGTCAGACCCAGACGGCGATCTCCACTTACTGGATCGAGGCCGACAACGATTTCTCACCGGCGTATCCCACGCCGGTGCTCGGTAAACCATGGTCCATCCCGATGGAGTTTCCCCTGTATCAGTGGATCACGGTGGCGGTGCATCGGACCACCGACTGGAGCCTGACCAAATCAGGGCGGGCGGTCAGCATCGCGTGCTTTTATCTGCTGTTGCCGGCGGTCTTCCTGCTGTTGCGGCGCTGGCGGGTGGCGACCGGTCATCGCTGGGCGGTGCTGGCGGTGATTGTGAGTTGTCCGTTCTACATCTATTTCACCCGCGGGGTGCTGATCGAAACGATGGCCCTGCTGTGCAGCCTCTGGTTCTGGGTCGCTTTTGAACGGGCGGTGGCCGGGCGCAGCAAGGCTTGGCTGGCGGTGGCGGTGTTGGCCGGGAGCGGGGCCGGGTTGGTGAAGGTCACCACCTTCCTGTTATATCTGCTGCCGGCGGCGGTCTGGGCGCTGACCCGGTTGTGGCGCCACCGCCGGTCCGAATGGCGCACCGACCTGGTTTGGATGACGGCTTCGGTGGCGGTGCCCTTTGCGGTGACATTGTGGTGGCTGCAATATGCGGATGCGACCAAAGCACAGAACCCACTGGCGGCCTTCATCGTCTCGGGCAACCTGACCGAGTTCAACCTGGGGACCAACGCCACGCGGTTTTCGGCGGAGTTGTGGCTGACCAAACTGCGCATGGTCGCAACCAATCTCACGGCCCTGCCGGTCCTGCTGGGCTGCGCCCTGTTGTTGCTTGGACCGGCGCGCCGGCGCTGGCGCGAAGTGTTGGCCTGTCTTGGTTGGTTTGCCGCGGTGCTGTTGCTGTTCCCGGTGCTTTATGCGCTGCACGATTATTATTACGCGGCCAACACGGTGCTGCTGCTCCTGGCGATCGGGCTGGTGGTGGTGGCCTTGGCGGAGTCGCAGGTCTCGGTTTGGCTAAAGGTGTTTGTGCTAGCCGTGGTGTTGGGTGGGCAAGGGTGGCGGTATCTCGATCATTATTATCCGTCACAGAGCCAGATCACGGAAGGCGGGGACGGGCTGACGCGATCGCTGCAGGGAGTCACCCAGCCGCGTGACGTGATTGTGGTGCTCGGGCAGGACTGGAGTTCGATCACCCCTTATTACGCCCGGCGCCGGGCGTTGATGATGCGGGACAAGATCGCCCACGATCCGGATCTGGTTGAGACGGCGTTGCGAAATCTGGACGGGGAAAAAATCGGCGCCCTCGTGATCGTCGGATCCGACAAGGCGGGCGAACAGTGGCTCATCGATCGGGCGGCGGCGCGTGGGCTGGGCCGGCAGCCCACCTACCTGTGGCGCAATGCCCGGGTTTTTGTGCCGCGCGCACGTGAAGCCGAAACGGTGAAAATCCTGATGACCCAAAACTATCCCGAAGTCTCCGTCGCCTCCGGAGTGGAGGTTCCGAGACGGAATCTTGCCAATCATTGGGTTACCGTGGCGGACCTCTGGCCGTGGGAGCGTACTCCGTTTCTCGAGATGGCGCCGCAACCGGTGCGGTTTTTCTCCCAGTTCGGTCCGGCGGCGGATGGATCGAGCGGAGTGCTCATGTTTGGGGCCCATCCCGAGACGCGGTTGGTGTTCCGGTTGCCGGCCGGGTCGCATGTGCTGCGGGCTGCAGTGCAGTTGAAACTGGATGCCTATCGGGCGGACTTGGCCGACAATGAGGCGACCGATGGAGTTGAAATAGTGCTCAATGTCATCGCGCCGGATGGCACCACCAGAACCTTGGCGTCACGCTATTTTGATCCGCGCCAAAACCAGGCCGACCGGGGGGAGCGCCGGCCGTTGGAATTTGGGTTCGCGTTGGAGCAAGCAGCGGAGGTTGAACTCGTGTTTTTGCCCGGACCGGCCGGAAACCTTACGCGGGATTGGATCGAACTCGGGCCGTTGACGATCACGCCGGTCGGTCACCGGATCTCCACCGAGGCCCAGTAGGCCCAATCGTTGGCGGGATTGCCTGCCGGGCCGTTGCCCAAGCGCAGGATCAACCGGCCGGCGAAAGGGCGCGGCAGCGCAACGTGGATGGGCTGCGGGCCCCGGTCGTCTGCATTCCGCGCAGGATCAAGGAAACGGGAGCTGAGCGGTCGACGGGTGCCGTCGGCAAACTCCTGCAGGATGTCCACAGTGATGCCGTCGCTGATCACCGGCTGCCCGGGCGCAACCGCGGCATCTTGCAGCCCGGCCATGGCGATGAGTTCGCCCGCAGTGGAGGGGACTTCGAAGATGAGTTCCGACGGCGCATGCGCGTTGAGAATGGCACGGCCATCCAAGGTGGCGGCGCTCAGGCCGTAGCGACTGCGGACGGTCATCGGCGGAGGTGTGAACAGGTCTTTGGTGTCTCCGGGCAACGCGGTTTCAGCCAACTCGTCGTCCACCGCCGGGGCGGTGGCGCCGGTGCCGGGCAGGTAGAGATCGAAATCGGTGTCGCTGGCGGCCGGGACGGGATTGAGCTGAAAGCGGGCGGCCCGACTTTGGATGAAGCGCTGGTCCTGACGCAGTTTGGCGCCGTGCACGACCATGGCCGCGAATGGTGTGACGGCCCCGGGTTTGGTCTGCAGGCGGTCGATCACAGCTTCCAGCACCGCGAATTCGTTTTCGCGTTCGCCCGGCACCATGACGGTGCGGCGTTGCATGTAGTAGGGCAGCAGCGGATTCCAATCGGCGCCGTAGATCAGCACCACGCCGTTCTCCGGCACATGGGCCTTGATGATGTCGGCCATCGCGGGCGGCGGCGGAGCGGGGTTGCGGTGGTGCGAAGCGTAACCGCGATAATAGGCGTTGCCTTGGGCGATCAGGACAATTGCGAGGGCGAGCCAGTTGAAACCGCGCGGCAAACGCGGCTCATCCCAAACCGAGGCGATGATGATGCCGGCGGCGGTCAGCAGCAGGAGGGCGTTGGCGGCGTAGTAGTAATCGTGCAGATGGTAAAGGTTCGCGAAAACCAGCGGTCCGCTGAAAAAGCCGATCAACGCGATGCCGGCGCTCCAGCGGGCCCGGACCGAAGCAAAGAGGGTGCAGAGCAGGGCGACGGCGAAGGCGGCCCCGGTCAGGTTGTGAGCGGAGATTGTTTCCTGCAGGTGCAACCAGAACGACCAGTCACCGCGCAGAGTCCAACTGCCAAAGTTCCAGCCCTGCAGTTCCCGGGCGGTGAGAAAGCCGGAGAACGGATTCGAGTCCTTGACCGCGTCGCCAAATCGCACCCACCACCAGGCGGCGCCGAGTGAAAGCAAGGCCGGCGCAATGGCGGCCACCGCCAGGCGGATGTTCTGACCGCCGTCGGCAGTGCGACGTTGCCATGCGGCCAGGCAAAGCGCGGCCGCCGGCAGGCCAAAGACCACGAACGTGGTGACCTTGGTGAGCGCCGCCATGACTGCGAAAATGACGGTTATGATGATCCACCCGACGGTGGGTTTGGCGAGTGAGCGACGGAGCAAGGCCAAAAACCAGACACACAGGCAGAGCCCGGTGGTTTCGATCATGAACGTGCGGCCGTAGAACAGGTAGACCGGTGCGGTCAGTATCAAGGCGTGAACAATGAGCCGGCGGGAGTGTGCCAGTCCCGCCAACGCGAGCAGGTCGTGCAGGGCCGGCAGACACGCGAGCAGCATCAACACGCTGACCAACCGGCCGGCCTGTTCCAGCGGGATGCCCGTGATCTGATGCACCGTTGCCGTGATGACCTGATAGGTGGGGAACTCCATCGGGATCGACCATGGCGGTCCAAACAGGGGGGTGGGGTAGGCAAGTTGCCATCCGTCCTCGACCATCCAGTGGGTGCTCAGTGCGGTTTGCAGCTGGCGAAATTCATACCGGTCCAGCAAGGAGGCGTGCCACGAGCGGGTGAGCTGCCCAACCGCAACCAGCGCCACGAGGGCAAACATCACCCACAGCGCGCGCGAAGATTTTGCCGGTGCGGAGTTCATGCTCAATGATCGACGTAGCCGGCCACGGAGCGCCTGATGCCTTCATCCAGGCTGACCTGCGGTTGCCAGCCCGTGGCAGCAATCAATTTCGCCGGATCCAAGCGGCTGTCCTGCACATCCCAAGCCGGCGCGGGCCGCGACTCGGTGGAGATCGATCGATGCGTGTGCTGTTCGACGAGGGCGATGACCTCGGAGATTCGGTGCGAGCTGCCGGCGCACACGTTGAAGACGCCTTGGAGCCGTTGAGCGAGGATGTGATACAGCGCGGCGATGAAATCGGTGTAGTAGAGGAAATCCTTGCAGGCATGACCATCGCCCCAAAGTGGCAACGGCTTCTCTTCCACCGCTGCGCGGATGGCGTGGGGAATGATGCCTTGCGGACGACCGTCCGGCACCGGGTAGCCGTAGGGATTCGAGATGCGGAGAATGGCTGCCGACAGACCGCCGGCCGCCGCGGCCTGCAGGATCAGCTGTTCGGCCGCGAGCTTGGCCCGACCATAATGGCCCGGCGGATGGCAGGGGTCGGTTTCGCGATTGGGTCGGCCGGGGGCGTTGCCGTAGACGGCGCCACCGGAGGAGAAAAACACAAGGTGTGGTCGGTGGGATTCCGGCCGGGCGACGAGTTCCGTCAAAAACCGCTCCAACCAGGGCAGATCATGGGCTTGCTCCATGCCCGGCGATTTTTCCGATGTGGCCGGCAGGGTGCTCCAAGCGAGATGAAGCAGGGTGTCCTTCGCGTGCAGGTGGCCGGGTTGCAGCAGCGCATCAAGTGGCTGCAGGCCTGAACCGCCCTCGCGCGAATACAGCGTCGTGGCATACGCCGGCGCAAAAAAGTGATCGGCGATAAGTGAGGCCAGGCGACCGCGACCTCCGGTGACAAGCAGACGGTGCGGTCGTTTAACGTGGGAAGACATGGCCGGTCAGGCTGTCAGCCCGGCATAGAATTTTGCAAGCGCGGCGGCGCTGCGGGACCAGCTGAAATGTGATTGGCTGAAGGCCGCGGCGCCTTGGGCCAGCCGTTCACGCAACGCGGGATCGCGCCGCAGTGCGGTGATGGCCTTGGCGATGCCGTCCGCATCGGCGCGCTCCAGCACATAGGCGTCTTCGCCGTGCCGCAATTGCAGGCCGAGATTGGTGCGGGGCAAAATCACCGGACGGCCGAGGGCGAAGAACTCCGGCAGCTTGGAGGGAAACCGGTAGTCGTTGAAGGCATCCGCCTCGCCGGGTTGCACGAAAACGTCTGCCAGCGCCATGAGCGGCGGCAGATGGCGGTGATGATGAACCTGCCCCAAGGCCAGCACGTGGGGCTCCACCGCCGGGGCTAGCGCACCTAAGAACTCTACCCGGTCCAGCCCGGTGCGGATCAGCAGGGTGGGCTCGCCGGCTTGGTTCAGACGCAGCACCGCCTCGTAGAGCGCGCGGACCTCGGTGGCGTTCGCGGCATGAACGTTGCCATGGTAAAACAGCACGAGCGTATCTGTCGGCAATCCCAGTGCGGCGCGAAAATCATGCGGAACCGGGCGGGGAAAAAAGCAACGGGCATCAGCGGCGGGGGTGATCGTGAGGTGCGGTTTGCCGGCCGGGACGAATTCGGTCAGCCGCTCCGTGATCACGGTGATGCCATCAGCCGCCGCCAACAGCGCGTGGCTGTGGTGCGGGTGCGAAAGATCACCGGGGATCAGCGGTTCGAGCTCCTGATCGCTCAGCGCATCAAGTTCGGCGAACGGGCGGCCCAGCGAAACGCCGAGCACCTGCTGCTCATTGTCCTCCAGGTGTACCACCAGTTTTGCCGCATGCCGCCGGCACAGGGTTTGTGCGAGTTGCCTGACGTTTTCGCGGGTGGTCCACGCATGAATCACATCGGGACCGCGTTGATCCTCGAAACTCACGCCCGCCATGGCCTCGCGATGTGTGATGCCGCGAAAGCGGGGTTCCTTGTGCCGGGTAATCGTGTCCGCATCGTGCGCGACCGCGACCAGGCAACGGTGGCCCGTGGCGGCGAGCTCATTGGCCAGTGCGGCCACATGAAGCGCGTTGTTCGCGGCGAAGCTGCCGGGCAGGATGAAAAGGATGTTCTGCGGATTTGAGGTCCGCTCAGCGGAGGGGCTGACCGCCTTCTGTTGCGATGACAGGGCAACGCGCGGAGTTTTCCAGTCCAAGGCAACGGGGTGATTTTCATCCACCGGCACGGCCACGGAGCGGTTGGTGCGGAAGATGGCGCACGATCCGTCGGCCAACCGGGCCCTGAGTCGCAAGGCGCCGAAACCGGCGGACAGGATGGTTTTGCTTTTGAAGCCCGCGCTGGCCGCATCCGGCCGGTCGGGTTGGTCGGCGAGATCGGGGCGGGGACGTCCGATCTCGCAGGGGACTTCCTGATGACCGTAACGCAGGGAGAGCGCGGTCACTGGTTGCGTGGGATGAAGTGCCCAACCTTCAAGATGAATGCGCTCCCGATAGCAATCCTCGGCGGCCGGTGTTTCCACGCCGGCTAGGAACGCCGGGGCGCTAACGGCGAGGCTCAGTTCACGCAAGCAATGCCAGTGACCGTCGGCAGCAGCGGCTTCGATCCGGATTGAATGCACACCTCCAGGCATGCGCCCGGTGATGGTGAAGCCGCAATTGCCGGCGGCTGGTTCGGCCGGCAACAGCGCCGGTACATCGGGGCGCGGATGGCGCGCGGTTTGCGGGAGCACGCCATCGGGCCAGGCGAGCCGCATCGTTGGCGGCTGATTCGCGCCCTCAATCAGGCACCAGCCGGTGATGGTCACAACGCCGTCCGTGGCTTGGAGCGGCAGAGGTGACTCGATCTCACCATGCAACCGCATCATGGCCGGCGGGAGGTGAAGGCCCGTTCGAGGGACCGCAGCCACGCGGTCCAACGCCAGCTGCGCGAGGTCTTCATGGCGCGCTGTTCGGCATCCAGCTCCTGCAGTCTCGCCAGGCGGGCTGCGCTTTCGGCCACCGTCGCGGCGAGCCTGGCTTGGAGCTGTCCCAGTTCATCCTGTTGCTCGCGATTTAACCCGGCCTGTTGGGCGATGAGGAGCTGCAGTTGGGCGATTTCGTCTTGGAGGAGATTTGCGCGATTGTTCGCCGTCTGCAGTTCGGTCCGGGTTTCCTCCAAGGCCTGGTTGGTCACATGCTGCATGTGGCGCAGGTGATCATATTGGGTCTGGAGTTCGGTGCGGACGGATTCGAGATGGGCGGCTTCGCCCGATTTCCGGTCGGCGAGGCGTTGGGCGTCGGCCAGCAGTTTTTCCAAATCCGCCACGCGTGGATTCAGTTCGTCGCGCATGTCCTCCAACTCCATGATCCGCACCTGTGCGAGAATCAGTTGTTGACGGAGCAGGCGGATGTGTTCGTCCGGCGTGGCGGGGGCGGGATTCATCAGCGTTGGCTACTCAACCATTCGGGACGCAAGGTTGTGAAGCCTATTGTTGTGGCGGACCGGTCAGCACGGTGACCGAATCGATCAGGCGCTGACAATGGGGGGCTTGGCCAAAACAACCGATGTCCGGGTGTAAACAGGCGCGAATGGCTCGTGTGAGACGCAGAGCACCGGGACGTTGAACGGGTTGTTGGATTCGCCTTGTCAGTAAACTGCAGGGAAGTGCATGCGTCTCGCGGTTACGCCGATCCCCATGTCATACGGCCCGAGGAGCAAAATGCCCCGACATCGGGGTTAAACGAACTTCAGTTTCCGCGCAGCAAACAGCACCATGCGCAGGAGCAGCCAGCCGTGACTCCAGCGATGGATGTTGGTCGAGCCGTAGGTGCGCTCCTTGTAACGGATGGGGACATCGGCGATCTTCAGGTTGAGTTTGGCGGCGCCAAACAGCAGGTCGAAATCACCGAAGGGATCGAAGTTGCCGAAATAGGTGCGGTTGGCCGCGATCCGGTCGTAATGGACGCGGCTCAGTACCTTTGTGCCGCAAAGCGTGTCCTTGACCGGCTGGCCGAGCAGCCAGGTGAAGATGAGGCCAAAGGTCTTGTTGGCGCAAAGGTTCAGGAACTGCATGGCCTCCTCGTCCATGGGGTAGACGAGGCGGCAGCCGTTGGCGAATTCAGCGCGGCCCGAGGCCAGCACTTCATAAAACTTGGGCAGCTCTTCCGGCGGCATGGTGAGATCCGCATCCAGGATCATCAGGATATCGCCGGTGGCGGCCGCGTAGCCGGTGCGCACGGCGTCGCCTTTGCCCTTGCCGGGCTGCTGCATGATCTTGATGGCGTGGTCGGGGTAGGCGGCCTTGACCCGTTGAATTTCCGCCCAGGTGTGGTCCGTGGAGTTGCCCTCGACAAAAATGAGTTCGGTGCCGGCCCCCATTTGGGGTGTGCGCAGGACGGCGGCCTCGATGTTGCCGGCCTCGTTGCGCGCAGGGATAACCACAGAAACAGTTGGCGGGGTTTGGGCGCTGCGATCAAGCTTCGGGCGCGCCACCACAAACACGGTCAGACAGAACCATTGCAACAGCGGGGCGAGCCAGCGGTTGACCAGTGCTTCCAAGCCCAACATTCGCACGGGGAGAAGCAGCCGGGATTGCGAAAAAATCGGCTGCCAGTCGGCCAACTGCATGAGGTTGACCACATCGGCGCGACTCAGCCAGCTGCTCAACGGCTGGTTCGAACGCAGGCCCAGCCAACGCGCAAGTGCGAGCAGCGGCCGCCAGAGGGAGGAGTAGAAATTGACGATGAGGCGGGTGTCCTCGTGGCTCACCCCGTGCAGTCGCGCTAGCAATTGCTGCACGTCGGCCGCCAGGTTCAGGGTGTCGGAAACAATGATGTAGTCGAACCGCTCGTCGAGCGTGAGGGTTTCACCGGCCTGCACATGGAATTCACCGTCCGGAACCTTGATTTTCGCGGCATCGATCTGGCGGGCGGAGAGATCCACGCCGACCTTGCGCCGGGCCTTGATCCCGGCCAGCAGCTCGCCGTTGCCGCAGCCGATTTCCAGCACCGAGGCGTTGGCGGGAATGAGGAGGTTGTAATAATGCGCCAGCAGGTACCGGTAGCCCTGCGCCGCCCGGTTCAGGGTGACCGGCGCGGCCTCATAAAAGGCACGGATGGAGTCGATGTGCTGGCGGGGAATGTCGGCGAGGTCTGACATGCGGCAAGGTGCTGTCCCGGATGGACAGGTGACTCAATGAATCCCGCCAGCGGATGTGAAGCCTTTACTTGGCTCACCGCGCACGGATGCCCAGCTTCCACAGGAATTCAATGAACGCGCTCTTTCTGAGGTAACGGATCAGGCGCGGATTCGATTCCAACTCTTCCGGCGATATACGGCGGCCGAAGGTCCGTTCGCGTAACCGGTCGATTTCCTGTTGCCCCACCGAATGCATTTGCGCCGAGGTTTTCTGGGCCGGGTGGATGCGGAAACACGCGAGAAAATAGGGTACCCGCACGATCTTCGCCCCGGCGGCTTGGAAGCGGAGCAGCAGGTCCCAATCCATCGCAAACCTGAAGGAAGGATCGATGCCGCCGACCTTGTCCCAGATGCGCCGGCGCCAGAACAGAGTTTCCTGCGGCACAAAGTCATTCAGGCGCAGTACCTCGGGATCATGCTTGGGCAAGAACCACCGGCCGATCTCCAGGGAGTTTTCATCCACCAAAATGCGATGACCGTAGATGACATCCACTTCCGGATGCCGGGCAAAGTAATCCGCGACGAAACCCAATGCCCCCGGCAGATAGAAATCGTCGGAGTTGATCCACGCCATGACGTCCTCCGGCCCGCCCGAAGTCTTGGCAAACCCCTTGGCGATGGCATCCGCCTGACCATCGTCAGGGGCGCTTTCCCAGCGTAGTGTGGCATTGCCTCTGCTTGACGCATTGTCCTCGGCAATCTTTCTGATGACCGCAATACTGCCATCGCTTGAGCCCCCATCTTGCACGATGAAGTCAATGCTCGCATGCGATTGCTGGAGCACGCTTTGGGCGGTTTGCGGCAGAAATTCGGCTTGGTTGAAACTGGGGGTGACTATCGAAATCGACGGCAGGGGGCAGGGGGAGATATTGTAACCCAATGGCTCATTCTTGACCGGATGGGCGGGGTGAACGGCGTGAGCTGGCATCTGAAATGCGATCAGTTCGGCAGGATCACCGCCGCCCAACCACCGCGGCAGCCTACGACCGGTGATGACCGCTGAATGTTCGAAGAAGGGATGCCATGACCCGTCGGATAAACGTGCCTCCAGCCGCAGCTGGTGCGATCCGGGTGGGACGGTCGCACGAATCTCAAAACCTGTGCCTTCGCCCGGCGCGGTGGGAAAAATCGCCTTCACATCAGGGCGAGGCAGCGGAAACCGGGCCTTGAACCGGGTTGGGTCTGAGATGAGGTGAATCTCGGTAACGTGGTTTTGACCAACGGCAAAACACCACCCCGTGATGCACAGGCAGGCAGGAATCTTTTGCCATTCCTTGGGTTGATCGATGTGAAAGTGGAGCAGTGGCATCGATAAAATTTACGTTCAATGTGAACGATTTAAAGGCTACGTCGAGTTTTCGTCCCAATCCCAATCGAACTGGCTGTCCCAGGTGGCATGGCGACCAATTCTGCTCCATATGCCTATATGGATCGGCAATCAGACGGATTAGCTATTCACATAGTGCTCTGGGTTGATCTCCTTGAACATCTTTGGTCTTGATTGTGGGGATATGCTGGAAGATGACCATGGGGGGTTGATCAATTACCATTTGTTCATCATGTATTTTTTGACTGTGAAGTTTGGCCCCTTCTCACCAGTACAAAAAAGCAAGTAAGCAAAAGCATTGAATAAGACTGCTCGATGGTTGTCCTGAGTGGTTGTCATGAAGAATTATACCAACTATTCGAGCCAAATAAAAGTAAGGTTAATCATTGATCCGTTGAACCTTGCATGACAAAGTGCCATATGAAAATTCGTGGGGCAAAACTCGTGATTGTATTTCTGGCCTTGGCAGGTTTTCCGCTGGTGACCCAGGCCACCTCGGTGACTCCACCGGAATTTGTTCAGTTGGTGCAAGAGTCCGATTATGTGGTCCTGGCGCTGGTCAAATCGGTCACGGCGGAGAACAAGGCGCCACCGGGCCGCCGTCCGGTGATCTACTCGCACGTGGAATTGGACGTAAAACAGGTTGTTGCGGGTGAACCTCCGAGTCCCTTGGTCTTGAAAGTCTTGGGTGGCAAGTTGGGCGATCAGGAAATGCACATCAGCGGTACGCCCAAGTTCACGGTGGGGGAGGAGGCGATCTTCTTCGTGCAGGGCAACGGCACGCAGATCTACCCCTTGGTGCGAATGATGCACGGGCTATACCCGGTGTTGCATGATCCCGCCACGGGCAAGGAATTTGTCGCCCGTAGCAACGGCGAACCCATGTCCGATGTGGCGGAGGTGCAGCAGCCCATGCACGGCGCCCGGAGGGTCGCTGCCGGTGAACCGGGCCAAGCCACAGCAAGCGCCCTGTCGCCGGAGGAATTCATCACCCGCATCCGCGCCACCGCCAAGGAGATCAGGGGTCGTGAAAAATAGCCGCTGTCTGCGATGGTTTTTCGCCGCTCTGGCACTGGGGCTGGTGACCGCACTGCAGGCATACGTCTACAGTCCGAATGGTGCCACATGGCTCCCGGGGAGCATCCCGATGAATATCAAGGTTGGGACCGGCGCCACTTCGGAGCACGGGAATTTCAGCAACAGTGCGGCATTGGCGATGACCACCTGGAATGCGTATCTGGGCACCGTGCAGTTCCAAGCGCAGATCCTTGGTGCTGGCGGTCAGGTCGATTACGAGAATGACATTTACTTTGATAGCACCTGGGAAGGGCAGGAATTTGGCAGCGGCGTGCTGGCGGTGACTTTGAGTTACATCACGCCTTCGATCAACCAGCTCTTCGAGACTGACATCGTGTTCAACACAGCCTATACGTGGGATTCGTACAGCGGTGCCTTGAGAAGCCAGGGGACGCAGGATTTTCATCGGGTCGCCATTCACGAACTGGGGCACGTGCTCGGGCTGGGGCATCCGGACGAAAACGGCCAACCCGGCATTGCTGCGCTCATGAATTCCCACGTCAGTGATCTCGACCACCTGACCGCAGACGACATCGCCGGCGCACAAAGCCTCTACCGGGCCCCAGGGCAAACTGCGCCGCCCGGCAACGACAATTTTACCAATGCCTATGTGATCAACCTGAGCAGCGGCACCATGCAGGTCGCCGGCGAGAACTATTACGCCACCAAGGAGGCGGGTGAACCCGACCACGACCCCGGTGATGGGGTGGGCGGTGCCTCCGTTTGGTGGAAATGGACCGCGCCGAACAACGGAAGCATGACCCTCACGACCCAAGGCAGTCATTTCGACACTTTGATGGGAGTATACACCGGCAATGCCGTGAACGCCCTGAACGCCTTGGTCGTCAACGATGACGTCGAGTCGGGCGTGATCCGGTACAGCACGGCCACGTTTACTGTCACCGCCGGCACGACCTACCACTTTGCCGTTGATGGCTGGAAGGATGCGGACGACCCGACAGGGTTGGCTGAAACCGGTCTAATCAAAGTGAACCTGAATTTCACCCCGGTGGAGGAGGACATTGCACCGACCATTACCAGCCAGCCTGTAAGCCAGTCGGTCACTGCGTGGGAAACGGTCCGGTTCAACGCCACCGCCAATGGCACCCCTATTCCCAGCCATCGCTGGCAGCGGCTACCAGCAGGAGGCGCTGAGTGGAGCGACATTGCCGACGGGGGTTCCTATGCCGGGTCAGGAAGCAGTACACTCTCGATTCTTGGCGTTACGACCGCAATGAACGGCGACCAGTTTCGGATGCGCGCACACAATGCCGCTGGGGCGGCTTATAGCAATGCCGCGACCCTCACCGTCCTGCCCGAGTTGCAGGGTGCCACCCCCGTCATATGGGGCGACAATGCGAACGGGCAGGCCGATGTTCCTCCCGGCCTGGGTTCGATCATCGGCATTGCCGGTGGGGCCAATTTCACCTTGGCACTTAAATCCGACCACACCATCGCCGGATGGGGATCTAACTACCGGGGACAAATCAGTATTCCGGCAAATCTCACGAACGTTCGGCAGGTTGCTGCCGGCGGAGCCCACGGTGTTGCCCTCAAGGCTGATGGCACCGTGGTGGCTTGGGGGGACAGCTCATTCGGGGATCAAGGGCTAGCGGCACGAGTTCCAGCAGGCTTGACCAATGTCGTGTCCATTGCCGCCGGCGGCGGCAATAGCATGGCATTGCGGGCTGACGGGACCGTCGTGGTCTGGGGCTGGGGCGAAGGCAGCACCATGCCCAGCAACTTAAACAATGTTGTGCAGATTAGCTCAGGTTCGAATCATTTCATGGCACTCAAAAGTGACGGCAGCGTGGTGGTTTGGGGGTCTGAATTCTCAGGTGCGACTGCCGTGCCCTCCGGACTTGCCAATGTCATCGCGATATCTGCAGGAGATTCTCACTGTCTTGCCTTGCAGCAGGATGGCACGGTTCTGGCATGGGGTTACAACAATGTGGGCCAGTGTGACGTGCCGGCAGATTTGAACAATGTCGTGGCCATCACCGCAGGCGGGCATTTCAGCATGGCCTTGAAAGGCGACGGCAACATTGTCACATGGGGGGACAATTCCAGAGGTCAGCGCAATGTCCCCATTATAACAGGCGGGGCGATTAAAATAGCAGCCGGATTTTATCACGGTATTGCACTTGCGCTGGCAGAACCGCCTTCGATAATTACACATCCTGAAAATGTAACCGTCAACGTGGGCGATCCGGCCGAATTTTCTGTTACCGCAACCGGAACCGCACCGCTCAGCTACCAATGGCGACATAACGGCATCACGCTTAGTGACGGTAATGGTTTCGCGGGAACCCAATCCGACCACCTGACCATTGCGGCCACGGCAACTGTTGATGGCGGTGACTATACGGTCGTGGTGGAAAATGCCGGGGGGGCTGTAATGTCAAATGCGGCCACGCTGACGATAGGCACGCCACCAACGCCGACAACACGACCCGCCACGCAAATCGCAACGGAAGGCGGCAATGTCACCTTTTCGATCACACTCAGCGGAAGCGGGCCATTCACCTATCAGTGGCGTCATTTCCGGAAGCCCATTGCGGGTGCGACCGGAAGCTCCCTCACATTGAGCAACCTCTCGGTCGAAGATTCAGGATACTATGAGGTTCTTGTCACCGGTCCGGATGGAGGTGTATCGCGCAATGTGTTTTACCTCCATGTTGCGGTAAGAAACCCGACTTTGATCGATTGGGGTGACACCACGACAATGCCAGAGATTTCCGGAAGCATAACCTTTGTTGCCATCGGTAATGGAAGCTATCTCGCCGTCAAGGGTGACGGCACGGTGGTTGGTTGGGGCAACAATACGGCCGGCCAGACTGACATCCCCGAAGGGCTGGGCGATGTGGTTTCAATTGGAGTCGGCAACGCCCATGTGGTGGCCCTGAAATCCGACGGCACGGTGATCGGCTGGGGCAACAATGATGTTGGTCAACTCGCGATCCCCGCCGGACTGCAAGATGTGGTGGCGCTTGCCACCGGACCATACCACTGCATTGCGTTAAAGTCAGACGGAACCCTTGTCGCCTGGGGGCAAGCGGATAAGGGTCAGGAAATTATTCCCCCGGGCTTGAAAGACGTTGTTGCGGTCAAGACCGGCCGCTACCGATCCTTGGCCCTGAAGTCCAATGGGGAGCTCACCGAATGGGGCGACATCGACAATGGTTCGACCACCTATTCTGGACCGACGGCGAATATCGCGGATATAGCCATGGGCGATCGGCATTCAGTGATTCGTTTTCACGACGGCACCGTTGCTGCATGGGGTCTTGATTATGCTGGTTCCACATCACCACCTGCTGGCTTGAACGGAGTTACCTCCTTGGCCTCCGGGGCTTCCTTCACCCTGGCGTTGAAGTCAGATGGCACGGTTGTGGGTTGGGGCCGCAATTATGAAGGGCAGGTGGCTATACCTGACAACTTGACCGGAGTCGTAGCAATTGCTGCGGATGGTGCGTCAAGTTTGGCAGTACTACGGGCGACTCCACCCTCGATTGTTACCCACCCAAGCAGCCAAACCGTAACCCAAAACGATTACGTGTCCCTAAGCGTGCAGGCTGTTGGTGCCATTCCGCTTGCATATCAGTGGAGGAAGAATGGACAGAATATTGGCAACAGCATCGATATAACCGGAGCGCAAAGCCCCGCTTTGGTGTTTTCGACTATTCAGAAAGAGGATCAAGGCTATTACGATGTTGTCGTAACCAATCATGCGGGGGCTGTCACTTCGCACGCGGCTGCCATCACGGTGAATGTTCCACCACGATTCGAACAACGTCCTTTGAGCCGGGTCCTTCTCAATGGGCAGCCTTTTACCATCAATGCTTATGCCAGCAGCGCCGGACCGGTTACCTATCAATGGAAACGCAACGGGCAGTTGGTAGCAGGTGAAACAGGACCCACCCTCTACCGACCGGCGGCAACAGCGGCAGACAACGGCCATTATGAAATAACTGTCAC
Organism: Opitutaceae bacterium; assembly: GCA_019455245.1. Taxonomy (GTDB): domain Bacteria; phylum Verrucomicrobiota; class Verrucomicrobiia; order Opitutales; family Opitutaceae; genus Cephaloticoccus. The sequence goes on from JACFMR010000018.1 coordinate 78,071, forward strand.
CGACGGACTGACATCAAACCATACCTATTTTCACCTGCACGTCATTGATGGTGACACCACAAACCTGATGGTGCTGCCATGGGGACAGAACCAATATGGCAGCTCAGGGCCTTCAACAATACCCGCCAATTTGAACAATGTGGTGGAAATTGCTCCGGGCACAAACCATGCGCTGGCGCTCAGGGCAAACGGGACCGTTACCGCATGGGGTCTCAACAGTTTCGGCGGTACCAGCATCCCCTCTGGGCTTGATGAAGTTATCGCTGTCGCTGCAGGCGCACATCATTCCCTGGCGCTAAAAGCCGATGGAACAGTAATATCGTGGGGAAATTATTTTGATTCACCGCCACCTCCCCCGTCAGGACTGCGGAACGTCGTCGCAATCTCTGCGAACGGAAACAGCAATCTGGCCCTCAAGTCCGACGGCACGATCGTGGCCTGGGGGATGGAGTCATCACCTGCCGGCCTTGATCAAGTCGTGGCCATTGCCGCCGGCTCTGGTCGGGGCACCGCCCTCAGGGCCGACGGCACGGTGGTCGCATGGGGTAGCGCCGCAAACGACGACAAACCCATGCCCGCAGGATTGGCGGACATCGTGGCAATCGCTGGAGGCGAAGCCCATACTCTGGCCTTGCGCTCGAACGGAACGATCGTGGGATGGGGTCGAAACGATTTGGGTCAAGCCACCGGTCCGGATGGATTAAGCAACGTCACAGCCATCGCAGGAGGTTTTGTCCATAGCATAGCGCTCAAAGCGGACGGCACTGTGGTCGGCTGGGGCAGGGACAACGAAGGTCAGGCCACTCCTCCAACCGGCCTCCATCAGGTCAAGGCCATCGCTTCGGGGTCATACTACAACTTGGTGTTGGTGCCTTCCAGTGAATTGAGCCCCGCCATAGCCGGCCAGCCAACCAAACGGACCACCTACATCGGCGTCCCTGTCAGCTTTGGAGCCACCATCAGCGGCAATACCCCCATGACTTATCGTTGGCAGCGGCTTGCTTTTTCGACGGATCGTTGGGTCGACCTGAGTGATGGGGCAGAGTATGTTGGGACATCGAGCACCACCCTGATCATCAGTAATCCCTCCCTTATGATGGATCGGGATCAGTTCAGAATTGTGGCTACGAATGCATATGGCACTGCCATCTCCAACCCAGCGACCCTTGGGGTATTGATATCCGCACCAACAATCACGACCCAGCCGATGGATCAGACCGTCGTCTCTGGATCGGAAATAACACTGTCGGTGACCGCCAGCAGCCAGTATGAAATGTCCTACCAATGGAGGCATAATGGCACCCCGATCTCTGGAGCAACCTCATCGACTTACATCATCCCGTCGGTGGGAATCTCAAACGAAGGTTACTACACCGTAGTGGTCACCAATACTGCTGGTTCGGTAACGTCACACGCCGCGATTGTGGTCATAGCGCAACCACCCGCCATCACCACCCAACCCGCCGGCTTAGGCATCTACGCCGGCCAATCCGCCACCTTCTCGGTCACCGCCACCAGCAACGCCCCGTTGAGTTATCAGTGGCGACTCAATGACACCGACATTCCCGGTGCCACTGCCTCCACTTACAGCATCCCGACCGCCGAATTATCTCATGCCGGCGACTACACCGTCTTGGTCTCAACCGTGGCTGGATTTGTATATTCTGATCCAGCATCTCTGGTTGTCACGCCCAGTTCTCCCCCCGTCATCATCCAACACCCTCAGAACAGTTACTCTCCCCATGGAGGCATGGTTACTTTCACGGTTGGTGCAACCGGAGCCCCTTCGCCCGTCTGCCGTTGGCAGGTTTCGACCGACGCCGGCGCGACATGGAACGACCTGAATGATGGCGGGATTTATCGTGGCACGACAACGGCAACCCTGACGATAACCGGTGCAACGACCGCCATGAATGGCTACCTCTACCGGTTGATGGCGAGCAACTTCCTGCAGGCCAATGTGGCTTCGCGAAGCGCCATGCTGACGATCAGGTATCCCGCCGGCCACGGCACGGCCTTGTTCCCGGACTTCAGTGGTGATGATCGCCCCGACCTGATCTGGTCGAACAGCGTGACCGGGGAGCGGGCGTTGTGGTTGATGAACGGTACCAGTTTCATCGGGGCATCGACCCTGGGGATATTCCCGTTGGAATGGACGGTGGCGGCGACGGGGGACTTCAATGCGGACGGCAAGCCGGACTTGGTGTGGTCGAACAGCGTGACCGGAGAGCGAGCCTTGTGGCTGATGAACGGCACGAATCTGCTCGGGGTGTCCACGTTGGGGATCTTTCCGTTGGAGTGGACGGTAGCGGCGACCGGTGACTTCAATGCTGACGGCAAGCCGGATCTGGTGTGGTCAAACAGCATCACCGGCGAACGGGCGCTCTGGCTGATGGACGGCACGATGTTCCTCGGGGCCTCGACGTTGGGCATATTCCCCTTGGAGTGGACGGTGGCGGCGACCGGGGATTTCAACCAGGACCGCAAGCCTGATCTGGTGTGGTCGAACAGCATTACGGGAGAACGTGCCCTGTGGCTGATGGACGGCACGCAGTTTTTGGGCAGTTCTACGTTGGGGATCTTTCCGCCGGAGTGGACGGTGGAAGGCGTGGGCGATTACAACGGCGACGGATTGGCGGACCTGATTTGGTCGAACAGCAAGACGGGGGAGCGGGCCCTGTGGATGATGAATGGCACGCAGTTCCTTTCCAGCTGGTCGCTGGGCATCTTTCCGCTGGAATGGACGGTCGGCAACTGAAGCCGGATATCATGCACTACCTCTCATCAAAGGGCCGTTTCCGATATTTGTGCATGTGGAACACAAAAGCGTTTACGCTGGCTATGGCGCTCGTGTTTCTGCCGCTTGCGCATTCATACCCTGATATACTGTTTGAGACTGTTGTGAGTGGTAATGCGGGAACTTCGGTGGATGGTGCGGTCAACCCTGAGTTTGTTGCCTCATACAACTATCCGGGAGCGGTCATGGTTAGCACCAACGGGGAGCTTTACGTGGCGGATACACGCAATCACGTCATTCGAAAGATCAGCGCCCAAGGTTTGGCCACGACCATCGCGGGATCACCCGGTGAGTCGGGTAGCGCGGATGGTTTGGAGGATGAAGCCCGATTTAACGAACCGATGGGTTTGGCCGCGGATAAAGACGGCAACCTCTACGTAGCGGATTCAATCAATGCGACGATTCGGAGGATTTCGCCTGCTGGCATGGTCAGCACCTTGGCCGGCCAAACCGGGGTGCCGGGGGGCGCGGATGGTTTGGGCGCTTCCGCACAATTCAACATGCCCGCCGGTTTGGTTTTCGACGGGCAAGCTAATCTCTACGTGGCCGACGCCAATGGGATCAGAAGGGTATCACTGTCCGGCGAAGTTGTTACTTACGCAGGGGGGGGCGGTTACGGCAGCACCGACGGAACCTTGGGCGAAGCACGATTTTGGGCTCCAAAGGGGGTGGCCTTGGACAGCAATGGGAATCTCTACGTGGCCGACACAGGCAATCATACGATCAGAAAGATCTCATCGGACGGGATGGTAAGCACTGTGGCCGGCCTGGCAGGTGTCTCAGGTTTGGCTGATGGGGTCGGTGGGGGCGCTCGTTTCAACGGTCCATCGGCATTGGACATTGATGCGGCCGGCAACCTCTATGTGGCGGACCGGAACAACTTTGTCGTGCGCAAGATCACCCCCGATGGCGTGGTCAGCACACTGGGAGGTTCACTGTATTTTCCGACCGGTCTCGCGGTTGCTCCCATGGGAGGTGTTTACGTGGCGGACACCTTTAATCATTACATCGTTCATATGGATCAGACCGGATCGCTAACGGTGACCACCGGGCGGAAGGGTGTGGTCGGGCATGCGGACGGATGGCCGTTACTGGCCGGTTTTAACGTCATGGATGACGTGGTCATGGATGCAGAGGGGAATTGGTATGTGAGCGAGCATTTTGGGCACATCATCAAAAAAATATCGCACAACGGTGCGGTTGCATGGGCCGGTGCGCCGGGCGTAAGTGGGGCCGATGATGGACTGGGAGATCAGGCCCGGTTCAAGCTGCCCCGTGGTTTGGCCATCGGTCCGGATGGTAGTATTTATGTGGCAGACTCGGGCAATCACGTGATTCGTATGGTCACTCCGACCGGTCAAGTCACAACCTTGGCCGGAACTGCAGGTCTGGCCGGAACTGCCGATGGGCAAGGCGCGACTGCGAGATTCAACACCCCGCATGACGTGGCGGTGGCAGCGGATGGCAATCTGTATGTTACGGACGGTGGCAATCACACCATCCGGAAAATTACGCCGGAGGGCGTGGTAACGACGGTTGCGGGCCAGCCGGGAGCCGCGGGTTCAGCAGATGGTGTGGCAGATCAAGCGGGATTCTTTTACCCGACCGGGATTGTGGTGGCCGAATCGGGGCTAATCTACGTGGTTGATGGCTCCAATCACACCATCCGGAAAATCACGGCGTCGGGCCAGGTGGCCACCTTGGCCGGGTTGCCCATGAATCCCGGCAGTGTTGATGGTACAGGTGTAGCGGCACGATTTCGGTATCCGACCAAGCTGGCCATGGACCCTTTGGGCAATCTGTTGGTGCTGGACACACAAAATCATACCATTCGCAAGGTGGATGCTGCGGGTGCGGTGGTTACAATTGGTGGAACTGCCGGTGAATCCGGCGCTGTTGACGGCCTGGGCATGCAGGCCCGGTTTGCCTATCCCAGCGGATTGACGACAGACGCTGCCGGACACCTCTACGTTGCACAACTGGGATCCCCAAGGATTGCAAAAGGTTGGCTCAATACCACTCCATTGCAGCTGGAGTCATTGACCAATCGCACGCTGGTGGCCGGCCGCTCCTTCACCCTGCAAGTCGCTGCGATGGCTGCGGATACCTTTCAATGGCGCAAGGATGGGGTGCCCATTGAGGGCGCGATCACCGCCAGTCTGTCGTTGGCGGGAGTCACAATTGGAGATGCGGGTGCGTATGATGTTGTCTTGGGCAATCGATTTGGCTCGGTGGTGAGCAATGTGGCGGTCATCCGGGTTCTGCCGGTGGCATCCTCGGATTTCAATGCTGACACCAAGCCCGATTTGATCTGGTCAAACAGCGTGACCGGGGAGCGGGCCTTGTGGCTGATGGACGGCACCAGTTACATTGCGGCGTCGACTTTGGGCATATTCCCGCTGGAATGGACGGTGGCGGCGACGGGGGATTTCAATGCGGACGGCAAACCGGACCTGGTCTGGTCGAACAGCGTGACCGGCGAGCGGGCGTTGTGGCTCATGGACGGAACCAACCTGCTGGGAGTTTCCACTTTGGGCATTTTCCCCTTGGAATGGACGGTGGCTGCGACCGGGGATTTCAATGCGGACGGCAAGCCGGACCTGGTGTGGTCGAACAGCGTTACGGGTGAGCGGGCGTTGTGGCTCATGGACGGAACGGACTTGCTGGGGGTATCGACCTTGGGGATGTTCCCAACGGAATGGACGGTGGCTGCGACCGGTGACTTCAATGCGGATGGCAAGCCCGACTTGGTGTGGTCGAACGGCATCACGGGAGAACGCGCCCTGTGGCTGATGGATGGCACGATGTTTCTGGGCAGCTCCACGTTGGGTGTGTTCCCGTTGGAGTGGACGGTGGAAGGCGTGGGCGACTACAATGGCGACGGGCTGGCTGATCTGATCTGGTCAAACAGCCTCACGGGAGAACGTGCATTATGGATGATGAACGGCACCCAGTTCCTCTCCAGCTGGTCGCTGGGCATCTTCCCGCTGGAATGGACGGTCAGCAACTGAACGGTTTGGATCATGCGATCCGAGATGAGCAACGGATTGAAGGTTCGACAGCTCGCTGTGGCTGAGTTTTATGTCTGTTGGCGCAGAACCATGGTGTGCGACAAAAGACCGCAAGTATATGACATCACGACATGAGATTAAAAGGCTGCTGATTGGCGGTATGGGTATGACGGTGTGTTCATTGCTGTCGGCTTCGCCGCCTGCCGGTTCCGAATTGATTGGTCGGTCTCCGTTTGCTGATACCGGGATGGCCGCCAAGCCGGAGCAAGCGGTGGAATTCAGGGGTGTTTTGGCCGAGTCGGGACGTCCGCTGTTCAGTCTCTATGACTTTGAGACAAAATCGTCCCAATGGGTCGGGTTCAACGAGCCGGGCGGCAAGTTGGTTGTTCGCAGCTATGATCCGTCCGCCCAGTCCATTGTGGTTGTACGCCAAGGCAAGAGCCTGAATCTTACGTTGAACACGATGGATCCGCTCATGGCTGGCGACACTGCTGCGGGCCCGAAACCCATTCCGGGGCAACCTACCACGGGCGGTCCTGATCCCAAGCTGATGCCACCAAAGCCCATGGCTGGCGGACCGGTGCCCAATGTGAAGCCTCCATCGGAGCAAGCAGATTTGGAAGGTCCGGTGCCGATCGATCCAGCCGGGGCGGTTTTGACCGGGGGCCCGCCGCAGAACGGCCTCTGATCAGGGCCAGTTCCGTGCCACCGCGGGCTGGTTGAGATGGTGCTGCGCCAGTTCGAGGGTCGCATTTGCCGCGCGTATGGCTGAATAACGGTGATCAATGGGGTGTCACCGCGTTGTACGCCCAATGGGGCATCATTATTGGTAATGTACGGCTTAAGTTCCACCAATGGCTACGGCGACATGAATTGTCGCTTGCCGATATCAGTGGCTGTATGTAGAGCATCTCTTTGCCGGTTTGTCTCGTTCTTGTCCGACCCGTATCTCCTTTTTTTGTCGCTGAAATTCGCCCTATTCTCGTGCGCCGCTTGCATTGTTTTAAACTGGTCGTCCTTGTGTTTTGGGTTGCCCTGGCTGCATCAATCGCAGCCGGTGCTCCGGTGATCAATGTCCACCCTGGCGATGAGACCATCCTTGCCGGGGAAAGTGCGGAGTTGGCGGTGACGGCCAGTGGTAACGCTCCGGTCGTTTATCAATGGCAAATGAGCGCTGATGATGGAATCTCATGGGCAAATGTTAGCGCGGATGCGGTTCACGGGGGTTCCACCGGCGAAACACTCAGCCTTGCCGCTGTGCCGCTTTCCTTTCACCACCGACGTTACCGTGTGGTTGTGGCCGATGCCTCAGGGACTTCGGTCACTTCCGAACCGGCCACGTTGACGGTCGAGCATTCGGAACTCTGGGGCATGGGGGGCGAAAACTACGGCCAACTGGGGACCGGCCTGCTCGGCTACCGGGCAACACTCCTGATGGTGGCTTCTGACATCGCTGCGGCTGCGGGCGGCAGCGCGCACACCCTGTTCTTGAAAACCGATGGCACGCTGTGGGCGGCGGGTTCAAACCAATATGGTCAGCTGGGTGACGGCACGACGCAAAATCGCGCGACTCCGGTAATGATAGCGAGCGGGGTGACGAAGATTGCCGCCTCAGAGAGCCAAAGCTTCTTCATCAAGACCGACGGCACGCTGTGGGCTTGCGGATTAAACGATCTGGGGCAATTGGGTGCGGGCGAGGTCGGGCAGGTCAGCACGCCGGTGCAGATTGCCAGCAATGTAACCTCGGTGGCAGCGGGTGGCGGCATGGTGCATTTCGTCACCACAGACGGTAGCCTGCGAGGGGCTGGCGCGGGCACCTTCCTGGGTTTGGGTGGCACAGCAGGCAACCAACTGACGCCGGTGCAGATTGCCGAACAGGTGGTATCCGTGGTGGGCGGCCCGCGGCGGACTTACTTTTTCAAAACCGATGGTACGCTGTGGGGCTTGGGCCCATTATTGGGATATTATTATTATGCCGGACAATGGCCGACCCAGCTTGCCATTGATGTGGTGGCCGTGGCTTCAGGCCGGGATCATGACCTGTATTTGAAGGCTGATGGCACGGCATGGGCAGCAGGGGGCAACGGCTTTGGCCAGATTGGCAACGGAACTTTGGACAACCAGACCAGCCCGGTGCAAATCGCGGAAGGCGTGGCCGCGATCGCGGCCGGTGGCTTTTCCAGTTACCTGCTCAAGACCGACGGCACCGTACTGGCATTTGGTCGCAATCAGCTGGGCCAGCTGGGCGATGGCACGCTGACCAATCGTCTTGCACCGGTGGCCATTGCCACCGGGGTGGCTGCGATTGCGACCGGCTATTCGCATCTTGTCCTGATCAAATCCGACCACACGGCCTGGGCCACGGGTTACAATTACGCGGGGCAGCTTGGTGACGGGCTTTTCCCTTATCACACGCGGCCCATCTTGATTGCGGAAGGCGTGACGAGTTATGCGGCCGGCGGCAGTGTCTCCTTTTATGTGAAGGCCGATGGCACGCTCTGGAGCATGGGCTACAATAACTATGGCCAGTTGGGCGACGGTACCACTGAAACGCGGCCCCAGCCGGTGCTGGTGGACACGGGTGTAACTTCAGTCAGCGCCAGCTCGGTTCACAGCCTGTACGTCAAGGCCGACGGCACGCTCTGGGCTATGGGCAGGAATGTGAGCGGGCAATTGGGTGATGGCACGCAGACCGATCGGCTCAGTCCCGTGCAAATAGCCAACGGGGTTGCTTTGGCCATTGCCGGCAGCAATTCGAATACCAGCTATTTCTTCAAAACCGACGGCTCACTCTGGGGCATGGGATCAAGTTCCTCCGGCATACTGGGCGAGAACGCCGCCACGCCGGCGCAACTAAGCCCCCTTGAGCTTTGGCCTGACGTGGTAGCTATCAGCCCAGGCGGTTCATTTTCTCTCTTCATCACGAGCGAAGACGGCATGCGGACCTTGTGGGGGGTGGGAGTTAACTTTCGTGGACAGCTCGGCATCGGCAACACGACCGCACAGTCATCTCCAGTGCAGATTGCATCCAGCACCAAAGCCGTAGCTGCAGGCTCGGCATACAGCTTTTTTCTTACCGTCGACGGAGTGCTCCATGGCATGGGCCAGAATTTTTACGGCGCATTGGGCATTGGGACCACAGCCAATTCCCAGACCACCCCCGTCACAGTTGCCGAAGGTGTGGCCTCGGTCCATGCGGGCGACAATCACAGTTTGATCATCAAGGAGGATGGAAGCCTGTGGACGACGGGCTACAACATCCTGGGTGCATTGGGCGATGGCACGACGGAGGATCGGGCGGTCCCGGTGCTGGTCGATACCGGGGTGGTCTCCGCGGCAGGTGGCAGCCTGCACAGCCTGTTCCTCAAGCGCGCCGCGCCACGCGCACTGCAAATTCTGGCATCGCCGCAAAGCCGGGCAGCGAACACCAACGACACGGTGACGCTCACAATCATGTGCGATGGGTTTCCTACGCCGGTCTATCAGTGGCGCAAGGACGGAGATGACATCATCGGGGCAACCGGATCCAGCCTCACATTGACCGGAGTAACAGTGGCTGACAGTGGGGACTATGACGTGGTCATCGCCAATGTCTTGGGCAGTGCAACCTCGGAGGTCGCGACCTTGACCGTTTCCCCGCCGGTGCCTCCAACCATCACCTTGCAGCCCGTAGACGCCTATCAAATCCAAGGTGGCAGTCAGGTTTTCAATGTGACGGCGACGGGCACGGCGCCTTTCACCTACCAATGGTTTCATAATGAGGTTGAACTGACCGGTGAAACGAGCGCGACGTTGACGCTGTCCAATCTGCAATCGGAGGACGCGGGATCATACACGGTCGAAGTCAGCAACATGGCGGGCAAAGTGGTCAGCGCTGCCGCCCTGCTGCAGGTGGAAACTCCCCCCGTGGTCACGGCAGCCTCGCCCAGCCGGATTGTCGGGAGTCCCGGTGAACCGCTGACGCTGACGGTCACCGCTACATCCGTCTACACGCCGCTGTCTTATCAGTGGAAGCGCAACAATCGCCCGATTGCCGGCGCGAATGCGGCCACGCTGACACTGCCCGATTTCAGCAATGTCGAGGCTGGGGCCTACACGCTGGAAATCACAGATGCACACGACTTCGTCACCCGGCACACCAGCTTTGTATTGCCCGACCATGGGCCGACCCAAGTGCGGGCCTGGGGCGTAAATGACCAAGGTCAGACCAGTGTGCCTGCCGCATTGGGTGATGTCATTGCGGTATCGGCCGGGGCGAGCATGTCCTATGTCCTGAAGGCAGATGGCACGGTTGTCGCCTGGGGCGGCTACGACTCGGGCACCCCATATGCGGATGCAGTGGCGGAACTCAGTGACGTGGTGGAAATCAGCGTCGGACCAAGCAGCGCATTGATTCTGAAATCCGATGGCACGGTCTCGCAGGTCAGACACAGCCCGAATACCGATCCTGAACCCCCTTCCACGCTGTCGGATGTGATTGCCGTGGCCAAAGGTTACAGCCATGGCCTGGGCTTGAAGTCCGACGGCACGGTCGTTTCGTGGGGTGACAACAGTTACGGGCAGTCAACCGTCCCTGATGGTTTGAACAACGTGGTGGCGATTGCGGCCGGTGAAATCCATTCGCTCGCATTGCAGGCTGATGGAACGGTCGTGGCCTGGGGGCAGAATAACAGCGGGCAAGTTAACATTCCGGATGGTTTGGCCGACGTGATTGCTGTTGCGGCATCAAATTTTGGCTCGATGGCATTGAAGCGGGATGGCACCGTTGTTGCTTGGGGCAATTCATTCAATAATGGTTATCGTTATACTCCTTCGGAACTGGGCGGGGTAGTGGGTATTGCGACCAGTAACTACATCGACTATGCGTTGGAGGCTGACGGCACCCTTGTGGTCTGGAATGTCGTGTCAGGAAGCCTTTCCCCGATGCCGGATGACCTGGGATTGCTGCTTCAGATTGCGGCCGGAGCAGATCATGCGGTGGCCTTGCGGGATGCCTCTGCCGACGTGGCCCCCATACTTCTCAGTCAGCCCCAAGACACCACCCGCCATGTTGAGGACAACCTGACCCTGAGCGTCACTGTTGAGGGTATCGGACCTTTTGCCTATGTCTGGCGGCGCAACGGCGAGGTCATTGCCGGTGCCCATGGCGACAGCTTGCAATTCAACGGGCTGACCCTCGGCGATGCGGGTGAATACGAGGTCAGCGTGTCCAATCATATTGGCACAACCGTCTCCGCCACAGCGACGCTCATTGTCCTGCCTTTGCCCGACATTTCCGCTCTCAGTCCCACCCGGCAGGTGCTGGTCCCGGGCGATACGCTAAACCTGAGCGTAACGGCCAGCGGCACCGGCGGCCTGAACTACCAATGGTTTCATAATGGCCGGGCCATTCCGGGAGCCAACGAGGCCGGTTTGATCCGTGAAAATCTCGGATTGCAGGACAATGGCTGGTATGTGGTGGACGTAACCGATTCCTATGGTACCCGGCGCAGTGAGGCTGTATTTGTTACGGTCGCTCCCACCGCCACACGGGTGCGCGGCTGGGGCATCAGCACCAACGGACGAATCACGCCACCGGCGGGCTTGTTTGATGCCGTTGCCATAGCCAGCGGCACAGATCATACGTTGGCCTTGAGGCGCAACGGCACGGTTGTCGCATGGGGGCTGCCATACACTGGGCAAACCGTGGTTCCTGTCGGTTTGAATAACGTTGTGGCGATTGCCGCCGGCCACACCCACTCCCTGGCCCTGAAGAGCGATGGTACAGTGGTTGCCTGGGGGGATGATTACAACGGCCAAACCACAGTTCCAGCCGGTTTGAACGGGGTGGTTGCAATTGCCGCCGGCAACGGACATTCACTCGCATTAAGGAAAGACGGCACCGTCATTGGTTGGGGCAGCAACTCACATGACCAAACTGCAGTGCCGGCCGGGTTGACCGATGTGGTCGCCATCGCGGCCGGACGATTTATCTCCTTCGCCTTGAAGGCGGACGGCACAATCGTGGGCTGGGGTGATACATATTACGGCGGGTTGGATTTGCCCGACGACTTGGGCGGCGTGGTGGCAATTAGGAGCAGCAATTTACATGCGCTGGCTCTCTCGAGCGAAGGCTCCGTGGTTGCATGGGGAGGGGACTACGAGCCAACGCAAATTCCAGAGGATTTGGCGGGTGTGATTGACCTCGCCACCGGCACAAGCCACGCGCTGGCCGTTAAGAGCGACGGCACGCTGATTGGCTGGGGGAACAATTCCTATGGGCAATCTTCCGTGCCCGCGGACGTGCGTGATGTGCTGGCATTGGCCGTCGGCAGCGGGTTTTCGCATGTGCTGTGCGACGGAACGGGTGACACCGCTCCGCAGATTTTCACCCAGCCGGTCAGCCAAACTGCGGCCTTCGGACAAACCGTGACCTTTGCCGTGCCGGTGTCGGGCACCACGCCGCTTGCTTACCAATGGCGTAAGGACGGAGTCGATATCCCGGATGCCACCGGTGCCACCTTGACGTTGGCCGACCTGGAATTGTCGGCCGCCGGGGTTTACGAGGTAACGGTCACCAATTACTTGGGGCAGGTCACCTCGGATCTCGCCACGCTGACGGTATTACCCCTCCCCGAGATCACTCTGCTCAGCCCCACCCGGCATATACTGAGTCCCGGTGCAAACGTAACACTGAATGTCAGTGCCACCGGCAACACTACGGTGTCCTATCAATGGTTCCATCAAAGCCAGCCCATCATCGGCGCCACCGCTCCTACGCTGGAGTTGGCCAATCTATCTTTGCAGGACGGCGGCTACTACTTCGTCCGGGTTACGGATGCCTACGGCACCCAAAGCAGTGCGCCTTTCTTCGTGACGGTTGTGCCTGCAAAGACCCAGGTTCGTGCTTGGGGTAATGGCAGTTATGGGACGACGTGGGTTCCGCCCGATCTCACTGATGTGATTGCCTTATCCGCCGGGAGTGCACATGCGATTGCCCTCCAGCGTGATGGTTCAGTGGTGGGGTGGGGGAGGAATCGCTACGGTGAAAGTGATCCCGTGGCAGCCGGGGATCCACCGATCGTTTCTTTGTGTGCAGGCACGGCGCACTCGTTTGCCATTCACGCGAATGGCACCATCACAGGTTGGGGAAACAGCAGTGGTAAACACCTTGCCGGTATTCCGGCAGGCCTGGACCATGTCGTTCAAGTGGCTTCAGGGATCAGCCATGCGCTGGCACTCAGAACCAATGGACGGGTGGTTGGATGGGGTAACATTGCCCCTGCGCAATTTGACGATGTGGTTCAAATCGCGGCAGGTGGTAATTTTGCGTTAGTCCTCCGGACCAACGGCACCGTGGCGATCTGGGGCAACAATCTTGACAGTGAATTGGAAGTTCCTGCCGGGTTGAATGACGTAAAAGCAATCGCTGCCGGTATCTCCTTTGCGCTTGCGTTGAAGCAGGATGGCACCGTGGTGGCATGGGGCGGCTCTTATTACGGGCTGAACGATATTCCGGCGGGATTGACTGATGTCGTCAGCATTGCCGCCGGCCTGCGCCATGCCGTCGCCGTCAAAGCTGATGGCACGGTGGTGGCCTGGGGCAATGAATATGGTGGTGCAACTGAGGTGCCCTCGGATTTGACCGATGTTATTTATGCCAGTGCCGGAGGAGAATACACGTTGGCCTTGCGCGATGCGACTAATGATTCCGCTCCCGTCATCTTGGCACAGCCCTCGGACCAAATGACAAGGGTAAGGCAAAGCACCCAATTCACGGTGACGGTGACAGGCCACCCCCCACCGGCTTATCAATGGCAGGTGAGCAATGATGGTGGTTCGACCTGGAGCAACGTGATCAATGACGGGCCTTACAGTGGAGCGACGGCGGCGACTCTGACGATTACGCGGCCGACCTATGGAATGAACGGCAACCGCCACCGTGCGGTGGTTTCCAATCATTTGGGCGGCGCGATATCACAAAGTGTAAAACTGTCGGTTACAGTTCCCGCCGGCCACAGCACGGCGTTGTTCCCGGATTTCAACGGAGATGATCTCCTGGACCTGATCTGGTCAAACAGCGTGACCGGGGAGCGGGCCTTGTGGTTGATGGATGGAACCAGTTACATCGCGGCCTCGACCTTGGGCATATTCCCCTTGGAGTGGACGGTGGCGGCAACGGGGGACTTCAATGCGGACGGCAAGCCGGATTTGGTGTGGTCGAACAGTGTGACCGGCGAGCGGGCGTTGTGGCTGATGGACGGCACGAATCTGCTCGGAGTTTCCACTTTGGGCATATTCCCCTTGGAGTGGACGGTGGCGGCGACGGGGGACTTCAACAATGACGGCAAGCCGGACTTGGTGTGGTCGAACAGCGTGACCGGCGAGCGGGCGTTGTGGCTGATGGACGGCACGAATCTGCTCGGAGTTTCCACTTTGGGCATATTCCCCTTGGAGTGGACGGTGGCGGCGACGGGGGACTTCAACAATGACGGCAAGCCGGACTTGGTGTGGTCGAACAGCGTGACCGGCGAGCGGGCGTTGTGGCTGATGGACGGCACGAATCTGCTCGGAGTTTCCACTTTGG
>JACFMR010000089.1 GCA_019455245.1 Opitutaceae bacterium
GTGTTTTGCTTGTGCTTATTGTGATTCTCGTCATGTTAACGCCCGCTGCCGCGCAGGAATCCGGTGATGGCGAACGATCTCCGCTGCTGCGGGCCTTGAGCGCCGTGCCGGTCATCCCTGAGGTGCTGGGCCTCGAACTGATCGCATCGTATGCCAATTACACCGACGCGATGCAGGCACGCACCGGCGTCGTGTTCCCGACGCATGCTGCCTTCCAAGCGGCGTATGACATGGAGAAGCCGGAAGCAGGTGCAGCGCCGTGGGCATTTGCGCCGTCCGGGCCGTCGACCCTGCTGCAAAGTTTCTTTTTGCTCAAAGATATGCCGGAAGCCATCGGACTCGACTTCTTTCAGATCGGGCAGGCCATCGAGGTGGGCCGGCCCCCCACGCAGGTGATGGCTTATTTCGGCGCGTTTGAACCGACGCTCATGGCTGAAAAGCTCAAAGCCCTCGGATTTGCGCTGGAGTCCGAGACCGATGCCGGCTTGCTGATTTGCAGCACCGAAGGCTGTGACGCCGGCGCGCAGATGGACTTAGCGATGCGCAACCCACTTAGCCCGTTCGGCGGTGACCTCGGCCGGCGCTTCCCGGTATTGGCGTCCGAGTCGGTGATCGTCACGGGGCCGAGCCTTGATGCGTTCAAGGCGTCGACCGCCGCCGTGGCAGGTGAACGGCCGTCCGCCGCCGATCTCGAACCGTTCCAAGCGGTCGACTCGGTGCTGTCGGCGTTCCCGTACGTGCCGGGTGTGATCTTCCTCAGCCCGCTGGCCGGCACTGCATTTGACCCTGCGATGGTCATTCAGGGTGATAATGCGCAAGCTGTGATTGACGCGCTCAACCAGACACTGAGCGAGAATCCAATCGGGCCGTTCGAGCTGGTGGCAATTGCGGCGGCGGCTGACGAGACGACCGAGTCCGGTTTGGCGCTGTTCGTTTACACAGACGAGGACGCGGCGCTGACCGCCGCGGCGTCGCTTGACGCGCGTTTGAGCGCCATGCAGTCGCTGGTCGCGCCGGATCGCACCTACGCCGATATTTTGAGCAATCGCGGCGAGTTGTTCCCGGCCGAGGTCGTGTCTGTGCCCTCGGTCGAACGGCATGTCGTGGTTGTGCGCATCGACGCGCCGACGCCGCCCAACGCCAAGGTCGACGGTCAGATGATTCGGTCGCATCGTGCGATGAATGCATTGGTCGATATGGTGAGCCGCCGCGATACCGCGTGGTTTGCGGTGTCCGCAGGCGAGTAGTGCCCGAATAGAATTGACGGCTGGCCGGACGCTGAGTCCGGCCAGCACGGAAAGCGATCCGCCATGCGCGATCTGGAGATTCGACCGTACTCGCACGTCGATCTGCCCGCGGTGCTGGACTTTGCCGGCCGCTTTTTGCCCTTTCCTCAGCACGGAACCCTCACCCCCGGCCCCTCTCCCACAAGGGGGAGAGGGGAGAAGGACGTGCATGGGAGTGGGTGGTGCGAGCCGGTGGGACGGCCCTATGAACCTTCTCTTTGTGTTCTTTGTGTCCTCTGTGGTTTAATCGGTTTGCCCTTCCCTCAGCACTCAGAGGGTGTTTGAAAAGTCGAAAGAATGGGATAAAGTGGGGGCA
>JACFMR010000057.1 GCA_019455245.1 Opitutaceae bacterium
CAGCCGACAGGTTGGCCGCTCTAGGGCCGCCTGTCGGCTTCATGTCATCTACAAAACCGAACCATTCCCCACGCATACCACGCCTCGCAGCCTGACTGCATGCTCGCGGCTGAGCGGACGCCTGGCACTCCCCGACGTGTTTTTGCGGTCCGGAGCATAGCGGGCTTTTGCACCTTCCGCGCCTTTTGTGGCCATCTCCGGTTGTGACTTGGGGCAATCTTCCTGCGCGCTGCCGCGGGCCAACCCGCCGCAGCCGGGCATTGACGAACCGCCCCGGGCTGCGGTTTGCTGACCCTTCATGCTCACGATCGCCGACGTTTCCAAGTCCTACGGCACCCGCGAACTCTTCGCGCAGGTGTCGCTTTTCGTCGCGCGCACCGACCGCTACGGCCTCGTCGGCCCCAACGGCGCCGGCAAGTCCACCCTCTTCAACCTCATCCTCGGCGAGGAAACGCCCGACACCGGCGTGATCGAATGGGAGCGCGGCGCCGACTTCGGCTTTCTCCCGCAGGAAAGCGCGCCCGTCGGCGAGGAAACCATCCTCGGCATCGCCACCAACGGCGCCAAGCTCGACCTGATCGACGACGACGACGAGGACTACGACATCGATTGGACCCTCGAACCCCGCGCGCGAAAAATCCTCGCCGGCCTCGGCTTCAAGGACGCCGACATGGATCTGCCCGCCAAGACCTTTTCCGGCGGCTGGGTCATGCGCGCGCACATTGCGCGGCTGCTCGTCGCCGAGCCGGCCCTGCTCATGCTCGACGAGCCGACCAATCACCTCGATTTGGAGGCCCTGCTCTGGTTTCAGGACTACCTCACGCGCTACTCCGGCGGCCTCGTGGTCATCTCCCACGACCGCGCCTTCCTCAACGCCCTCTGCACCGGCATCCTCGAGCTGCGCGCCGGCACGCTCCACCGCTACCACGGCAACTACGACGACTACCTCGTCGAAAAGGAGGCCCGCAAGGAGCAGCAGGCCGCGCTCTTCAAAAATCAGCAGCGCGAGATCGCGCACCTGCAGAAGTTCGTCGACCGCTTCGGCGCCAAGGCCTCCATGGCCACCCGCGCCAAGTCCAAGGAAAAACAGATCGAACGCCTCAAGGACGTCGCCATCGAGGAGCCCGGTGAGGAGCTCAAGCGCATCAATTTCCGCTTCCCGCAGCCGCCACGCTCCGGCCTCAAGGTCATCGAGCTGAAAAACGTCGAGCAGGCCTACGGCGACCACGTCGTCTACCGCGACCTCAACTTCACCGCCGAACGCGGCCAGAAGCTCGTGCTCGTCGGCCCCAACGGCGCCGGCAAGTCCACCCTGCTCAAGATCCTCGGCGACGTCATTCCCATCCGCGGCGGCATCCGCGAACTCGGCGCCAACGTCACCCCCGGCTACTTCGCCCAGAACCGCGCCGAGAACCTGAATCTCGAGGCCACCGTGCTCGAGAACATGATGGAGCTGCGCACCGCCGAGAACGACCTCACCGAACAGCAGGCCCGCGCCCTGCTCGGCGCGTTCCTCTTCCGCAAGGACGACGTGTTCAAGAAAACCGCCGTGCTCTCCGGCGGCGAAAAATCCCGCCTCGCCCTCGCCCGCCTGCTGGTCGACCCGCCCAACCTGCTGCTGATGGACGAGCCGACCACCCACCTCGACATCCAGTCGATCGACGCGCTCATCAACGCGCTGCGCGACTACACCGGCACCTTCATCTTCATCAGCCACGACGTGCACTTCATCCGCACGCTCGATGCGCACGTCCTGCACGTGCACAGCGGCCGGCTCACGCCCTACGCCGGCAACTACGATTACTACCTCGAAAAATCGCGCGCCACCGACGCCCGCGCCGCGCTCACCGCCGGGTTCACCGACGGCCGGCCAAAGCAGGCCGCACCGACCGCCGCGCCGGACAATCAAAAATCGGGAATCGAAAATACAAAATCAGCAAAGCCCTCCGCCAACGAGCTGCGCCGGTTCCGCGAGCAGGTCGGTCTGCTGGAGAAAAGGGTCGTCGAACTGGAAACCAAGCAGACCGAGATCACCGCCGAGCTGGAGGATCCCGAGACCTACGCCGACAAGGGCAAATTCCACCACCTGAACAAGGAACTCAGCAGCGTCGTCGACCAGATCGCCGCCGCCACCGCCGAGTGGGAGACCGCCGCGACCAAGCTCGGCGCAATGGAACAGGCCTGAGTTCAGTCCACCCGTTTGCGCGCGGACCACGGCGGGGTGGTCTCCGCCACCACATCGCCGATCACCGGTTCGATGACCGGCGGCGTATCGCCGACCAGGATGGCTTTCCGCAGCCGCGCGCCGGCTTCGGTCAGGGCCGTCCGGTCGTTGGCATGAATAAGGCACAGCGGATCTCCGCGCCGGACCTGCGCGCCCGACTTCACCAGCGCGCTGATGCCCACAGCCGGATCAACGCGGTCCTCCGCCCGGGCGCGACCCGCCCCCAGCCGCAGGGCGGCCAGCGCCACCTCCATGGCATCCACATCCTGCACGAAGCCGTTGGCCTCGGCCGCCAAAGGTTCCTGCCACCGCGCCTGCGGTAGCCGGGTGGGATCGTCGATCACCGCCACGTCGCCCCCCTGGGCCCGCACGATCTCGCGAAATTTTGCCAGGGCCGCGCCGTTGGCGATTACCTCCTCCAACTGCTGCCGCCCCGCCGGTTCGTCAGGCGCGACCCCGCCCATCACCAGCATGCTCGCCCCCAGCGTCAGGGTGACCTCCAGCAGGTCCGCCGGGCCCTCGCCGCGCAGGCAGGCAATGGATTCGGCCACCTCGAGGGCATTGCCCACCGTGCGGCCCAGCGGCTGCTCCATGGAAGTCAGCACCGCGCTGATGTTCTTGCCCCCGGCCCGGCCCACACGCACCAGCGCATCCGCCAGCTTGCGCGCCTCGGCCTTGCTCTTCATGAACGCGCCGCGGCCGAACTTCACGTCAAGGGCCAGCGCATCGATGCCTTCCGCGAATTTTTTCGAGAGGATGGATCCGCAGATGAGCGGGATGCACTCCACCGTGGCCGTGACATCGCGCAGGGCGTAGAGTTTCTTGTCCGCCGGGGCCAGGTCCTTCGTCTGCCCGATGAGTGCGCAACCGATCCGCGCCACCTGCGCGCGATACTCGTCCAGCGACAGGTCGGTGCGGAAACCGGGGATGGATTCCAGCTTGTCGAGCGTGCCGCCGCTGTGGCCGAGCCCGCGCCCGCTGATCATCGGCACCGGCACGCCGCACGCCGCCACCATCGGCGCCAGCGGAATGGACACCTTGTCGCCCACCCCGCCGGTCGAGTGTTTGTCCACCTTGATGCCGGGCACGGACGACAGGTCGGCCACGGTACCCGAGCGCATCATCGCATCGGTGTAATGCGCCGTTTCCTCCGGCGTCATCCCGCGCACGAAAATCGCCATCAGCAGCGCGCTGAGCTGGTAATCGGCCCACGATCCGTCGGTCGCACCCTGCACAAACGCCCCGATCTCCTCGCGCGCAAGCACGCCGCCGTCGCGCTTCTTCGCGATGATATGCTGGGGAAACATGGCCGCCAGCCTAGCCCGGGCATGAGGCCCGACAATGCTTATCGCATCGGGCGGGACAGCCGTCGGCCGTAGACCGCAATCAGCCGCGCCCGCGAATCCACACCCAGCTTGCGGTAGGCCGAGGACAGCTGGTTCTTCACCGTACCGAGCCCCTTGCCCAGCCTGCGCGCGATTTCCTCGTTACTCCGACCCGCACAGACCTCCCGCACGACACTGCGCTCGGCCAAAGAAAGCGAAGACGTAGCAGCCACGTTCAGGAATCGGTCGGCATACCCTGATAGTCGTCGTAGAGCGCTTTTTGCTTCGGAGTAAATGACTCAATCAGCTTTTTCTTTTCCGCTTCCACCTCCTCAAACCAGCGCTTCATCCGCTGGTTTGCTTCCGTGGAGGTCATACCTGCAAAATTTATCGCCGGACTCGGCTTGTTGAACACCGCCCGCTGCTCGTCGTTGAGGCTGTCCAGAAATGCGCGCTTCTTCTCCATGCGTATCGCCATTCGCTTCTCCTGCCACAGCATGGCCCTGTAAGACTCCGTGGGCTGCAAATCAGTGGACATCACCAATGGTCCCCATGCCATCCCCATGGACAGGTAATTCAGCAAAATCGCTTCCTGTCCCTCGCGTCCCAGATTTATCCACTCCTGCGTAACCTCCATGGGAATATGCCGAACATCAAGACGCGGGATATTGCGGCGATCAGGCGTTAACAAACGATCAATAGTTTCCTCCGACACGACCGGAAAAGTGACCTCACGCGGGTTGGTCAACGTCAGGTTGCGCTCACGATTCTCGCGAAAATTCCACAGTTTTACTTCGGGAGGATTCATCGTGATTTCCCGCACCTCCCAGCCTGCAAATGTGACCGGGACCACAGCCATGACAGGATGTCCATTGAGGTCGATCATTGCCACCAGATCACCGCCCACGTCTCCCACCGCCCGCAACTCGATGACGGCATTAGCCTCCTCCGCCAGTCGCTGTTCGGCACGCTTTTGCATCTCGTCGGAAAAGCGCGGTTGAACCGCCTGCCCCTGCCCTCGCATCACCATGACGCTGACGAGCATCAACAACCCGCTGAACAGGAACTGGCGAGACGCCGGGAGTAATGAGGAGTTCATCAATGGAAAACGCAGACTAAGGTTTTTGGCCGGCCGGAATGGCCTCATAGAGGGCGCGTTGATCGGGGGTGAGATTTTCAATTACTTTGGCCTGTCGCTCCGCTCGCTCCTTTCCGGCGGCGGTTTGAGCCTCCTGCACCTCACGTGGAGCCGTGATATTGATGACTGATTGCAGTCCGCCAGCGTAATCTGCTTGTTGCTGCGGGCTGAGGCTCTCGATGAACGCCAGCCGCCGGTTGTTTCTCGTCTCCCTGATTTCAGGTTCAAACAACCGTCGCGGCGATGCCGATATCGTATTGTCCTGAAAAACATAGGTCATGACGAAACCGCTACGCAGGTAATTGAGCAGGATGCTTTCCTTGGCGTCGCGCCGGATACTGCCCCATGCCTGTATGACCGCGGCGGGAATGCTACGATTGTAGGCACTGAGATTATCCAAGTAAGCCGGATTTCGCAGCATCTGCTCGACTCGTTCAGGGGGAATCTCCGGGAACTCCACCGGACGGGGATCGGTTATCGTCAACACGCGAACCGGCTCGTCTCGATAACGCAGCACCAGTTCCTTGCGCTGCGGATCAATGGCCTGAACACCGTAGGCCAGAATCCGACTGCCTTGGATCACCAGCGTCGGCTCGCCATTGACATCCATTAACGCCACCGGCACCCCGCCCACCTCGCCCACGGCCCGAAGATCGAATTTCATCGCTCGTTGTTTCGCCTCTGTCTCCGCTCTGCGTGCCGCCAACTTGGCCTGCATTTCGGTACTGAGGCGGTTAGCAGGTGGCCTGAGTGCAGGCGCCACCGGATCGGTCACCGGCACGCTTTCCACCGCCGGTTTCTCCACGCGCCGGCTTTCGGGCGCCGTGTACCCGACGAAAACGAAACCGCCCACCAGCATCGCGCCCACCAGCACCGGCCGCAGGTGGCCCCGCCGGTAATCGGCGATGCGAGTGATGCGTTTCAACAGCAGCCGCTTGCCCTCGACGATCCCCACCGCGTTGGGCAGCCGGTTCCCGCCGGACGCCCGGCCCAACACCTTCAACAGGGTGCGTCCGTAGTCACCGCCATCATCGGCCTTCGCATGCCGCAGCACAAATGCATCGCAGGCCAGTTCACAGTCGTGCCGGGCCAGCCGGGCGGCCAACCACACCAGCGGATTGAACCAATGCACGATGCAGGCCGCCTGCAGGAAGGTCTGCGCCAGCAGATCGCGACGGCGCAGGTGCGCCAGTTCATGCTGCACCACCCAGCGGAGTTCATCCGCGGACAGCCGGTCGGCGAATCCCGCGGGAAAGAGCAATTGCGGGCGAAAAATCCCCCAGAGGGCGGGCGTGCCGACCATGCTGGTGACCACGATTTCCGGCGTCCGTGGAATACCGAGGGTGGCGCACCCCTGCACCACGGCCGCGGCGATCCTGCGGTCCACCCTCAGGCGGGTTCTGACCAGCTTGCGACGCAACCGCATCACCGCGATCCCGCGCAGCAGCAGCAGCCCTGCGGCCCCCGCCAGCCAGATCAGCGCGGCGGAGCCAACCAAACTCCGGGACGTGCTCACGCTCACCTCGAACACGTCGAAGTTGATCAACTCAGTTGCCTGGCGGGCCGCGATTTCCGGGGCAACCGGTCCGAGCGGATATGCCACCCCGGCCTGCAGTTCGTCCAACACCCCGGGTGCGTCTGCATCAACCGCCGGCAGCGGCAACGCCGCCGGACGCAGTTTCGCCGTCTGCCCCAAACCCAGCGGGTGCCACGGCACCGGCAGACGCAACGGCATCAGCAACATGCCCGCGACCAACAGCCACCCCGCAAACAGCATGCCCGGCGCCACGTGCCGGCGCAGGACCAGCCGCGCCGCCACCAGCAGCAGAATCAGCCATGCCGCCCCCCACGACAGCGCCACGGCCGCAAGAAACACATGCTCAATCCCGCTCATCACCGGCCTTTCTTTTTGCGCAGCAACCGCTGCAACTCCTCGATCTCTTCCCCGCTCAGTTCCTCCTGCGCACAGAAGTGCAACAGCAGCGGGCCCGCCGCGCCTTGAAACACGCGCTGAAGAAAATTCTCGCTCTCGGCGGCCACGCATTCCTCGCGACGCAGACGCGGCGCATAGACATTGACGCCGTTGCGCTTGGCGACCTTCAGCACGCCCTTCTCGTCCAGCCGGGCGAGAAACGTGTTGACCGTTTTCTGTTTCCACCCGTGCCCCGCGGGCAAGGCGGCATACACCTCCGCCGCCGTCAGCGACGGCCGGTCCCACACCACATTCATCACCTCCCACTCGGAACTCGAAATTTTCGGCGGCATGTTTCCTACAAGTGTAGGAATGGTTATTCCTACACTTGTAAGACAGGGCAAGCCCGAATTTCGCGGCCCCGGCGACGAGTCAGGATTTCGGGAGCACGGAACGCGCGAAATGGAAGGGGGCGCGGGTCAGGCCCAGCAGTCCGGCCGACGTGGTGCGCGTCTCGCGGGCGGCCAGCTGCTGTTCGCGTTGCTCCAACCTGGCCTCGCGGGCGGCCAGGGCGGCCTCGCGCTTGGCCAGGGCCTGCTGCTCCTCCAGCTGCAGGAGCCGGTCGTCGCGCAGGTGGCGTTGCTCCACCTCGAGCAGCTCGCGGGCGCGATGCAGCTTGGCCCACGCCTCCTTCAACGATTCGTCCTGTGGAAACGGCGTCAGGCTGCCGGACCGCAACGCCGGCACCGGGACCGCGGCCGCAGTGCGTCCTTGCTCAATCTGCGCCTGCCATGCGCGCAGGTGTTCCTCGTAGCGCCGGAGGTTTTGCTCCCGTTCCTGCAGGGCGGCCAGATCCTGCTGCAATCGCAGCTGCTCGGCCGCGAGGTTGGACGGTTGATTGGCGGGCCGACGCAACCGCAGCTCGACGGGCCGGGCGGGAAAAACGATGTCAGATGCATTCATGGTTGGGATGGGTTGAGATTGCCGACGCCCCACCTTTACACCAACCGGCCCGTGCTGACCATGGGGCGGCCGGGCTTTTACCCGTTGTTTACCGCCGGCAGCTGGCTTTCGAAAAAGTTTTACCAACCGGCCGCGCCTACATGCGGAAAATCACGCTTTCGCGGCTGAACATCCGCACCGCCAGCCAGAGCGCCACCGCCGCGTACGCGCAGCTCGAGCCGAAGATCAGCGCGATGTAGTGCCAGTTCCAAACCCCGGAAAGCATCTCCTTGCAGACGAGGCTGAGGTTGAGGATCGGCACCAGCGCCAGCTGCGCGTTGAGCTCGATGCCCGGCAGCAACCCGACCACCGCGGGCATGATGACCACGAAGATCAGCGGCGCCACGTAGCTTTGCGCTTCCTTGTAGCTCTTCGCGAACAGCGAGACCGTGAAAATCACCGCCGAGAACAACACCGCGACGGGCAGCACCATCGCCAGCACCCCGAGCACACCCGTCGGATCGATCATGGGAATCATCGCGCTGCTCTCCGCCGCGGCCATCTTCTCCGCGACGTCGGCCCGGCCGCCGCCGGTCATGAACCCGCTGCCGAACGCAAACGTCAGCCCCATCGAGGTGAGCGAGAAGACCATCGCGGCCAGCGAACTCGTCAGCACCATCAGGAACTTCCCCAGCACGATGTCCACCCGCGGCACGGGACTGCACAGGAGCGTCTCCATGGTGCCACGCTCCTTCTCGCCCGCGGTCAGGTCCATCGCCGGATACATCGCCCCGGTGAAACACAGGATGACGATCATGTAGGGCACGAGACCGCCGAGCAGGTTGCCGCCCACCTTTTCCGGCGGCGCGACATTTTCGCGCTGCAGCTTGAACGGCTCCACCAGCGACGCCGGCAGCCCGCGCTGCGCCAGCTGCTCCTGCACCGTGCGGTCGCGCAGCCCGCGCAGCACCCGCTCGATCTCCCCGGCGGCAAAACCCGACTTCAGCTCGCCTTCGTAATGATAAACCGTGACCGCCACCGCCTCGCCCGTCGCCAGTCCGGCCTCGAAACCCGCGGGAATCTGCACCGCCGCCCGGATCTGCTTTTCCGAGATGGCCAGCCGCCAGTCGTCCGGCGGCGGCACGATCTCCAACCGCGGCGAATCCGCAAGGGTGGCGACCACACGCGGGGCATGCTCGCCACCGAGCACGACGATCGGCGCAACCTCCTGCCGTGCCTTGGTCACGACCCCGGCCGCGAGCCGGCCCACGCCGAGCACCAGCACCGGCATGACCAGTGTCGGCACGATGATCATCGACATGAGCGTGCGCCGGTCGCGCAGCGAGTCTTTCAGCTCCTTGAGATAAACGGTGACGATGTTGCGCCAGGTCATGTTTCGCCTCCCACCACGTGCACGAAGATGTCCTCCATGTCCTGCCGGCCGTGGCGCGCCCGCAGTTCGTCCAGGGTGCCTTCGTCCAGCAGCCGGCCGTCGTGGATGATGCCGATCGTGTCGCAGAGTTTCTCCACCTCGCTCATCACGTGCGTGGAGTAGATCACGGTTTTCCCCTGCGCCCGGCATTCGCGCACGAACCGCACGATCGCCCGCGTGGTCATGACATCCAGGCCGAGCGTGGGCTCGTCAAAGATCATCACCGCCGGATCGTGCACCAACGTGCGCGCGATGGAGGTCTTCTGCTTCATGCCGGTGGAGAACTTCTCGCAGCGTCGGTCGAGGAAATCATGCATGTCGAGCCGGTCCGCCAGCAGCTGGATTCGATTTTTGATGACGCCATCCTCCAGCCCGTTGAGCCGGCCGAAATACGTGATCATTTCCCGCGCGGTCAGCCGGCCGTAAAGCGCGGTGCTCGCGGCGAGGAAGCCGATGTTGGCCCGCACCAAACCGGGCGCGACCGTTACTTCGTGCCCGGCGACGAGGGCCGTGCCCGCGGTGGGCCGGAGCAGCGTGGCCAGCATCCGCAGCAGCGTGGTCTTGCCCGCGCCGTTGGCGCCGAGCAGGCCGTAGATCCGGCCGGGTTGCGCGGTCAGCGAGACGCCGTCCACCGCATGCACTTCGCCCCGCTTCTTGTCGCGAAACGTTTTGGTCAGGGCGCGGGTTTCAATCATGGGCAATGGAGGTAAGCCGGAAGGGACCACGAAACACACGAAAAAACACTAAAGTGTTCAGAACTCCCGGCGGGTATGGAATATGACCATGGTGAGACTGCAACCGATCGCCACTCCAACAGCCCAGCCCAGCGATGCGGCCATGGCTCAATCCACGCCGAGCCCCAACTTAACGGCACGGAACCAACGTGAGCGACACATCATCGGGGCATGTTTCATTCTGCTTTCGTGTATTTGGTGTGCTTCGTGGTTAAAAAAAATTACAGGCTCATCTTTTCCCGGAATTCCTGCGCCTGCCGGCGGCTCAACTCGACCTTGGCGCCGCCCTTGAGCTGCACCAGCAGGCCGCCGCTGAACCAGGGCTCGATCTTTTCGATCCACTGGAGGTTGATCATCTGCCGGCGGTTGGCGCGGAAAAAATCCTTGGGGTCAAGCCGCGTCTCCATCGCGTTGAGCGAGCGGAACAGCTGCGGTTGCGCGTCGTCGAAATGCACGCGCGTGTAGTTGCCCTCGCTCTCCAGCAGGCGGATGCGCTTCACCTCGACGAACCAGCAGCGATCGCCCTCGCGCACAAAGACCTTGTCGTCGGATGCCAGCCGCGAGGTTTTTTCGCCGGTCATGGCGGCGGGTGCGGGCGCGGCCGCGGACTTGCTGTGCAACCGCTCGATTGCGGCGGAGAGCCGGGCCGGGTCCACCGGCTTGAGCAGGTAGTCCAGCGCATTCAGCTCGAAGGCCTTCACCGCAAATTCGTCGTAGGCGGTGGTGAAAATCACCTGCGGCGCCGGGGGCTCGAGCGACTCCAGCAACTCCATGCCCGTTTCCCCGGGCATCTGCACATCCAGCAGCAGCAGGTCGGGCGAGAGCGCGGCGATCTGCTCCCGGGCCTGCTTGGCATTGGCCGCCTCGCCGACAATCTCGACATCGGCACAGGCCTGCAGCAGCCGGCGCAGTTCGTTTCGCGCGAGGCGTTCGTCATCGATCAGGAGCGCTTTCATACGGCGGCAAAGGCTGGGGTTCGGACTCCGGGTTGCGGGATGCGGGCCTCGGCCACCACCGTGCCACCGGCGCCGGCGCGCAGTTCAAGCCCGGCGCCCTCGCCGCACAGCAGCCGGAGCCGCTCGGCGGCATTGCGCAGGCCCACGCCTGTTGAATCGGTTTCCTGGCCATTCTCCCCGGGCAAGGGTACTTCGCCGGGATTGACCACCTGCAGCAACAGGCCCTGGCGGTCGAGCCGCGCGATGATCGCGATCTCCCCGCCGTCAGGCCGCCGCGTGATGCCGTATTTGACCGCGTTTTCGACGAGTGTCTGCAACAGCATCGGCGGCACCGCGAGCTGCAGTGTGTCCGGCTCGACATCGAGCCGCAAACGCAGGCGTTCCTCGTGTCGCACCTGTTCCAGCGCGAGGTAGTCGTTCACGATGCGCAGCTCCTCCTCAAACGGCACCGTCTCGAGCTGGCCGCTTTGCAGCGAATAACGCAGCAGGTTGGCCAGCTGGGTGACGGCCTGCCGGGCGCGCAGCGGATCCTCCCCGATCAGGGCGCGCAGCGAATTGAGGGCGTTGAAAATGAAATGCGGGTTGACCTGCGACTTCAGCGCGCGCAGCTCGGCCTCTTTGACCGCCGCGGCCAGCTGGGCGCGCTCCAGTTCG
Source organism: Opitutaceae bacterium (assembly GCA_019455245.1). Classification (GTDB taxonomy): domain Bacteria; phylum Verrucomicrobiota; class Verrucomicrobiia; order Opitutales; family Opitutaceae; genus Cephaloticoccus. The sequence continues at coordinate 11,318 of JACFMR010000057.1, forward strand.
GAGCGCCGGTAGCGGTCGGCGATGTTGTAGCCGAAATACAACAGCGACCAGAGCAGCAGGATCCACACGCCGTTGAACACGGAAAAAACGAATTGCACCGCCGGGGTGACCCGCAGTTCCTTCAGGTCGAGATCCGATACCAGGTAGAGCGGCCGGTCGAGCAGGGCCCACAGCACGGCCAGCAGAAAAACCGCCGCCGTCACCCGCGGGAGCAGCGCCGGCCAGCCCAGGTGCTTCCAGCCGCGGCGATGAATCCAGCAGCGATACAGATGCGACAGCAACCAGCCGATGGCGTTGCTGCCAACAAAGATGCAAACGGTGGACAGCGTGATGCCCCGGTGCAGTTGCGACAGCCCGATGTTGATGAAGGTGAAACCAACCCAGCCGACCGTTTGGGCGAGCACGTAGAGCTTCTGTTGGCGGGAGGTGGACGCCGCGGAGCAAATCATCGAAATCAGCATGGTAATCGGTGGCGGGGATGCGAGTGGAACTTGGATCCCGGTTCCGGCCGTGTCGGGACATTTGGGACAAACGGTCCGCAGGCTTTAGGAGCGGCACCGACGGACCGCACGCGGGGTTGCATGCCGGGAAAAATCCCCGAAGCTGCCCGGCATCTCCATGAGCAAAAGCGCCCAAGTCATCATCGTCGGCAGTTTCGTGCAGGATCTGACTTTTTTCAGCGAGCACTTCCCCGCCCCGGGGCAAACCACCGTGGGCACCTTTTTCACCTGCCCCGGCGGCAAGGGCTCCAACCAGGCCGTGGCCGCGGGCCGCACCGGCGTGCCCACGCTGTTCATCGGCGCGGTGGGCCGCGATGCGTTTGCGGAGGAGGCGCGCAAATTCTACGCGGCCGAGGGCATTGGCACACGGTTCATCACCAAGCCCCGCCACGCCACCGCCACCGCCGGCATCATCGTCAACGCCGCCGGTCAGAACGAGATCGTCGTGGCCCTCGGCGCCAGCGCGCAGATCAGACCGCCCGACATCCCGCCCGCGTTGCTGCGCGGCGCCAAGGTCGTGGTCTGCCAGCACGAAGCCACCCTGGCGATCAACGCGCATGTCTTCCGCCTCGCCCGGCGCACCGGCGCCACCACCGTGCTCAATCCCGCCCCGATGCGCGGCGATTTTGAACCCGCCATCCTGCGCCACACCGATGTGCTGATTCCCAACGAGACCGAATTCGTGGCGCTGGCCAACCAACTCGGCCTCACCGGCAAAACCAAACTCACCGAACGGAAACTCGCCGCCCTGTCCGACGCCGCGCTGCACCGGCTGTGCCGCGGCTTCGGCGTGCCCACTGTCATCGTCACGCTCGGATCGCGCGGCTGCTTCGTCTCGCAGGCCGCGGGCGGCACCGCCATCCCCGCCTGCCCCGGCATCAAGGTCGTGGATACCACCGGCGCCGGCGATGCGTTCTGCGGCGGCTTCGCGGCCGGGTTGGTGAAATTTTCCGGCGACATCGTGGCGGCGGCGCGCTTCGGCACCGCCGTCGCCGCGCTCTCCGTCACCAAACGCGGCACCGCCCCCGCCATGCCCACCGCCCGCGAGATCGCACGCTTCCTCCGTCGGCATCCGCTGGGGACGGCATAATTGAGACCGCCTCCGGCATCCGGTGCAGCAGACCGCGGTTGTTACGTAAACCTCAAGGCCCGGCGCGACGCCCGTCCATCCGGAGGATTGACCATTCCTCCGCAAATTTTTTGTAACTCCGCGCCCTGTCTCCGGGTATTCCCGGCTTCCTATCAACCCATATGAATACCTCCCTGCTATCCAAACTGCTGCTGATCGCCGCCACGGTGTTGTGTCCGATCGTCGCCCACGCCAAATCCGAGGCCGCCGCCATCGAGCGCGGCCGCTATCTCGTCCACCAGGTGGCCATGTGCATCGACTGCCACTCGCCCCGGGGCGAAAAAGGCGTGTTCCTTGAGGGCAAGCACCTCACCGGCGCCTCATTCGATTTCGCCGCCACCGTGCCGATGCCCTGGGCCCCGTTTGCTCCGGGCCTTGTCGGCTTGGAAAACTTTACCACCGAGCAGGCGGTAAAATTCTTCATGACCGGCGAGCGTCCCACCGGCCAGCCCGTCCTTCCGCCCATGCCCGCCTACCGCATGAGCGAAGCCGACGCCCGCGCCGTCACCGCTTACCTCAAGTCACTCGCGCCCGCGCAGGGTTGAACCTACTGCCGGGCGGGCCGCATCGGTCCTGCCCGGGCATAGGTCTCAGTGAATGGCGGCCATGCACTGCAGTCTGTCCAAGCGCGCCTGAAGCGACGTAGCAGTGCTCAACGGTCATCGCGATCCGCATCCATGGCTTTCGCCGCCTTCGCGGAGATGGGCTTGGGCATTCGCTTGACCAGCCGCGCATAATAGTCGAACGGCACCTCTTGTGCCTGCTTTTTCGGAGCCTGATAAGACCGGATGATATAGGCCGCCTGCCCGCGTTCGGTCACCACGACCTCTCCCTCCCGCTCAATGATGTCGCGCACTTTGGAAAATTCGGTGCGAAGTTGGCGAACAGTGGCAGTCTTCATAACAGCGTGAAACTTTGGTGCTTCACCACGGGTGGCAATATTCGATCGTCACTATTGGTCCTCCAAATTTTTACGCAGACGGGCTGGCAATGGGCACGGGAGAGCCAAGAGAGCATCAGCGAGTTCGCGACGAGCGATAAACTGACCACCCATCTGCCAACCCGATTCACGGTTAGGTGATCGCTCAGAAGTCGCATATCCTGAATCGCCATGCTCGACAAAATTCACCTTCTGTCGGCGAGGATGCTGGAGCTTTGCAAGAGGAATCCTAACGCGTTCAAATAGACGCTTTAGTTCCTTGATCTCTATGCAGTTCGTCTGCGGAGGAGGGTTGATCCGCTCGTCCATGACGCGGACAATTTCATAGGCGCCTAACAGCCATAACATTGATGCTCCCATAATCCTCTGAACCTCGTGCGAATGCTGTATTGGGTCATCATCTTGTGCAATATCCGGCATGAGTGGTAGCGCCGCGTCTCTATTTCTCAAATCGAGATCCAGCGCACCTAGCCCGGATATTGCATAAAAAAGGTATCGCTTAGCTGGTTAACCATTGGTAA
>JACFMR010000019.1:0-5667 GCA_019455245.1 Opitutaceae bacterium
CGGTGTTTCCGTTTTCAAACCCGATCCTCCCCGCAACCCTCCAGGAGCGTGCTTGCACGCGATCCAGATCTGTAGCCGGGGTCGCTGACCCTGGTTGGCACCGCCTCCGCCGTCTGCTGTAGCCATTCGTTTCCGGGGTCAGCGACCTCGGCTACAGCGCAGGTGAGGCCATAGAATCTTCGCCTGAGAACAGGTTCCGGCCTCACAAGCCCATCCAACCGCCCCTCACCGCAACCGCGCGAACAACCACACCGCGATCGCGGTCATGCCGGCGTGCGGCAACCACGCCGCCGGCAGCGGATCGAGCAGACCTTTCGTCGCCAGCGACGATGCCAGGTTCATCAAAATGTAATAGAGGAAAAACAACCCGATCGACTTCGACACGCCCACGGCCGGGTTGACGCGGACGCCGGACACCGCAAACGGCACCGCCAGCCCGATCACGATCAACGGCCCGAGCGTGTCGGCCAATATCCCGAAATAACGCACGGCATAGCGCCGGCCCTTGGGATTGTCCTCCGCCTCATAGTGGGTCACGAGCCGGTTCAACTCGAAAAACGACAGGTCCGAAGGCTTGCGGTCGATCAACAGCATGAGCCGCGGATCCTCATCGAGATCGGCGACAAAGAGTTCCGCGAAGTGCCGCGGCGGCTGCAACTCGCCGGTCTCCGGCTCGAAATTCAGCTCCTGCCCGCGCACGAACATCCAGCCGCCGCGCATCGGGTCGTGCCAGGCCTCGGCCGCGATGATGCGGCGCGTCTCGCGCCGTTCCGCGTCGAGCAGCGAAAGCGTCGCGCCGTAGCCCTTGCGCGTGAACTGGCTGTAGCGGTTAAAAAACCACATGCGGCCCGCCGCACGGTTGTCGAAGGCCACGCTGTGCGTCGCGCCGATCCGGTCCTCCGGCAGCGACCGCGCCTGGCTGCGGAATTGCAACGACTCCCGCAGCGCCCGCGAAGTCTCGACCGACCACGGCACCACGCTGGCGTTGAGCTGCCACGTGATCGCACAGGCCGCCACGCCAATCAGCCAGACCGGGGCGGTGATGCGCAGCAGCCCCACGCCCGCCGCGCGCAACGCCGTCAGTTCGTTGGCGCGATGCAGTTTGCCCAGCACGTAAAGCAGCGAGATCAGCAGCGCCACCGGCAGCACGATGCCGAGGAAGCCCGGCAGCGTGACCATGAAATAGACCGCAAAGTCCGCGCCGCGCGCCCCGAGTTCGCTCAGCATGCGGAAATCATCGTAAAGCACCTGCACGAACAGGAGCCCCAGCATGGCGCCGAGCACCAGGCCGAGGATCTTCAGCCATTCTCGCAGGAGATGACGGTCGTAGAGGTTCAACCCCCGCGATGAAACGCACCCGCCCGCACTTGGCCAGACCCAAACCGAACCCGGGTGTAACCGTGGCGCAACAGCATCGGTAGGGCGGGCAGTCCCTCCTTCGCCAAGGCTACGGAGGGCAGGCCCCTGCCCCGTAGGGCCGCACCTTGGTGCGTGCCCGTATTCTCATGGCGTAGTCACGAGCTCATACCAAACCCGGCATAGACCCTGACGAAAGCACCGGTAGGGCGGGCAGTCCCTTGCCCGCCGCTTCGCCATTCCAAACGTGCCAAACCTGAGTTTAACCACAGATGAACACAGATGCCGATCCGTAGGGCAGCACCTGGGATTGACGGCAAACAGGTGGAGCGCCTTGCCCTCAAGGCGCTGGTTTTCATGGGCAATCCGGCCAACACATTGAGGGCAATGCGTTCCACCCAAAGGCCCGCCTGCTGTATGGCGGCGTCACCCAGGTGACGCCCTACGCCTCAAACCGCCCCACGCCTCACCCCTCCGTCCGTGGCGCGCGAGCCGCCGTCTCCCTCTCCCCCCTCGTCCACCGCACGCGTCATCGTCCAACCCGTCCATCCATACAACAACGACACCAGCGGATTGATCAGGTTGAGAAAGGCAAACGGCAGGTAGGCGAAGGGAAACACGCCCAGCGTCGCAAACATGTAGGCGCCGCACGAATTCCACGGGATCAGCGGCGACGACAACGTGCCCGCATCCTCCAGACAGCGCGACAGGTTCTTCGGGTGCAGTCCGGCCTTCCGGTAAGCCTCGCGATACATCCGCCCCGGCACCACGAGCGACAGATACTGGTCGGGCGCCACGACATTCGTGCCGAGACAGGTGGCGAGCGTCGCCGTCACCAACCCGCCCGTCCCGCGCACCAGCCGCAACACGGCCGCGGCGATGCAGCCGAGCATGCCGCTGCGTTCCATGATGCCGCCAAAACACATTGCGCACAGGATAATGCCGATCGTCCCGTACATGCTCGCCATGCCGCCCCGCGTCAGCAGGTCGTCCACCGCCTGGATCCCGGTTTCGGATACAAAACCGTCGTAGGCGATGCCCAGCACCGCCGCGAGCGGCACGCCTTGCAGCATACTCGCCAACACCCCGCCGAATCCGGCCCCCAGCAGCAGCGCAGGCAAGGCCGGCACGCGCAGCAGCACCATCGCCACCACCAGCACCGGCGGCGCGAGCAACCAGGGCGTGAGTTCGAAACGGTTCTCCAATCCGCTCACGATCACGCTCACCGCGCCCACCTCCACCTCGTCCCCGCCGAAATTCAAACCCAGCACCAGATAAAGCAGCAGCGCGATCAGCAGGCTCGGCCCGGTGGTCAGCGCCATGTGCCGCACATGCTCAAACAGCTCCACCCCCGCCACGCCCGGCGCCAGGTTGGTCGTGTCGGACAGGGGCGACATCTTGTCGCCAAAATACGCGCCCGAGATGATCGCCCCCGCGACCATCGGCAACGGCACCCCGAGTCCCGTGCCGATGCCGATCAACGCCACGCCCACCGTGCCCGCCGTGGTCCACGAACTGCCGGTGGCCAGCGACACCACCGCGCAGATCAGGCACGCCGCGACGAGAAACAGGTCAGGCGCAAGCAGCTTCAGCCCGTAAACGATCAGCAATGGCACCACGCCGCTCGCAATCCACGTGCCGATGAGCATGCCCACCGCCAGCAAAATGAGCACGGCCCCGAGCGAGAGCCGGATGCCGTCGAGAAAACTCCGTTCGATCTCCCGCCACCGCCAGCCCAGCCGCCACGCCAGCAACGCCGCCACCGCCGTGGCCCCGACCAGCGGGATCTGCACCGGGATCGAGGCGTGCAACACCGGCCCGAAATAAGGCACCGCCGCCAGCCACCGCAGCACCGGCGTGACGAACACGATCTCCGGCAGTTCGTCGAGGTTGAGCACCGCCGCGCCGAGAAAAACCATCAGACAAACCACCGGCAAGAGGGACTCCGCCAGCGAAGGCAGGCGCACAACGGATTCGTCTTCGGACTTCATGGCGGGGCCTGCGCACCGAAGCCGCCCCGCCCCCGCATGGCAAACCGAAAGCTGGGCCGTGAAGTCTGCAGGTAGAGACGGGGGGGGGATCGCCGTCTGCCTGCATCACTATAGGAAAACGTCAGGCAGCCCATTCCATTAAATTTTTCGCCGATGATTACCGTCTCCAGCATATGGCTAGCTTGTATATTTCAGCGCTTGCGCGTCAGACACATATCGCATGTTTTGGTAACATGACGCCCAGTTGATTCAGACATTTCAGCAGGTTCGAATAGCACTCATCGGCAAGAAGACATGTCTACCCTAAGTCACCCCAAAAAAGCTCCGCCAAAGGAATTCGGCCAGATTATCGCCGCTTTCGAAGATAAGACTGTGCTCGAATTCACCAAGAAGGAGCTTGAAGATTGCCTGCTGATCTTAGGGAAGTGCCGAATCCTGAGTGAAGAGAATCGAGCACGAGCATCCGAAATGGGCGACACATTGCGCCTTTTATTAGCAGCAAGACAGAGCCAAGAGATGCATTCGCAATCGCTCATTGTTGCGCGGGTAGCCTTGTATATTTCGTTGATTGCGTTGTTTTTGGCAGCGGGTCAGTTCCTACTATCCATCCCTGCGGTATCGCGTGCATTCGAATAAGAATTGTGAGCATTGCAGAATCGATGTTTGCACAAAAATCATGAGAACCATCCTGACAGTTACTTTGGTGATCAGCCTCCTACTGACCGGCTGCGCCACCTCATATCAGTCCAGTGGATTCACCGGTGGCTACTCCGAGACAAAGCTCGCGCCTGATGTCGTTCGTGTGGTTTTTCACGGCAACGGCTACACGAGACAAGAAAGGGCACAGGATCTCGCACTGCTTCGCGCCGCCGAGCTTACACTTGAAGCTGGGTGTTCTTACTTTGTGGTGATCAGCAAGAATTCCGACACCAAGGCGCAATCGTTTACCACTGCGGGCACTTCGCATACCACCGGCTCTGCCTACGTTGTCGGCAATAAGGCATATTACTCTGGCCAAACAACCCATTACCCAGGCCAGACGGTTACGTTTTATAAACCCAAGACGGGAATTCTTGTGCAGTTCCTCAAAGAAAAGCCGTCAGAAGGATTTGTTTTCGATGCCGCCTTTCTGGTGGAGGAATTGAAAAAGAAATACGGGATCAAGTGAGACGTAAATGAGCAACGGACGCTTGTTGTTAGCATAAGCCGACAGTATGGATTCCTTACAACTCGGCCCGTTTCGGCTCAGCTGAAACTTCGGCCATGACCAGAGTCATGATCGTCGTTTCTTCGTGTCAACCCCAGTCATCAAGGTTAATGACCTCCACATGTCTTCACCCAAAATTGGCATCATCGGCGGCAGCGGGCTTTACCACATCGAGGGCTTCACCAAGCAGAAATGGGTGAAGGTCAAAACGCCGTTCGGCGCGCCCTCGGACGACCTGCTCACCGGCGAACTCGCCGGGCGTGAGGTCGTGTTTCTGCCGCGCCACGCGCGCGGTCACCGCATTCTGCCGAGCGAGCTGAACCACCGCGCCAACATCTGGGCGATGAAGAAGCTCGGCGTCGCCTGGATCATCAGCGTCAGCGCCGTCGGCTCGCTGCAGGCCAAATACCGGCCCTGCGACATCGTGCTGGTGGACCAGTTTCTCGACCGCACCAAACGCAGCGCCGAACACACGTTCTTCGGGCGCGGCATCATCGGTCACATCGCTTTCGCCGATCCGGTCTGCGAGGAATTGCGCCGCCTGCTGCTCAAATCCGCCCGCGCCCTCAAGGCCCGCGTGCACGACGGCGGCACCTACGTGAACATGGAGGGCCCGGCCTTCAGCACCCGCGCCGAATCCCTCACCAACCACAAGCTCGGCTACGACGTCATCGGCATGACCAACCTCGGCGAGGCCAAATGCGCCCGCGAAGCCGAGATTGCCTACGCCACCATGGCGATGATCACCGATTACGACTGCTGGAAAGTGGACGAGGCCCATGTGACGGTGGACATGGTGGTGGCCAACCTGCGGAAAAACGCGGCCACGGCCAAAGCCGTCGTGGCCCGCACCATCGCGCAGATTCCCGAGGTCCCAAACTGGCCGTGCCACTCCGCGCTCCAGAATGCGATCATGACCGAGCGCTCGTGCTGGCCGAAGCAGACGATCGCCGAACTGAAGCCGATTCTGGCGAAGTATTTGTGAGGAGTGGGCCTTCCGATTGATTGTAGGGCGGGGTGTCACCACCCCCCCCCCCTGTGTTGGGCCCCTCCGCGGCCAATGGGGGGGGGGGGGCGCCCCCCCCCCCAAACTAGGAATAGGTGAGGGGGGGG
>JACFMR010000019.1:5677-88465 GCA_019455245.1 Opitutaceae bacterium
GGGGTCTCCGAACCCCGCCTTCTTTTAGAGGCCATGCCGCGTTCAAGGCGGGGTTCGGAGACCCCGCCCTACAATTTCTGCGAATCGTAGCTGCGCTTGCGCCGGAGGCAAAAGCGTGGGCACCGGTCATCGGCTCGCTCACGCTCGCCGCTACGTTGAGGTGGGCGCGCAGGTCTCTCTGCGCGCCCTGCCCGGCACAGGGACGTGCCTGGCCACCTTGTAGGAGCGTGCTGGCACGCGATCCAGAAATCCGGCCTCACCGCGGCCGGCTACAGCCGATCCAGCGCCTGACGCGCTCAAGCGAATATCGCGTGTCAGCACGCTCCGACACTTGGCAAGCGCGCAATCCCACCGGCCGCGTCACGGCCGACATCCTCTGCCCTACAGCCGGTTCGCCTTCAGGTCGCGCAGCGCGTAATGCGTGCCGCGCCAGGTGATGCCGCCCGTGCGGTGCGTGACCCATTGTGAGCGCAAAATGATGAACGCGAACACCGCCATGCCCAAGGGCAGCAACAGCCCATGCCACCAACGCCCACCGGTGAAGCGCGTCTGGTCGCAGCCGAGCAGCAGCATGAGCGCCACGCTCGCTGCATACAGCCACCAGACCGGACTGGCCGTGAGCGCGAGCGCGGCCAGCGGCCAGAGATAGAGCAACCCGGTCAGCCCCGCCGCCAGCGACGGCAACCAGCAGCGGTATTCGCCGCCCGCGTAGGCGTTTTTCATCATCCCGCGGATCATGCCACCGACCGAGTCATACCACTCGACCTCCAGCGCGCCCGCGCCCAGCACGAACTCGCTGGGCCCGCCCGTTTTCATGAGCTTGCCGAGCTTGATGTCGTCGTCGGGCCGCAGCCGCAGCGGCGCGTGGCCGCCAAGCTTTCGGTAGGCGGCCGTCCGCACGAGGTTGAAAGCGCCGACGCCCGCGTGGGCGCGGCGCCGCGGCTGGCGCACGAGCCACGGTTGCAACCAGACGGAGAAGGCGAAACTGAACGCGTTGACACAGATGCCGAGCCCGTGTCCGTGACCACTGAGCGAAGGCACAGCGGTGAGATGGTCGAGCGATTGCGCCTGCGCGTAAGCGATGGTCCGGCGTAACACGTCGGGCGCAAGAAAATGCACATCGGCGTCGGTAAACAGAATCCACTGCCCCGCCGCCTGCGCGGCGCCGAGGTGCAGCGCGTGGTTCTTGCCGATCCAGCCCGGCGGCAGCGCCGACACATGTACAATCCGCAGGCGCGGTTCGTTCGCGGCTAGCCGGTCGAGCATGGCGCCGGTGGCATCCTCGGAGCGGTCGTTGACCGCAATGAATTCGAGCTCCGGGTAATCGAGCGCGAACAGGGTCGGCAGCGCGCGGCCCACGGTCGTCGCTTCGTTGCGCGCGGCGATCACGACCGACACGCGCGGCCATAGCGTGGGTTCCGGCGCGCGCAGTTGGGTGAGACGCCGCAGCCGCCGGTTACCGGGCATGACGAACACGGCGGCGCCGATCCAGACGAGCAGGATGAACGCAGCGGTCAGCAAAGCCGGATCGGACCAAGGCATGCGGGCAGCATGGCGGTTGCGCCGGTGGCGTCAAAGATTCGCCAAGTGTGCACATGAGAGGGTGTGCATGTAGGTGCCGCCGGCTGTAGGAGCGTGCTGGCACGCGATAAACGAGCAGCGATCGGTTTGCTGTAGCCGGCCGCGCCGAGGCCGGTGCCTTGTGGGGTCAGCCTCCTTCGCCTAGTCTTCCGGGGTCAACGACCCCGGCTACAGTCCGACCATCGCGTGCCAGCACGCTCCTACCAAGGTGGCCGGGCACATCCCGGTGCCCGGCATGGCGCGCAGAGGGACCTGCGCGCCCACCTCAACGTAGCGGCCAGCCGAAACTCCTCCACTCGCTCACGCTCGCGGCTACCTGATCCGGCCTCAACGAGGCCGGCTACAGCGCAATCATCGCGCGTCGATGGCGTCGCTGTAGCCGGGGTCGTTGACCCCGGCAAGTTCTGCATCGCGTGCAAGCACGCTCCTGCAATTGGCGGAGGAGGCCCTGCAATCGGTTGCTACGTTCCTGCAATTTGCGCTGCTGACGCACTTTCCCAAACTTGGGATTTGCGCGGTCGGGCGGAAAACGTATTCATCGCCGCCCATGGCTAGACTACAAGAAGCTTGGGGCTCGCGCATCGGCGTGATTTTGGCGGTGGCGGGCAGCGCGGTCGGGCTGGGCAACTTCCTGCGTTTTCCCGGGCTCGCCGCGCAATACGGCGGCGGCGCCTTCATGATCGCCTACTTCATTTCGCTGCTGATCATCGGCATTCCGATCTGCTGGGTGGAGTGGACGCTCGGGCGCTACGGCGGCCGCAAGGGATTTCACTCCACCTCGGGCATCTTCAATGCGCTGTTGTCGAAGCCCTACGCGAAATACCTCGGCGTGATCGGCTTCGTGGTGCCGGTCTGCATCTACATGTATTACGTCTACATCGAGGCGTGGTGCCTGGGCTACGCGATGAACGCCCTGATCGGCGGGCTCAGCATGGAGGGCCGTGACTACGGGGCGTTTTTCACCCGCTTCACCGGTGCCGCGGAGGACGGCGTGGGCCTGAAGTTCGGCCTGAGCGACGTGGGCGTGTTTGTGCTCATCGTCTATGTGCTCAATTTCTATTTCATCTACCGCGGCATCTCCAAGGGCATCGAGACGGTCTGCAAGATCGCGATGCCGGCGCTGATCGTGATCGCGCTGATCATCCTGGTGCGCGTGCTGACGCTCGGCACGCCCGATCCGCTCAAGCCCGACCAGAATGTGATCGCCGGGCTCGGCTTCATGTGGAATCCCGGCGACATCGCCACCGGGCTGCGCAACCCGCAGCTCTGGCTCGCGGCCGCCGGCCAGATCTTCTTTTCGCTGTCGGTCGGCTTCGGTGTGATCATCACCTACGCCAGCTACCTGCGCAGCAACGACGACGTGGTGCTGAGCGGCCTGACCGCCTCGGCCGCCAACGAATTCTGCGAGGTCGGCCTCGGCGGGCTCATCACCGTGCCGGCGGCGTTCATCTTTCTCGGCGCGGCGGGCATCGTGGGCCAGGGCACGTTCGGGCTCGGCTTCAACGTGCTGCCGGAGGTCTTCGCGCACATGCCCGGCGGCCACCTGTTTGCCTCGGCCTTCTTCCTCCTGCTGTTTCTCGCCGCCATCACCAGTTCGCTTTCGATGCTGCAGCCCGGCATCGCGTTTCTGGAGGAGGGGCTGAACATCAACCGCAAGCAGTCTGTCGCGCTGCTCGGCTTCGTAACCGCCATCGGCACGCTGTTCATCTGGTATTTCTCCAAGGACCTGAAGGCGCTAGACACGATCGATTTCTGGGTCGGCACCGTGATGCTCTTCATCCAGGCCACGATTCTCGTGATCATGTTCGGCTGGGGCCTCGGGATCGAACGCGGCTGGTCCATCGCGCACGAGGGCGCCGAGATGCGCATCCCGGAGATCTACAAGTTCGTCATCAAATACGTCACACCCGCGTTCCTGCTGCTGATCTTCAGCCTGTTCCTGATGCAGAACGTCTTCGGCTGGAACTACTCGTTCACCGCGCCCGAGTTCAAACCCACCGGTTACATGAAGGACCTGTTGGGCGGCGACGGCGCCGAGCCGAGCTTCGTGGCCCGGCTCAGCGTGGGCTGGATCGCCATCATGGTCACGTTCTCGCTGGTGCTCGTGAACATCGCGGGCAAGACGTGGGAACGCGAAAACAACCGCAACGCCTGAGGAGGACCTCATCATGACTTTCGGAGGTTGGATCAACATGCTGCTCTCGGTCGGATTCGTCACGATCCTGCTGGTTTACTGCATCGCCCGCGTCATGCGCGGCCCCCGTGACGACCGCACCCACCATCTCGGCCACGTCGAACCGATCGAGGAAGAGGAAGCCGACCGACGCTGAGGCGGCGGGCTGCCGGGCGGGAGCGAAGGTGCAGGGCGCGTTGGGTTTCGCGTTTCGATTGTAGGAGCGTGCTGGCACGCGATCTTTTTGCCTCTGGCAATCCCAGGTAGGGACAAGGCGGCCCGCCTGTCCGCGTAACGATGGAATCGCTGTAGCCGGGGTCGTTGACCCCGGTATGCCGGGCATCGCGGGCAAGCACGCTCCTACAACTGGTGCGGATGCCGGCGGGCAGAAAAGTAGCGGAGAGCGTGAGCGAGCCGACGAACCTCCACTCGCTCACGCTCGTGGCTACTTGTTCCGGCCTCAACGAGGCCGGCTACAGCACAATCATCGCGGACAGCTGCGGACAAGGCGGCCCGCCTGTCCGCGTAACGATGGAATCGCTGTAGCCGGGGTCGTTGACCCCGGTATGCCGGGCATCGCGGGCAAGCACGCTCCTACAACTGGTGCGAATGCCGGCGGGAAGAACGGCGCCGGATAAAGATAACGATTAAGATTAAGATCAGAGATCAAGATAACGATTTATGGGGAGGAACGCCGGGGTTTGACCTGCGCGGGCGGTCAGTTATGTTGACCGCATGATTGCGTTGCGTTTCGCCTCCCTCATCGCCCTCGGGCTGGCGCTGTTGGCCGGTCCGGCGGGTGCGGCCGACAATCCCATCGAGCGCCTGCTGCAGCAGGCGGAGGCCGATGCGCCGTCGGAATTGCAGTTTCACATCATCCGCACGCAGGGCCGGCTCTCCAGTTTCCTGAGCAAGGTCCGCACGGTCGAGCAGGTGCCGGGCTGGCAGCAGATCCGCGTTGAGGGCGAGGCCGCCTTCGCGGCGTGGGACGCGCTGCGCAAGGACTTCGTCTGGCACGGCGGCAAATTCGAGGTGCTTTACGACATCGTCGATGCCCGCAGCCTCAAGCTCAACAGCGTGACTTTTGACGGCCAGACCTCCCGCGCCGAGCCTTGACCCCCTGACTCCCCCGCACCTTGGCCGACTGGAAATTCGCCCACGTCACCGACATCCATATCGGTTCGACCCGCTCCTATCGCTACAATCCCGCCTGGGTGGACAACTGGCGGACGGCCGCCCAACAGCTCCGTGCCATCCGGCCCGAGTTGCTGCTCGTCGGCGGCGATCTCACCCGCGACGGCAGCCTGCACGATTACGAATTCGACGGCAGCCGCGCCGAGATCGAGGCCGCAGGCGTGCAATGGCACGCGATTCCCGGCAACATGGACACCGGCAACAAGCACACCGACCGGCAGGGTGCGCTCAACGACCGCGACGACATCGCGTGCAACGTGACCGAGGCCCAGCTCGGTGTTTTCCGCGAGCGAATCGGGGATTTCCCGTGGACTTTCGTGCATCGCGACGTGCGCTTCAGCGGTTGCTACGAGATCATCGCCGGCACCGCCCTGCCCTCCGCGCAGGTGCTCGACCGCTGGCTCGACGAACTCGCCACCCTGCCCCACACGCGCTGGCACGTGATGCTCAACCACTATCCGCTTTTCACCGAATCACCCGACGAGCCGGCCTGTGACATCACCAGCCCCACGGATTATCTGCGCTGGTATTTCGCGGTGGACCCGGCGCCGCGCCGGCGGCTGCTCGACGCCTACCGGCGGGCGGGCGTGACGCATGTGCTCAGCGGCCACATCCACTGCCGGCGGCCGCCGCGCACGTTTGACGGCATCACGTATTGCTTCGGCCCCTCCACCGCCATGCCGCAATGGGCCGACCGCTGGGCCGACGGCGATGCGAGTCTCGGCTTCCAAGTTTTCACCGTGCGCCCCGACGCGCTGGACGTGGAGTTTGTGCCGCTCGCCCGGGTGTCCGACCGCACCGACGGCTGGGGTCCGGCCGGCCACCCGAAGCCCGAGGCGCGGCACCGCTAAACCGGGCCGGGCGCGGCGATTTCCGCGCAAGTGCCGCTTGATTTTTCACGCCGGTCGCTAAACTGGCGGATTCTTTCAAACGCAACCCGTTGTTTCCACCGACTTATGTCCACATCCACTCCGCAAAAATTCGAATTCCAGGCCGAGATCAGTCAACTCCTCGAAATCGTCACCCACTCGATCTACACGGAGAAGGAAATCTTCGTCCGTGAATTGGTTTCCAACGCCGCCGATGCGCTGGAAAAGCTGCGCCACACGCAGTTGACCGAAAAGGACATCTTCGACGACAAGCTCGAGCTCGAGATCAACGTCACCACCGACGACAAGGCCAAGACCATCACGATCCAGGATTTCGGCATCGGCATGACCCGCGCCGAGCTCGTGGAGAATCTCGGCACCATCGCGCATTCCGGCTCGAAGGCCTTCCTCAAGGCCATCGGCGAAAACGAGGCCAAGAACACCAGCCTCATCGGCCAGTTCGGCGTCGGCTTCTACTCGGCGTTCATGGTGGCCCAGTCCGTCAAGGTTTACTCCCGTTCCTGGCGCCAGGACGAGCCCGGCCACGTGTGGTCGAGCGACGGCTCCGGCAGCTACGAGATCGAGGAGAGCGAAGGCGAGCGCCGCGGCACCAAGATCGTCATCAAGCTCAAGGAAGACTGCGCCGATTTCGCCCAGGACTGGAAGGTGAAGGAAATCCTCGAGCGCTACAGCGCCTTCGTCTCCTACCCGATCAATCTCAACGCCAAGCGCGTCAACACCATCCAGGCCCTCTGGCTGCGCAACAAGAACGAGATCAAGGACGAGGAATACACCGAGTTCTACAAGTTCCAGGCCCACGCCTACGACGAGCCGCGCCTGCGCCTGCACTTTTCGGCCGACGCCCCGCTGGCCATCAACGCCCTGCTCTTCGTGCCGAAGGACAACACCGAGAAACTCGGCTTCTCCCGGCTCGAGGCGAGCGTCTCGCTCTACTGCCGCAAGGTGTTGATCGAGGCCAAGCCCAAGGACCTGCTGCCCGAGTGGCTGCGCTTCCTCAAGGGCGTGGTCGACAGCGAAGACCTCCCGCTCAACCTCTCGCGCGAGACGATGCAGGACAAGGCCCTCATCGAGAAACTCAACAAGGTCATCACGAAGCGCTTCCTCAAATTCCTCGAGGAGGAGGCCAAGAACCGCATCGACGGCTACAACGAGTTCTACGCCGAGTTCGGCATCTTCCTGAAGGAAGGCGCCGCCATGGATTTCACGCACAAGGATCAGCTGGTGAAGCTGCTGCGCTTCGAGTCGTCGCTCACCGAGAAGGGCAAGACCACGTCGCTCGCCGACTACGTCTCGCGCATGGGCTCCGAGCAGAAGGAAATCTATTACCTCGTCGGCCCCAACCGCGCCGCCATCGAAAGCGGCCCCTACCTCGAGGGCTTCAAGGCCCGCAACCTCGAGGTGCTCTTCTGCTACGAGGCCGTTGACGAATACGTGATGAACAACGTGCGCGAATTCGACGGCAAGAAGCTCACCGCCGCCGACCACGCCGATGTGAAACTCTCCGAGCTGCCCAAGCCCGAGGGCGGCCTGAGCGAGGCCGAGGTCGAGGCGCTCGGCAAATGGATCAAGGACACGCTCGGCGAACGCGTCTCCGAGGTTAAGGCCAGCGACCGCCTCGTCGATTCGCCCGTGCTCGCGCTCAACGCCGACAAATTCATGTCCCCCCACATGCGTCGCATGATGAAGGCCATGAACAAGGACGGCGCGGAGTCGCCGCTGCGCGTCAACCTCGAGATCAACCCGCGCCACGCCGTGCTCACCCACCTGCACGCCCTGCACACCGCCAATCCCGACAAGGCGAAGCTCGTGGCCGAACAGCTCCTCGACAACGCCCTGATCAGCGCCGGCCTGCTCGACGACGCCACCGCCATGGTCGCGCGGCTGAACAAGCTGCTCGAAAGCGTCTGAGTTTTACCCATTGGTTAAAAGATAGTTGGCTCATAGGCCATACATAATCCTTGCCAGTATGGCTGCGTTGCCATACCGACATGGATTATGAAAATGACCATGCACATCGACGAGGACGTGCTGGCCCGGGTGATGAAGATCACCGGGGCCAGCACGAAGACGGAAGCCGTCGAGATCGCCCTGAAAGAGATGGCCCGGCGGCACAAGATGAAGGAGCTGTTTTCCGCGGGGCTGAGCCCGGAGGAACTGCGGGACGCCTTCGATCCGGCCTCCCTTGCCATGGATACCCACGGCCTCAAGGTCGCCGAAGACCCGAGTTCCTATGGAAAAACTGATCCTGCCGGACAGTAACATCTATATCGAGGCCATCCGCTCCCGGGTGGATCCTTTCGAGGTTTTCAACCGATACCTCGACAGCTGTGAGTTCGCCACCTGCGGCATGATCATGCTCGAGGTCTGCCGCGGGTTGCGCACGCCGCAACTGCTGCGCCATTTCCGTGAGCGCTTCGCGGTGATGATCTATTTGCCCACCAACAACACGATTTGGGAGCGCGCCCAGCACCTCGCGTGGTCCATGGACCGGCAAGGGCTGACCATTCCGGCCCAGGATCAGGTCATCGCCGCCTGCGCCCTGCAAACTGGCGCCACTGTGCTGACCCACGACAAGCATTTCCAAAGCATCCCCGGGCTGAAGGTGATCGACCGGCTGGACTAGCCCGATCTCCGGTACTTTCGCCTTGTCAGGGGCGCGCCGGCCCGTTCCCCTCAGCGCCCCCTGTTTCCGGGAGCGTGCCATCAGGAGGCCGTTTGTCCCGTGCGCACATCCCCTTCCCTCCGACGCGGCGCACGGCGCCAGCCGTCGGTTTTTTCGTCTCCACCGCCTGCCCCCCATGAGCACGTACATTTACGGCATCGACTTTGGCACCAGCAACTCCTCCGTCACGATCTGGGATGCGGAACACCGTGCCCTGGTGCGCGATCATCGTATCGCCGGCGTGGAGTCGTCGTTCATGTATTTCCCCTACACCCTGCGCAAGGACCCGCCGCTCATCGGCGACGCCGCCAAACTCCGCTACGTGCAGGACCAGATGCGCGGACGTTTCTTCCAGGCGATCAAAACCATCCTCCCGAACCGCACCTTCGAGCAGACCATCGTCAACAACGAGGTCTACCTGCTCGAGGACCTGATCGCGTTCTTCCTGCGCCACCTGAAGGGCAAGGCCGACCTCGTGACCGGGCAGGACGTGAAGCGCGTTGTCATGGGTCGGCCGGCGGTGTTCTCACTCGATCCGGCGGAAGACCAACTCGCGCAAGACCGCCTGCGCCGGGCCGCCGAACTTGCCGGCTTCGAGGAAATTCATTTTCAATATGAGCCGATTGCCGCGGCCTTCGCCTACGAGGCCCGCATCCGGCAACCCGAGCGCGTGCTGGTGGGTGACTTCGGCGGCGGCACGTCGGACTTCACCGTCGTGCAACTCGATCCGCGCCGCCAGGGCCGGCTCGACCGCGCCAACGATATTCTGGCCACGGGCGGTCTGCCCGTCGCCGGCAACAAATACGACTCGGCCACGATGTGGCACAAGCTCACGCCTCGCTTCGGACGCGGGGCCAAATACGACAGTTGGGGCAAGCAGCTCGAGGTGCCATCAACCCTGCACCGGCAGATATGTCAGTGGGACCAGATCGTGTTTTTGCGCAACGCGCCCAAGCTCGATCTCATCTGGCGGATGGCCAAACTCTCCGACAACCCGGTCGGCTTCGAGCGATTGCAGGCCCTTGTCACCGAGAATCAGGGTTTCGCCCTCTTCCAGGTCATCGAAGCGGCCAAGATCATGCTCACGACCGACGATGTCGCCCCGATCCTCTTTGCCCATCCACGCATGGAACTCGACGAGCGCCTGACGCTCGACGAGTTCAATGCCAACACGGCCGACCTGACTGCGCAGATCACCGCCAAACTCGACGGCTTCATGCGGGAGGCCCATATTGATCCGGCCGGCATCGAGACGGTCTTTCTCACCGGCGGCACCTCCTTGATTCGCAGCCTGCGCCACGAATTCATCAGACGTTTCGGGGCCGACAAAATCCGCGACGGCGGAGAGTTCACCAGCGTCGGCGACGGTCTCGCGCTCAGTGCCCCGCTTTTCTTCCCGGAGCTGCACCGCCAAACCAAGTGAACGCGTTATCCGCTCACACTTGATCAGTGCGATTGGGATGTGCGGTGAGATCCCATCCAGCCATTTCCCCCGCAACTTTGTCGCCACCGCCCCGGGCATTTTGTTTGGCGCGTCAGGCATGACCTTCACAATGGACGCATGCCTCTGCTCTCGCTCAACCCCGCCACCGGCCGACGCCTGCGCGCCTACCCTACCCACACGACGGCCCAGATTGAATCCGCCCTGGCCTTGGCGCATCGCGCGTTTCTCGGCTGGCGCGAACTCGCACCGTCGGCCCGCGCCCGGCATCTGCGCGCGCTGGCCAAACAGTTGCGCCGGGATCGCGAATCACTGGCCACGCTCATCACCCGCGAGATGGGCAAACCCATCGCCCAGGCGCGCGCCGAAATCGAAAAATGCGCCACCGCGTGCGACTACTACGCCAAGCATGGCGCCGCCCAGCTCGCGGACGAAACGCCGGCCGGCGCGCCGAAGCACACCCGGGTGGTTTACGAACCGTTGGGGCCGATCCTCGCGATCATGCCGTGGAATTTCCCCTTCTGGCAGCTGTTCCGCGCCGCCGCGCCCGCGTTGATGGCGGGCAACACGGTGCTGCTCAAACACGCCTCCAACGTCAGCGGCTGCGCGCTCGCCATCGCACAGGTTTTTCACGACGCCGGCCTCCCCGAGGGGTTGCTCCAAACCCTGCTGCTGTCTTCCGCCAAGGTGCCGCGGTTGATCGCCGACGACCGCATCCGCGGTGTCACGCTCACCGGCAGCACGGAGGCCGGGCGCAAGGTCGCCGCGCAGGCCGGCGCGGCGTTGAAACCATGCGTCTTCGAGCTCGGCGGCAGCGATCCCTACATCGTGCTGGAAGATGCCGATCTCGACCTCGCGGCCGAGGTCTGCGCGTCCGCCCGGCTCGTCAACACCGGCCAAAGCTGCATCGCGGCCAAGCGCATGATCGTGGTCAACCGCGTGCGCCGCGAATTCGAGCGCAAGCTGACCGCACGCATCGCCGCCCGCCGCGTGGGTGATCCGCTGGATCCGCATACCGAGGTCGGCCCGATGGCCCGCGCCGATTTGCGCGACGAACTGCACGCCCAGGTCACGCGCAGCGTGCAGCGCGGCGCCAAGGTTTTGCTCGGCGGCCAGCCGCTGGACCGGCCCGGCTGGTTTTATGCGCCGACGGTGTTGACCGGCGTGCAACCCGGCATGCCCGCCCATGACGAGGAACTGTTCGGTCCGGTGGCCGCGGTGATCGGCGTGCGCGATGCGGCGGAGGCCATTGCCATCGCCAACGCCACGCCCTTCGGACTCGGCGCCGCACTCTTCACCCGCGATCGCCGGCGCGCCCGGGAACTCACGCCGGCCATCGAAGCCGGCATGGTGTTCGTCAACGCCTCCGTCCACTCCGATCCCAACCTGCCCTTCGGCGGCATCAAGCAAAGCGGGTACGGCCGTGAGCTCGGCCTGCCCGGCATCCGCGCGTTTGTGAACGTCAAAACGCTCTGGGTGGAGTGAGCCGCGCCGCGCGCCAGCGTCCGGGCGGCTGACCGAACCGCCGGCGAAACAGCCGCACGAAATAATTCACGTCCTCATAGCCGCACGCGGCCGCCACCTCGTGGATCCGCAGGTAGGGATTGTCCAGCAACCAGCAGGCATGTTGCAGCCGGCGCTGCTGCAGGTATTGCAGCGGACCGCAGCCGCAATGCGCGGCAAACAGCGCTCCCATGTGACTTTCGCTCACCCCGGCGGCCGTGGCGATTGCGCCCAACGTCCACGGGCCGGACAAATCCTGCTCGATCCGGGCAATCGCCTCGGCCAGGGCCGGGTGCAGCTGCGAGCGCCGGCCGTGCGCCGCGTCGATCTCGGCCAACCGCCGCAACAGCGCCTCGAGCAAACGCCGCGTGATCTCCGTGCCCAGCGCCGGTCGCGCGAGCTGCGAATCGCAAAGCTGCTCCAGCCAAAGGCGCGCCGGTTCGTCGGGCGCGAGCGTCAGTATGCGGGCGCTCTCGTCGAACAATCCCGCCGGCACACGAAAGCCGATGAACGTCGTGCGCGTCGGCTCCAGCGTGGTTTGATATTGCGCCGCCCCGGCCGGCAGCACGAAGAGCGTGTCGGCACCACCTTCCAGTGACAGGCCCGCCACCTCGATCCGACACCGGCCCGCCGTCACAAGCACAAGCTCGGTCTCGGCGTGACAATGCTCATGCGCGTCCGTCGCCGCGTCAAAGCGGCCGCCCCAACAAAGCCGCAGCTCCTTGGCGGCCGGCAACGATGAACGGGGCGTCGGGCGTTTCATGATTTTGTGCTAATAGTTCGGAGAAGCCTCCATTGTAAATCAACCCCGGAAACGCCATTCTGTGCTTAACCTACCAACCCATCATGAGTTCCACTTCCCCAATCGCCCTGTCCGATGCCCAGATCCAAGCCTACCGTGAAGATGGTTTCATCGTCGTCGAAAACGTGTTCAATGCCGCCGAGATCGAGGCGTTGCGCGCCGCCGAGGGCTCGCCCGCCATCCAGTCCGAACTCGAGGCCGGTGGCATCAAGCATAAGACCGTCCACCTGCTCGAGCTGACCACGCGCCATCCGGCGTTTCACGATCTCGCGCGCGATCCGCGCATCATGGCCTGCATCCGGCCGCTGCTCGGCGAGGACATCCAGTTGCAGCATTCCAAACTCGCCACCAAGTCCGTGGCCAAGGGCACCGGCGAGTTTGGCTGGCACCAGGACATCATGTTCTACCCGCACACCAACACCTCGCTGCTGTCCGTCTTTGTCTATCTCGACGACGCCACGCCGGAAAACGGTTGCATGTCGATGCTCAAGGGCAGCCACCGGCTCGGCCCGCTCAACCATCTCGACGCCAACGGCAAGTTCGACGGCAACTGCCGCGAAACGCACCTCTGGCGTGACCAGCCTGACAAGGTTGTGCCCATCACGCCCAAGGCCGGCGGCATCAGCATCCACCACTGTCTCACGCTCCACGGCTCGCCCGCCAATGTCTCCGGCCGGCCGCGGCGCGGCGTGGTGTTTTCCTACCGCGCCGACGATGCACAGCAGCTGGCCGACTGGGTGTTCAAGGACACCGGGCTCGTCGTCTCCGGCCGCCGCCGCGGCGTGACGCGCTGTGAAAACATCACGTGGATCCTCCCACGCCGGAGTGGACACAACTACGGCACCGCACATCATCAGGTCGGCGAATGGGCCCAAGCTCTGAATGAAAAAGCCGGCGTCTGAAAAAAATCCGCAATCCATCTGGCTCGACACCGACATCGGTGACGACACCGACGACCTGTTCGCGCTGGCACTGATTCTCGCCAGCCCCGAACTGAAACTCGCGGGCATCAGCACCGTCTTCGGCCGGACGGACGAGCGGGTACGACTCGCGCGGACCTTCCTCGCGATCAACGGTCGCGAGACCGACGTGCCGGTTCACGCCGGTTGCGGCGGCCACATCCCGTGCACGATGCACACCTGGATGTCGCCCCAACCGTTCTGGCCGAACGGTCCGGTCCAAGGCGCACCCATCGCCCAGATCGGCTGCGCGTGGCCGGAGGAACGTTTCACCACTCCTCCATCCGCACATGGCGTGGAGGCGTTGGCGGCGCATTTGCGCGCCCATCCCGGCCAAACCATTCCGATCGCCATCGGTGCCCTCACCAATCTCGCCACCCTGCTGTTGCGCGAACCCGAACTCAAAAAGACGATCCCCCGGCTCATCGTCATGGCCGGCGAGTTCAAGACCCCGAAGTGGGAATGGAACGTCCGTTGCGATCCCCTGGCCGCCGCGGTGGTGTTCGACAGCGGCATTCCCGTCGAAATCATCCCGTGGGAAATCGGCGTCTCGTGCACCGTGAGCCGCGTGCAGCTGGAGCGGTTGTTCGCCGGCGGCACGCGCATCGGCCGGTTTCTCACCCGCGCGGTGCGCTTGTGGCGCAAGGCCAAATACACCCCCGGCCACGCGGCCATGCCGCACCTGTTCGACCCGATGGCGGTGGCGGCGCTCATGCGACCCGATTGGTTCACCTGGCGGCGCGGCCGGGTTTCCGTTTCGTTCGCCCCCGACACCTTTGGCTACACCCGTTTCACCGCGGATGCCCGCGGCCCGCACCGCGTGGCCTGGGATGTCAGCGCGGCCACGGCCGTGCGCGCGACCTGGGCGCGAATGCTCAGCCTTTGAACCGCCCGAGATCCGGGCAGTCAGAGCATTTCTAGCATGTCGTAGCTGCGCTTGAGCCAAAGGCAAAAGCGTGGCCGCGCGGAAGCCATTCTGCTGGCCAGCAGAATCGACAAGCTCCAACGCAGTTACACCTCGACTTAACGGCTCCTGTGTCACGATCGGGTGAACTGTCATAAATTGCTGGCGAAGCCGGCCCGGGAGCGTAGGCTGGCCGGCTTTCCCCATGGCCAAGCGCAACCCCAGGTCAAAATCCAAATCACGGACCTCCCTGCCCGGAGAGCCGGTGCGCACGGCGTATTTCAACCGCGAACTCTCCTGGCTGGCGTTCAACCGGCGCGTGCTGGAGCAGGCCCAGAGCAAGCGGCACCCGCTGCTCGAACGCGTCAAGTTTCTCGCCATCGTCTGCTCCAACCTCGACGAGTTTTTCGAGATCCGCGTGGCCGGCCTGATCCAGCAGGTCGATTCCGGCGTCATGGAACCCAGTTTCGACGGCCTCGGGGCGCGCGAACAGTTGCGCCGCATCCACTCCGTCGTCGCTTCACTGGTGGATGATGTGTACCGGTGCTGGCAGGAGCAGCTCGTCCCGGCCCTGGCGGCGGAAAACATCCAGTTTCGCTCCGGCGCGGAATTGAGCGAGGGCGAGCTCGCGTGGGTGCGGGCGTATTTCCGCGAGCAGGTTTACCCGGTGCTCACCCCGCTGGCGCTCGACCAGTCGCATCCCTTTCCGCAGCTCGGCAACAAGACCCTCAACGTCGCGGTCTCGCTCGACAATCCCGAGACGCCGGAAAACGAAAAGCTCGTGGCCATCCTGCCCGTGCCGCGCATTTTGCCGCGGCTCGTGGCCCTCGCCCCGACCAAGACCGGTCCGCAGCGGTTCATCTTCCTGAGCGAGATCATCAAGCTGTGCGCCGGCGACCTGTTCCCGGGCTACCGGCTCAACGGCGCCTACTCCTTCCGCGTGACCCGCAACAGCGATCTCTACATCGACGAGGAAGAAGCCGAGAACCTCCTCAAGAAAATCGAGGAGGAACTGCGCAACCTCCGGCGCGGCGCCGCCGTGCGGCTGGAGATCGAGGCGGACGTCAAGGACCACATCTTCGAGACCCTCTGCGAGCACCTTGAACTCTCCCATGAATACGTCTTCCGGCTCAACGGCCCGCTGAACCTCCTGCGGTTGATGAGCCTCGCCGATCTCGACCGGCCCGACCTGAAATACCCCCCGTTCGCACCCGTGCAAGCCTCGCCGTTGCACGAAAACGTCAACCACTTCGACCTCATCCAGGGCCGCGACGTGCTCCTGTTTCATCCCTATGAGAGCTTCGAGCCGGTGGTGCAACTCGTGCAGCAGGCGGCCGAAGATCCCCAGGTGCTGGCGATCAAGCAGACGCTCTACCGCACCAGCGGCGATTCCCCCGTCGTCCGCGCGCTGATCGAGGCCTCGCGCAACGGCAAGCAGGTCACCGCGCTCGTCGAGCTCAAGGCGCGCTTTGACGAGGCCAACAACATCCAGTGGGCGCGCCAATTGGAGGAGGCCGGCGTGCATGTGGTTTACGGGCTCATCGGCCACAAGACGCACTGCAAGGTGTGCCTGGTGGTCCGGCGCGAAGGCCGGCACATGCGGCACTACGCCCATCTCGGCACGGGCAACTACAACCCCCGCACCGCCCGGCTCTACACCGACCTCAGCTATTTCACCGCCCGCGCCAACCTCACCGGCGACGCCGCCCACCTGTTCAACGCCCTCACCGGCTTCGGCCGCTCCCCGGTTTTCCGCCACCTGCTGGTCGCGCCGTACAATCTGCACCGGCGCATCAACGAGCTGATCCGGCGCGAAGCCCGCCACGCCATGGCCGGCCGGCCCGCGCGCATCATCGTCAAGATGAACTCCCTCGTCGACAAGGCCACGATCGATTCGCTCTACATGGCCTCGCGCGCCGGGGTGAAGATCGACCTGATCATCCGCGGCATCTGCTGCCTCGTGCCCGGCGTGCGCGGGCTCAGCGAAAACATCCGCGTCCGCAGTCTCGTCGGCCGATACCTGGAGCATGCCCGCATCTTCTATTTCGAGAACAGCGCGGGCGGCCAACCCCAGCTTTTTGCCGGCAGCGCCGATTGGATGCCCCGCAACTTCTTCCGCCGCATCGAGGTGCTTTTCCCCATCGAGGAACCCGCCCTGCGCCGCCGCATTCTCCGTCATCTGCTGCCCGCCGAGCTGCGCGACAACGTGAATGCCCGCGTGCTCCATGGCAACGGCGCCTACCTGCCGCCCCCGCGCCGCCGGGGCGAAAGCGCATTCTCGGCCCATGATCACTTCATTGCCGACGCCCGGGCGCGCGCGGCGCGGCTGCGCCAGCTGCCGGTCGCCGTGCCCACCGCGGAAAAGTAAGTTTTAGTCCATTCGGACTAATGCAATAAACTGGCCCGACGCGCCGGGCTTGGGCAGGGTCCACCCCCGGTCATTCCGGTTGGCCACGGGTATTTCCCGCCCGGCCCGCCATTATGACATTCTGGCTCGCTTTCTGCAGTCACCCTTTCTCAATTTCCACCGCTCCGCCCCTCATGGGCGGCAATTTCATTCCAGTCTGCTCGCCCATGCGGGATTATTTCATCCGTCGTTTCTTGCTCATTCCACCCACCCTGCTCGGCATCACGTTGATCGTGTTTCTGATCACGCGGGTGGTGCCGGGCGGCCCCTTGGAGCGGGCCATCATGGAAATGCAGCAGGCCGACATGGCTTCCGGCCGCAGCGCCGGCAGCGGCAGCGGCGGCAACATGGCCATTTCCGAGGAACAGTTGCAGCAGCTCAAGGCCTACTACGGTTTCGACAAGCCCGCCATCGTCAGCTACGGCCTCTGGCTCGGCAAGGTGATGACCGGCGACCTTGGCAAATCCTACCGCTACAACGAGCCGGTGTGGGACATCATCCGTGACCGCTTTCCCGTCTCGCTGTTCTACGGCCTCATCACACTGGTCATCACCTACTCGATCTCGATCCCGCTGGGGATTCTCAAGGCGATCAAGCACCGCACGTTGTTGGACAACGCCACCTCGGTCTTCATTTTCATGGGCTATGCCGTGCCCGGCTACGTGCTCGGCGCCCTGCTCCTGCTGTTCTTTGCCGCCCGGCTCGAGTGGTTTCCGATGGGCGGATTCACCAGCTACAATTTCGCCGACCTCACCTTCGGCGGCAAGATCCTCGACCTCGCCCGCCACGCCATCCTGCCGCTCATGTGCTATCTCGTCGGCAGCTTCGCGGTCACCACGCTGCTGATGAAGAACCACCTGATGGACAACCTCGCGGCCGACTACATCCGCACGGCCATCGCCAAGGGCGTGTCCTTCCGTCAGGCCGTGCTGCGCCACGCCCTGCGCAATTCGCTCATCCCCATCGCCACCACCTTCGGCCAGAACATCACGCTGCTCGTCACCGGCTCCTTCCTCATCGAGACCATTTTCGACATCAACGGCTTCGGCCTGCTGGGCCTGACCTCCATCTTTGACCGCGATTACCCCGTGGTCATGGGCATCATCTTCCTCGCCAGCCTGCTCCTGCTGCTGGGCAACATCCTGTCCGACGCGCTCGTCGCGCTCGTCGACCCCCGCATCCGTTTCAAATAACGATCCCGCCGCGCAATGGCCCTCAATCCCCTCACCCTGCGCAAACTCCGCCGCTTCCGGTCCATCCGGCGCGGCTACTGGTCCTTTGTGGTGCTGATGGTGCTGATCGCGGTCTCGCTGCTCGGCGAACTGCTCGTCAACAACCGCGCCATCCTCGTGCGCCACGAGGGCAAGCTGTATTTCCCGACCTACGGCGCCAACCTGCCCGGCACCACCTTCGGTTTCGATTACACCTACGAGACCAACTACCGCGACCTGCAGGCGCGCAGCCGCGCGGAAGGCCGGGGCAACTGGGTGCTGCTGCCGCCGGTGCCGTTCAGCCCCAATGAGAACACGCCCTACCAGGGCGTCTTCAAACCCGCGCCCCCTTCATGGCTCGGCGGTCCCGCCGGCCACCTCCTCGGCACCGACACCACCGGCCGCGACATCTTCGCGCGACTCTTCTACGGCTTCCGCATCGCCATCTTTTTCGCCCTCGCCTTCATGGCGCTCACCTACCTCGTGGGCATCACCATCGGCTGCCTCATGGGCTACTACGGCGGCGTGTTCGACCTGATCGTGCAACGCCTGATCGAGATCTGGTCCAACATCCCGTTTCTCTACATGGTGATCATCCTGTTCTCGGTCATCCCCTCGACCTTCAGCATCCCCGCGCGCATCGGCATGCTGCTCGTCGTCATGGTGCTGTTCTCCTGGACCTCGATGACCTACTACATGCGCACCGCCACCTACCGCGAGAAGGCGCGCGACTACACCGCCGCCGCCGTCGTGCTCGGCGCCGGGCCGGGCCGGATCATTTTCAACCACATCCTGCCCAACACGATTTCCACCATCGTCACCTTCATGCCCTTCACCGTGGTCTCGGCCATCACCGCCGTCACCGCGCTCGACTTCCTCGGCTTCGGCCTGCCGCCGCCCACGCCCAGCATGGGCGAGCTCCTCAAGCAGGGCACGCAAACCCTGACCACCGCGCCATGGATCGTTTCCAGCGCCTTCTCCGCCCTCGTGTTCATCCTCGTTCTCGTCACCTTCATCGGCGAGGCCGTGCGCGAGGCCTTTGACCCCAAGAAATTCACCACTTACCAATAATCCCATGCCGCCACTGAAATTCATCCGCCCGGTCCTCGCCTGCCTGTTCGGCGCCGGCCTGCTCGTCCTGAGCGCCTGCAGCCCCAAGCCGTCCGAGGACACCACCCCGCAAAAGGATGCCCGCGACGAGGCCAAGGCTTTCTACGCCGCGAATCCCGATTTCTTCCACTTCAAGACCCCGGCCGATCTCCCGGCCGATCTCAAGTGGGACGACGGCATGGACCTCCCCGAATTCTCCTCCCCCGAGGCCAAGCGCGGCGGCACGCTTTACTTCTGGATTCCCGATTTCCCGCGCACGCTGCGCACCGTCGGCCCCGATTCCAACGGCAGCTTCCGCCCGTGGATTCTCGACGACAATGCCATGTCCTACGGCCTGCGCCATCCGAACCTCACCGATCTCACCCCCGACGGCTTCCACTATTATCCCGGCCTCGCCGAACGCTGGGCGCTCGATCGCGAAAACAAAACCGTTTACATCCGCATCAACCCCGCCGCGCGCTGGTCCGACGGCAAACCCATCACGACCGACGACGTGATGTTCACCTATTTCTTCTACCGCACCAGCTACATCAAGGCGCCGTGGTACAACAATTTTTACAGCACCAAATACGCCGGCGTCACCCGCTACGACGAACACACCTTTGCCCTCCACTTCCCCGAGCTGCGGCCAGACATCCTTTCGCTCGCCCTCGGCAGCACGCCCGTGCCGTCGCATTTCTACACCGAGCTCGGCGACGACTTTCCCGAACGTTACCAGTGGCGTTTCGCCCCGACCAGCGGCGCCTACACCGTGCTGCCCGAAAACATCGACAAGGGCCGCGCCATCACCCTCACCCGCGTCAAGGACTGGTGGGCGCAGGACCTGAAATTCTGGCGCCACCGCTTCAACCCCGAACGCATCCGCCTCACCGTCATCCGCGACACGGCCAAGGCCTTCGAGGCCTTCCGCAAGGGCGACCTCGACTGGTTCAACCTCGCGCTCGCCGAATACTGGTATGACAAGCTGCCCGACGACGCCCCCGAGGTGAAGGCCGGCTACATCCACAAGCTGAAATTCTACAACGACATCCCCCGCCCGACCTACGGCCTGTGGATGAACACCGCCAAACCCCTCGTCAACAACCGCGACATCCGCATCGGCATCCAATACGCGATGAACTGGGAGCTGGTGATCGCCAAGTTCTCCCGCGGTGACTGGAGTCGCATGCAGACCACGTCCGACGGTTACGGCGAATTCACCCACCCGACCCTGCGCTCACGCACCTACTCCATTGACAAGGCGCTCGAGAGTTTCGCCAAGGCCGGGTTCACCAAGCGCGGCACCGACGGCATCCTCGTCAACGACGCCGGCCAGCGCCTCTCCATCCAGGTCAGCTCCGGTTACGAAAACCTGAAGGACGTGCTCACCATCCTGCAGGAGGAGGCCACCAAGGCCGGACTTGAGCTGCGAATCGAAATCCTCGACAGCACCGCGGGATGGAAAAAGGTGCAGGAAAAAAACCACGAGATCCACTTCTCGGCCTTCAACGTCGGCCCCGAGATGTTTCCCCGTTACTGGGAGACCTACCACTCCGCCAACGCTTACGACCAAGCCTTTCTGCCCGACGGCTCCGTCAATCCCGACCGCCAGCCCAAACCCCAGACCAACAACTTGGAAACCATCGCGCTGCCCGAACTGGACCGCCTGATCGACACCTACGACCGCTCCACCGATTTGCAGGAAATGAAGAAACTCGCGTTCCAGATGGAGGAACTCCTCTACGAACACGCCTCCTTCAGCCCGGGTTTCATCCTGCCGTTCATCCGCACCGGCACCTGGCGCTGGGTCGGCGTGCCCGACGAGGGCAACGTCCGGATCGCCAGCACCTTCAACGAATACTCGCTCTATTGGATCGACGAGGAAGCCCGCAAGGAAACCCAGGCCGCACGCAAGTCCGGCCAGACCTTCCCCGCCGGGCTGCGGGTTTTCGACCAATACAAGCAGGAGTAACGCTGCGTGTCCGCCCCGCTCCACGACCACGCCTCCGCCGCCCCGGTGCTGGAGGTTCGTGACCTGATCACGACATTCGACACCGACGGCGGCCGCCTGACCGCGGTCGACGGCGTCAGCTTTCAGGTCCGCCGCGGCCGCACCCTTGGCATCGTCGGCGAATCCGGTTGCGGCAAAAGCGTCACCGCCTTCTCCATCATGCGCCTGCTGCCGCAGCCCATGGGCCGCATTCAGGGCGGACGCATCCTGTTCGACGGCCTCGACCTCGCCACCGCCCCGGCGGAAAAAATGCTCCAGATCCGTGGCGGCCGCATCGGCATGATCTTCCAGGAACCGATGACCGCGCTCAATCCCGTCCACACCATCGGCCGGCAGTTGAGCGAGGTATTTCTGCTCCATCGCACGCAGGACAAACGCGCCGCGCTGGAGATGTCCGTCGAGATCCTGCGCAAGGTCGGCATTCCCTCGCCCGAGGTGCGGGTCGGCGAATACCCGCACCAACTCTCCGGCGGCATGCGCCAACGCGTCGTGATCGCCATGGCCCTCGCCTGCAAACCCGACCTCGTCATCGCCGACGAGCCGACCACCGCCCTCGATGTCACCATCCAGGCGCAGATTCTTGAGCTCATGCAGGAGCTGCAGGACGAGATGGGCATGGCCATCATCCTCATCACCCACGACCTCGGCGTCATCGCCGAGATGTGCGATGACGTCGTGGTGATGTATGCCGGCCAGGTCGCCGAGATGGGTACGGTGGAACGCATCTTCAACGCCCCCGCCCACCCCTACACCCGCGGCCTGCTCGAATCGATTCCCCGGCTCGAGCACGAGCGCAAGACCCGCCTCAAGATCATCGAGGGCATGGTCCCTTCATTGGCCGACATGCCCGCCGGTTGCCGCTTCCAGAACCGTTGTCCTTACCGCACCGAAATCTGCAACCGGGCGCCCGCGCTCGAAACCGTCGGCACCGATCATCAGGCCGCCTGCCACCGCTGGCGCGAACTCCCCTCCTTCAACGCATGAGCGCTCCCGTCTCCCCTTCCGCCGCGCCCCTGCTCGAGATCCGCGACCTGCAGATGCACTTCCCCGTGCGCGAGGGCGTTTTGCTGCGCGCCCGCAAAAGCTGCCGGGCGGTCGACGGCGTCAACCTCAACGTTGCCCCCGGTGAGACCCTCGGCCTCGTCGGCGAATCCGGCTGCGGCAAATCCACGCTCGGCAAATGCATCGTCCGCCTGCACCAGCCCACCGCCGGCCAGATCATTTTTCAGGGCCAGGACCTCGCCCATGAACGCGGTGCCGCCCTCAAGGCCCATCGCCGGCAGTTGCAGATGATCTTCCAGGACCCCGTCGAATCGCTCAATTCGCGGCACACCGTCGGCGACATCGTGGCCGAGCCCTTTGTCATCCACAAAATGGGCGACGCAGCCTGGCGCCGCCAACGCGTGGGCGAACTGCTCGCGAAGGTCGGCCTGCCCGCCAACGCCGCCGAGCGTTTCCCTTTTGAATTCTCCGGCGGCCAGCGCCAGCGCATCGGCATCGCCCGCGCCATCGCGCTCGAGCCGAAATTGATCGTCTGCGACGAGCCGGTGAGCGCGCTCGACGTCTCGATCCAGAGCCAGGTGCTCAACCTCATGCTGGACCTCCAGCGCGAGATGGGCCTCAGCTACGTGTTCATCGCCCACAACCTCGCGGTGGTGAAACACGTCTCCGACCGCATCGCCATCATGTATCTCGGCCGCATCGTCGAGCTGGCCGATGCCGACACCATTTACCGCGCCCCGCGCCACCCCTACACCCGCGCGCTGATCTCCGCCATTCCGAATCCCCATCCGGCGCGGAAGAAACAGCGCATCGTGCTGCAGGGCGACGTGCCTTCGCCGATCAATCCACCCTCCGGCTGCCCGTTTCACCCGCGCTGCCCGCATGCCACCGACCGCTGCAAGGTCGAGGTGCCCGCCCTGCGCTCCGCCGGCGAGACCGGCCAGCAAGTCGCCTGCCATTACGATTTGTAGGCCCCGGGCACACCGGATTTTGCGCAAAAAAATCCGGGCAAGACCGCAAGAAATGCGAAGCCACAAAGCCGGCTTTGTGTCATACTGAACGCTGTCACGAAACCTGCCGGACACCATCCCCGTGCACCGCAGCCCTTCGTCGCGACGAAGGACCCGGGCTATCCGCGGCACCCGTCTGAGGCCGGACCATTCTTTTCGTTGGCACGCTTGGGCAACCTCAACCCCACCCCGTCATGAACCTCGCTCTCATCGGCCCCTCGGGCGCCGGCAAAGGCACCCACATCGCCGCCCTCTGCGCCCGCTACAAACTCCGCCATGTCGCCACCGGTGATTTGTTCCGTGAACACCTGCAGACGCGCACCGCCCTCGGCATCCTCGCCCGCAGCTACATGGAACAGGGCGAACTCGTGCCCGATGAAATCGTCGATGCCATCGTCGAGGAGTGGGTTGAGCAGCATCCCGCGGCCGAGGGCATCCTGTTCGACGGCTTTCCGCGCACCGTTTGTCAGGCCCGGTTTCTCGACACGTTGCTGGCAACCCACCACCAGCCGTTCGACGCCGTCATCTACCTGCGGGTGCCGGACGACGAGATCATGCGCCGCGTGTCCGGCCGGCTGATCTGCGCCCGTTGCCAAGCCTCGTGGCACCGCACCCTGCATGCGCCCAAGGCGGACGGCGTGTGCGATCTTTGCGGCGGCGAACTGCTGCCCCGCGCCGACGACATCCCCGCCCTCATCGCGGCCCGGTTGCGCGTCTTCCACCGCACCGTCGGTCCCGTGCTCGAACATTACGCCGATGCCCGCAAGCTCGCCGTCATCGACGGCAACGGCCCGACCCCCGCCGTCGAAGCCCGGCTCTTCGAATTCGTCTCCGCCGTCGAACTCGGCCTCGCCACTTTCACCACCCGCGCCCAGGCCGCGCCGGTCATCGCCGCCGAACGCATCGAGCAACTGCCCGCCAAACTCGCCCGCCCCAGCCTCGATCTCGTGCTGCTCGGCGGTCCCGGCTCCGGCAAGGGCACCCAGGCCGAGCGCATCTGCGCCGAGCTCGGCCTGCCCCACATCGCGACCGGCGATCTCTTCCGGGAAAACCTGAAACAAAACACCGAGCTGGGCCGCCTCGCCCGCACCTACATGGACCGCGGCGAGCTGGTGCCCGACGATGTCACCGAAGCCATGGTCGCCGAGCGCCTTGACCGGCCCGACACGCAAAACGGATTCGTGCTCGACGGTTTTCCGCGCACCCTGCCGCAGGCCTCGGCCCTGATGGACCTCACCGCCAAGCTGCACCGGCGCATCGCCGGCGTGCTCTATATCAAGGTTTCCGACGAGGCCATCATCGGCCGGCTCTCCGGCCGGCTCATCTGCCGCCAATGCCAGGCTCCGTATCACCTGCAGTTCAAACCACCGCAGCGCGCCGGCATTTGTGACACCTGTGGCGGCGAGCTCTACCAGCGGGCCGATGACAATCCCAACACCGTGCGCGCCCGCCTCGCCACCTTCCACCAGCAGACGGAACCGCTGATCTCATTCTACCGCCGCGCGGAACTGCTCCACGAAATCGACGGCGAGGGCGACCTCGGCGCCATATCCGCCCGTTGCCTCGAAGCCATCCGCCACTTCACCCCGGCCGGCCGCTCCCGCCAGCCCCTCGGCTCCTGAGTTTCCCCCTGCTCCGCCTCCTCAACCCCCGCCCGCCATGTTCACCCAAGCCGAACTCGGTCGCTCCCTCAGTCCCGCGCGCTACGATGCGCTCATTCCCAAGCTGCGCACCGACCTGCTCAACGCGCACTTTCAGCTCCGCCACTGCAAGTTTCCCGTCATCGTGATCGTCTCCGGCGCCGACGGCGCCGGCAAGGGCGAGCTGGTCCACCGGCTCAACGAATGGCTCGATCCCCGCGGGGTGGGCACACATGCGTTTTGGGACACCAGCGACGAGGAGAAGGAGCGCCCGCCTTACTGGCGCTTCTGGCGCGCCCTGCCCGCCCGCGGACGCATCGGCATTCTCTTCGGCTCGTGGTATACCGAGCCGATCATCCGCCGCGTCGGCCACAAGCTCAAACGCAAGCCGTTCGAGGAGGAACTCCGGCAGATCGTCGCCTTCGAGCACATGCTGGCCGCCGAGGGCGCGCTCATCCTCAAACTCTGGCTGCACCTGCCCAAGGCCGCGCAGAAGGCGCGCCTGTGCAAACTCGAACGCTCCAATCGGATCGGTCCCGACGACTGGAAGCATTTCAAGCACTACGACCGCTTCATCAAGGTCTGCGATCACGCCCTGCGCGTGACCGGCAGGCCCGACGCCCCCTGGCACGTCATCGAGGCCACCGACCGCCGCCACCGCGAACACACCGCCGGCCGCCTGCTGCTCGACGCCATCACCGCCCGGCTCAAGGCCGCGGCCAACGCCACCCCGGCCCAACCGGCCGCCGCCACCGCGCCCCAGCCGGCCGCCGCCACCGCGGCTCCTGCGGTCAAATCAACTGTGCGCCGCAAACGCACCGTGCTCGACCAGGTGGATCTCACCCAAAAGCTCACCAACCGCGAATACGAACGGCAGCTCAAGGCCGCGCAGTCGCAGCTCGCCAAGCTCGCCTGGGCGGCGCGCGAGGCCAAGGTGTCCACCATGCTCGTCTTCGAGGGCTGGGACGCCGGCGGCAAGGGCAGCGCCATCCGCCGCGTGACCCAGGCCATGGATCCCCGGCTCTACCGCGTGGTCGGCATCGCCGCACCCACCGAGGAGGAACGCGCCCAACACTACCTCTGGCGTTTCTGGCGGCATCTGCCGCGCGCCGGCAATGTGTTGATCTTTGACCGCTCCTGGTATGGCCGTGTGCTCGTCGAGCGCGTCGAAGGTTTCGCCACCCCCGAGCAATGGAGCCGGGCGTATGCCGAGATCAACGACTTTGAGGCCCAGCTGGCCGCGCCTGGCAACATCGTGCACAAGTTCTGGATCCACATCAGCCCCGAGGAACAGCTGCGGCGCTTCAAGGAACGCCAGACCGTCGCCTACAAACAATACAAGATCACCGACGAGGACTGGCGCAACCGCGAGAAATGGCCCGTCTACCTCGCCGCGGTCAACGACATGGTCACCCGCTGCCACACCCCGGCCGCCCCCTGGACCCTGGTGTCGGGCAACGACAAAAAATACGCCCGCGTGCAGATCCTCCGCACCTTGGTCGAACGCCTCGAAGCCGTGCTCTGAACCGCCGGGCCACAAGGTGGTGCGCGTTGCCCTCAACGCGCAAGCTGGGCCAAATTCAACCACCGGTTTCGAGCGGATAAGCCGAATTGTAGCTGCGTTGGCCGTGCCCTTCGCAGGCTTGGCGAAGGAGGGAGCGAAGCGACAACGTGGCATCTCCACGCTCAACCTTGGCCGCCGGAAGCCACCTTGTCGTTGCGCTCCAAGGCAGCCACGATCATGCTGCCGTGGCTCCAGCGCCGTGGCCATGACGGCCTGAACGGAACCCATCCGTTTGGTTTGTTCTCAACTTTGACTGGCGCCCGATCGGCGGTTTCCACATTCGTCGCGGATGAAATTTAACCCAACGTCCCGCATCCATCCGGGCTTCATCCGCCCATGAACCCCTGGCTGTTGCTCTTCGGCGGACTCGGGGTGCTCACCCTCGGCGCCCGCGGTTTGATCAGCGGCGGCGGCTCGCTGGCCCTGCGCTTCGGGATCACCCCGCTGGTCATCGGTCTCACCGTCATGGCCTACGGCACCAGCGCCCCGGAACTCGTGGTCAGCGCCGAGGCGGCCCTGCGCGATCGCGGGGGCATCGCCCTCGGCAACGTCATCGGTTCGAATGTCTGCAACGTCGCGTTGATCCTCGGCTTCTGCGCATTGCTGCGACCGCTGACCGCGCACCGCAAGATCGTCTCGCGTGAAACCCCGATTTTGATCGGGGTTTCGGTGCTGGCCATGCTGCTGCTCCTCGACCGGCATCTCGGCCGGATTGACGGCATCGTGATGCTCATGCTGCTGGCGGTCTATTCGTGGTATATCATCCGCGCGGCCCGGCGCGATGCCACCACCGAGCCCTCCGATTCCCCGCCGCGGCGCTATTCCCTCGGCCTGTCCCTGCTCTTCACGCTCGGGGGACTGGCCCTGCTCATTGTCGGGGCCGAGGGGTTCGTGGACGGCGCGGTGACGCTCGCGCGCTCCTGGGGTTGGAGCGAACTGCTCATCGGCCTCACCGTGATCGCCGTTGGCACCAGCATGCCGGAGTTCGCGCTCTCCACCGTCGCCACGCTCCGCCACGAATCCGACGTCGCGCTCGGCAATGTCGTGGGGTCGTGCCTCTTCAATCTCCTCGGCATCCTCGGAGTCGTCGGGGTCATCCATCCCACCGCCGTGCCGGAACTGAATCCCCTCGACCTGGTTGTCATGGTGGCCACCACGCTGGCGCTGCTGCCGCTGCTGTGGGGCGACCGTCGTATCACCCGTTGGGAGGGCGGCGTGCTGCTGGTCTGTTACGCGGTCTACACGTGGTGGATGTTTCAGCGGGGCGGGGCCTGACCCGGAATTCGGATTGTCTCCCCGCCTCCCCTCGGTCCAACTCCACCACCATGATCCTTCGCACTCTCCGTCTCCTGCTTGGACTCTCGCTCGCCCTCCTCGGCCACACCTACGCCCAGGAAGCCACCCCGCCCGCCGATTCGCCGGCCGCCGCCGATCTCAAGGCCTTGGTCGGCAGCATATCCGCCAAGATCCGCGCCGGGGCCGACAACGCCGCCGATTTTGCCGAGGAAGCCGCCGCCTTTGACGCCCTGCTCGCCAAGTATGCCGGCGAGACCTCCGAGGACGTCGTGCGCATCGCCTTCATGCAGGCCACGTTTTACCTCCAGATCATGGAGGACACCGTGAAGGCCCGCGAACTCCTGCAGGCGGTCAAGGCCAACTATCCCGACAGCGAAGGCGCCAAGGCCGCCGACCAGGCGCTCGCCGCCATCGACCGCATGGAGGCCGCCGAGAAAGCCCAGACCGCCCTCATCGGCAGTCCCGCGCCCGAGCTCAATTTCATCTGGTCCAGCCGCGAGGGGCTCAAGGCCCTCTCCGAACTCAAGGGCCAGGTCGTCGTGCTCGATTTCTGGGCCACCTGGTGCGGTCCTTGCATTGCCTCCTTCCCGAAAGTTCGGGAGCACGTCGCACACTTTGAAGGCACGCCCGTGACCTTCCTCGGCGTCACCAGTATTCAGGGTTTTGTCGCCAACATGGGGCCGCGCATCGATACCAAGAACGATCCCGCCAAGGAAATGGCCCTCATGCCCGAATTCATGCAGGCCAAGGAAATGACCTGGGACGTCGTCTTCAGCGAGCAACCGGTCTTCAACCCCGATTACGGCATCAGCGGCATTCCCTACGTCGCCATCATCGCCCCCGACGGCACCGTGCGCCACGCCGGCATCCATCCCGGCGACGACTCCGCCGACATCACGGGCAAGATCACCGCCCTGCTGCAGGAGTTCAATCTGCCGGTGCCGAACTGATCCAGTTCCGGGCTGGGGTGCCCGGTAAATTCCAAGCCACCGTCCGTCGTTCCAAGCCTGCCCCATGTCCTTCTCCTCTGCCTCCCTCCCGTCACCACGCACGTTGCCGCAACTCAGTTCCTGCGGCCACAAGCTCGACCTGTCCGAGGCGTCCTTCGGTTTTGTGCGCAGCTCCGCCGACTGCGTCGACGATCCGGCCGAGCTCAACCGCCGGCTGGCCGAGGACGGTTACCTCTATGTGCCGGGATTTTTTGATCGCGACCTGATCGCGGCGGCGCGCGCCGAGGTGTGCGACCGGCTCGCGGCCGCCGATCTGCTTGATCCCGCCCACCCGACCATCGCCGGCGTCGCCCGGCCGGGCATCACCAGCAACTACAAAGGCGAACTCGCGGTGCACAATGCCGCCATCCGGCGCGTCGTTTACGGACCCGAATTGCTCGGTTTTTACACCCGGCTCTTCGGTGAACCGGTGCGTCACTTCGACTACACCTGGTTTCGCGCGTTGAGCCGCGGCCAGGGTTCCACGCCGCACTGCGATCTCGTTTACATGGGCCGCGGCACGCATCAGTTGCTCACCTGTTGGATCCCCTATGGCGACACCCCGCTCGAAACCGGTGGCGTCATGCTGCTCGAAGGCTCCCACCGCCAGCAGGAGCGGTTGAAGAATTATCTCGAGGTCGACGTGGACACCTACTGTGAAAACCGCCCCGCCCAGGTGGAGAAGGTCGTGCACCGGGGCGGCTGGAGTCATCCCGGTTTCCTGAGCAAAAATCCCGTCACCCTCCGCGCCAAGCTCGGCGGCCGCTGGCTAACCGCTCCGGAATGGCGCATGGGCGACTTCATCACCTTTGGCATGCACCTGGTGCACGGCGGGCTCGACAACCTGACCGACCGCCTGCGCCTTTCCACCGACACGCGCTACCAGCGCGCCAGCCAGCCGATCGACGAGCGTTGGATCGGCGACAACCCCATCGCCAACACCCGCGCCGGCAAACGCGGCCGCGTGTGTTGAGCCGGGTTGATGGACGCGATGTCCACTTGGGCTAGGTCGTGATGAACTCCAGCACGATCGGGTGTACCAAGGCCTCGTAGTCGGCATACGCCATCTTGATGACCTCGGTGTGGGTGCCCGCGTTGAACGCGATTTCCGGCTCGGTGCTGAGGCTCGCCGCGACATAGACCGGCAGACCGTAGAGATTGCCTAACGGCGGCATCGCCCCGATCTCGCAATCCGGGAAGCGGTCGCGAAACTCCGTCTCGGTGGCCAGCCGCGCCTCGGGCGATTCCAGCATCTCGCGCAGATCATGCAGCACGATCCGCCGGGTCGCCGGCAGCACGACCATCGCCAGGCCGCCGCCGGCCCAGACCATGACCGTCTTGGCAAAATCACGGCCCGCCACGTGCACCGAGGCGGCGACATCCGCCGCGGTGAACGCCTGCGAATGCCGGATCGTCACGTATTTCACGTTATGGGCGTCGAGGAATTCCCTGACCTTGTTCGCTGGCATATGTCCTCCTTCGTTGAGCGTTGCGGTTTCTCCTGTGGCTTGTCGAAGCATCGCACCCGCCGGGAGTGACACCAGACGCGTCCGGTGCGGCGACAGGCTTAGTATGACGCTCCCGCGCGGGATGTCCATCCTCGCCGGCCGCAATTCGCGATTTATTGTCCGCCCCGGTCCGAGTCCTGTCGCGACCGGAACCGGTCAAGCCGGCTGCAGCTTCCTCATCATGCCATCGCGGCAGGCCGGACAGATGCCATGGGTGAGTTGCGGCATCGTCTCCGCCGCCAGCAGATCCAGCCGCGCCACCGCCTCCTCCACCGGCAACCAAACCTCGTCCGCCACGGCCACCTGCTGGCACCAGCTGCATACCCGCGTCCAGCGCGCGTCCCGCGTTTGGTGACAATCCAGCAGCTGCACCTTCGGGCGCGGCTCCTCCCATTCCAACACGGAACGAAACTCCACGACCCCATGCTCATGCGCCCGCACCGTCATGCGGAACAGCCGCCGCCACTCCGGGGCATCGCAACGGTACGTGAACTCCACCGGATGTCCCGCCCTCGCCCGCCGGATCATCTGCCAATAGAGCTCGGCAATGCCCTCGCCGGAAACAAAATCCCACAGGGACCGGCCGATCACCTTGTCCGCAACCACCTCACCGCCGTCATTCGCCTCGGCAAACTCGCCCCAGGCGTCGTTCACCGCGATGATGCGGTCGTCCGCGTCGATCCGGTAGTTGAGCGTCAGGGCGTGGGCGGCTTCGGTGGTGGCCATGTCGCCAGCCAACGCCGTCCCCGCCAAAACTCAAGCCGGTCCGATTTTGCCCGAAACCCGCCCCAACCTCAGGTATATTCCCCATGGGGTACAATAGTATCGCCGGACCGATGCACGCGGGTACATTGCGCCTGCACCTATGATCCGTTTGTTTCACGCTTGGTTGGCCCGACTCGACGGAGCCTACCAAGGGCAGTCCCATTTCACCGTGATGAAGGCCCGTTTGCTGGCTGTCATCGCGTTGATCGTACTGATTTTCCTGCCGATCAATGTGGTCAAGGTCCTCTTGATCCAGCCGCCGCTCATCGGGCTGCGGCTCGTTTTCAATGTCCTGCTCTTCGCGGCCGGCGTCTGGTCGGTGCGCACCTTGTGGCGCGGCCGTCTGACCATGGCCGGGGACATCCTCGCGCTGGGCTTGGTGCTGCCCGCCCATCTGGCCGCGCTCATCCCCGGTGTGCTCTACGATTCGTTGCCGGTGGGCACCGCCATCCAGATCTTCGCCTATGACCTCATGTTTCTGCTCATGGCCGCAACCTTCGCCTCGCGTCGCACGGCCATCGCCGTCTTTGCCGTCATCCTGACCAGCCATTTCTGGGCCAACGGCATGGAATTCGGCCCCCGTGTGCCGTCCGACACCCTCGATTTCGCCGCCCAAACCCTGTTCATCGACGGATTTTTCGCCCTCTGTTTTGTCTTCCTGATCAGCCTCACGCTCATGCGTCTCATCGGCTCCGCCCACCTGCGCAGCGAAAAAGCGCTGCGCGACACCCGGGCCACCAACGCCAATCTGGAACGCCTTGTCCAGGAGCGCACCCGCGAGTACGAGGCCGCCTCCGCCCGCGCCGCCGCGGCATCGCAGGCCAAGAGCGAATTTCTCGCGAACATGAGCCACGAGATTCGCACGCCGCTCAACGGCATCATCGCCTCCGCCGACCTGCTCCAGCGCCGCCGCGACCTGCCGGAAAGCGCCCTCGACTCGGTCCGCCTCGTCGCGCGCTCCGGCGACCTGCTGTTGAAACTGCTGGGGGACATTCTGGATGTCTCCAAAATCGAGGCCGGCCGGCTGCGGCTCGAACAGCATACGTTTCACCTTGCCGAAAGCGTGCGCGAAAGCGTCGAGCTCATGGCCACCAAGGCCGGGCCGGACGGACTTCACATTGAGGCCGAACTCGACCCGCATCTGCCCGTGCATGTGGTGGGCGACAGTTACCGGTTGCGCCAAGTGCTGCTCAATCTGCTGTCCAACGCGGTGAAATTCACCCCGCGCGGCGGACACGTGAAGCTGCGCGTGACCGCCGTGGCGACCCCGGCCGAACCACGGCCGGTGTGCTTCGAGGTCAGCGACACGGGCATTGGCATGGATGAGGCAACGCGCATGCGGGTGTTCGAGCGCTTCACCCAGGGCGATTCTTCCACCACGCGTCGCTACGGCGGTTCCGGCCTCGGTTTGGCCATCAGCGCCAGGCTGGTCCAATTGATGGGCGGCAAGCTCGAACTCGAAAGCACACCGGGCCGGGGTTCTCGCTTTCATTTCACCATCCCGTTGCCCCCCGGCGAAGCCGGCCCGGCCGCGGACGACAATGCCGGTGGCGAACTCCCTCCGCTGAATCTGCGCGTGCTCGTGGTTGAGGACAATCTGATCAACCGCCGGATTCTCGCGGCCCAGCTGGGCCACCTCGGTTGCACCTGCGAATACGCCATCGATGGCGAGGAGGCCCTCGCCACCTTGGCCAGCCGACCGCTGCCGGACATCATTCTGATGGATTGCCACATGCCCAACCTTGACGGCTGGGAAGCCACCCGGCGCATCCGCGCCTGGGCCGATGAACCTTTGGGGCAAAAGCGGGCCGCTTCGACTTTGCCCATCATCGCCCTCAGCGCCGCCGCCCTGCCCGACGAACAGTTGCATTGCCGCGAAGTCGGCATGGATGGATTCATCGCCAAGCCCGTGCGCCTGCCGGAGTTGCATTTCATGCTGCGGCACCACGTGCAGCACTGAGAACCGCCCGCCCGCCGGCGGCATCCCGGCGCTCGACGCCGGAGCAAAACCTGTTTACAAACAAAGCGCAGGCAGCGCGGTTGGCGCCTGCTTGCCTTGGTATCATTCCGCCATGACGGATTCCACCCACTCCGCTCCCTCACCTGCCGGCCGGGCTTGGACCGGCGACCTGTGGGGTGGGTTTGCCGCGATGCTGGTCGCGCTGCCCTCGGCCATCGCCTACGGCGTCGCGGTTTACGCCCTGCTCGGGCCC
This sequence comes from Opitutaceae bacterium, assembly GCA_019455245.1. Classification (GTDB taxonomy): domain Bacteria; phylum Verrucomicrobiota; class Verrucomicrobiia; order Opitutales; family Opitutaceae; genus Cephaloticoccus. The sequence continues at coordinate 38,492 of JACFMR010000019.1, forward strand.
GAGTATGTCAGCCACGGGGTGCGCACCGGCATCATCGGCGCGGCCGTACTCGGTTTTGTCACCGCCGCCATGGGTGGTGCCCCGCGCCTGATCTCCGCGCCCTGCGCGCCTGCCGGCGCCGTGCTGGCCTCGCTGGCCGTGGGTATGCTCGCGACCGGGGACACCGCGGTAACACCGGAACGCATCATCCTGTTGCTTGCGGTCGTCGCCGTGCTTTCGGGCGTGCTTCAACTCGGCTACGGCTTGGCCGGCGGAGGGCGCCTGATCAAATTCATCCCGTATCCCGTGGTTTCAGGTTACCTGAGCGGAGTCGGCGCGATCATTTTTCTCGGGCAATTGCCCAAATTGCTCGGTCTCCCCGGCAAGCACCTGGCCGCCCCGGCGCTGTGGTCGGGGCCCGCCATCATCGTCGGCCTGATCACGATTGCCGGCGTGCTGCTTGCCCCGCGCGTCACCAAGGCCGTGCCCGCCACGATTCTCGGGCTCGCTGCCGGTGTCCTCGCCTATTTCGGCCTCGCAACCCTGCGCCCCGAACTGCTCACGCTGGACCGCAATCCGCTGCTGCTCGGTCCCATGGGCGGCGGTGCACGCGGTCTGTTCGGCGGCCAAACCGGTATGTGGGCGGCGTGCGTCGGATTGACCTGGACCGACCTGCGCCTGCTCATTCCGCCCGCCGTCACCCTGTCGGTGCTGTTGTCGGTCGACACCCTGAAAACCTGCGTCGTGGTGGATTCTCTCACCCACACCCGCCATGACTCCAACCGCACGCTCATCGGTCAGGGTACGGGCAATCTGATTTCCGCCCTGCTCGGCGGCATGCCCGGCGCCGGCACCATGGGCGCCACCCTGGTGAGCGTCGAGAGCGGCGGCCGATCCCGACTCTCCGGTTTGTGCGAGGGTATTTTTGTTTTGTTGGCGGCCTTGCTGCTGGCCCAATGGCTCGCGTGGGTGCCGGTGGCCGCGCTGGCGGGCATCCTCATCGTGGTGGCGGTGCGCATGTTCGACTGGGGCAGCTTTCACCTGCTGAAACAGCGCTCCACCATGCTCGACTTCGCGGTCATCGCCACGGTGATCGTGGTGGCCGTGGGCGCCAATCTGATCGCCGCGGCCGGCGCCGGCGTGGGTCTGGCCATGCTACTTTTCATCCGCGACCAGATCCGCAGCCCCGTGATCCGCCGCAAAATCGACGGCACCGGCATCTCCTCGACGCAGCACCGCGCGCCCGCCGACCAGAGCCTGCTGCAACCGCACCGGGCCCTGATCACCGTGTGCGAACTGCAGGGCAGCCTCTTCTTCGGCACCACCGACCAGTTGCGCACGGAACTCACCCCGGTCCTGCCGCACTGCCGCTGGCTGATCCTCGATCTGCGCCGTGTGACCGCGATGGACTACACCGCCGCGCACCTTTTCGCCGAACTCAACACCGACCTCAACGCCCAACGCGGCGGACTCCTCTTCAGCCGGCTGCCGACCCGGCGCGATTTGCGCAACTACATCGAACAGATCGGCGTGCTCGGCGCCAAAACGACCGCGCGCCGGTTCGAGACGCTGGATGACGCGCTGTGCTGGGCGGAGGACCGGGTGCTCGCCGCCCTGCGTCCCGCTCCGACGGATGTCGAGACGCCGCTGCAACTCGCGGAGTTTGAGCTGTGTCGGGCGATGGATTCCGACCAGACCCTGTCCGCCCTGGCGACCTGTGCCGAACCGCGCAGCTACGCGGCCGGTGACGCCATCTTTCGTGCCGGCGAGGTCTCGGATGAAATGTTCCTCATCCGCCGCGGCATCGTGCGCATCGTGCTCCCCGCCGGCGTCACCCATCACAATCTGGCCTCGTTTGGCCGCGGCAATTTTTTCGGCGAACTGGCGTTTCTCGACCGCGGCAACCGTTCCGCCGACGCCATCGCCGTGACCCCCGTGGATCTGTTTGTCCTGTCACGCGCCCGGTTTGACGAGCTGTCGCGCGCGCAACCCTTGATCGGCGTCAAAATCTTCGCCCGCATCGCGCGGACCCTCGCCCTCCGCCTGCGCCGCAGCGATCAGGAACTCCGCACGTATTACGACACCTGATACCACCCTGTCCTATCAACACTCGCGTAATGGACTGACGGCAGATGGTGGCGCGCCTTGCCCTCAAGGCGCCGGTTTCCAAGGGAGAACCGACCCAACGCATTGAGGGCAATGCGTTCCGCCGAAAGTCAGACTGTCTGCGCTTCACAATAAACCACCGGACTTTGGCGCGGCCGCGCCGGCAGGGGCAGACCACCGGGCTGCCCGCGAGTCGACATTATTCCCGCGCTTCCAGTTCCTCCCAACGCACGAAGGCGTCGTGGTGCTCCTGCTCGATTGCAGCCAGCCGATCACGCGCGGCGGCCACCTCGGCGGGATCCGCCTTGTAAAACCGGGGGTCGGCCAACTTCGTGGTGATCTCCGTCTGCTCCTGTTCCAGCGCTTCGATGCGGGCCGGCAAGGCGGCTAGTTCGCTGCGCTCCTTGTTGGTGAGTTTGCGGCGCGGAGTCGGAGCCGCATTCGCGATCTGCTCCGGCGCCTTTTCCTGGACCAATGCAACCTCCCGCGCCGCCTGCTTGGCCTGCTCCTGGGTCCAGTCGGTGTAGCCGCCGACATATTCGCTGATGCGGCCTTCGCCCTCAAAAACCAGCGTGCCGGTCACCACGTTGTCGAGAAAGTCGCGGTCGTGGCTGACCACGATCAGGGTGCCTTGGTATTCGACCAGCAGATCCTCCAACAAATCGAGGGTCTCGGCGTCGAGATCGTTCGTCGGTTCGTCCAGCACCAGCACATTGGCCGGCTTGGTGAACAGCCGGGCCAGCAACAGCCGGTTGCGCTCGCCGCCGGAAAGAACCCGCGCCGGCGTGCGCGCCCGGTCGGGCTCAAACAGAAAATCCTGCAGGTAGCTGATCACGTGACGCGTGCGGCCGTTGACCGTCACGGTCTCGTTGCCGTCGGCCACGTTGTCCGCGACGGTCTTGTCGTCGTCGATCTGCGCACGGTGCTGGTCGAAGTAAAGCACCTCCAGGCGTGTGCCGTGTTTGAGCGTGCCGGCGGTCGGCTCAAGCTCGCCCAGCAGCAGCTTGATGAAGGTGGTCTTGCCGGCGCCGTTGGGCCCGATCAATCCGAGCTTGTCGCCGCGCGTCAGCACCGTGGAGAAATCCCGGATCAGCGCCGGGCCGCCCGGGTAACCGAAGGCCAGGTTTTCCGCCTCGATCACCTTCACGCCGCTTTTCTCCGCCTCGGCCAGTTTCAGCACGGCATTGCCGGCGCGCGTGCGACGGGCCGCCCGCTCCGCGCGCATGACCTTGAGCGCGTCGCGCCGGGCCCCGATGCGTTTGCGCTGGGCGCCGGGCCGGCGGCGCGCCCAGGCCTCCTCCTGCGCCAGTTTCTTGTCGAAGGCCGCCTGCTGCTTCTCCTCCGCCAGCAGCAGTTCCTCCTTGCGCAGGAGATACGTGTCGTAGTCGCACGCCCAGCTCGTCATCCGGCCGCGATCGAGTTCCACGATACGCGTGGCCAGCCGCCGCAGGAACGCCCGGTCGTGGGTCACGAAGAACAGCGCGATCTTCTCCGTAAGCAGAAACTCCTCCAGCCACAGGATCGAGGCGAGATCGAGGTGGTTGGTCGGCTCGTCCAGCAACAGCAGGTCCGGCTGACCCGCGAGCGCGCGCGCCAGCAGCGTGCGACGCTTCAGCCCGCCCGAGAGCGCTTCAAACCGCGCCGCGGGGTCCAAACCCATCCGCGTGAGCAAACCCTCCACCCGCAGCTCGCGCTGCCAATCCTCCTCGTGATGATCCGACTCGGGCCGCACCCCGGCATACACCAGATCATGTACGCTGCCGGCAAGTCCGACGGGGATTTCCTGGGTCAACCGCGTGCAAACCGCACCGGCCGGACGAAACACCTGCCCCGTGTCGGGCGACAATTCGCCTGCGATCACGCGCATCAGCGTCGTCTTGCCCGAACCGTTGCGCCCCAGCAGGCACACGCGTTCGCCCGGATCGACCTGAAAGTTCAGGTTTTCCAGCACCGGGGGACCGCCAAAGCTGAGATTGATGTCGAGCAGACTGAGCAACGCCATGAACCCGCCACCCTGAACCTCCCCGCTCCGGTGGCAAGCATGCGTCGGCAGTTATGCAACCGGTTGCACAAGCCACAGGCTTGCTCCCCGATTGATCCCGGTTCCATGCTTGACGCGACGGATGGCTTCATTGCCGCCGCAGCTTTTCCCATCATGCCCAACATCCCCGTTGCCCTCCAACTCTGGTCGCTGCGCGACCGCGTCAAAACCGACTTCGCCGGCACCGTGGCCGCAGTCGCCAAAATCGGTTACACCGCCGTCGAGACCGCCGGCTTCGGCAACCTCGACGCCAAGGGCGCCGCCGCCGCCCTGCGCGACGCCGGCCTGCAATGCGTGAGCATGCATGTCGGCATCGACGCCCTCAAGGCCAACCTCAACCGCTGTATTTCCGACGCGCATCTGCTCGGGGCGAAGCACGTCGTCTGCCCCGGCTGGCCTTCCGACCACTACGTTTCCGCCGCCGCGTGCGCCGGCATCGGCCGCGAACTCGCGCTCATCGGCGCGGCCTTTCGCGTGCACGGCATCCAGTTTGCCTTCCACAACCACGCCGCCGAACTCGCCGTCGTCGAGGGCCGCCGCGTGTTCGACTGGATGCTCGACGCCGCGGCCCCGCGCGATCTCGGTTGTCAGGCCGACGTCTACTGGGTGCAGGTCGGCGGCAAGGATCCCGCCGCCTTCATCCGCGAACAGGGCCGCCGCATCCGCACCGTGCACCTGAAGGATGAAAAGGAAATCGGCGGCGGCCCGGTGGACTTCCCCGCGGTGTTCCGCGCCATCGATGAAATCGGCGCCGTCGAGTGCTGCATCGTCGAGGTTGAGGACTACAACTTCGAGCCGCTCGAATCCGTCCGCCGCTCCTTCGAACAACTGCGCGCCTGGGGCCGCGCCTGAAATCCGGAGACCAACTGATGAAAAAGAAAGACACCTTCAACGTGGCCGTGATCGGCGCCGGCGCCATCGGCATTGATCACATCCGGTCCTTCCAACAACACCCCGCCGCCACCGTCTCCGCGTTGGCCGAGGTCTCGCCCCAGCGCGGCCGCGAGGCCGCCGACCAGTTCAACATCCCGGACCTCGTCACCGACTATCGCACGCTGCTCAAACGCGCCGACATCGACATCGTTTCCATCGCCCTGCCCAATTACCTGCACGCCCCCGTCGCGCTTGCGGCGCTCCGCGCCGGCAAGCATGTGATGGTGGACAAGCCGATGGCGACCAACGCCCGCGACGCCGCCAAACTCGTCGTCACCGCGAAGCAGAAAAAACTCCTGCTCATGGTCGGGCAGAACAACCGCTTCACGCCGGAAGTGCAGACCGCCAAACAACTCGTCACCGGCGGCACCCTAGGCGAGGTTTACCACGCCAAGACCGCGTGGACCCGTCGCGCGGGCATCCCGCGCATCGGCTCCTGGTTCACCCAGAAAAAATTCGCTGGCGGCGGTTGCACCTACGACATCGGCGTGCACGCGCTCGACCGCTGCCTTTACCTCCTCGGCGAATTCGAGGCCGCCGCCGTCAGCGGCCAGACCTACGGCCAGCTCGGCCCGCGCGGCCTCGGCGACGCCACCTGGGGCAAGAGCGAGATCGACCCGCAGAAACCGTTCGACGTCGACGATCTCTCGGTCGCGCTCATCAAGCTCAAAAGCGGTCGCACCGTGCTGCTCGAGGCCTCCTGGGCCGCACACCAGGCCCAGCCGGACTTCAACGGCACGCAGCTCTTCGGCACGGAAGCCGGCCTGCAGTTGCCGCCGTTGCAATTGTTCCGCCAGGGACCGACCGGCTATGTCACCGAGCTCGTGACCACGCACACCGACCTCGTGCACCCCAACCGCATGGTCCATTTCATCGACTGCCTGCTGGGCAAGGCCAAGCCGTATGTAAAACCGGCCGAGTCGCTCGCCGTACAAAAGATCCTCGACGCCATTTACCTCTCCGCCAAAACCGGCAAGGAAGTGCGGATCAAGTAACCGCCGAAGTCCGCGAATCACGCCGCCGATTCGACGGCAACCGCAACGGACGGACGCACCAGCGACGCGCGCGGCGTGATGATCACGAGCACGCCGTTCAGTTCCTGCACCGCAAGGATTCATAGGTCCCACCAGTGGCTCTTCAGTTCTTGCGCCAACCTCATTTATAGACCAGCATGCAGATAATGAGCATACTGCGGAGCTTACAAATCCTGCTCGCAGGCCATGCAGTTCTTGGGGGAGTGACCACTGGCACAGCCATGGCAAACCCAAGAAATTCAATGCATGAATACCGTTTCAACATCGAAGAATACGAGCTATCCTTCTCGGTGCCCAAGGCATTTCTGTCTGGTATGTGGAACAGGCCGGATCGTTATAATCCTGAATGGAAAAAAGACCGCCGCGGTGAAGGATCCTATGCGGAGTATTTTTTTCATACACATTGGTTTAAAGGTCCTGTTTGGGTGGGGAATTATGCTTCCGCAATATTCATTATAAGAATAATTGAGGCAGATTCAGAGTATTCAGGGCAGATTTCCACATTGGACGACTTGGATAAATATCTGAACTGGGAATGGATGTTTGACGGTAGTAAAACCTACCACCCTAAGATTTCTAGGAAGACGATCTCTGGGTTTGACTGGATTCAAACGACAATAGAGCCATCAAATTCCAAGAAAAATGTAAACCGTGGCCCCGAGAACACGATACTGTGGTTTCCTCTCGGAAACCGACGATATCTCATGGTGCTGTGGCAAATCGACGAATTTGTTCCTGGTAAAACCAATAGATGGCTAGACAAAGCCCATGAGATGCGGGATCAAATCCTTAATTCGATTGTTATGCGCCAAGTAAATTGAAGAGTCGCTGGCATTAATGCCTAAAATGCTCACGCCGCCGATTCGACGGCCATGGCAACTGAAGGACGTACCAGCGACGCGCGCGGCGTGATGATCACGAGCACGCCATTCGGATCGCGCACGGCAAAGCTGCCCGCGCGCCACCAGCGTGCGGTGGGCACGGATTGCACCGGCACACCCACGTTCCGCAGCGCCGCTTGTTCCACCCCGGGATCCGCCACCTCCAGCGTCAGCCACCAGCCATGGCCGCGGTTCGCGCTGACCAGGTCCGCCGGGGTGTCCCCGGCCTCCTCGCGCAACAGCACGAGCTGGGCGCCGCCTGCGTGCTGCAGCCGAACCCAGTGATCGCGCTCCTCCACCGTCCTGAACCCGAGATGCGTAGTGTAGAAATCCCACGTCTCGTGATACCGCGCGGTGACGATTCCCGCGTGAAATGCCGCGGGAAAAACCGGAAAATCTTCCGTCGTCATGTGCGATCAGCTTTGGGCCGGATTGCGCTTGTGGATGGTGACGGCATTGCCGTCGGGATCCAACACCACCGCCAGCCGGCACACGCCGCTGTCGGTTGGTTCGAGGCTGAAACGCACCCCGGCCGCCCGCAGCACCGCCACCGCCGCATCAAAGTCCGTCACCTCCAGCGCGGCCGACGGCCCTTGGTCCGAGGGCAGCCACTTTTCCTGCGCCATGTTGGTGATGGCGAGCGTGGCCGGACCGATGTCGTATTCCACCCAGGCCCGCCCCTCGTGTTCAAACACCTGGCCGGTTTTAAGATTCAGGATGTCCTCATAAAAGGCCCGGGCACGGGCCATGTCGGTGACGGGGTAACCCGTGAAGGCAATTTCGGTAATCTGGATTTTGGGTGTTTCACTCATGGCGCCCGAACCTATCAGCCCCCGCTGACAGCCCTATGTCAGGAGCCGGCGCCAAGATTCGGCATCGCCGGGAAAATCATCCGTAACGGCGCACCGTTTCCCGCGCCAAATCCGCCACCCGCTCCCGCAATTCCGGCGGGTCCAGCGCCTCGGCCGCCGGCCCGAACGACAGCAGCCAGCGCGCCAGCCATTCGATTGAAAACGTGAACAACGAAAACTCCGCGCCGCCGTCGCGAGCCCGTTCCTCGCTCAAGGTCGCGTAGCTCTCGGCCCGCGCACGCTCCTGCACCTCCGCCGCCAGCCAGATGCGCGTGGGGATCGTGTCCGCCGCCGCTTCCTCGCGCGCGAGATGCTCGCGCAACGAAAAATCCGGCCGCACGGGAAAGATTTCGCCCGCCTCGGTCAGTTCGCGGATGCGATCGATGCGGAACTGGCGGAAGTCCCGACGCAGCCGGCACCACGCCACCAGATACCACGCGCCCCCGTAAAACACCACGCCCAGCGGCTCCACCGCGCGCATCGTTTCCTCCGCGCGCTCCCGGCCCCGGTAGCGCAGTTGCAGGACGCGCCGCTGCACCACGCCGCGTTGCACCGGCAGCAGCCACGTCTGCGCCGCCGGATTCACCGCCACATTGCCCGACCGCCCCATGATCACGGTCTGTCGCACGAGCCGCTCCACCTGATCCTGACGCTCACGCGGCAACACCGCCCTTAACTTGTCCAAGGCCGACATCATGGGTCCGCCAAACGATGCGTCCGTGAACTCCTTCACCAGCTCAGCGCCCACAAACAGCGCCGACGCCTCGTCGGCCGTCAACATGACCGGCGGCAGGTGATAACCTTTCACCAGACTGTAGCCCACGCCGGCCTCGCCCGCGATCGGCACCCCCGCCTCGCCCAGCGCCGCCATGTCGCGATAGACCGTGCGCAGGCTGATCTCAAAATGCTCCGCCAGTTCCTGGGCGCGCACGAGGCGGCGTCCCTGCAGGAACATCACCATCGCCACAAGCCGGTCGGTCCGATTCATGCGCGCAGCATGGCGACCCGGTCCAGACCGCCAAACCGAAATTCCGCCCCACCGCCTCAACCAACGCCATTATTCTGCGAAAACACGTCATAATCGGGCTTTATTAAAAATTGCGCCGGCACGTTTGCCCATGGACTTGCCCGCGCGATTTTGCAATGCCTTGACCTTCATGGTTAGCCCCAACTCCGACTCCAGCGGCGGCCCGTCCGCCCCTCCCTCCACATTGCCGGATGCTGTCATCCGTCTCGCAGGCAATTCGCAGGATGGCATCCAGACCATCGGCGGTTTTCTCGCCCGGCTCGCCGGCCGCAGCGATCAGGATGTCCTGACCTACATGACGATCCCCTCGACCATCTCGGGCGGACCGTCGATCTTTCAGGTGCGCATGGGCACCGGCGACATTCTGTCCGCGGGTGACCAGACCGATTTTCTCGTCGCGTTCTACCAGCACAGCTACGAGGCCCATGTCGGTTCCCTGCGCGACGGCGGCGTGCTCATCTACGACAGCGATCATGTGAAGCCCGATCCCGACGACCGGCGCTTCTTGCACGTGCCAGTGCCGATCACCAGCCGCACCATCGAGGTCATGGGCGGTGCGGGCAAGGACAAGGGCAAGAACATGTTCGTGCTCGGCCTGATCGCGCGCGTCTTCAGTCTCGATGTCGCCAAGCTCCATCTGCTCGTGCGCGAGCGTTTCGGTGCCCGCAGCGAGGACATTGTGCGCAACGCCCTGCTCGCCCTCGATGCGGGCTACGGCACCCCGGTCGAAAACCTCCTCGGCCAGCTCTACCGTTTCGAACAGAACAAGCGCGAAGGCGGCCGGCCGCAGATCACGATGGACGGCAACACCGCGCTGACCTACGGCCTCATCACCGCCGGCGTGCGCTACGGCGCCGCTTATCCCATCACGCCGTGGTCCACCATCATGGAGATGCTCCGCACCGAGCTGCCCAAATACGGCGGCACCTTTGTGCAGGCCGAGGACGAGCTCAGCGCCGTCTCCATGGCCATCGGTTTCGCCTACGCCGGCCATCTCGCCATCACCGGCAGCTCCGGCCCCGGCCTCTCCCTCAAGATGGAGGCGCTCGGCTGGGCCGTCATGGCGGAAATCCCGCTCATCGTCATCAACGTGCAGCGCGGCGGTCCCTCCACCGGTCTGCCGACCAACATCGAGCAGAGCGACCTGCTGCAGGCCATCTACGGCAGCCATGGTGACGCGCCGCGCGTCGTGCTTGCGCCGCGCGACGTCGAGGATTGCTTCTACACCGCCATTGAGGCCGCCCGCATCGCCCGCGATTACAGCGTGCCCGTCATCATCCTCACCGATCAGGCCCTCGCCACGCGCATCGAGGCGTTCGACGAACCCGACCTCGACCAACTGGTCCGCCCGCCGGCGCTCGACCTCTCAACCCGCCCGGCCGATTTCAAGCCCTACCCGCTCGATCAGATCACCCGTCACGCCCCGCCCGGCGCCGTGGTCCAATCCGGCAAGTATCCGACCGTTACCGGACTGGAGCACGACGAGCTGGGTCACCCGACCGCCAATCCCGCGCTGCACACCAAGATGACCGAAAAACGGCGCGAGAAACTCAAGCGCCTCGGCGAAAGTTTGGCACGCCCGGATATCTACGGCGACGAATCCGGGGACATCCTGCTCGTCAGCTGGGGCTCGCCCTACGGACCGGTGCGCGAGGCCGTCAACCGTCTCCGCGCCGCCGGTGATTGCACCTGCGGCCAACTGCACCTGCGGCACCTGCACCCGTTGCCGCCTGATTTGGAGCGCATCTTCGCCCGCTACCGCCAGATCTTCGTCATCGAGATCAACGACCAGGGCCTCTACGGCTTCGGCCAGCTCGCCACCCTGCTGCGCGCACGCTACGCCAACCCCGCCATCCGCAGCATCACCAAGACCGACGGTCTCGCGTTCAAGACCCGCGAGGTCACCGAGGGCGTGCGCCGCCTCTGCGGCGATGCCTCCGCCTCCGTCTCCGCCTACCCGACCAACATCCCCGCCTGACCGCCATGAGCCAGACCGCCACTCTCCCCACTCCCGCCCCGGAAAAACTCACCAAGAAGGCCCTCACCGCCGATCATCCCACGTGGTGCCCCGGCTGCGGCGACTTCGCCGTGCTCGCGGCCTTCTACCGCGTGCTCGAGCGCCTGCAGATTCCGCAGGAAAAAATCGTCACGATGGCCGGCATCGGCTGCAGCTCGCGTTTTCCGTATTTCGTCAACACCCACGGCGGCCACTACATCCACGGTCGCTCCCTGCCCTTCGCCGCGGGCATCTCGCTCTCGCGCGACGACCTGCATGTGTTCGTCTTCGGCGGCGACGGCGACGGTTTCTCCATCGGCGGCAACCACCTCGTGCACACCGCGCGCAAGAACGTGAACCTGACCTATGTGATCATGGACAACTTCGTCTATGGTCTCACCAAGAAGCAGACCTCGCCCACCTCGCCCGTCGGCTTCAAATCCAAGACCGATCCCACCGGCGCGATCGACCAGCCCATCAACCCGATGCGCACCCTGATCAACAGCGGCGCGACCTTCATCGCCCGCAGCCACGCCACCCAGGTCAACCACATGATCGAGATGATGGAACGCGCCGCGCGCCACCCGGGCTTCTCCGTCGTGGAAATCCTCTCCGAGTGCGTGGAGTTCTACCCCGGCGCCTTCGATGCCGGCAACCCGCGCAAGGGCGGCGCCTTCAAACAGATCGAGCTCCGCAAAAACGACGGCACGCCCGAGGACGCCGCCCGGCACGATCCCACCGACGAACTCGCCGCCGCCAAACTCGCGCTGGAGGAATGGCCGGGCAGCTTCGGTGTCTATTACGAGACCACACGCCCGACCAAAAACGAGCTCGAGGCCAACCTGATCAAGCGTGCCCGCGAAAAAACCAAGGGCGCTTCCGATCTCGATCTGCTCAAGGCCACCTTCGCCCGCCTGCGCTGAGGACGCAGTTTAGGTTGCGGTGTAGCCGCGCTGGCCGTGCCCTTCGTAGACTCGGCGAAGTAGGGAGCTTGGCGACAGCGTGGTTTCCCTGTGATCATAATAGTCTGAATCCCGCCCCACTCTGCACGTCTATGGCTCAAGCGGGGCGACGAAAACAAATGCCGGACCCAGGCCCATTGCCCGCGTCCGGCATTTTGCTGTCCGGCAGATTACCTCTTCTCAGCGGTAGCGATGCAGTCGGGATCCGTCGCAGGGCGGAAGAGGGCAAACATCGAGGTGGAGCGGCTTGCCCTCAAGACGCTGGGGTGAATCTGCCGGTTAATGACGCGTTGAGAACAACGCGCTCCACCTTCAACTACATCGTTCCGACTCAGTGCGCGGTCGCCAGCCGCGCACCCTTGGGCTGACCGATCGCGGCGAGCAGATCGCCAAACCACGGCGTGGCGATGTCGAACGGCTTGCCGCCCTTGATCCGCGGAAACTCGATCGCGCGCAGCACACCGCCCCGGTCCTCATCGTGCCCGATCACGCCGCTCTCACGCCGCAACGCGCACTCCACGGCGAGATCGGTGCAGCTTTTGATCAGACGCAGATCATCGGGATTGGCCGCAGCGGCGCGCGCAAAGTAGCCGCTTTTCTGCACCAGCGTTTTCTCGGCACCAAGCATCGCGGCGAATTGTTGGCCGAACCATTTGCCGGGATTCACCGCGTCGAGCTTCACGTGCCCGAACGCATCGCGCGGCACCTCCTGGCCCTTTGCCTGCATCTCCGCGACGATCGACTCCACCCCGGCACCCTCGGAGATGAAAATGTTCACGTTGTCATGTTCCTCCATGACTGCCTTGAGCCGCGCGGCCTCGGCGGCGAGATCAACCGCCATTTCCGGGATGAACACGCCATGCACCTCCAGGTTGGCGCGCGCCAGCCCGAGACCGGGCACAAACTCCTCGTGGTCGAGCAACCGCCGGTAGGCGGCCGCCGTCGCGGCGGTCAGCCAGCCGCAGTTGCGGCCCATCACCTCGTGAATGATGAGCATGCGCGGGTTCGCGTTGTGCTCGGCCACGACATTGCGGAAATACCGCGCGCCCTGCTCCGCCGCGGTCCAGGCCCCGAGCGACTGGCGGATGGGATACACGTCGTTGTCGATTGTCTTGGGCAGGCCGATGACCGTGAGCCCGTAGTCATGTTTGGCCAGATAAGCCGCGAGATCGGCCGCGGCGGTGTTGGTGTCATCGCCCCCGATCGTGTGCAAAACATCCACGCCATCCTTCACCAGCTGGTCGGCCGCCACCTGTTGCGGATCCTGCCCCCCGCGCACCAGGCCGCGCTTGAGGCAGTCCTTCACGTTGGTGAGCTTGACCCGAGAGTTTCCGATCGGTGATCCGCCGTGCCGGTGCAGCACGGCCGCGCTCGTGCGCTCGGCCGGACCGATCTTGTAGCTGTCGCCCAGCAACAGGCCCTTGTAGCCGCTACGGTAGGCGATCAACTCGATGTCGGGCGCAATCTCCGTGTAGCGCTCGATCAGGCCGCCGACGGCGGAACTGAGACAAGGGGCGAGGCCGCCGGCGGTGAGCAGTGCGACCTTACGGGGACGGTTGGTGATGTTCATGGTCGAAAAATGACGGATTCAGTCACTTCGCATCCTCCCGCAATCTCTCCCCTCGGTCCAGTCACGACCCTGCGCAACCCTTGCCAAAGCTTGCGCGCCCCTTGCCAGATCCCAACCCGCCTAAATCCCCTTACTCACAAGCCCGACGCCATTTACAAAAATAGCCCCAATCCAGTGTCACGTAATACGTGACACTTCGGTTTGCGCAGGATGCCATTGGCGCGGTGCGGTGGGGTGGCAGTGGAGCCCGCTGGTGTTGCGCACCGAATTCGTTGCGCAAGTGATTCGGTGCAGCGGGTGTGGTGCGGCGGGGCCGGTCAGAGCAATTCGCCTTGTTCGCCACCGAGGGGTTTCAAGCCGAGGAAGATGCCGTAGCGCTCCTGCCAATCGTCGAGCTTGTCGAGGTAGTATTTGGGGTCGTACGGCGCCGCCACCGGATCGAAAGCCGCCACCGGCCGCGCGCGCTGCCAGTCGCTGGTCTGCCCCTTCGCGCGCGGCAGGATGTAGTAGCTGACCCGCTCCCCCATCCGCGGCCGCGGATTCATTTGCAACGCCACCTCCGCCGAAGCGCGCCGGGGTTTGCCGCCGCCGGCGATCAGCCGCTCGTAGGCGTCGGGGTTTTGGCTGAGGATCTCGCTTTTCGCGAGTTCGGTCACCGGCAACGAGCGCTCGCCAATGCGCCGGCGGAAATCCGCCAACAGGTCGATCGGCGATTCGCTCGTGGCCCCGACGAGGAAATGGATCAGCCGGTCGTTGAGCTGGCGCAGGTAGGGTTCGATGCCGCGCGAACGCAGCGCGCTGCCCCGCAGGGTGATTTTGCGTCCGTCGTAGAGCGCGTAGTTTTTCGCCTTGTAGCAAAACATCGCCCGGTAGCTGCCATCAAATTCCAGCTCGATGCCCGCGGGCAAAATCCCGGCCATCTTTTGCAACAGCACCTCGGGTTGTTCGAAATACTCCGGCGACGACAGGTAGATGCCGTCGGTGTCGGCCTCGAGCACGGTGCAACCCAGCCGGTCGAATTCATCAATCAGCTTCTGCAACAGTTCGCGCCCGAGCCGCGTGACCTCGGCGGCGAGCTCGCCGTCGCCAAAACGTGCGCCGCCAAAACCGAGGTAGCCATAGAACGAGTTGATGAGGATTTTGAACGTGGCCTGGCGCGCGTTGTATTCGAAGCGCAGTTCCTCGGTCTCCGCCGTGCGCGCCAGCTGCTTGTATTTCAGCCGGTATTCGCGCAGCTGCCGCAGCAACGGGATGAACACGCCCAGCGAATCGTTGCGCGGGTTGCGGTTGAGATGCAGCAGCAGGCTGGGATACAGCGAGGCCACGTCGAAATGCAGCACATGGCGGAACACGCCCTCGCGGAAACTGCGCGTGTAACCGCCCTCGAAGGCCGCGATCTCCGGCGGCTGCGGACAGGCCTGCCGCGCGTGATAATATTCCTCCAAAAACAGCAGGTCCACCTTGGTCGAGGTGCCCCGCAGCGCCGCTTCCTGCAGGGTCAGCGGAAACGCGCGCGCCTGCTCGAAATACGTGGGCAGCAGCAGGTCGCCCAGTCCGGCGGTCTCACGCAGGTCGTCCTCAAGGTAAGCCGCGAAGCGGGCCCGTTCCTCCCGGTAACACTCCGCAATCCGGTCGCCCGCGATGTAGGTGCGCTCCTCGCCTTCCTCCGTCGTAATGCCAAAATACACCGCGACATCCTTGAGGCCGAACGAGGTGAGTTCGCGCGTGGTGATGTCGTAGATCTGCACCAGCAGGTAGGTGTCAATCACGGCGCGGCCCGGCAGATCGCAGCGGGGAAAATCCACCCAACGCTCCGCCACCTTCATCCGGCTGTTGCGGAAGGTCGCGTTCTGCCCAAACCGTCCCCACGCGCAGGACACCTTGTGCCGCCGGCAACGCTGGCGCAGAAAATCGAGGTCAAACTTGAAGATATTGTGCCCCTCGATCGTGTCGGGATCGAATTCGGCCAGCGCCGCGTTGAGATCGAGCAGCAGTTGCTTCTCCGCCGCATCGGTTTCCTCGGGCAGGACGAGCAGCCGGTTTTGCCCCGCGCAGCGCAGGCCGATGGCGAGCACGCGGTCGCCGGGCCGTTTTGCATCCGGAAAGCCGCCGTCTTCCGACGCGGTCTCGATGTCGAGCTGGCAGCGCCGCAACTGCGCAAAGATCATGTCGGCATACAACCGTTCCCGCCGTTGCAGGAGGAACTGCGCTTCCGGCGGTCGCAGCACATCCACCCCGCCGCCATCGCGGGCGATGCGCAGAAACGCGTCGAACGTCGCCTGCCGGTCGGCGTGGACCAACAGGCCGAACGGGCCGGGGCCCTGCAACGGCTCGATCGCAATGCCGCTGATATCCTCGACGACGGGCCGGTCCTGCAACCAGGCAAAGGGACGGAAGTCCGCGACCTCCTCGCGCCGCGTGCCGTCGGGTTGCTCGCGGGCGAGATGCGCGCGGCCCTCGGGATCAATCCAGACGCCGCACAGGGAACCGGCCATGACGACGCCGGCTCAGAACGGCCGCACGTAAACCATCACCAAGGCCACGAGGCCGAGCACCACCGAAAGCTGGATCCACAGGCCGGCTTTGGCGCGACGGCGGTAGGCGATGCCGGTGAAGGCCGAGAGGGCGAGCCAGCACACGAGTTTCACGATGGCCCAGCCGCCCGCGAATTCATACAGCGCCTGCCACATGCGGATGCCCGTGAGCAGCACGAGCAGGCTGGCGATGCCGCCCCACATGAGGGTCTTCTTCCGCGTTTCCGGCGCACCCGCACAGGCGTAGAAGGTGGCGGCAATCATGCCGATCGAGGCGAGCACGTGGATGATGTGGAGCGAATTGTATTCGTGGATGTTCATGGTTGGGGAAAAAATGGCACCCCGCCTGTGCCGTGTGCCCAAAGGCTCATGTCCTTTTTATATCAAGGTGGGCGCCGCCCCGTGTCATCTGCCTTCCGGTTTACGGCCTGGCATCTTCCACGGAGGTTGTTGGCTCCCGTAAGGTTTCAAAGGCAAAGAGCTGTTTAATGAAAGCACCTCGAACACTGCAGGGTGTAAGGCCAAGGTACGCCGCTCGCCCGCGGCGTCAAATGCATATCACCCTTGTCGCGCGCCGGGGTCCAGATGCTGGATGACGAGTTCCTGCAAAGTGGCCAGAAACAGGTAGCACATGAAGGCTTTGCGGCGCGGTTCGGGCAACGTGCTGATCTCCACCCGTCCCGTCTCCATGGCGTCGTCGTCCAGATCCTGCAGATGCACGGATCGCAGCCGCAGGCGCACCGCCGCGCTGGCCCGCAGCACCGGCTCGGCATTCTCCTCGTCGAGCCCGATCACGCCCTCGTGAAAAAACTCCCCGTCAAACAGTCCCAGCAGCGTGCGCAGGTCGATGTCCTGCGACTGCAGCAGGTCCTGCAACCAGGCCGACCGCATCTCCTCGTCGAGCTCGGGCAGCTCCGGCGGTTGCGCCAGCGTGGCCCGCAGTTCCCCGGCCGTCTCCCGGATGAGGTCCAGCAGCGGGGCCACGACCTCCAGGCTCAGCCTGATGTCAATGTGCTTCATCCCGTTCGATGATCGCGGACAGATGCCATTGTTGCAGGGTCTGCGCGTAGGCCTCGGCTTTTTCGCGCACCCCGGTCCAGACGACCGAGCGGCCCTGCTCGTGCACCTCGAGCATGTGTTTGCGTGCGGTGGGCTCGTCGAAGCCGAAAACCCGGCGAAAAACCATCACGACATAGGACATCAGGTTCACCGGGTCATTCAGCACCACCACCCGCCAGACGCCCTCCAGCTGGAGGGTCGTGACGGGCTGTTCCGCCGGCAAGGTCTGCGTCTTCGTCCCGGCCACGATCATGCCTTCGCCGCGGCATTGTGCACGGCCGTGGTGATTTCCGCGGCGGCGCCGTCGAGCGCGACTTTCCGCGCCTCCTTTTCGGTGCGCCACTTCATCTCCACGACGCCTTCCTTCAAGCCGCGTCCGCCCACGGTCAGGCGCAGCGGGATGCCGATCAGGTCGGCATCCTTGAACTTCACCCCCGGTCGCTCGGCCCGGTCGTCGACCAGCACATCGGCGCCCGCGGCTTCGGCGGCGGCGGCGAGATCGCGCGCGACCTTGGCCGCGGTTTCGTCCTGCGGATCCAGCAGGGTCACCAGCACATGGAAAGGCGCGGCGTGCCACGGCCAGATGATCCCGTCGTTGTCGTGACTCTGCTCGATTACGGCCTGCAACGTGCGGCTGATGCCGATGCCGTAGCAGCCCATCACCATGGGATGCGACTGTTTCTGGTCGTCGGTGTAAACTGCGTTGAACTTATCGGAAAACTTGGTGCCGAGCACGAACACGTGCCCGACCTCAATGCCGCGGCGGCTCTGCAGCGGCTGCCCGGACTTCGGGCAGGGTTCGCCCGCCCGCACCCGGCGGAAGTCGTCGAATCGCGTGATGGCGAGGTCGCGGGTCACATTGACGTTGCGCAGGTGGAAGCCGTCGCGGTTGGCGCCGGTTGTGCCGTTGCCGATCAGGCGGATGGCGTGGTCGGCAAAGATGCCGGCGAGCGCCGCCTCGTTCTTGATCGTGCTTTTGACCGCACCAAGACTGCCGGGCTTGGCCCCGAGCAACGGAACGATTTCCTCGGGGGTGGCGGGACGCACCAGCGTAAAGCCCAGCCGGCCGAGTTTGGCCTCCTCAAGTTCGTCGCATCCGCGCAGGATCACCAAGAAGGGCTTGCTGTCGCCGATGTAGACGAGGGTCTTGAACTGCCGGTCGGCCGGTACGCTGTATGGCGCGACTTCAAGCGCGGCGATGGTCACCACGCCGGGCGTGGCGAATTCCTCCACCGGCCCGGTCGGGGCGGCATCGGCGAGATCCGCCGGCACGATCGCGCTCGTCGCCTTCTCCCGATTGGCCGCATAGCCGCTTGACTCACAATAAAAGATATCGTCGTCCCCCACTTCTGCAGGGATCATGAACTCTTCGGAAAAACTGCCACCCATCACGCCAGTGTCAGCTTCCACAGAAATAGCCAGCACGCCCAGCCGACGGAAAAACGACTGATAGGCCTCCTTCATGGCGAAGTAGCTTTTCGCCGCATTGTCGTTCGACGTATCGAACGAATAGGCATCCATCATCACGAACTCCCGCGCGCGCATCAGGCCGTAACGGGGCCGGATCTCGTTCCGGAACTTCGTGGCGATCTGGTAAAAATTCTTCGGCAGATCGCGATAACTGGTGATCTCGGATTTCACGAGGTTGGTGACGATCTCTTCATGGGTCGGCCCGAGCACATACTCCGGCTCACGTGGGCCGCGCTTGCCATCTCCTGCTCCGTCGACCCGGAACATAACCTCTCGAATGGCCGCCCAACGGGGACCGTTCTGCCAGTTTTCTGCCGGATGCAGGTGCGGCATCCAAAGCTCGATCGCGCCCGCGCGGTCCATTTCCTCGCGGCAAATCTGCGTGAGTTTCTGCATCACGCGCTGCCCCAGCGGCAGGTAGGTGTAAAGCCCGCCGCCGAGCTTGCGCACCAGACCGGCGCGCACCAGCAGCTTGTGCGAGGCGATCTCGGCGTCGGCGGGGCTTTCCTTCAGCGTGGGGATAAAATACTGCGACCAGAATTTCATGGAGTCCGGTAACGAAACCGCGCGGGCGCGCCGGAGCAAATGTATTTGCGCGCTCCCGCCCCCGGCAAATAGTCGGCCTGCCATGCCTGAAGTCCCCGGACAGCCCAAGGAACCCTGGTCGATGACGTGGATCGCCGTCGCGATCGTCGTCTTTATCATCGGCTACACGGTGATCACGCTGCAGTTTCGCAAGCCCAACCCGTCCTACCAACCGTATCACGACCTGAAATCACGCGGCGAAACCCACAACCTGCTCACCGCCGGGTTCCGGCGCATCGCCGTCCCCGCCGCCCAGCCCGCCGAACCGGGCGCCGTCGGGGCGCATGCGGAGATTCAGCCCCGGCCCGGCGGTCTTCCTGCCACGCTCAAGGAGCTGCTCTTCGATCCGCCCAACCTGCCCGCCGGCTACCGCGAGGTCCGCGCCCCCGCCACCGTGGCGGCGCTCATGCCATGCCTCATCCAATTTGACTGCGTGCAGGGCGATCCGCACCGGCAGCCGGGCGGCGCCGCGGTCTACGTGAAGGACGACACCGTGCTCATCGTCCCGGAATACGATCCGCTCAACGGCGACCTCCGCACTCGCCGCGATCCGGCACTCGTACAACTCACCCTCCCCGCCGGCACGCTCGCGCCCGGCAACTATGACGTGACCCTGATCGGCGCCGAGGCCTCGGCGGCGTGGACCCTGCAAGTGCATTGACGCGCCGCCTTCCTTCCGCGAGAACGGCCCGCATTGCCATGAGCACCGGCACCAGCCAAAACCCTGCCGCGGCCGCCACCCCGGCCCTCGCGACCACCATCAAGCCCACGGACCTCCGCGGGATCCTGAAATACGTGCCGCGATTTCAGGGCCAGATCTTTGTCATCGCGATCGACGGCTCGATCGTGGCGGACGAGAATTTCAACAACATCCTCGTCGACATCGCCGTGCTCCGCAGCCTCGGCATCAAGGTCGTGCTCGTGCATGGCATCGGCCGGCAAATCAAGGAACTCTCCGAGCTGCGCGGCGTGCCCATCACCGACGTTTACGGCTCCGGCGTGACCGACGCCGCCACGCTCGACCTCGCCGTGCGCGCTTCCTCGCGGGTTTCGCACCTCGTGCTCGAGGGTCTCGCGCAGAACAACCTCAGGGGCGTGATCACCAACTCCGTGCGCGCCCTGCCGGTCGGCATCATCAAGGGCGTGGACCACCAGTTCACCGGCCGGGTCGAGCGCATCGACAAGGATTTCCTCACCAGCCTGATCAACGACCAGGCGCTGCCCGTCATCTCGCCCCTCGCCTTCGGCCCCGAGGGCAAGTCGCTGCGCGTCAATTCCGACCTGCTCGCCGCCGAACTGGCCGAGGCGTTGCACGCCACCAAGATCATCTACCTCACCCCGCAGCCGGGCCTCCTCATCAACGGCGAACTCCGCCCGCAGATCGCCGTCGAGGTGCTGCGCAAGCAGCTTGAGACCGCGCCCGAACAGATCGCCGAGCTCTGCCGCACCAAGGCCGGCAACGCCATCCGCGCCATCGACAACGGCACGCCGCGCGTGCACATCGTCGACGGCCGCGTGTTCGACGCCCTGCTCAACGAGATTTTCTCCAACGAAGGCGTCGGCACCCTGATCTACGGCAACGACTACCAGCAGATCCGCAAGGCCACCCGCCGCGACGTGCGCTTCATCCACAGCCTCACCCGCGCCGCCGTGAAGCGCGAGGAGCTGATCCAGCGCACCCAGCAGGCCATCGAGAAGAACATCGACCAGTATTACGTTTTCGAAATCGACGAGAACATCATCGCCTGCGTCACCCTCATCCAATACCCCGGCCGGCCCGAACTCGCGGAACTCGGCTCGCTCTACGTGCTGCCCTTCTACCACAACCGCGGCATTGGCAAAAAGATGGTCGATTACGCCGGCCTCGTCGCCAGGGAGCGCGGCGCCACGCGCATCATCGCGGTCTCCACGCAGAGCTTCGGTTTCTTCACCAACGTCTGCGGCTTCGAGGAGTCCGACAAATCCATTCTGCCCGAGGCCCGGCTCAAGCTCTATGAGGAAAGCGGCCGCAACGCCAAGGTCCTCAGCCGCGCCCTGACCTGACGCCATGAGCGGTCACCTCCGCATCGCTTGCGCGCAATACACCGCCACCAACGGCGACAACGCCGCCAACCTCGCGCTTATCGCGCGGTTGGCCGCCGCCGCCGCCGCCGCCGGCGCGAAACTGCTCGTGCTGCCCGAACTCGCCGTCACCGGCTACGTGCGCCCCGAACTCGTGCCCGGACTCGCGGAACCCATTCCCGGGCCCGCCAGTGAAGCCCTTGCCGCCCTCGCCCGTCAGCACGGCCTGGCAATCGCCGCGGGTCTCGCCGAGTTCGAACCCGCCACCGGTCGCCGGCGCAACACCATGCTCCTGCTCGCGGCCGACGGCTCCGAGCTCCTGCGTTACCACAAGGTCCACCTCTGGAACACCGAGGCCGCCTGGGCAACCCCCGGAGACCGCTTGCCCGTCGCGCAACTCGGCCCTCTCACCGTCGGCCAATGGATCTGCTATGACACGCGCTTCCCCGAGGCCGCGCGCACACTCGCGCGGGCCGGGGCACAGCTCGCGCTGGCGGCCTCCGCCTGGCTCGGCCCCGCCGAGGAATGGGAACTCGCTTTGCGTGCCCGCGCGATGGACAACGGCATCTACGCCGCCGGTTCCGTTCATCTCGGCCGCGTCTTCCATGGCACCGCGCTGATCGTTGATCCGCACGGCACCGTCATCGCCCGCGGCGAACCCGGTCGCGACCAGATCATCACCGCCGATCTGGACCCCGAGGTGTTGCAAAAATTTCACGCCCGCATTCCGTTGCTCCGCCATCTGCGGCCGGGAAGTTATCAACCGGGATAACGTCACCGAACCGCAGCAGCCGCTCAAGCGAGGCCTGTCATGCAACCCACCGTGAGTCCCGCCACCGAAGCCGATCGCGAGGCATGGGTGCAAATGCGCCATGAACTCTGGCCGGAGTGTCCGCTGGCCCGCCATCATCTGGAAATCGATCAGCTCCGGCAAAATCCCGGCATCGTGGCGTTCGCCCGCGTGGACGGCGCACCGGCCGGTTTCGCCGAGATCTCGGTGCGCACCGATCACGTTGAAGGCACCGCGGCCTCACCCGTGCCCTACCTGGAAGGCTGGTATGTGCGACCGGAGCATCGTCGGTCCGGCGTGGGTCGCGCCCTCCTCGCCTTTGCCGAACAATGGGCGCGGGACCACGGTTTCACCGAGCTCGCCAGCGACACCGATCCGCCGAACACCCTGAGCATCGCCCTGCACCAGCGGCTTGGTTTCCGCGAGGTCGGGCGCAGCGTGCATTTCGTGAAATCCCTCGGTCCGGCCGATCACAAACCAGGCTTTGCGCCATGACGACCGTTTATCCCTCCCGGGTGGATTGGTGGCTGGCGATGTTGCTCATCGGCGCGCCCGTGCTCGTGGTCGCATGCGGTCTCCACATCCTGACTCAATCCATCGGCGCCGGCGCGATTCTGATCGTGAGTGGGCTGGCCATCGGCGCACTGATCGCCGCGCTGGCGTATCCCTGCGTCTATTCACTGACCGACGACCACCTGACGATTCGCGCCGGATTGCTCCACGAAACATTGCCGCTGCAACGCATCCGGGCGGTCGCACCATCCTCCAATCCCCTCAGCGCGCCCGCCCTTTCCTTGCAACGGATCAAGCTCACGCTCGATGACGGCTGCCGCCTGATTTCGCCCCGGGATCGTGACGCCTTCATGGCCGATCTGGAGGCGCGCCGCCGGCACTTGCCGACGGCATCCCGGCCTCCGGCACGTTGACACCCGCAACGTTCCGGCCGCAGGCTGCGGCATGACCTTGTGCCCCCTCCCCCGCCTCGCCGGTCTCTGGCTCTGTTTCGCCGCCACGGCATTCATGCACGAAGCCGGCTCACCCCATGACACCTGGCATCATGCCGATACGCCGGCCCCGCGTCCCATCCGCATCACGCTTGATGCCGACGGCAGGGTGAACCCTTGGAACCATCTGGCCTTTCACAACGATCCCAACGCGTTCCAGTTCGCCATCGTGTCCGACCGTACCGGCGGGGCCCGCGCCGGCGTGTTTGAGGACGCGATCCGCAAACTCAACCTCCTGCAGCCGGAGTTTGTGATGAGCGTGGGCGATCTGATCGAAGGTTACTCGACCGACGAGGCCGAGGTGAACGCCCAGTGGGACGAGTTCCAAGGCTTCATCCGCGAATTGGAGATGCCGTTCTTCTACGTGCCCGGCAACCACGACCAGTCCAATCCCGTGATGGCCCGGCTCTGGCGCGAACGTTTCGGCCGCTCCCACTACAGCTTTGTTTATCGTGATGTGCTCTTCCTCTGCCTCAACTCGCAGGAGCCCGCCCAACATCACATCGGCCCTGACCAGGCGCAGTGGGTGCGCGATACCCTGGCGGCGCATACCGACGTGCGCTGGACGCTGGTGTTCCTGCACACGCCCCTGTGGGAATATGGGGCCGACCGCGGCTGGCCCGCGATCGAAGCGGCGCTGCAGGGCCGCGACTACACGGTCTTTGCCGGTCACTACCACACCTATCTGAAAAACGAACGGCACGACTCGCGCTACTACATCTTGGCAACCACCGGCGGCGGCAGCAGCCTCCGCGGTCCGGCCTACGGCGAATTTGACCAGGTCGGCTGGGTCACCATGACGGCTGGGGGCCCCGTCCTCGCCAATCTGATGCTCGACGGAATTCGCGACGACAATATCCGCACCGTGCAATCGAAGACCCTGGCCGACGCCGTGCTGGGCGGCGCGCTCACCACCGACGTGCTCTGGGTGCCGCACACCGGCGCCACCGCCCCCCGTCTGGCGCTGCTCGCGGCCAACCCCACCGACACCCCGCTCACTCTCGCGCTGAACCTCGCCCCGGCCTCCGGCCTGGATGTCACGCTGCTCCAAGGTTTGGAGACCATGCCCGACGGACGCCGCACCCTCACGCTGCAACCCCGATCAAGCCGCGCCCTCACGCTGCAGCTTGACGGCGCCCTTCCTGAGCATGCGTTTCAAGCGCGTTCCGCCGGCTCGCTCCATTGGGAAGCCCGCCTGCAACCCGAGGGACAACCGGCCGTGCAGCTCGAGGACCGGTTTAACCTGCCCATCGTGCCACGTCTGCCCCTGCCGCGAGCCCTGCGTCCGCTGACCGCCGACGGCGACCCCGCCGACTGGGCGGGACTCCCGGTTTACGATGTCGCCGGTGCTCCCTTCCTCGATTCCAGTAGCAAAGGGTGGACCGGTCCCGCAGATTGCACGTTCCGGGTCGCCTTTGCCCACGACGATGCGCACCTGCATGTGTTGGTGACCGTGCGGGACGATGAAATCATTGCCCTGCCCGACGTCCCGCCATGGAAGCAGGACGGCATCGAACTGCGCATCGACTTCCGCGATCCGGCCCATCACCGCACGTCGCGGACCGGCGAAGGCGGCTTGTTCTTCATCGGCTCCTGTCCCGCCCCGGACGACGGCACGAATCGCGCCTATGTCACCTATGGCGACAGCCTGCCCGCGGGCACCAAGCTGAGCAACCGCCGCACCGACGACGGCTATGTTTTTGAACTCGCCCTGCCGCTCGCCGGCCTCGCCACCAAACACGGCACCGCCTGGCAACTCAACGGCCTGCGGGTCAACGTTGCCGTGAACGACCGCGACGGCACGGAACAGGCCCAGCTCTGGTGGCAACCCGACTGGCGCACCAGCGCCAACGTCCCCGCCTCGGGCACCCTGTTCTGGGAATAGACCATCACCTCGCCGCAAGCCAAGCCGCCCCCCACCGGACGGCATACGTTCGCCCGCTCCCTCGAATCAGACCTCCCCAACGTCTATGTCACCTATTAAGTGACATAGTTTGATCTCAGAAAACCTTGTTGGTTGATGGTTAAGACTCGGTTGTCACCTATTAAGTGACATCGACACTCCTACGAAAGCGGGCGCTGAAAGAGGTACTTGGGGGGAGTTTTCTGGCGCTCAATCCCGGCGGGCTTGGCGCAGGCGGTCGAGGAAGACGGCGGCGATGATGACCACGCCGATGATGATTTCCTGAAAATAGGTGGGCCAGCCCATCTGCTGTGAACCGTTGCGGAGCACCGCCATGATCAGGGCCCCGATCATCGAACCCAGCACCGTGCCCATGCCTCCGCTCAGGCTCGCCCCGCCGATGATGACCGCCGCGATGATATCCAGCTCCACCCCGACCGCCACCGTGGGATCGCCCTGCCGCAGGCGCGAGAGCTGCATCAGCCCGGCGAGTCCGAAGAAACAACCGGCGAGCGCGTAGATCAGGATCTTGGTGCGCACGGTGGCCACGCCGCACAAACGCGCCGTGGCCTCGTTGGAACCGATGGCAAAGATGTGCCGCCCAAAGACCGTGCGTCGCAACAGCACCGCCGTGAGCACCGCCAGCGCCAACGTGAGCCAGGCGCCGGCCGGCAGGCTCCAGCCGAAGGGATCCGCGGTGGTCATCCAGCCGTTGATCGGCGAGCTGTCGTAATTGACCGTTTCGTTGTTCGCGAGCCACTTGGCGGCGCCGCGCGCGATGCCCAGTGTGCCCAGCGTGATGATGAACGGCATCATGCGCAGTCCCGCAATGGCCGCGCCGTTGAGCAAGCCCACCACGCCGCCGGCCAGCACCACCGCCAACACAACCGCCGGCACCGGCCAACCCATTTGGATCAACAGGGCGCCGACCACACTGGTCAGCGCGATGACCGAGCCGACACTCAGGTCGATGCCACCGCTGATGATGATCAGCGTCATGCCCAGCGCACCGATCGCCACGATCACCGTTTGCGTGAGGATGATCTTGAAGTTGGGGTAACTCAGAAAGTATTCGCGCACTTCGCCGGGGATCGAGAAGAGACCGACGACGAGCAGCAGGCCGAGAAACGGACCGAATTGGGCGAGAAGCTTTTTCATGCAGGGTTATTGCTTTTCAAGATTTCAGGCGGCCGATGCGGCGCCGATGGCGGCGGTCATCAAGGTTTGCTCCGTCCACTCCGCAACCGGCCGGCAATCGACGATCGATCCGCGACGCATGACCGCGATGCGGTCGCACAGGCCGAACAACTCCGGCAGGTAGGAGCTGACCAGCACCACCGCGCAACCCTCGCCGGCCAGCTGTGTGATGAGTTCGTAAACCTGGGCTTTGCTGCCCACGTCGATGCCGCGGGTGGGCTCGTCGAGGAGAAACACCTTGGTGCCGTGCGCCAGCAACCGCGCGATGGCGACCTTCTGCTGGTTGCCGCCGGAAAGCTCGCCCACCGTCTGCGCCGCATCGCGTGTCTTGATGCCCAGCCGGGCGATCCACGGCGCGGCGGTGGCGGCCAGCCGGCGCGGCGGCAGCCAACCGGCGCGGGCCAGTTGCGAATAAGTCGTGAGGGTCATGTTCTCCGCCACCGACAACGGCAGCATCAGCCCCTCCTCCTTGCGGTTCTCGCTCAGAAACCCAACCCCTTCGCGCCAGCGGCTGGCCGGGGTGGCGCGAATGCCCGCCATAGCGTCCAAACCAAACGCGGCCCGGAGCAGCTCGGTGCGCCCCGCCCCGATGAGTCCCGCCACGCCCAAAATCTCGCCGGCCCTCACCTCCAGACTACGGCCGGCTTCGGGAAGAGTGAAAACCGGCGCGCCGATTCGCGGCGTGCGGGCAGGATACAGGTCGGTGACCTCCCGCCCCACCATCAACCGCACAATCTCGCCCAGATCCGTGGTCGCGATGGCACCCGAGCCGACCGTCAGTCCGTCCTTGAGCACGGTGAACCGCTGCGCCACCTGCCGCACTTCCTCCAGAAAGTGACTGATGTAAATGATGCTCACCCCCTGGGCCTGCAACTGCCGCACGACTTGGAACAACCGTTCCGTGTCCGCCTGGGTCAGGCTGCTCGTGGGCTCGTCCATGATCAGCACCCGCGGCGAGGTCAGCAGCGCGCGTGCGATTTCGATGACCTGTTGTTCCGCGATGGAAAACTGTGCGGCCGGCCGGTCGAGATCGAGGTGTTCATGCGCCAGCCGGGCCAGGACTTCGCGGGCCCGCGCCTTGGCGGCGTTGCGATCAATCCAACCCCAGCGGTGCGGCTCCGCGCCGAGCACGATATTTTCCCACGCCGGCAGATGCGGCGCGAGGCTCAGCTCCTGGTAGATCATCGCCACGCCGTGCCGCCGCGCGTCGAGCGTGTCGGTCGGGCGATAAACCGCGCCTTCAAGCTCCATGCTGCCAGCGTCGGGATGGATCACGCCGCTGAGCACCTTCATCAGAGTGCTCTTCCCCGCCCCGTTCTCGCCGATCAACGCGTGCACCTCGCCGGGTGCAACCTCAAGCGATACTCCGCCCAGCGCCTGCGTGGCGCCAAAGGCCTTGCGAATGTCGCGGAGGATCAGGCGGGGTGACACTGCCATGCCGGGAAAACGGGAAAACTACGGCAGATACTTGTCGAGCGGCGGCTTGATGAGGTCGGCCATGGCCGGCTCATCGATGTTCTCGCCGGTGATGAGCTCGCAACCGGTGTCGATCACCTGTTCGACCGGCCGGCCCTGCAATGCCTCGACCATGGTCCGCACGCCGAGATAGCCCATCTTGAACGGATTCTGCACGACCAGTCCCTGCAGATCACCGCTGCGCAACGCGGCCACGGTCTGCGTGCCGGTGTCGAAACCGACGAACTTCACCCGGCCGCCCGCCAGCCCCGCATCGCGCAGGGCCAGCAAGGTGCCCGTGGCCGAAGATTCGTTGGGCGCAAAGAAACCGTCCACTTCGCGGCCGAAGCGGTTCAGCAGATTCTGCGCCGCACGGTAGGCCGTGTCACGGGTGGCACCGGCGTGCTGGTCGCTGGAAATCACCGTGATGCCCGGAAACTCCTGGGCGATTGTGTCGAGAAAACCGGCCTCGCGCTGCTCGGTGCTGGTCGAGCCGGCCAGCACACGCAACAGGATGACCTTGCCCTTGCCTTCCAGCAGCTCCGCCAAACGACGCGCGCCGAGCACACCGCCCTTGTAATTGTCGGTCGAGACCGTGCTCGCCGGCGCGGCTGAATTGAGGGCCGAGTCGATGATGACAACCGGAATGCCCGCGTTGACCGCCATCTCGGCCGGCCGCGCCAGGGCACGGGCGTCGAGCGGCGCGAGCACGATGCCGCTGACGCGGCGCGCGATGAAATTCTCCACCACCTGCACCTGCTGCTCGCGGTCGTCCTCGCGGAGCGGACCTTTCCAGATGATCTCGACGCCGATGCCCTCGGCCTTGAGTTCGCGCGTCGCCTTGATGGCGCCGGCGTGAATGGATTTCCAAAACTCATGCGTCGTGCCCTTCGGCACCACCGCGATGCGATAATCGGCGGCGTGGACCGCAACTGCGGCGCAGAGCAAAAAAACGAAGGTGAGGATGCGTTTCATGGGGCGGGCAACCTGGGGTGTCATGAAGCGGACGCTCAGGCCTTGAGCTCGACGATGACCTGAATTTCCACCGTCGTGCCCTTGGGCAGGCCGTTGGTGGCGACGGCGGCGCGGGCGTGCTTCCCGGCCTCGCCGAAGACCTTGAGAAACAAATCGCTGGCCCCGTTGATCACCGCCGGGCTCTCGGTGAAGTTGTCGACGGCGTTGACGAAACCGTTGACCATGACGATGCGGGCCACCTGGTCGAGCGAACCGACGGCCGCCTTGATGTTGGCGAGGGTGTTGAGGGCGCAGACCTCCGCGGCCTTGGCGCCGCTTTCGACTGTGTGTTCCTTTCCGACCTGACCGGTGTGGGTCATTTTGCCGTCAACCATGCACACGGTGCCGGCGCAGAAGAGCAGGTTGCCGGTGCGCACGGTGGGCACGTAGCTGCCGGCGGCGGCCGGCGGATTGGGGAGCGTGAGACCGAGTTCGGCGAGTTTGGCTTCGGGATTCATTGCTCCAAGTGCTGACGCAAAGCACCCGTGAGGCAAAGCGGATTTTGGTTCCGGGCGCCGAAAAACTTGCGCCGTCGCCCCCACGGGAGCGCGGGCGGCCCGCCCGCAGCAGTCAAAGCGAGCCCCGTGACTATTGATGTTCTCAAAAAGGAGAGACGACCCGAGGCGTAAAGGTAGGGCGCGACCGCCGGGCGCGCCGCGAGCGCTTCGGCGGGCCCGGCGGTCCCGCCCTACCAACGCAGCGTCACTTCTCTGTGTAATTCTCAATAATTACACCTTCAACACCCGCCGAGCGTTCTCCCAGACCAGTGCGCGCAACGGGCCGGACGGCAGCTCCGAACGATGCACCTCGGCCACCAGCCGCGCCGGATCGGGCAGCGCATCGATGCCCGGATAAAGGTTGAGCGGATGGTCCGAGCCGAACAGCACGCGGTCCGCCGGCACCCGCGCGCAGAATTCCCGCCAGATGGATTGCGGGTAAAGCAGCGGCGACGCAGCCGTGTCGTAATAGACATTGTCCGGCATCGGTTCGGACCAGACCAACGGCAACCGGCCGCCCCAATGCGCGAGGATGAACGTCGTGCGCGGATGGCTGCGGACCAATTGCACAATCTCCGCCAGCGGCGTCTCCACCTTGCCGGGATAATCGCGGCTCTCGGGCTCGGTCACATGCAGGTTGACCGGCAGGTCCCATTCACCGGCGCGCGCCAACAGCGCATGCAACAAGGCATCATCCACCGCCCAGCCGACCGAGTGCGGCGACAGCTCGCCCACCCCGATCAAGCCGTGGTCACGCGCCCAGGCCAGTTCCGTCAGCATGGCGGCTTCGCCCTCGCCCGGATGCACCGCGGCAAAGGCGGAAAGCCGGTCCGGATGCGCCCGCACGCAATCGGCAAAAAACCGGTTCTGCCTGCGGCACGTGGTCAGACGTTCCCAATACCAGCCCAGCAGCACGCCGCGCGCGATGCCGGCGGCGTCCATGGATCGCAGCAGTTCGTCCACCGAAGGGAAAGTCTGTACCGGTTGCCCGCCCTTGCGTTGACGCAGGCAAAGCGTGGCCCAATGCGGCTCGCCGGCCGTCGCGGCCCAGGCCGCGGGATCACGGTTCACTTCGTCGGGGAACAAATGAATGTGCGCGTCAATGATCTGCATAATTATCGCTGTAACTATTCGCCGCGCCCTCGCCAGCCTGATTCGCGTTTATTGTTGGACTGGTGCCCATTGTGTCAGGATATGCCCGACACCCGGTAGGGCGGCGAGTCCCTTCGCCGCCGTTGTCGCTCCCATATCATCGAGCCGTCCCTGACGATCCGAAGAACGCGCTCAATGCGCTGCACTTGGGACACGTCGCCCCACCCGAAGCAAAAAGCCGACACCTGCGGATGTCGGCTTGCTCTGGCTCCGGCCGCAGCCGGAGTTTTCGATCCAGAAAATGAGATCCTATTTCTTGCCTGGATTTATACTGAACACGATCGGCACCACCAGACGCGTGTTCACCTTCCGTCCTCCCTTGATCCCTGGCAGGAATTTCCACTGGATCACGGCCTCCAACGCAGCCTGCCCAAACTCCGGACGAGTAGCGAAGACGACCTCGGGATTCCTTACAACACCGTCGCTATCGATGACGATCGCGATCCTTGCCTCTCCTTCGATCTTGGCGTCCCGAAGCTCAGGCGGATATGTCGGTCTGACCTGCTCCACTGGTCGCGGCGCGTAATCGACCGGCAGGGTCATGATGGACTCTTCCACCGAGGGTGCAGAAGCTCCGGTGGTAAAAACAAAACCAACGAGAGCGATAAGCATGATAGTTAATCGTAACATGGGATGATCCTTTTCTTTGATGGGTTTCAATATGGTCGCGAGGCGGGCACTCAGCCCGCTGCGCGCCATCCCCGAAACCCCCGGCACATCCAATCCCATGGAAAATCGGGCCGCCTTGAACAGCCCCTGGGCGTAGGTTTCACCGTCACGAGTCCTGCGCACGACTGCTTCGTCGCAGGCCCGCTCGCTTTCCAGGATGAGGCGGCGATGCAGCCACCACACCAACGGATGAAACCAGCAGACACAGACGATCGCCGTCTGCAGCAGCCGCCAGAGGTTGTCCCGCCGCGCGACGTGGGCGAGTTCGTGCAGCAGCACGGCCTCGGTTTCATCGGGACTGAGGGAGTGAAGGAGTTCACGGGGAACGTGAATCCTGGATCGAAAAATGCCGGATACTCCCGGGGTTGTTTGGGCCGAGGTCAGCCAGCCGGTCACTCGTGTCGGGTTTATGCCAATGGTCGCGGCAAGCGCAGCCAGCTGCTGTTCTTCGTCCGGATCGAAACGCTGCCGGTCCCCACGCAATTGCCGGGCAAACTGCACCGCGCGCACCATCGCAATGGCGGCGAAGAAAATCACCCCTGACAGCCAGATCAGCGCTCCTGCGCGCCAGATGACATCACCTGAGAACCAGTGCGGCGGCACGGGCGCTGCATTGTCCGTTACACGCAGCGCCGGCAGCCAGGCCCCGGACAGCAGCTGTGAAGGCCCGGTCGGAATTGCCAAACCCAGCAGGGCCAACGGCAGGAGAAACTTGGCCAACCCTGCCCACGCAACGCCGTAGCTGAGCCGCGCGGACATGGACGGGAAGGCCAGCAATAACGCCGCGATCAACAAACCGAACAACGTGGCCTGATACAGGTGGGCCAGGAGAGGAGCGAAGAACGCAGGCAGCACCGAGGGGCTCATGGTTCAGCGGCGTTTGCCCAACAGGGCCTCGATTTCCTTGATCTCCTTGAGGCTGATCTGTCCTGACTCCACCAGATGGGAGACCAAAGGCACCGGCGAGCCTCCGAGATGGTTGACGAGTTGATCAACGAGCGAACCAACGGCTGATTTGCGCGGAATAGTGGGCGCGAAGATATGGGCGTTGCCAATTTTCTTCACCCGCCTGACCGCACCTTTCTCCTCCAACCGGTAGATCATGGTCTGCACCGTGGTGTATTCCGGCCGGCGGGTCTTGGGCAGCGCCTCCAAAATCTCACGAATCGACGCCTGCTCCAACTGCCAGAGCGGCTCCATCAGTTCCAATTCAATGCGGGTCAGGCGAGGTGACGTAGCCATGATTGCATAAGTTCTACTATCGATGTGGTTTCTTCTACTATATGCGTAGTAGATAGCAAGATAATTTTAAGTGCTCCAGCAACTGCCACCACCCGACAAGCCACTCATTCGCACGGATCGCATCAGGGTTCCGTTTGCCCCATTTCTCCAATTGTCACCCGCAGGGATCATGCTCCAACCTCACGTCCAACCCATCGCCCCCATGCTCGAACGCCTCTTCAAGCTGACCCAGCACGGCACCACCGCCGGTCGCGAGGTGCAGGCCGGTTGCACCACGTTTGCCGCGATGGCCTACATCCTCGCGGTCAATCCCGCGATCCTCGCCGCCGCCGGCATGCCGGTCGCGGGCCTGATCACCGTGACGGCGGTGAGCGCGGCGGTCAGCACGCTGTTGATGGCGTGCTTCACCAACTTTCCGCTGGCGCTGGCGCCCGGCATGGGGATCAACGCCTATTTCGCCTACACCGTTTGCGTGGGCCTGGGCGTGCCCTGGCAGCAGGCCTTGGGTCTGGTTTTCATCAACGGCCTCGCGTTTCTCGCCCTCTCGCTCTCGGGCGTGCGGGAAAAGATCATCAACGTCATCCCGTATCAGCTGAAGATGGCGATCACCGCGGGCATCGGGCTGTTCATCGCGTTCATCGGCCTGCAAAACGGCGGCCTTATCACCGCCAGCCCCGCGACCATGGTCACGCACGGCCCGCTCGGTGCACCACCGGTGCTGCTGTGTTTCGCCGGCATCCTGCTGACCTTGGTGCTGATGGTGCGGCGCGCACGCGGTGTCATCATCCTTTCGATCCTGATCATCACGCTGACCGGCCTGCTGGTGCCCGACGGCCACGGCGGTACGGTCACCAAGTGGCCCACCAGCTTCGTCTCGCCCCCGGCATCCATGGCGGACACCTTTCTCGCGCTGGAATTCGGCTATTTTCAGGTCGATCCGCTGAAGGCCACCACCGTGGTGCTGACGCTCCTGCTCATCGCCATCTTTGACAACGTCGGCACGTTGATCGGGGTCACGCATCGCGCCGGCTTGCTGGACAAGGACGGCAAACTGCCCGGCGCCGGCCGAGCGCTCGCGGCCGACTCGCTCGGGGTGATCGCCTCGGCGCTTTTCGGCACGTCGAACGTGGTCAGCTACATCGAATCGGCTTCGGGCGTGGAGGCCGGCGGCCGCACGGGTCTGGTGGGCGTGACGGTCGCGCTGCTGTTCATCGCCGCTCTGTTCTTTACGCCGCTGATCGCCGCCATCCCGGCGGTGGCCACCGCCCCGGCGTTGATTGTGGTGGGCGTTTTCATGTTCCAGTCAGTGGCGCAGATCGATCTCCACGATCTGCGTGAAGTCGGACCCGCGTTCATCATCATCCTGGCCACTCCCCTCACCTACAGCATCGCCGAAGGCATCGGTCTCGGCCTGGTAGCCTACACCATCGTGCACCTCGCCACCGGCCGGGCCAAGCAAACGCCCGTGCTCGTCTACATCCTCGCCGCCGTCTTCGCGGTGCACCTCTTCCGCGACCTGTGGACCTATGTCGCTAGATGAATAGTGTCACGTATTACGTGACACTCGCCCGATCGCTCGCGATGGCATCCTGAGCCACTCGACTGTTCTGCGCATGGCCGGAAGACATCAGATATTACTGATCAACTGGGCTATGCAGCAGACCCATCCGAGCCAGTGTCACGTAATACGTGACACTTTTGTGTTTGATCCGCCCGTTATTGCGGATTCTTGCGCGGGCGATGGCTTTACGCAGGGCGGATCGTGACTGATGCCGGGAGGGCTCAGAACTGCCAGCCGAAGCGGAGGATGGGCGAAAAATCGGGAGCGGCCTTGGTAACTCCGGCGTATATGGCCAGATCCAGCCAGCCGCGCTCACCCAAGGTCCTGATGATGCCCAAGCCGGCTTCGCCCCACCAATTCGCCGAGTCGGCCCGATCCACCCAAATGCTGGCCTCGGTATAACCCGACCACGTTTCGGACCAAAGGCGGGTCCATGCCGTGCTGGCGTAAAGCGCCACATCGCGCCCGCCCGCCGTGTCGTCGATCCAGTCGCCCCCGAGATTGATGTGCAAGGTGCTATCGGTGCCAACCGGCCGGCCATACACGAGCACCAGCCCCGGGTCGGTGGCGCCATTGCCTATCCCATCGCCGGCCAACGGCAGTTTGACGTAGGGCAACAGCGCCCATGCCGGCCCTTCTGATTCATCGCCCGCGAAGTTCCATTTGGCCCGTAACCAACCGTCACCACCGCCCCGGTAACGCTCGTTGGCGGCGCCGGTCACGCGCTCCTGCCGCCACATTTCGTAACCGAACTGGAGGTCGAACTTTTCGGTGAGCCCGGTGGAAAACAGCAACGACCCCGCCAGCGTGGAACGGTAGTGCAGGCCGTCGTTGAAAGGCGTATGGCGATCCACGGTGACGCCGAACATGTCCGCTTCCAGCAGCCATGCGCCCACCGGTGCGGTGGTCGGCGCCTCGGACCGCTGGGCGGCCAAATTTCCGGCACACAACCATGCACCCGCCACCAAGAGCAGACGACGCAACAGCCGCAAGTTCATGCAGGCATCCATGGTGCGGCTTACGCAAACATCCGCCAGACGAAAGCGACCGCAAACGTCACCGCGAATCCCAAAGCCAGCGGCAGCAACGTGGCGACCGTGGTCCACTTGGCGCTGCCGGTTTCCTTGTAGATCGTATAGATCGTGGTGCTGCACGGATTGTGCAGCAGGCTGAAAAGCATGAGGTTCACCGCCGTGAGCAGCGTCCAACCGCCGCCGACCAGCACCGCCTTGGTGGACTCCAGCGAGTCGAGTTCAAACATCACGCCGGCGCCCTCGCCCACCCCGGCCATGCCGCCGGCCAGCACCGTGAGCATCAGCACGGTCGGCAGCACGATCTCGTTTGCGGGGATGGCGACGACATAGGCGAGCAAGATCACGCCGTTGAGGCCCAAGAGCACGGCAAACGGATCGAGCCGGTGGATCAACCAGTGCGCGAGACTGGCATCGCCCAAGGGCACATTGGCGATCAGCCAGATGACCGCGCCGGCGGGCACGGCGAAAACCAGCGCGCGCCACAGCACGAAGATCGTGCGGTCGATGAGCGAGGTGTAGAGCGTCTGCAGCAATTGCGGCGGCCGGTAAGGCGGCAGTTCGAGGCTGAAAGCCGAGACCTCGCCCTTGAGCACAGTGCGCGACAGCAGCCATGCCACGAGCAGCGTGAATCCGATGCCGAGCAGGGCCACGCCGGTCACCGCCGCGGCCGAAACCAGACCCGCCCAGTGCGCCGGCGCCAGGCTGCCGATGAAAATCGTGCCGATGAGAATCTGCGTCGGCCAGCGACCGTTGCAGAGGGAAAAATTGTTGGTGAGAATCGCGATGAGCCGTTCGCGCGGGCTGTCGATGATGCGCGTGGAAACCACCCCCGCGGCGTTGCAGCCGAAACCCATCATCGTGGTCATCGACTGCTTGCCGTGCGCCCCGACGGTTTTGAACACGCGGTCGAGATTGAAGGCCACGCGCGGCAGGTAGCCGAAGTCCTCGAGCAAGGTGAACAACGGGAAAAAGATCGCCATGGGCGGCAGCATCACGCTGACGACCCACGCCAGCGAAAGATACATCCCGTCCACCAACAGGCCCGTCAGCCACCACGGCAGGCCGATCGCGGCCGCGCCTTCACGCAGAATCGGCCAACCCGTGTCGACCAGCAACGAGGCCAACCACCCCGAAGGCGCGTTGGAACCGATGATGGTGAGCCAGAACATGAGCGCGAAAAGCAGCAGCATGATCGGGAAACCCCAGATGCGGCTGGTGAGCACACGGTCGAGCAGCCGGTCCAGCGTGGGCCGCGCGCTGCGTTCCGGCCGGCTCGCGGCGCGGTCCGCGATGCGGGCGGCGTCGGCATAGATCGCCTCGACGATGTGTTCGTGCACATCGCCGCTGATCTCGGCGCGCAGCCGCTGCGCGGCGGCGAGAATGGCGGCGGGATCGGGCGCGGGGGATGAAGCGGTGGCAGCCATGGTCAGGTTCAGGAAGCCGTGGACACCGTGGGGTTGGCGCGGTCGAAATCGGTGCGGGCAGGAATCGCGAGATTGCCCAGCGTGCCCTTGCGCAGGGCCTCGGCCATGCTTTCGTCGCCGCCCAGCAGGCGCAGCGCCACCCAGCGCGCATTGGGCAGGCCCGGGTAAAGGGCATGGATCTGCGCAACGAGTTCGTTGAGCGCGGATTTGAGCGCCGGCGGTTCATCCTCGAGCCGATGCGGCCGGCAGACCACGCGCCCGGTGGCCACTTCGGCGATGGCGCGCAACAGCTCGGGCAGACCCTCGCCCGAACGTGCGGCGGTTGTCACCACCGGCACGCCGAGATCGCGCGCCAACTGGCGGTCATCAACCTGCACCCCATGACGGCGCGCCTCGTCCATCAGGTTGACGCACAACACCACACGGTCGGTGATTTCCAACACCTGCAGCACGAGGTTGAGGTTGCGTTCAAGCCGCGTGGCGTCGGCCACGACCACGGTCACATCGGGCTGGCCGAACAGAATGAAGTCGCGCGCGATCTCTTCGTCGAGGCTGGTCGAGAGGAGCGAATACGTGCCGGGCAAATCCACGATCTTGTAACGTTGTTCTTCATACGCAAAGCCGCCCTCGGCGCGCGTCACGGTCTTGCCCGGCCAATTGCCGGTGTGCTGGCGCAGGCCGGTGAGGGCGTTGAACACGGTGCTCTTGCCGGTGTTGGGATTGCCGGCGAGTGCGACCATGTAGTCCCACGCGTCGAGGTTGACGCCGAGTTTCTTCAGGTTGGCCGCGCGGTAGATACTGCAGGTGGCGCAGGCTTCCTTGGGCGGGGCGGGCATGGGGTCGGCGGACTTCATGCGGAGATGGCGGGGTTGACGGTTTCGCGATGACCGATGCGGATCATGCGCGCCTGCTCGCGACGCAGGGCGATCACGGTTCCGCGGAGGCGATAGGCCACGGGGTCGCCGGTCGGGCTGATCATGTCGACCTCGACCGCGGTGCCGGGTACAAAACCCAGATCGAGCAAACGCCGGCGCTCGGCGCCGCGGGCGGCCGCGCTGAGGTGCAGCACCTTGGTGCGCTCCCCGGGCCGCAGATCCGACAGGAATTCCTCCTCAAAAAGATCCTCCGGCGAGATGCCGCGCAGCGCCACAAAGGCGATGTTGCTGGCTTCCATGGCCGTGAGTTCGATCTCCCGGCCGTCGGCCCAGAGTCGCAGCCCTTCGGCGGACCTGGCCAACAGGCAGCCCCGCATGCCGGGGCGCAAGCCCAGTGCGAGCAGCCGGGCATAAACCGACTCGGGCTCA
This sequence comes from Opitutaceae bacterium, assembly GCA_019455245.1. Classification (GTDB taxonomy): domain Bacteria; phylum Verrucomicrobiota; class Verrucomicrobiia; order Opitutales; family Opitutaceae; genus Cephaloticoccus. The sequence continues at coordinate 75,827 of JACFMR010000019.1, forward strand.
TCCTCGATGTGCACAATGCGCAGGGCGACGTTGACCGGCGCGGCGTTGAGCGGCTGGCCGCGGTCAGCATCGAGCGCGGCGCCACCGGCGGGAATCACATCGCCATGCGGATCATGCGTGGGATGGCCCAGCCGCGCCGCGAGCGCATCGACCTGCTCGGGCGTGAGCTGGTGCTCCTTGCGCTCGGCCAGCCGGTGCCAGTTGGCCTCGGCCACGCCGGTTTGCTCGGCCAGATGACTTTCCCAGAGCCGGTGGGCGCGCACGATGTGCAGCGCGAGTTCGCGGCCGGCGGCCAGCAGGCTGAGTTTGCCGCCGGCATGCGAGACAAACTGCTGCCGGTCCATTTCCGCCAGCAATTCGGCGGTGTCGCCAATGCGCATGTGCAGCGCACCGGCCACACTGTTGAGCGTGGGCTCCTGGCCGTTGACCTCGCATTTCAGGATGTGCTTGAGCGCGTCCTCGCGCCGGCGGCGACCGAGACGTTGCCGGGCTTCGCGCCAGCGGGAAACCACGCCCGAGCCGGGCCAAAACAACAGCGCGGCGATGACAACCAAAGCAAGGATGAGCAGGGTCAGGGTCATGTTCAGGCGGCTCCCACGATGATTTTGCCGGCGATGTGCAACCCGAGCGCCACCTCGGTGCCGCCGGCGAGTTCGCAATGCAGCACGCCGCTGGCGGGTTCGCGGCGCAGCACCCGGATTTTTGCCCCGGGCTTGAGTCCGGTCTCCTGCACGTAGGCGAGAAATTCCTGAGTCTGATCGAGAATGCGGGTCACGCGCAGCGGTTGGTCAAGCGCGCAAAGATCGAGCGAATCCTGCGTCTTGGTGGCGGCAAAATTGCCCTCGGCATCCGGAATCGGGTCGCCGTGCGGATCAGTCGTCGGGTGGCCGAGCAATTCGCTGATGCGCTCCAACACGCGATCCGAAACGGCATGTTCCAAGGCCTCGGCCTCGTCGTGCACCTCAGACCAGTCCATCTTGAGCGTGCGCACCAGAAAGGTTTCGACCAAGCGGTGCTTGCGCAGGACCCCGACCGCCAGCGCGCGCCCGATCGGCGTGAGTCGCACCCCCTGCCGCGCCTCGTGCTCCAACAGGCCTTGCGCCGCCATGGCCTTGACCATGGACGTCACCGTGCCGGGCACGACGCCGAGCGCTTCGACCAAGGCTCCCATCGGCACAATGCCATCGGCCTTCTGCTCATGCAGGAGGGTCGCCTTCAAATAGTTCTCCACGGTGCTGCTCGCCATATACGTTACGACTGACCGTCACCTTGTTTTTGATTACTCAAAATACAAGTGTTTTGTTTTCAAAATCGGTACCCCGGCGCATCGCAAACGCGTGACCGGCACCGGGACGTGCCGGTCCACCTCGCACAGCGCGTCGCCCGACCAGCAAAAAGCATTGGGCCGTATGGATTACGCCTTGCCCGAGCTCGCGGGCGCTGCGCAAACTCCCGGCCGTGTCGAAAACCTTTGCGCGCATCGTCTTCGCTCTCACGGCGACTTTTTTCGCGGCATTTTTCATCTGGCCGATCATCCAAATCCTGAAGGGCGGATTCATCGACGCCGACGGCCACTTCACCCTCGCCTACCTCACCGCGCTGCTGGGCGATCCGCTTTACCTCGGCGGGCTGAAAAACTCCCTGCTGCTGGCGTGCGCCACCACTTCGCTGACGCTGCTCATCGCCCTGCCGCTGGCGTTCATTTCGGACCGCTTCATTTTCCCCGGCAAGGGTCTGCTGGGCTCGTTGATTCTCGTGCCGATGATCCTGCCGCCGTTTGTCGGCGCCATCGGCATCAAGCAAATCCTCGGCCAATACGGCGCGCTCAACAGCCTGGTGATCGAACTCGGTCTGCGTCCGCCGGGCTGGACCTTCGACTGGCTGGCGGCGAACCAGTTCTGGGGCGTGGTGGTGATCCAGGCGCTCGCGCTCTACCCGATCATTTATCTCAACGCCGTCGCCGCGCTGGCCAACGTCGATCCCGCGATGGAGGAGGCCGCGCAAAACCTCGGCTGCACCGGCTTTCGCCGGTTCTTCAAGATCACGCTGCCGCTGATCAAGCCGGGGCTGTTTGCCGGCGGCACGATCGTGTTCATCTGGTCGTTCACCGAGCTGGGCACGCCGCTGGTGTTCGATTACGCGCGCGTGACCTCGGTGCAGATTTTCTACGGCTTGAAGGACATCGGCGGCAACCCGTTCCCCTACGCGCTGGTGGCGGTGATGCTGGCCAGTTCGGTGCTGCTCTACGCGCTGGGCAAGGGCCTCTTTGGCCGGAGCAATTACGCGATGATGGCCAAGGCCACGAGCACCGGCGGACCGCGCCGGCTGCCGCTCTGGCAATCGCTGCTGTGCACGGCGATGTTTGGCGGCGTGATCTTCATCGCCATTTTGCCGCATCTCGGCGTGGTGCTGGTGGCGTTCTCGCGCGACTGGTATGGCACGGTGCTGCCGCAGGGGTACACATTGGCCAATTTCGAACTGGCGCTCGGTCACGACCTCACGGTGCCGGCGATCGCCAACAGCCTGAAGTTCGCCAGCATCTCCACGATCATCGACATCATCCTCGGCATCGCCATCGCCTACGTGGTGGTGCGCACCAAGCTCGCCGGCCGTCAGGTGCTCGATTTTCTCGCCATGCTGCCGCTCGCGGTGCCCGGGCTGGTGCTGGCGTTCGGCTACCTCGCGATGTCGCAGGAGGGCAAGTTCTTCGATTTCATCAACCCCATCAACGATCCCACGGTGCTGCTGATCATCGCCTACTCCGTGCGCCGCCTGCCCTACGTGGTGCGTTCGGCCGCGGCGGGTTTCCAGCAAACGAGTGAGACACTGGAGGAAGCCGCGCAAAACCTCGGTTGTCCGCCGCTCAAGGCCACGATCAAGATCACCCTGCCGTTGATCACCGCCAACCTGATCGCGGGCGGCCTGCTGGCCTTCGCCTTCGCGATGCTCGAAGTCTCGGACTCGCTGATTCTCGCGCAGAAACAGGTCTTCTACCCGATCACCAAGGCCATCATGGAACTCTTCCAACTGCTGGGCGACGGCCAGTACATCGCCAGCGCGCTCGGCGTTTGGTCGATGGTCTTTCTCGGCGTCACCATCGCCGGCATGAGCCTGCTGCTCGGCAAGAAACTCGGCGCGATTTTCCGGGTTTAGCCTTTGGCTAAACCCGCCGCGCCATAGCCCGCAGGGCGACGGCGGGCCCTCCTGAAACCACCACCCATGTTTTATCTTCTGCTCACTTCATTGGTCTGGGCGTTTTCCTACGGCCTGATCAAGGGTCAGCTGACCGGACTCGACGCCACGGCGGTGGCGGCTTTGCGGCTGCTCTGCGCGTTGGTGGTGTTTCTGCCGTTTCTGCGGCTGAAAAAAATTCCGCGCCGCCACGCCTGGCGCTTGGCGGCGATCGGCGCGGTGCAGTTCGGGCTGATGTATGTGCTCTACCTGCACGCCTTCGCGCATCTGCAGGCCTACGAAGTCGTGCTCTGCACCATCTTCACGCCGGTCTATGTGGCGTTGCTGGGTTCGGCCCTCGAGCACACCTGGCAATGGCGACATCTGGCCGCGGCCGTCCTCGCCCTCATCGGCGCCGGGATCATTCTCTGGCGCGATGCGCCGGGCAGCAATGTGGCGATCGGTTTTCTGTTGATGCAGTTTTCCAACCTGTGCTTTGCCGCGGGTCAGCTGGCCTGGCGACAGGAACGCCGCCGCGTACCCGACGCGGGTGAGGCGGAAATGTTCGCGCTGCTCTACGCCGGCGCGCTCGGCGCCACGCTGCTGGCCTCGGTGTTTATGACCGATTGGTCCGCATTCCGCCCCAGCCTCACTCAGATCGGCGTGATGGTTTACCTCGGCGCGGTGGCGTCGGGGCTCGGGTTCTTCTGGTGGAACCTCGGCGCCACCCGTGTCAACACCGGCACGCTTGCCGTGATGAACAACGCCAAGATTCCCGTCGGCATCGCGGTTTCGCTGCTCTTTTTCGGCGAAGCGGCCGACCTGCCCCGTCTGCTCGCCAGCATCGCCATCATGTTCCTCGCCGTCGCGCTCGCCGAGAACTGGTTCCGCGGGAAAGCTTCATCCAGACCTTCAAATCATTGACCACGGATTACACAGATGCACACGGATTTCACCAAGTAGCGGCGGGCGCGATTGGGCCGACATTTCACCACTCGCTGGAGTTCGCCCCTGCCCATCCCCATCCGTGGTTATCCGTGCAATCCGTGGCTTATTGATGATTACAAAAGAAGAGACGATCCGAAGCGTGAAGGTAGGGCGCGACCGCTGGGCGCGCCGCGCGTGCATTTCGGCGGGCCCGGCGGTCCCGCCCTACCAGGGCAGCGTCACTTCCATGGGTAATTTCCAATAGCCCCCTCCCCTTCTCATCCATGTCCACTCCATCCACTCCCAACATCGCCGCGCTTGGTCATTGGCTGCACTCCTGGGTGCAGCCCGATGGCGCCATCCACGGCTTCCACAATCACCCGGTCTGGGGCGGCAATCCCTACCGCTGGCTCGACATGACCGCCGGTCACACCACCTGGGCCTCGCCCTTTCTTGCCGGGCTCGCCGAGGCCGTCGCGCTGCGTCCCGATGCGCGCGCCCAGGCGCTGCTGGAGCGTCTCGTTGATTTCCAGAGCACCAGCTTCGCCCCCGACGGCCAATACCGGCACATCGGCTTCAACGCCGGCGAGATCTGCCAAAAGGGGCTCATCCACAACGCCGTGCCCAACCTCTCCCTCGGGCTCACCGCACTGCGCAGCCGCGACTGGTTGCCGACGCGCCTGCTCGACCAGATCCGCACCGCCATCCTGCACAACCTGAACGAAGGCTGTTGGCACTACGGGCGCGACGGCCGCCCCGCCGAAAGCTCCGTGGCCAACCAGGACTACGCGCGCATCTGGGCCAAGCTGCTCTTCATCTCGGCCTTCGACGACCGCACGTGGTACGACAGCACGCGCGAGGACATCGACTACATGATCCGGCATTTTCACGTGCGCGGCATGCCCGACGATGACAGCGCCGGCACGCTGCGCATCCTCGGCGTGCAGGACATCCTCGAACCTTCCGAATACTACGGCCTGATGATCTGCCCGCTGCTGCGCGCGGCGGAACTTTACGGCGAGGAGCGCTATGTTGAGGAAGCCGGACGGCTCTGCCGCCACGTCGCCCGCTCGCACTGGATCGACGACCGCGGCCAAACGCGTTGTCACCGCATGTGGTATCACGTCAACGGCACTTGGCGGCTCAACCGCGGACCGATGCTCATCGCCGGCATGGGCGACTCACTCGAAGGCATCCAGCGCTACGTGCGGCTGCGGCCCGACGCCGAACTCGAGGCGTTTCTCGCCGCCTGCGACCGCACCTACGCGCATTACCAGCACCCGCGCGGCTTCCTCGTCTCCGGCACCGGCTGGCAGAGCGAATGCGACATCGCGCCCAGCACCGGCTGGCAGAGCCACGACTTCCGTCACCTCGTGCACCGCCACGGCATCGACGCCGGATTCTGGGACCGGTTTTTTGCGCCCGCCGACCAGCGCACCAGCGTGCTGCTCGGCGACCAATGCCTCTGGATCGAGCAGGGCCCGCACTGGGCCATCGGCGATTACCTCTGGCAGGGCGTGTTCAACCTCGTCGGCCGCAAGGACCGCGTGCGTTTCGGCGTGGACCTGCCCGACTGGGTCGAAGGCGGCTGGCACGCCCCCAAGGATTACGCCCTGCCCGACCGCCCGGTGTTCATCAAAACCGACGACGAGATCGCGCTCTGGACCGGCACGCCCGCCCACCTCGACGTCACCTCCATCGCCGCCCTGCCCTACAAACCGGGCCCCGCCCTGGCCGAGAAATCGTCACCAGCCTAACCGCGAGGCGATCCAGCAGCCACAGCAGCTACGCCCTTGATCTCACCTGAATCGCCGATGATGTCTCCGCTCCACATGACCAGTCATTCAAAAGAGACGGCTTGCCCGCTCAGCGGGCCTGGCTGATCTGAGTTGATCAGCGGATAAAAGATGAAGAAGCCAGCCACGTCCCGCATCGTAGTTCTCTTCTCGGTGGCCATTGTTGTCGCTGGGATCATTGGCTTGGTTTTCGTGGCACCCGTCGTCGCTGTGCTTTTCTTCGTGGTTCCGGCCGCCGCCAGCGCTCTCGCCATCGGAAGAAGAAAAGGAGGCTGGAAGGGTTTCGTGGCCTTCGCCAAGGATTTGATCTTTGGCTGGTGACGATGAGTCCTGAGAGCCAAGCAAGCAACCACAGCCAACGACGGGCAGCTCCGCTGCCCATCGCGGCTGACTTCAAATGATCTCGGCATAATATGAAAATTCTCCCTGTCATGCTATTGGTGGTGGCTCTAGCTGGCTGCCGAACCGCCAGCTACTACCAGACTCATCACTCTCCGCCGCCGTTGATGCCAGAATTTAAGGTTGGCGCTCAGCTGCCAAGAGACGCCGAACGATTTGTTATCACGGTTAAACGAACGGCTGGAACGCCGCTGCCGATTTTCACCGGCAGCGGGAATGCGTTCATGCTGACCTTCGGAGGCGGCGATTCGTCGCAAAGTGCGAAGAGCGGAGCGACGAATGTTCTGGCGCGGTCGGAGGGAAAGCCGGTGGTTATCATCTTCGATGGCCCTGACGGCTCGTTTACCGCAAAGGTGATGAAGGACGCGTTGAGGGGTCTGGCGGGGCAGACATGCCCGAATCTGCATGTGGTGTATGTCGGACGCCGTGATGAGAGTTCTGCCGTCGAAGCGGCGGTTGCAAGGGTTGGCGCGACCTACTACTTCGAGGAGAAATAGCGGCCGAATCGGGTAACCGGGGGTAAATAGCCCCTGGCCCCCACACCACCGGTATGCCCCGGGGACACAAGTAGCAGATTGTCCGGGGGCTTGGGTTATAAGTTCGGGACTACGCACTGGTAGCGTGGTAGAAACGTTGGGCGGGCGAAGCCCCTTGGAAATCCTCCTGACATACTGATGTCACCGGGCTGTGTTGGAATGGCGAATGCACATCTCCCGCACTCAGTTCTACGGCGCCTCAACGCTTGACGGGTTCTTATCAACAAACGACGACCGCATCGACTGGCTCCTTCAGTTTGGTGACGTCACTTCGTCTTACGCCGGGTTCATCGCTCAGGTGGGCGCAATGGCCATGGGCGCTTCAACCTACGAATGGCTCATCAGGAACCACGTGCGTCCCCATTCCCCGGAGCGGCAGCCGTGGCCCTACGCTCAGCCCACCTGGGTATTCACGCACCGAACACTCCCACGCATCCAAGGCGCCAACATCCGGTTCGTGGAGGGCGACGTACGGCCGGTGCATGCAGCGATGCTCCAGCGCGCGGCCGGCAAGAACATCTGGATTGTTGGCGGAGGTGACCTGGTCGGGCAGTTCTGGGATCTCGGACTGCTCGATGACCTGATTGTCCAGATCACGCCGGTTACGATTGGCGCGGGCAAGCCACTCCTGCCCCGGACGATCGACTCCCCGCCATTGCAGCTGGTCTCTGTTCAGCAATACGGACCTTTTGCCGAACTGCGCTACGAGGTGCAGAAGTCTCTTTGAGCAAAACCCAGCGATCAAAGCGCCAGAACCGCGGCACGGAGGCCGGTGTCACGACCCCGAATAGTGCGCGTTGATGCCGGCCTGCGCGGTTCATTGCCTGCGCGGTTCATTCCGCGCGCAGGGTGCGCAACATCGTCAGGAAATCATCGAGTTCGAAGACAAAGCCGGAATTGATGGCGGTGCGCCAGAGCGCCTGCTGTTTTTCGCGTTCCTCGCGCGCGGTTTCCTTGTTTTCCACCGCCGTCACCGCCTCGCGGATGGTCGAGCACATGACACCATAACGGGTCATGTCCACCATGCCGCCCGGTGACATCAACAGGCACCAGTTGATGGCAAAGCCCACATAGACGAGATGGTTGATGCCGTGCGCGCGGCAGAGCGCCGCCAATTGGTGTCCATCCTCCGCGATGGCCTCATCGCCCACCGGCCGGGCTTGGGGCGCAAAATCCAATTTCTGCCAACCGGCATCCACATCCGGCCGGTTGTGCGCACCGACAAAAACGTTTTGTCCGCGAAACTCCTCAAGCCGCTCCAGCACCGGATCCTTGGCCACCGGCTCGTAACGGGGCGAAGGACCGGCCAAATCCACGGCCCGGCGATAACCCGGCAGATGCGAATAATAATCGCGCCCGCCCACCACGTGAAACACCGGCAACGGCGAGGCGCGCACCGCGGTCAGCAGCGGAGGGAAAACCTCCGCCAATATTTTCAACGCCCGGGGATGATACTCCACGCAACGCCGCCAGCCCGGCCATTGCTCCATCGTCCCGGCTTCCCAAGCGTGCATGACCACCAACGCGGTGTGGTCGGGGGCAAGCTCGATCTCGGAGCGGCGCCAGCCGCCGTACCCTTCGGCCGGCACATCGCGCGCATAATCGGCGTCGAATTGCTGATAGTGGTGGGCGTTGATCCGCACGGGTTTCATGCCGGCAAATCAGGCCGAAGCCGTCCGCGCTGGCGAGTGCAATGCGGTGTGGACGGTGTCGAGCAGCACCGCGGCCGGATACGGTTTGGTCAGAAAATGCGGGATGTTCAATTCCCGGCGACGGATGTTGTCGGCATCCGCGCCAAAGCCGGTTGTGCCGATGATACGGACATCGGGGTTGAGCCGGCGCAAAGCGATGATCAGCGCCGCGCCGTCCATCACCGGCATGGTCATGTCGGTCAGCACCAGGGCGATGCCCGCCGGGTTCATCGCGTATTGCGCCATCGCCTGCGCCCCGTCCTCGGCGGTGACCACCCGGTACCCGAAGGTTTCCAAGGTCTGGCGGGTGATGTCCAGCACGGTGGCATCGTCGTCCGCCACGAGGATGACCTCACCGGATCCGCGGGGCGGCCCCGGACGCGCGGACGGCTTGGCCGTGGCTTCGGCCGCCGCAACATGCGCCGGGATGAGCACCTGAAACACGCTGCCCTTGCCCGGCTGACTTTCGACGCCGATGCTGCCGCCGTGGTTGCGCACGATGCCCCGGGCCGTCGGCAACCCCAGACCGGTGCCCTTGCCCGGCAGTTTCGTGGAAAAGAAAGGATCGAAGATGCGATCCAGCACCTCGCGGCTCATGCCCGTGCCCGTGTCCTTGACCTCCAGCATGACATAGTGCCCGGGATCGAGGCCACCCCGCATGGCGGCGGCCTGCTCATCCACCTCCACATTACGGGCCGACAAGGTCAATCGTCCGCCCTGCGGCATGGCATCGCGGGCGTTGACGCAAAGGTTGAGCAACACCTGGTTGAGTTGCGTGGAGTCGCCCAGCAGCGGGCGCACATCCGGCGCAATGCCGGTTTCATAGGTGATGGTGCCGGGCAGCGAATTGCAAAAAATCACATCCAGTTCGCGCAGCAGGTCAGCCACCGGCACCGGGGCATGCGGACTTTCCACCCCGCGCGCAAAAGTCAGCACCTGCTTGACCAGCTCGGTGCCACGGCGCGCGCTTTGCTCGATGGTGTCGATGACCCCACGGGTTTTCTCATCCGGCTGATGCAGGCGCAGCAGGCCCAGGCCCATGATGATCGGGGCGAGCAGGTTGTTGAGATCGTGCGCGATGCCGCCGGCCAGCGTGCCGATGCTCTCCATGCGCTGCGAACGCAGAAACTGTTCCTGGTGCATGCGCCGCTCCGTGATGTCGGCGATCACCGAAATGAAATACTTGGGCGCCCCGGCCTCGTCGCGCAGCAGCGTGGTGACGATGCTGCCCCAGAACAGCCCGTCGTTGCGATGCACACAGCGCTTTTCCGAGGCATCCACCGTGCGCGTGCCGGCCAGCAGGGCGCGGCCGCCCTCCTCGAGCGCGGCGCGGTCCTCGGGCGCGATCAGGTCGGCGACGTGACGCTCGAGCAATTCCTCCAGCGGATAACCGGTGATCGCGCACAGTTTTGCGTTTACCCGCAACAGCCGGCCGTCGAGCCCGACATGCGCCAAGCCCACGGCGGCCTGTTCAAAGGTGGCACGAAACCGCTCCTCGCTTTCCCGCAATCTTTCCTCCGCCCGGCGGCGCTCGGCGATATCCTGCTCCAGGTTGCGATTGGTCTGCTCCAACTGGAGGGTTTTCTCCTCGAGCTTCCGGATCAACGTTTCGCTGTAAACCTTCAGCATCGCCTGTTCGTCCGCCGGCGCCTGCAAGGCCGGCGGCCGGGATTCCCCGCGGGGGCCGCCCGCCAGGAGCTCACGCATCCGGGCGAGAAAATCCTCGGGCTCGGCCGGCTTGAGGATAAAGGCGTCGGCCCCCAGACTGAGGGCCAGCCGTTCATCCTCCGCCTCCGTGTAAGTGGCCGTGTAAACGATGAACGGGATGGACCGGAGCACGCCGTCCGATTTCCAATGCCGCAGCAAGGTGTAGCCGTCCATCACCGGCATCAGCAGATCGGATACAATCAGAGCCGGCGGATTCTGCCGGGCCTTGAACAGGGCCTCCGCGCCGTGCCGGGCCGTGTCGGGCGCATAACCATGACCGGCGAACAAGGCCTGCAGATAGCAGAGGTTTTCCTCCTTGTCGTCGACGATCAGGATACGCGCGGGCGACGTGCTCATGACGGGGATGGGAGATGGATTTCGATTTCCCGCACAAACGACTCGGGATTGATCGGTTTCTCGATGTAGCCGTTGCAACCGGCGACGAGACATTTTTCGTGGTCACCCACCATGGCGTACGAGGTGACCGCGATGATCGGCGTGGTGCAAAACGCCTCCTCCTGCCGCAGCGCCTGTGCCACCGCATGCCCGTCCATGCCCGGCAGCTGGATGTCGAGCAGGATAAGGTCCGGTTTCAGCGTGCGCGCCAGGGCGATGCCACTCGGGCCGTCGGTGGCGGAGACCACCCGGTAGCCGTGGCGCTCCAGCAGAAAAGTGGCAAGATAGCGGTTCTGTTCATTGTCCTCGACCAGCAATACGGTGCGGCTCATGGGGAAATTTGGTGGGGCTGTGGGGTCAGCACGGGAAGGATGACGGTGAAGGTGCTGCCCTCCCCCGGCCGGCTGGCGACATCGATCGTGCCGCCCATCAGGGTGACAAGCCGGCGGCAAATAGCGAGCCCGAGTCCCGTGCCTTCATGCATACGGGCCAGACCGCTGTCGATCTGGCTGAAAGGCTGGAACAGCACCGGCATGTCTTCCGCCCGGATGCCGATGCCCGTGTCGGTGACCACGATCTCCACGCGCCCGCCGTCGCCGTGCAAACGCGCCGCCAGGGTCACGCGGCCGCGCTCGGTGAACTTGATGGCATTGTTGAGCAGGTTGAGCAGAATTTGTTCAACTCGGCGACGGTCGCCGTGCATGGGGCCGACATCGGGCGCAATACTGACGGTGAGTTCCAGCGCCTTTTTGTCCGCCAGCGGCCGGACGGTCGCCATGGCGCGCTCAATGGACTCCGTGAGTTGGAAGGGCTCGCGGCCAATCTTGAGCTGGCCGGACTCAATTTTCGAAATGTCGAGCACGTCGTTGATGAGATCGAGCAGGTGCCGCGCGCTGCCGCGCACCATGCCGAGCTGCTTGGCCTGCTCCGGATTCAGCGGACCGGCCAGTTCCTGCAGAATGATGCCGGTGAAACCGATGATCGAATTGAGCGGCGTGCGCAGCTCGTGCGACATGGTCGCCAGAAATGCGGTTTTGATACGATCCGCCGATTTCGCCTGCTCCAGCGCGGCCTGGAGCTCCAGCGTGCGCTCCTCCACCTTACGTTCCAACGTGGTGTTGACCTCGCGCAGCGCCCGCTCGGCCTGCCGACGTTCGGTGACGTCCCGCAGGGTTACAAACGAAAGCACCCGGTCGCCGCCATAGCGCACCTGGGCGCCGGAATAGCTGATGAAACGCTCCCATGCCATGTCGCGACGACACACCTGCAGCTCCAAGTTTTCGAAATTGTCGCCGCGCCGCGCACGGGCCAGCGGCCACTCCTCCGCCGGCAGCAATGTGCCCTCCGGCGTCCGCAACTCGAAGATGCGGTCAAATTCATTTTGCCGGCGCCTGCCCTCCGCCACATCGGCAAAGCCGAGCAGTCGCAGCGAGGTCGGGTTCCACAGCAGCAGGTCGCCGGATCGCTCATGGACGACGAGCCCGGCATGCAGATGCTCGATCACCTGGGCGAAGCGCACCTGCGCATCCCTGAGCTCCTGCTCGGCCCGATGCCGGTCAGTGATGTCGATGCCCACGCCGACGAGACAGAGCTTGCCGTCATACTCGACCTTGCGACCGGTGAAGGCATGGAGCCGTTTGGAACCGTCCTTGGCGAGAAAGGGCGCCTCGACCGCCGACTCGCCGTGGGCAAACACGTCGGCGATGCGCGCCTCGACCAGCGGCCGGTCCTCCGCCGCGAAAAAATCCAACGGCGTCATGCCGGCGATTTCGGCGCCGGTGTATCCCGAGACCGTCTCGAAGTTTTTGTTCCAGCGCAAAAACCGCCCCGCCATGTCGTAAAAATAAAGGATGCCCGGCATGCTGTCGATCATCACGGCGGAGAACCGGCGCTCGCGCTCCACCGCGGCCGCGGCCGCGGGGGGGGGGGGGGGGGGGGGGGGGGGGGGGGGGGGGGAGGGCGGGGGGGGGGGGGGGGGGGGGGGGGGGGGGGGGGGGTGTTGGGGGGGGGGGGGGG